>JBBRUR010000016.1:0-71362 GCA_038247635.1 Chitinophagales bacterium
AGAAGGGTCCGCGGTTTCCCGAAAATCGGGATGTGCTCCCACCGAATAGCCCCGATTTATCGGGGTTTTTCAATTATAGGACATTCATAAGCCTAAAAGTAACAATCAAACATATTTGGTTTAGCGCATTACGCTTATGGGCAGAAGGGTCCGCGGTTTCCCGAAAATCGGGATGTGCTCCCACCAGAATAGCCCCGATTTATCGGGGTTTTTCAATTATTGGGCATTCGTAAGCCTAAAAGAAGGCATCAAACATATTTGGTTTAGCGCATTACGCTTATGGGCAGAAGGGTCCGCGGTTTCCCGAAAATCGGGATGTGATCCCACAAAAAACACCTCATAACAGTGGGGTGTTTTGTATTTAGGTAGATTATTTACCTACTATACTCCATCATAAAACCAGTATAATATTGGGTTTACCGGTGATTTGTTTTGACGAAAAATGAAAGAGCAGTGTAATAATTTAACAGATTATTGCTGCCCACAAAACTACATAGCTCCGTTGGTTTAGCGCATTCCGCGTAATGGCGGAAACGTTAGCGGTTTGCCGAAAAACTGGCAACTTCTTTTAAAAATGAAAAAGCAGCACAGATAAATCTGTACTGCTTTTTTCGACCTTTGAATTTATACTAACCCCCGTTAGTATTATTCCAGGAGGTTTTGTGCCAAAATTGAGAGTAGCAAATCAGTTTATTCTGACTTTATCCTAATGCCTATAAAAACAGTTCGTGGTTGTGCCGGGCCATAAACATAATTACTATCCCTGTTTTTTCCCTTGTCAAAATCGGTTTGGTAGGCATTAAAAATATTTTTTACGCCTCCATATATTTCAAGGTCACACAAGGCTTTATGTATGTCAAAAGTATAGCCAATGCGGCTGTTTACCTCCGAAAACGAACGGGAGGTAACCATTTGATCGTTTGGAAAATTGTTGGCTCCACCAAAGTGGGCCAGCTCCATTGGGCCGGTAAAAACATAATTGATATTAATGTTTAAATTTTTTGTTGCGGTAATGTTTAAATTGGAAAATCCATAGGCGTTGGGTGTGCGTAAAAAGGTTTTGGTAGGTGCTACGCCTTGTATATTTTCCACGGCCTCTTTAAATCGGCTCAGCTGAAAAGTAAAGCCACTTTCTAATTGTATTTTTCTTTTATAATTAGCCCTTAATTCGGTGGTAATGCCCGCAACTGATGCACCATCGTTGTTCTGTTTTTGAAATATATTACCAAAATTATCCTGCCCTATATTAGTAAGTACAAAGGCATTTTTCAGGTTGGTGTAAAAACCTTCAAGCGTAAAGCCTGCAATAAAATTTTCGGTTGCCTTATCGTAGTTTACCGATGCGCTAAGGCTTCTGGAGCGTTCCTGTTGTAGATTGGGAGCTAGCTGCACCCGCGATACACCGCCACCTGCAAAGGCTATGTGCAGGTCGGTATCAAAGGCCTGCGGTGCCCTAAAGCCGGTGCCATAACTTAGCCTTAACTGCGTGGTGCTTTTTAATTTATAAAGAAGTGCCACCCGCGGACTAAATACAACGTGATCTACAAGGTTGTGGTGGTCCATACGTATGCCAGACAGGATGTTGAACTGTGGTGTAACAGCCCAGTCGCTTTGTATAAAAGTGCCCCAGTTTTTTGAGTGTTGGTCTACAAGGTACCGGTAGGCGGGTATCTGGTCAAAAACTTTGTCCGACAAATATTCGCTGCCAAGTGTCAATACATTATCGCCGCCAATAAATTTTGAAATAGTATGGTTTAGTTGAAAGCCGCCTTGTAACGTGGTGGTTTTTGAATTGCCGTAAGGCGGCGCTGATACATGTTTTAAAACATCTGCTGCGCTGTCAGGAAGTATGCCTGTGTAATGATCGCGTTTGGTATGCTGCCAGGCCGCATAGGTAATAAACGACGACTTATTGTCGTTAAAGTTGATCTGGTAATCAACATTGCCCATCCAAATGTTGTGGTCCCGCTCTTCGGACTGTAAGGCCAGGTAGGCCGGTTTGTTTACCATTTCGCCTCCGTACCTGTATTCGCGTAAGTTGCTAATGCTCACCTCCAATTTTTGGTTGTATTTGGGCTTATAAAAAAAATTAGCTCCTGCTGCGTTGTTGGTAAGCTGGGGTAACTCCGAAAAATTATCCCCGTTGGCATCGTACAAGCCGCGCTGGCGATGGTTTAGAAAAAACGACACCCCGGCATCTTTCTTTTTTGTTACCAACGTTCCGTTTGCATTTAGCACGTAATCGCTGGTTTGGCCACCTGTATTTTGATAGAAGGAATTTACTTCGTACGCATTTTTGGCGGGTATTTTAGTTATTACATTTACCGTGCCGCCTATAGCACTCGATCCGTATAACGACGATCCGCCACCCCTGATCACCTCAATCCTTTCTATCATATTTACCGGCAGTTGCTCCAGCCCATACAAGCTCATTAGCGGACTAAAAATGGGGCGGCCATTAATTAATATCTGGCTGTAACCGCCTGCCAAACCGTTCATGCGCAACTGCGTGTAGTTGCAGGTTTGGCAGTCAGTTTCTACCCTTAAACCGGGCTGAAACTTTAAACTTTCGGACAGGTTGCAAACCTGCAGGTTGGTAAGTGTTTTACTATCTAATACGTTTACTATTACTGCACTTTCTGTTTTGCGCTTAAAAGTGCGGGTGCCGGTAACCACCAATTCGTCAAACAATAACTGCACGGGCTGTAGCGATACATATACCGTTCGCTGCGCATCGCTGTTTATATTGATCGTTTCTTCTGCCGGGGTAAAACCGACTGCCGATATAACCAATGTATAGCGGCCGCGGGGCACCTCTTTTAAAATAAATTTTCCCAGGCTGTCGCTGCTGGTACCTTTTGACAGGCCTTTTAGCTGAACGCTGGCGTAGGCAACTGCAACGCCATCGGTGGTTACTAAGCCCGAAATACTGGACTGGCTTATGGCTGGTGCCAGTATAAAAAGCGCTAATGCTACTAATAAGTAGAATTTGAATATTCTCATCACAAAAGTTATATACGCAAAAATATAAAGTTAGACTTACCTAACAATTTTATTTTTTGAATTCTGTTACATTTGTCGCATGTTGTCTAATACCGAAGAGAATTATTTAAAAGGATTGTTTCATTTAACAGGCGAAGACCCTGCCAAGCCCGAGGCCGGCACTAACGAGCTGGCTACCCACTTAAACGTAAAGCCTGCCACCGTTAACGATATGCTTAAAAAGCTAAAACAGAAGAAACTGATACGGTATGAGAAATATGGTAAAATATCGCTAAGCCCCGAGGGTAGGCAACGTGCTATAGAAGTATTACGCAAACATCGCCTATGGGAAACTTTTTTATACCAAAAATTAGATTTTACCTGGGATGAGGTACATGAAGTGGCCGAGCAGTTAGAGCATATTCAATCTAAAAAACTAATAGAGAAACTTGACCAGTTTTTGGGACACCCCGAGGTAGACCCACATGGCGAGGCAATACCTGCCGCTAACGGCGAATTAAAAACGCAGCCACGAAAAACGCTGGCCGAAATTAGTATTGGCAAAACCTGCAAAATGATGTCGGTAAAGGACAATACGGCCTCTTTTTTACAATACGTGGTAAAGGTGGGCCTGGGTATAAGCAGTAATATAAAAGTAATTGACAGGCAGGAGTACGATGCCATGCTGGCAATAGAAGTGGACGGCAAAGTGAGTAACGTAAGCCAAAAATTTGCTGAGAATATTTTTGTGGCTTAATGTGCACATTGTCTTAAAGGCATAAAAAAGCTGCACCTTATTGTAGAGTGCAGTTTTTTTTACGAATGGCCTGGCTTTTGACTAAAGTTGGCTATTTTTTGGCAGGCGATGCTTCTTCGTTCTTTTTGCCGTTTACTTCAAACATATTGTTATACATGGTGCCATTTAAGGTGTTGTCCATTTTACGTGTAAGATAAAAGTCAACATCGTAGCCCTGTAAAGTGGCATTAAACGTAATAATCGAATCTTTTACCTCGGGGTTGGCTATAGGTGCTTCGCCTGGTTTAGGATCTGCAAATTTTATAATACCCGATAGTTTACCCAAACTATCGGTAAGTACCAACTGGCATTTAACGTCGCCGTCGGGCACGCCAATAAATACCATATTCCAGGTGCCTAAAAAATCTTTACTCGCTGTTGTTGTTTGGGCTTGCATTGCAATGCTGCCAATCAGGCAAAACGATAAAATAAATAGTGCTTTTTTCATAACTAAATGTTTACAATTTTTTAGAAATCTCGAACTTATATTGGTGTTGACAAATTTTTTTTTGAGGCCATTGACCGTATTGTCATACAGATCGGTTATTTACCTGATTTATTATTAACAAAAAATGCGTTAAGTCCATTAATGCCGAAGTAATAAAATTCGATAGCATTAAAGTACGCTCACAAGCTGTTTTTGGTGGTAATGCGCACTAAAAAGTAGTGCGGTTTTAAAAACTGGTGGTAAAGTTTTTTCCGATGGAAGGCTAAATCAGGCTAAAGGTCAGTTCATTTGCAGGGCAGGTAGCCGGTAAGTTTGCCCGTCGTACACAAACAATTCATCTATTTGGTAGGTCCAGTAGTGGTGTAATGGTGAGCGTTTGAGGTAATCGGTCACTTCATCTTTGCTTTCGGCGGTCATCATAATCCAGCTTCGGTAACTTTCCATACTTACCGCGTAGCTATCAATAATACATTTGTTAATAAGGTTGTTTATGTAATTACGATGGGGTGGCACCAGGGCCATAAAGTCCTCGTCCATAAAAAAATTAATGGTTACCAGGTACTTTTTAAGGTTTCTATTTTCAAAAGTGTCCATACCGTTTAAATTTTTACCGGAACTATTTGGTTAACCCAATCGCTCCTTTGCGGAATTGTAATTTTTATATAGTTATCGCTATAGCCTTCCATCATACCATTTTTGCTGTTTCCCTCAAACAAAACTTTGCGGGTTTGGCCAATATGCCTGCGGGTATGTTCGCTCATTTTCATAAAACTTAGGTTGCGAAGCTTTTTGTTACGGTCATTTCTAACATTTACCGGTATAATACAATCCATTGTTACTGCCAGCGTATTGGGCCTTTCGCTATAGGTAAACACGTGCAAATAGGATATGTCCAACTCCTGTAAAAATGATACCGTTTCATTAAATAATTCGTCGGTTTCGCCGGGAAACCCTACAATCACATCTACCCCAATAGCGCAATGCGGCAATAGTGTTTTAATAAGTTGCACCCGCTCCGCATACAACTCCCGTTTATATCGGCGGCGCATTAACCCTAAAATGGTGTTACTGCCACTTTGCAGTGGTATGTGAAAATGAGGCATAAACTTATCGCTATTGGCTACAAATTCAATTACCTGGTTGGTTAGCAAATTGGGTTCAATACTTGATATGCGGTAGCGCTCAATTCCGTCCACTACTTCTATAGACTTAATAAGGTCCAAAAAGGTTTCATCATGTTTTTTATTTCCCTCGGGGCCTTTGCCAAAATCGCCGAGGTTTACGCCGGTAAGCACTATTTCTTTTACACCGGAAACCGCCAGTTCTTCTACTTTTTTTAATACGTTGACAACAGTATCGCTACGGCTTTTGCCACGAGCCATAGGTATAGTGCAAAATGCGCAGGTGTAATCGCAACCATCCTGCACTTTTAAAAAAGTACGGGTGCGGTCGTTAATAGAGTGGGAGGCATGAAAGCCCGATACTTCCGCTATATCGCAACTGCAAATGCGGGTGTCGTCGCCCTTGGTAAATTCTTTTAAATGTTGGGCAATATTAAACTTTTCGGCCGCGCCAAGCACCAGGTCAACACCATCAATCAAGGCTATTTCATCGGCTTTTAACTGGGCATAGCAACCTGTAATTACTACTATGCTGGCAGGTGCCTTACGCTGAATACGCCTCACCAACATCCGGCATTCTTTATCGGCATTATCGGTTACCGAGCAGGTATTGATCACATACACATCCGCCTGGTCGGTAAATTCCTTTTTCTCAAATCCTTCGTTTTCAAGAAGTCTTGACAGGGTGGACGTTTCACTAAAATTTAGCTTACAGCCCAGCGTGTGAAAGGCCACTGATTTTTTTTGGTTCATACAAGCCGCAAAGATAATACGCCAGCCCGGTTTGCCGGGCATTTGTGCCTACAGCAATAAAAGGCACTTTCGGTGGAAGCCTCAACTATTTTTTTACTTTCGTTTTCGCTATTATATTACAATCAATTATAACCCGCAATGAGCTTTAAAAAACTGCTGCCTTACGTACTTTTTGCCCTGTTGGGTTTGTTAGCTATTGGCTTAAAACGCTGTAAATTAAATAATACGGCAGTTGTTAGCAATACCAGCCAAAATGGGCAACCGCCTAAAAAAGATATGACTACGGGGCAGCCCCCTGAAAAATTAGATAGAAACACACGGGAGCTGTATTTTACCAAACATGCCAAATGCCGCATGGCCTGCCGCCACATTTCCCAGCGGGAAGTGCGGGATATTTTAGCCACCGGCACCATTAATTATAACAAAAGCAACCTCCACAATCCCAAGGGTCCCACCTACGCCATGGAAGGAAATACTAAAGACCGCCAACACGTACGCATCATTTTTGCCCCAAAACAACGGCATTTATCGGTGGTTACGGTAATTGATCTTGAGGAGGAGTATAAGTGCAATTGTGATTAGGTGGGAAAGGATTGGGTCGGATATTTTATAATTATTTAAGGTTTAATTTTCTATAAAGGTCCGAAGTAGGTACATTTTATGAAGACTAAATAATGAATTTTAAATACATACCATGAATTGGTTTATTTAATAAAATCGGTAGTTATGGCAACAAACACGTCAATTTTATTGGGAGATTATTTCGATGGTTTTATAAGTAATCAAATTAAAAGTGAAAGGTTTTCTTCGGCAAGGGAAGTTGTAAGGGCTGCGCTCAGGCTTTTTAAACAAGAAAAAAAATTAAAAGAAGAATTAGTCAGTGAACTCCAAATAGGTGAGCAATCAGGATTTATAAAACAAATTGATAAGGAAAGATTCATTAGTGAACTTCACAAGCGATACCCGAATAATTAGTTGTCAGTTTAATTCAAAGTCAAGAGAAGACATTCAGAATATCTAATTTGTACTCAGTTGAAAAATGGTCGGTCCAGAAGGCCGATCGGTATATTCAGGTAATTTTTGAAGAAGTTCAGTACGTTTTATTATTCCCAACTTTAGGAAAGGATTTTGGCCATGTTAGAGAAAATTATCGTTGTAGTAAAGTAAAGTTGCATTTAATTTTTTATCGCTTCAACCATTCTTCAAATGAAATTGAAATGGTAGGAATACTTCATCAACGAATGGACATTTAGCAAAGACTAAAACAGTAAGTTGCTTCATCACCCTAATTAATCTCTTACCCCATCGCCTTAAAAGCCTTAATAGCCTCTTTTGGATTGCTTGCTTTAAACACACTACTTCCAACAACCAATACGGTTGCGCCTGCATCAAGTATTTCCTGTGCATTTTTCAACGTTACTCCGCCATCAATTTCAATTATTACCGATAGCCCTCTATCATTAATTAACCGGCATAATTGCTTTATTTTTTCAAGGGTGTGTGGAATAAATTGTTGGCCGCCAAACCCGGGGTTAACGCTCATTAAGTTTACCAGGTCTACATCGGCAATAATATCAACCAACGAGGCAATGGGCGTATGCGGATTGACCGCCACCCCTGCCTTTAAACCATACCCTTTTATTTGCTGAATATTGCGGTGCAGGTTAGGGCATGCCTCAATGTGTACCGAAATAATGTCGGCCCCCGCATTTTTAAAAGCCTCGGCCAGGTTGCCGGGCTCCACAATCATCAGGTGTACATCGCAAATTTTGGTGGTTGCTTTGCGTATGTGCTCAATTACGGGCAGTCCATAGCTTATATTGGGTACAAAGGTGCCATCCATTACATCCAGGTGAAACCAGTCGGCCTCACTTTCGTTAAGCATAGTGCATTCGGCCTGTAGGTTTAAAAAATTAGATGCAAGTAAAGAAGGAGCTATAATTGGCATATGGTATGTTTAGGAGCATTTAATTTTCAGTGTCATGTTATTTAAAAAATCCCGTTACTAAAATTTGAGGTAAATAATAAGTTTAGAGTCATTGCCCTGTACTTAAAAGTTTGCTCCCTATCTACAACGCACATTTAACTAAACAACAGGTAATTTCTATATACCAGCCACGGGTTTATTTTAGCCGGTCAATCGCTTCCCTGGCTTCTTTTATTTGTTTATCTAAACCCAGCGCCCGCTCGTAATTGGTAAGCGCATCTTCTTTTTTGCCCATGGTTTCCAGCGTTTTGGCTTTCCAATAATAGGCGTCGGCATAAAGGTTAGACACGGTGATGGCTGTTTCAAAAGTCTGTAGCGCTTCGGGGTATTTTTTCTGGTCAAAAAAAACAAAGCCCTTTTCCATATAGGCTTCCATTAAAGTGTAGTTGTTGTTAATGGCCCTGTCAAAAAAGCTGATGGCTTTTGCAGCATTGCCCGAACGTGCATGATATATACCGGCGATAAAATCGCAATTGGCATCGGTTTCGCGGCCAAGGCTCATTCGGCTCACATTTTGGCAAATGGCCAGCGCCTTTAGATTTTGTTTTTCGGCGTACAGGTTGGCAAGGTTTAGCTGCGCCTCTACCGATGGGTAAATGGCCAGGGCTTTTTCGTAGCTGGTTATAGCCGCTAATGTATCTTTTACACTTTCCAGTAACTGCCCGCGGGCAAACCACAGGCCATTATTGAGGCTGTCGCGCTGTATCATACTATCGGTTTGTGCAAGCGCTTCGGGGTAGCGCTGTAGGCTGTCAAGGGCATTTATATACAACATTCTAAACGATGCACTGTCGGGATATTTTTCAACCAATTCCTTCATTTGGATTAATATTTTTAGGTCGGCACTGTTGCCCTGTTCGTGTTGGTTTCCATTATTGCCGCAGCCCATTATTAATATATAACAGATAGCTATAAACACCAGTTGTTTCATTACGCAAAAATAACTGTGCAGGCTACACCAGCTAAAAATTTATTGTTTTCTTAAATTGTATTAACAACCTAAAAGCAAACGGCGGCAAATGATTTACCCCTAATTTTGCCCCCAAAAAACTATTACATGTACACCGGACTATTACACTTACATAACCTGATGCGTTGGGTAATTCTTATTTTATTGGTAGTAACCATTATCAAGGCTTTATCGGGCATTATTGGTAAACGCCAGTATACAAGCGGCGATAAAAAGACAGCCTTATTTTTAATGATATCGGCTCATATAACTTTGTTGATAGGTATTTACCAATGGGTGGTGGGCCCGTGGGGGCTAAAATTAATTCAGTCCATGGGCATGGCAGGTGTAATGAAAGATGCTTCGGCAAGGTTTTTTGCCATTGAGCATACCACTACCATGTTGATTGCCATTGTGTTAATTACCATTGGCAGGGCAGTAGGCAAAAAAAGCATCAGCCCCGAAAAAAAGCACAAGCGGTCATTTGCGTTTTTCCTTATCTCCTTTGTATTGGTCATGATTTCCATTCCATGGCCATTTAGGCAGGTTGCGCGGCCGCTTTTTCCAGGCATGTAAACGTGCATAATAAACTTACTTAACCGCCAGCTGCGTAAGGCAACTGGCGGTTTTTTTATGCCTATGCAAAACGGCAACGGCAAAAAAGTTAGTTATAGCGGAAAATGAAAGGACGTGTAACCGTCGGCAACTGTGATTGGTATTTGCCCCAACGCTTTATTAAAAAGTCCAAATACAGTGCTGCCACTACCGCTCATGCTGGCGTAAACGGCACCCGCATTGTACAAGTCCGCTTTAATTTGGGCTATAACGGGAAATAATTTAAAAACCGGTTGTTCAAAATCGTTTGCCAGTGCGTTCTTCCAGGTTTCTACCGGCTGTTGTATCATTTTTTGTAAAGATGTGGGCGGCATACCGGGGTGCAGCATAGCAAATGCCTGAGCCGTGCTAAGGTGTATACCGGGGTTGACCAAAACAATATTGTAGGCCGAAAGGTCAAGTGGCACCTCTGTTAATACCTCACCGCGGCCTGTGGCGAAGGCAGGTTTGTTGTTTATAAAAAATGGGCAATCGCTACCAAGGGTAAGCGCATATGGCTGCAATTGTTGTTGGGTAAGGCCCAGGTCATATTTTTTATTAAGAAGGGTTAACGTAAAGGCCCCATCGGCACTACCGCCACCAAGCCCGGCGCCCATAGGTATTACCTTGTGTAGGTGTATGTGTACCGGTGGCAATTGTGGAAACTGTTGTTGTAGTAGCTGGTACGCTTTAGTGCAAAGGTTAGCATTGTCACCACCGGGTATTGGTATACCGGTGGTAGTAAACGTAAAGGTGTCGGCAGGTATAATTTCTAATATATCGGTGCAGGGCACGGGGTAAAATACCGTTTCAAGGTTGTGGTAGCCATCGGGCCTTTTGCCTGTAATATGTAGCCCCAGGTTTATTTTGCAGTTAGGAAAAACAATCATTAGGTTGCTGGTGAAACTAAAATTTGTAAAGATGATGTGGGAATAGATTGCGTAAACTGTTAATAGAAAGTTTTTAAATAATTTTAGTCTCTTTTGCCGTGATGTGTTTTGTATTAAAAAGCTCAATAGCATTGTTGCCGTACAAGTGAGTGACACAACCGGAGTTAAATAGCATTACAACTGCCCGTTTCCAAAAAAAATATACCGCTTGATTGCCAATACAAAGATTTGCGGCTTGGGCTTGCGCCGGCAATACGCCTTATCAATTTATTTATCCCGCTTTTTAAGTTCATCGCGTATGGAAATGGCCCTTATGTAATCTTCCTGGTCCAGCACTTCCGATAAAAGAATGTTCAACTCATCTAAGGTTAGTCCGCTAAGGTCGTCGCGGCTGCCTGGTTCGGCAATAGTTGTTGTGGTTGGCCCGCCTTTCTTTTTGCCCCCCGGAGCGTCTTCCATTAGTATGCCTGCGCTATCAAGTATATGGTCGTAAGTGTACACGGGGCATCCAAAACGTACGGCTAACGCCAGCGCATCGCTGGTACGGCTGTCAATTTCTACGGTGTCGTGCTCGTTTACACATACCAGCTTTGAGTAAAATATGCCTTCCTGAAGGTCGCTAATGATAATTTCATGCAAGTCTACACTAAAGGCATTCATAAAGTTTTTCAACAGGTCGTGGGTAAGTGGGCGGCTTGGCTGCATACGCTCCAATGCCACTGCAATTGCCTGTGCTTCAAAGCCACCAATTACTATTGGCAGCCTGCGCAAACCATTTACCTCGCCTAACACCACTGCATATGAATGCGTTTGGGTAATACTGTGCGATAATGCTACTATTTCCAGTTCAATTTTCTTCATACCTGCAAATGTCTCAGGGTTATTTAGCGCAAATGTAAAGATTTGTGTTTTTATCCATCATAATTTGTCGATTATTCTACCTGACCCTGTGTCGGTAACCTATGGTTTATGGTTAATAACCCGGGGTATTTTGTTATTTAAAACCGGTGGGTTTGGCTAAGTATAGTTTGTTACATTTGCAAACGCAAAAAATAGTAGAGCAGTTTATGATCAATGTTACTTTTCCTGACGGTGCCGTAAGGCAATACGAAAATGGAACTTCCGGTTTGGATATCGCTAAATCAATTAGCGAAGGGTTGGCCCGCAAAGTTTTGGCTGCCAAAGTAAATGGTGAAGTGTGGGATATGGGCAAACCCATAACAACGGATAGCAGCATGAAATTTTTAATGTGGGACGACCTGGAGGGAAAATCAACCTTCTGGCATTCGTCGGCGCACCTGATGGCCGAGGCGCTTGAAGTGGTTTTTCCCGGTGTAAAGCTGGGTATTGGCCCCGCTATTGAAAAAGGCTTTTATTACGATATTGACCTGGGCGACCGCCAGATTACCGAAGATGACTTGCGTAAACTGGAAGTGAAAATGGTGGAGCTGGCCAAACAAAACAATGCCTACCAGCGCCGTGAGGTTCCTAAAGAAGAAGCGGTTGGCTATTTTAGTACTAAGCAGGACGAGTATAAACTGGAATTGATAGAGGGGTTAGAAGATGGCCATATTACTTTTTATAGCCAGGGCAATTTTACCGATTTGTGCCGAGGGCCACACATACCGCATACAGGTTTTATAAAGGCCATTAAGCTAACAAGCATTGCTGGTGCGTATTGGCGCGGCGATGAAAAACGCAAAATGCTTACCCGCATTTATGGGGTAAGCTTTCCCAACCAAAAGGAACTGGAAGAGTACATGGTAATGCTGGAGGAAGCAAAAAAACGCGACCATAGAAAGCTGGGTAAGGAGTTGGAATTGTTTACTTTTTCGGAAATGGTGGGACTTGGCTTGCCTTTATGGTTGCCAAAAGGCGCTATGCTTCGCGAAAGGCTGCAACAGTTTATGCAAAAGGCACAAATGGAAAGTGGTTACCTGCCCGTGGTTACACCGCATATAGGCCACAAAAACCTGTATGTTACCAGCGGCCACTACGAAAAGTATGGCAAAGACAGTTTTCAACCGATAGCCACCCCGCAGGAAGGCGAAGAATTTTTTTTAAAACCAATGAACTGCCCGCATCACTGCGAAATTTATAAAAGCAGCCCACGTAGTTATAAAGATTTGCCGCTGAGGCTTGCTGAATTTGGTACGGTTTACCGATACGAACAACACGGCGAGCTACATGGCCTAACCCGTGTACGGGGCTTTACCCAGGACGATGCACACCTTTTTTGCATGCCCGGGCAGGTAAAAGATGAGTTTAAAAAAGTGATTGACCTGGTGCTGTATGTATTGGATAGTTTGGCATTAAGGGATTATACCGCTCAAATTTCGCTGCGCGATAAAAACGACAGGGACAAATATATTGGCAGCGACGAAAACTGGGAGATAGCAGAAAGGGCCATTATTGAGTCGGCCGCTGAAAAAGGATTAAAGACCGAAACGGTATATGGCGAAGCTGCTTTTTATGGCCCGAAGCTTGACTTTA
This sequence comes from Chitinophagales bacterium, assembly GCA_038247635.1. Taxonomy (GTDB): domain Bacteria; phylum Bacteroidota; class Bacteroidia; order Chitinophagales; family Chitinophagaceae; genus Segetibacter. The sequence continues at coordinate 13,014 of JBBRUR010000016.1, forward strand.
TGGTTAAGGATGCTATTGGGCGTAAGTGGCAGCTTGGAACTATCCAGGTTGATTATAACCTGCCCCAGCGGTTTGACCTTACCTATATTGGAGAAGACAATACCAAACATCGCCCGGTAATGATACACCGTGCACCTTTTGGAAGCCTTGAAAGGTTTATTGCTGTTATTATTGAAAACTGTGCAGGTAAGTTTCCGCTGTGGCTGGCGCCCGAACAAGGTATTGTGTTGCCCATTAGCGAAAAATACATTGATTACGCAAACCAGGTAGCAGCCCAACTTAAAAAAGCCGACCTGCGGGTGTCGGTTGATGCACGCAACGAAAAAATTGGACGGAAAATAAGAGAGGCTGAAATAAACAAAATACCCTATATGTTTGTGGTGGGGGAAAAAGAAATGCAGGAACAAAAAGTGGCCCTGCGGCGGCAATCGAAAGGCGACGTGGGTGTAAAAACCATACCTGAAGTAATTAACCTTTTAACGGAAGAAGTTGATTTAAAAAGGCCGTTTGAATAATTTGTTACTTTTACTGAAATTATGACAGGCTTTGTGTACAATAAGTATGTCATCTTTAAGTAAAGTTCCTAAAAAAATAAGTACGTTTATTGTATCAATATTCAATCATTAAAAAATAGATCACCAAAAAACAATTAATGGCATTAAACCCAAATTACCGGGGTAGAAACCCCAATTTTAGAAGAGAAGTACAACAGGAACACCGCACAAACCGTATGATACGTATACCAGAGGTAAGGCTGGTAGGCGAAGGAATAGAGCCGGGCGTTTACCCAACCGAACAGGCGTTGGCAATGGCTGAAGCACAAGGGCTTGACCTGGTAGAGATATCGCCCAATGCAGCACCACCAGTGTGCAGGATAATTGACTATAAGAAATTTTTATACGAAAAGAAGCGCAAGGAAAAGGAAATGAAGGCGAATGCCAAGCAAAGTGAAGTAAAGGAAATTCGCTTTACGCCTGGTACCGACGACCATGACTTTGACTTTAAATGCAAGCACGCCGAAAAGTTTTTAAAAGAAGGCAATAAGGTAAAAGCCTATGTGCAGTTTAAAGGCCGGGCCATTATGTTTAAAGACCGCGGCGAATTGCTTTTGTTGAAATTTGCCGAACGCCTTGCCGAAGTAGGTGTGTTGGAAAGCATGCCAAAAATGGAAGGAAAAAGAATGTTGGTGATTTTTGCACCAAAAGGCCAAAAGAAGAATAAATAGCATCCATTTATACAATATATACCAACAGCAGTTTTTACTGCTGTTTTTTTTATGGAAGTATGGTCCTTTTCTTTTCCATTTACACCAGTTACTTTGTATTATTTTAATGATAGCTATTATGGAAGCCATCCAACAATTTTGCTTATCGCTGCCGGGTGTAACGGAGGCAATTAAATGGGATAACCTGGTATTTATGGTTGGTGACAAAATATTTTGCCTTGCCGATATGGAGGGCGATTTTGGAGTGACTTTTAAAGTTACTGAAGAAGATTTTGCCATGCTTACCGAAATAGACGGCGTAGGCCAGGCGCCTTACTTTGCCCGCAATAAATGGGTAAAGGTGGTAAAAACAACTGCCTTAGATAAGCAGGCATTACACCGTTATCTAAGGCAGTCGTATCAATTGGTGGTTGGTGGCCTAAGCCGTAAAGTGCGGCTTACACTTGGCTTGTAACCTATTGTTTTTTTGCATTGATGTCCTTCATTAATTCGTCGGCAGCAGCTTTTAGCTGGGCATCCTCTTTGGTGGTTACGTAATCCAGCGAATTTTCTACCAACATATCGGGCACCGCGGGGCCTAGTTCCTCGTTTTTGTCGGTGGCTTTTACAAACCATCCGCGGCCGGGTACCCTTACAGTACTACCATCAACCATAGTACGCGAGCCGGTACTTATAACAGAGCCGTTGGTGGGTAAACCTACCAGTTTGCCAATACCCAGTTGCTTATACGCATGGCTAAATATTTCGGCATTACTATAACTTCCCTCGTTGCAAATAGCAATGGATGGTTTAAGCCACGCTGCAAATACCAGCCGCTCGCCAACCGGATAATTATCCCTGAATTTCATTTTGTCGCGTTCAAGGTTGTCCGATGCGCCACGTGGAATGGTGTAGGCGTGTTGCTTGTAATTCAATACGCTCATTAAGTAATCGGTAGTGCTGCCACCGCCATTATAGCGTACGTCAATGATCATTCCTTCCTTACCATATCCGGCAGTCGTAAAGGCTCGCTCTACACTCTCAAAGCTGGACATATTCATGGCTTGTATGTGCAGGTAACCAAGTTTTCCATTGCTGTACTTGTATACCAGTTTGCGGCGGTTATCCACCCATTCGTCATACAAAGGCCGCGATAGCGAGCTGGCTGGCCTGATAACTACTTCCCGTGCCGCCCCGGCCAATGACTGTACATTCAGCAATATTTTTTCGTCGGCCATACCATTTAGCAGGGCAAAAAAGTTTTCGTTTTCGGCTACAGGCATGCCATTTACGGCTGTTATTACATCCCCACTGTACAAATGGCTTGCGGTACGTTCTGCCGGCGATCCCGGTATTACCCGTACCACCTTCATTCCATTTTTAACGGGTACCAATTCGGTGCCCAACAGCCCGGTTTTTTCCTGTTGTGTTTCTATGCGGTCCGCGGCATTAAAGCCCATGTGGCTTGAGTTTAGTTCGCCCAACATATAATTAAACATGTCCCTGAAATCGTTGCTGGTACTGGCATTTACAGCCCTTTCCTTATACTTATCGTGCAAGGCCTTCCAGTTGTAGCCGTGCATGTTAGGATCGTAAAACTGGTCGCGGATGGTGCGCCAGGCTTCTTCAAAAATTTGTTCGCGTTCGGTGGTATAGTCAATTTTTAAACGGGCATTGTACGGCAGGCTTTCGCTGGTGCTGCTTTTGGTGTCCATTCGCCACATGCTGCCACCCTGTCTTGCATAATACAGGTATTTGCCTTCGGCATCCATAATCAGGTTATCGGGGTTTGCGCCATTTTTGGTAAGCTCCTTAATGTCTTTGCCATCCCATTTTACACTGTAAAGGTCCCTGCCACGGGCAGTAGGGGTGTTGGCAGTGTAATAAAATGTTTCGCCGTCGTTGGAAATAGCAAAATCGCTTTCGTCGCCTGCAGCACTCGTTACCTGCACAAGCCGCTCACTTATACCATCAAAGTCAATTATTACAGGTTCTTTTTTTGTTTTAATAGATGATTTTGCGGTGGTGGCTTCAACCTTTGGTTCCTCCTGCCAGTCTTCGGTTTCTTTTTCCCAGTCCAATTTTTTTAGCCAGATAAACCAAACATCATCGCTTAAATTATTTCGGGCCGATAAAAAGCCAAGTTTACTACCATCGGCACTCCAAAAGGGCCGGTTGTCGGTACGTGGGTGCATGGTTACGTTTACCGGGCCGTACGAGTTGTCGGCTGCCTGTATGTACACTTCGTTGTTAGCGTTCAAATCGCTTTGACTGTAGGCTATCCATTTATTATCGGGGCTCCAGGCTATACTATTAGGTTGTGCCCAGCTATTGGTCAGTTGCTTTTCGTTTTTCAATTTTCCGTTGGCATCAATATCGGCTACAACCAGGGTGCCGCGGCCGCGTACGTAGGCAATTTTTTTACCGTCCGATGCCATCACCGGGTTTATTTCGTCGTCGCTGGTGCTGGTAAGTTGTATTATTTTAGGCTTTAGTGTTTTAAACAGGCTTACCTCGCCGGTGTCAACCGACTGCACAAGGTACAGGTCGTAATTGCCTTTGTTTCTATCCGAGGTAAAAACGAGGGCAGAGTCGTTTAGCCAGGCCGGACTCATATCGCGGTATGGGTGGTTGGATACGTTTACGCTGCGGGCTTTTTCCTTGTTTGCTTCTTTAATAAATACCTCGCCGCGCAAAGTGTAGGCAATTAATTTACCATTGGGCGATAAGGTGTATTCGCTACCGCCGTTGGTAAACGACTTTAGCTCGTTGGCATCCAACCGGTCGTCGGCATTTAATTCAATAGCCATTTTGGTAACGGCGGCTGTGGCGGTGTTCATTAAATAAAGGTTCATATCCTTTTCAAAAACCACCGTTTTTCCATCGCCCGAAATATTGTAATGACGAATGGCTTCGTCTTTAAAAGTGGTCAATTGCTGTGGTTTGCCATTGGCTACGCCATTGTCGGCAACACCAATGTTGTACAAATTATAGCTACCCGTTATTGAACTTAAAAAGTAAAGGCTATTGTTGCCTGCCCATTGCGGGGTAATATCGTTGGTTTCAAACAGGGGTAATTGGTTAAGGGCCTTGGTTTTGGTATCCAAAATCCAAATTTCCCTGTTGGCGCTGCCCTTATAATCTTCTCTAAATACGGGGTTGCTTTGGCCTCGTACAAAAGCCACCAATCTGCCATTGGGCGACTGTACCGGTTCAAAGCCCAAAACGTCGGTCATGCGCTGCTCGGTGCCGCCGGTAGGTGCTATGCTATACATTTCGGGCTGGCCTTCAATTTGCCTGAATTCTCTAAAAGTGGTAAAAATCAGTTGGTTGGTATTGCTCCAACTGGCAATGTTGTCGGCGCTTGAGTGGTAGGTAAGCCTTTTGGGTAGTCCACCATTTACGCCAATCGTAAAAATATCGTTGTTGCCATAGCGACTCCCCGAAAAAGCGATCGATTTGCCATCGGGGCTAAACACCGGGTTTCCTTCGTAGGCCTCGTGTATGGTTAGGCGGGATGGCCGTCCACCGGTTGCCTGCACGGTCCAAATATCCCCTTGAAATGAAAAGGCTACGAGGCTGCCATTGGTATTAATGGCTGGGTCGCGCAGCAATTGCGCCTGCTGCGAAAAGCCAGCGAAATAACCTCCGGCAAACAAAAACAAACAAGTAATTTTTTTTAACATGCGGCAAAAATTTAGTGTCGTTGTGAGGCGTACAAGATATACACTTAACCTAATAAGCTGCTTTACAAGGGCGCAACGCTAAACATAAAATTTTTTGAAATAGGTAACAGGCTTGGTATAACTGGTAGCCTGGTAGTTTTAGGTCAGTTACCATTTTAAATAGGTAGACAGTATACAGTAGTAGGTAAGTTTGGAAATGATTATTTTTTATACAACCTAAGCCCCCGGAAATATTTATTGTAAACATTTTATAAAACATATTTTTTATAGCACCGGCCATTTTGAATTGCTATATTACCCATCCATTATAAAAATCAATTATTATGACAATTGCTTTAAAACGGTTGCTAACCATGTTTGTTTTGTTATCAGGCAGTGCCCAATTTGCTGTGGCGCAAAATGTAAAAGACACCCGGTTAATGAGTAACCCGGCGGTAAGCACCAATAATATTGCTTTTGTTTATGCCGAAGATTTGTGGGTGGCCAATAAAGATGGATCGAACCCGCGGCGGCTAACTATTGATAGGGGAGTTGAATCACTCCCGGTTTTTTCGCCCGATGGATCTACCATTGCCTTTAGCGCAGAGTACGATGGCAATGTGGATGTGTTTACGGTATTGGTAAATGGTGGCGTACCCAAACGATTGACCTGGCACCCCTCCGCAGATTTGGTTCGCGACTTTACCCCCAACGGTAATAGCGTATTGTTTAGCTCGCAACGCTCAACTTATACTAACCGGCACGCAAAACTGTACACTGTTAGTACGGCTGGCGGGCAACCTCAGGAACTGTCTATCCCCACTGCATTTAGCGGGGCTTATTCGCCCGATGGATTATTTATTGCCTACTCGCCTTTGTATGAAACCTTTAACCAATGGAAAAATTACAGAGGCGGTACACAATCGCGAATTTGGATATTTAATATAAAGACCAACGCGGTAATGGAAGTGCCTAAACCCACAACGGGCAGTAACGATGCCGACCCGCAATGGTTAGGCAATACCCTGTATTTTAAAAGCGACCGCGATGGGGAGTTCAACATCTACTCGTACGATCTATTGTCTAAAGCAGTTGCAAAACTCACATCCTTCACTAATTTTCCGGTAATGAATATAGCCGCTGGTGGCGGACAATTATTATTTGAACAGGCGGGCTATCTGCATTTAATGGATCCAAAACTTAAAACGCAAAACAAACTAACCATAGCAATTGCTACCGATTTATTAGAGATGAGGCCACGCTTTGTTTCGGGGGGTAATTATATACGGACCGCCTCTATATCGCCTTCGGGTGCCAGGGTAGTATTTGATTTTAGAGGCGAAGTTGTAACCGCACCGGCCGAAAAAGGCGATGTAATGAACCTGACACAAACCGCGGGCACCCACGAAAAATTTCCTCAATGGTCGCCCGATGGCAGGTCGATCGCTTATTTTTCCGATGCCTCTGGCGAATATGCGTTGCACGTTAAAAATATTGACGAAGGATTGGTAAAGAAATTACCATTAAACGGTGCGGGTTTTTATGCCTTCCTGCATTGGTCGCCCGATAATAAAAAGTTGAGTTATGTTGACAACAGTAGAAAGTTGTACGTGCTTGAGGTTACTACCGGAAAAATCTCCATTATTGCTGCTGACCAATTGTACACGCCTGGCGTTTTTAGGGAACTGTTTGGCTCGTGGTCGCCCGATTCAAAGTGGCTATCGTACACCACTATTACTGAAACCAATTTTGAACAGGCCTATATTTATTCCTTCGATCAAAACAAATCGTTTGCCCTTTCCGATGGGTTGGCAAACGTTACCAATCCAACCTTTGATCCCGGTGGAAAATATATTTACATGTTAGCCAGTACCGATGCAGGCCCGGTGGTAAACTGGTTCGATCAGTCTAACCAGGACATGGAAGACAATTATTCCATTTACCTTATTACGCTTCAAAAAGAAACCGAATCGCCGCTGGCCAAACAAAACGACGAAGAAAAGGGAAAAGAAGAAAAGCCTTCGGAAAAAAAGTCCGATGCACCGCCTGTTGTAAAAATAGATTTTGACAACATTAGTCAGCGCATCATTAGTTTACCGTTGGCGCCGGGCCATTACTCAAATTTGGCACTTTCCGAAGAAGGCAAACTATTTTACCTGAGCCGCAAACCACATGCTGGTCCCAACATGCCTCAATCGCTTCGTATGTTTGACATTAAAGAAAGAAAGGATAAGGAGATAATGGAGGCCGACGGTTTTGAAATAGCCGCCAATGGTAAAAAAATGTTGTACCTGGCAGGCGAGGCATGGGGTGTAACCGATGTGGGCAAAAAGCCGGAAGCAGGCAAAATTAACACAGGTGCAATACAGGTAAAAATTGACCCGAAGCAGGAGTGGGGTAATATTTTTGACGAAGCATGGCGGGTAAACCGCGACTATTTTTACGACCCCAATATGCAGGGCGCCGATTGGCCGGCAATGAAAAAGAAGTACAGTGTTTTTATAGAGGATATTGCTGCACGTAGCGATCTGTACCGGGTAATGCAGTGGATGTTTAGCGAATTGGCGGTAGGCCATCATCGCTTTAGCGGCACTGGCGACAAACTTTATAAACCCGAAAAAGTAAAAGGAGGATTGCTGGGAGCCGATTTTGAAACAGCTAATAATCACTATCGGTTTAAAAAAATATATGGTGGATTAAACTGGACACCTGACTTACGCTCGCCTTTAACCCAACCGGGCGTAAACATAAAAGAAGGAGAGTACCTGCTTGCCGTAGATGGAAAATCGCTGAACGCTACTAACAACCTTTTTAGTTTTTTTGAAAATACGGCCGACAAAATTGTTGAACTAACCGTTGGCCCCGATGAAAATGGAACTAATAGCCGTAAGGTAAAAGTGGTGCCGGTAGCCGACGAACAATCGCTGCGCAACCGCGACTGGATAGAAGGAAACATTAGGAAGGTAAACGAGGCCACCAACAACCAGGTAGCCTATGTATACGTTCCCAATACTGCCGAAGCGGGGCATGAGTATTTTAAACGATATTTTTTTCCACAGGTTAACAAAAAGGCGATTATTATTGATGAGCGATTTAATGGTGGTGGCCAACTGGCCGATTATTATATTGATATATTGAAGAAGCCTTACCAATCCAGTTGGAACTTCCGCTATGGTAAAGACCTGAAAGCGCCTAACGGTTCTATACAGGGGCCAAAAGTGATGTTGATAGACGAAACAGCAGGATCGGGCGGCGACTACCTGCCATTTCTATTCAGAAAATTTAATGTAGGTACCCTGGTGGGTAAACGTACCTGGGGTGGTTTGGTGGGCATATTAGGCTACCCCGAATTTATTGATGGCGGATCAGTAACAGCGCCCAACCTGGCGTTTTATACCGAAGACGGTTTTAAAATTGAAAATGAAGGCGTAGCCCCCGATGTGGAAGTGGAGCAATGGCCAAAAGATGTAATAGCAGGCAAGGACCCACAATTAGAAAAAGCTATTGAAATAATACTGCAACAGCTAAAACAAAATCCGCCGATGGAAGTGGTACGGCCACCTTACCCGGTGCGGGTTACTAAAAATAAATAGGTGGGTTTTATTAGTTGAACAAAAAAAATGGCGCTCGTATCCTTTTAACTTTTAATTGACTTACTACAAGATTTTTTTTTAACCAGCGGCGGTTTTTTATAGAATCATCGTTGCGACGCTCCGTTAAAAAGCAACGCAAACATCAATCAGTGTTTTTTCAGTTACCAGCCTGTTTTATATTTTTGGGTAAGTTATGGAAGGATATTTTACACTTTTCAGGCGGGGAAAGCTCTTCTTTTTTTGTAAAAATATATTTACCTTCTGCGTTTAGGCAGCCGTCTAAAAGCAGTCAAAAATTTTGTATGAAGAATTGGCATTGAAGGTAAATGACGAAATACAATCTATAAATGGTGGCCCGCGCGGCCAACGCCAACCCAATGGCGAAAGGGCAACAGCCTAAGCCATCCAAAATTGTAGCTGGTATCTAAATATTTTACCCTACCGCCATAGTAGTTTTTAGAAAATTGTAAAAAATCAATTTTTTGAAAACTATTTTACCGCTATCGCCCTTACCTTCGCACTCGTTTTAAAAACAAGTAACCTCAGTTACTTTAATTTTAAACGCTCATTACCCACAAGGCTCCATAAGTTTCCGTCTGTTCGGAACGCCAGCAGGGTGTAATCGATAAGATTATAAATATGCCAAAAGTTAAAACAAACTCCAGCGCAAAAAAAAGGTTTAGCGTAACCGGAACGGGAAAAATTACTTTCCAAAAGGCTTTTAAACGCCACATTCTTACCAAAAAATCAACCAAACGCAAACGCGGTATGCGGCAAACCGGTCAGGTTCACCCATCTAACCTTCATTTTGTAAAACGTTTATTAGGTCTGAAGTAAGCTGTACAGGCTTTCTAACAACGGAATTTAAAGTAATCATTCAAAAACCTGTTCCATTAACCGGAACCTAAATAAAAGAAATTATGCCACGTTCAAAAAATGCGGTAGCCTCGCGGGCCAGAAGAAAAAAAATATTAGACCAGGCCAAAGGCTATTATGGGAAGCGTAAAAACGTTTATACCGTAGCAAAAAATATTGTTGAAAAAGGTATGACCTACAGTTATGTAGGCCGTAAACTTAAAAAGCGCGAATATCGCACCTTATGGATTGCACGTATTAATGCCGCAGTAAGGGAAGAAGGACTTACTTACAGCGGGTTTATTAATGCATGTAACAAAAAAGGTATTGAGCTTAACCGTAAAGTACTTGCCGATATTGCTATGAACGAACCTGCTTCGTTTAAAGCTTTGGTTGCATCGGTAAAATAAATGAAACACAACACCCTTGCGTATTAACCGGTAGCTAATTGGCTTCCGGTTTTTGCATTTTATATAGGTCAATGGGTTAATTTTGCACGCAAATTAGTTTTACATTACTTATCCATTACATCAATGAATAACTCGTACACCGACCTGGTGAAGCAAACATTTCATTTTCCGCAGGAAGGATTTCACATGGAAGATGATTATTTACGTTACAACGGTCTTGACTTAAAGGCACTGATAGCTAAGTATGGTACTCCTTTAAAGCTGTCGTACCTCCCTAAAATTGGCATGCAAATTAATAAGGCCAAGCAAATGTTTGCCAACGCCATTAAAAAGCACAAATACGAGGGTGAATATAATTATTGTTACTGCACAAAAAGTTCGCACTTTTCATTTGTGGTGGAAGAAACGCTGAAACATAATATTCATTTGGAAACCTCGTATGCTTATGATATTGATATAATTAAAAAACTGTATGCAAAAAAGAAGGTTACCAAGGACTCGTTTATAATATGCAATGGGTATAAGCAAAAGCCATATACACGGCGTATAGCCAACCTCATCAATACCGGTTGGAAAAACGTAATTCCCATACTTGACAACGCTGATGAATTGAACGATTACCGCAAATCGGTAAAGGCTCCGTTTAAACTAGGCATAAGGGTGGCAGCAGAGGAAGAGCCGAGCTTTCCGTTTTATACCAGCAGGCTAGGCATGCGTACTAAAGATATTTTGGAGTTTTATGTAGACCATATAGAAGGGTTTGAAAATAAGTTTCAGCTAAAAATGCTGCACATTTTTTTAAACAAGGGTATAAAGGACGATATATATTACTGGAGCGAATTAAATAAGGTTTTGAACCTTTATTGCCAGCTAAAAAAAATTTGCCCCGAGCTGGACAGCATTAACATTGGCGGCGGTTTTCCTATAAAACATTCGCTTGGTTTTGACTATGATTATCAATTTATGATAAATGAAATTGTAGGAAACATTAAGAAAGCCTGTAAAAATGCCAAGGTGCCTATGCCCAACATTTTTACTGAATTTGGCAGTTTTACAGTAGGGGAGAGCATGGCGCATGTTTATAGCGTGTTGGGTCAAAAAGTGCAAAACGATCGCGAAAACTGGTACATGATCGACTCCTCGTTTATAACAACTTTACCCGATACATGGGGCATAGGCGAAAAGTTTTTGATGTTGCCGATTAATAAGTGGGACAACGATTATCAACGGGTGGTATTGGGAGGCATTACCTGCGACAGCCACGATTATTACGATAGCGAAGAACATATTAATGAAGTGTTTTTACCTAAACTTGATGCCGAGGAGCCATTGTACGTAGGCTTTTTTCATACAGGTGCTTACCAGGACCAGATTAGCGGTTACGGGGGCATTAAACACTGTATGATACCAAGTCCGCAACACATTATTGTTGGACATGATAAAAATGGAAAATTGGTAGATTGGGTATACGCCAAGGAGCAGAGTGCGCAGAGTATGCTGAAGATTTTGGGGTATTAAAACACCTGTTTAAAATGGTATTGGTTTTTTCTAAAAAATTTATATAGTACTACCGGTTATTGTACATAACTGGTTATAGTTTTTATCATGCAAAAAAGTCATCATAGCCGATGGCTTTTTTGTTTGGAAAAATTTAAATAGGTCGTGATTATCTAAAGCCAGTCAAGCCAAATAAAATAGCCGTTCGCCATTATAATCCTCTTTATTTTTTCGGGGCTACGGCCTCAAACCGCCGCTGATACAGTAAAACAAACCATCAATACCCTATTCGTTGCCTTGAAAGCCGCCGATACCCTTTGCTACGGTCCGCTTTTGCTGATGGTGTCATTTTACAATCCATAAAAATTAACTAATTACCTGTAGGGCTAATGTTGTAAATGGGGCGGTATTGGAGTTTTTTACCAGTATTACATAATTGTTGCCGGCACAGGCCAACGAACGCATTGTGTTTAAAACAGTAAAAACCGATGCAGGCCTCGCAAGCGTTTTAACGCCCTATCGTTTTTATTTAAAAAAAAAATTTAGCTATTGTGGCGTTAATTCCTTTCAATTGGTGAGGATAAACGGACTTTGGAAAATTCAATAATTGATTAATACAAGGCGCAAAACTAAATGCGAAGAAAATATAAAGTAATCAGCTATTCTGTTAATCACCAATCGCTAAACACCGTGGCCTAAAACAATGATTTCTTCTTTATTGAAAGGCTTTCAATTTTAAGTATTTTTTCATATTTCAACAAATTGCCTTAAAAAGTCAAATTAATATCCTGTTACGACAACAATAAAATTGCCAGCGCGTTTTATGTGGAACAAATTTCAATAAATTTTATGAAAAACTACCCCAAATCCTACCTGGCAGGAGCTATAGCCGTGCTGGTTGTCTTTTTTTATGGATGTATAAAAATGAGCGATCTTCCGCCGTCCCCTGTTCCTGCTGATCAAGCCATAAAAATAATTGTCCCCGATAATTTCAATTACAAAACAACGCAGGATGTTAAGGTTAAAATAACCTTGCTTACCAACAATGATAAACCGCTGGCGTCGGTAATGGTAAAAGTATTAGATAAGCCTGCCGATGATGGTGGCCAGGTATTATTTACCGGTGTAACCAATGCCGATGGACTGGTAAACAGCAGTTTTAAATTGCCAGGTTATATTAACAAAGTAGTGGTTGATGCAAATTATATTGGGTTGTTGCGCAATGCGTCAGTAAAACTTATATCTAACGAAATATTGGCTACAATTGGTGGCGGAAATGGTTATGGCGGCAATGTGGAAGTGCAGGGTAAAACGCCCGTAATAACCACCGGGTACCCAACCAGCCCGCGCGAAAATGAAATTGTTAACTACAGCTACCTGGGTACCTATAGCGGAAGCGGTAGGCCAAACTACTTTGTTACGCCAAACGATGTTATTTCGGCAAAATTATTATCAAATATTAATGCCAGCCTTCCGGAGGGAAATTCTGTAGCCATAAGAAATCCAGGTTATTTAACAGCCTCGGCCGAATCCAATTTAAACATTAAAGAAATCGCAGATGTTTGGATAACCTTTGTACATGAAGGCGCCGGGTATCAAAACTCTCTTGCCTATTTTACTTATCCTACTGCTACTCCACCACAAACTACTGCGGCTATAACCACCCTAAAAATTGTGCTTCCCAATGCCTCTTTTAGCGGCAGTGGTGGTGGTATGGTATCGGGCAACAGAGTATTGATTGGCAGGTTTCAACCCGGTACCTCTATTGGTTTTTGCCTAATAGCTAACGGATGGAGCGACAACACCAAGGTTGTAGGGGCAGGCCTTAATAAGTTCTTTTCTATTGACGCATTGAACCCCGAAACCAGCCCTTCATTAAGGCGTCATTCGGTTTTATTTAAAGATAATGAGAGTGGTGTGTACCTTGTAGGGTTTGACGACCAACGCCGCGACCAGGCTAGCGACAACGACTTTAACGACCTTATGTTTTACGCAACGTCTAATCCTCCTTCGGCTATATCTGACGTAAACGTAACCCCCATTGCCAAATCCAACGACCAGGACGGTGATGGGATTGACGATACAGTTGACCAGTTTCCTACTGATCCTAAAAGGGCCTATGTCAATTACTATCCTTCGGCCAATAGTTACACCTCGGTTGCTTTTGAAGATACCTGGCCAAATACAGGCGATTACGACATGAACGATCTTATTATAGACCAACGTTACAGGGTGGTAAACAATGCCGGTAATAATACTGTCGAAATTTTTGCCGATTATGTATTAAGGGCTTCGGGTGGAAGTTTTAGTAATGGGTATGGTATTCAGTTTCCGTTTGCTTCGGGTATGGTTAGTTCGGTAACCGGTAGCAAAGTGGTTAATAACAATATTATTACTATTGCCGCCAATGGTACCGAAGCAGGGCAAACCAAAGCCGTTATTTTTCCCTTCGATGATTTTTTTTCGGTAACGACACGAACCGGTAACAATTACATTAACACCGATCCTGCTGTTGCATTTAAAAAACCCGATACCATAAAAATGAAGATAAACCTTGTAGCGCCTATAACGCCGGCACAACTTGGCAATGCACCATTTAATCCGTTTATTGTTTGTAACAAAATAAGGGGTAACGAGGCTCACCTGCCGGGCGAGGTCGCAACCGACAAAGTAAATACCAGCTTATTTGGTACGGTTAAGGATAACACAAGCCCATCGCTTGGCAGGTGGTACAAAACCGCTACCAACCTACCTTTTGGGATTGCCTTACCCGAAAAATTTGAGTATCCAATTGAAGGAAAATCAATTAATAGTATTTATTTGAAATTTGAAGACTGGGCAAAATCAGGGGGTACATTGTATACCGACTGGTATAAGAACCAAACCGGTTATAGATCGCCAAATTATTTTTACAAGCCCTGATAATTATTAATAAGTTGGTAGCCGATAGCCCTTAGTTGGGACGCAGCAGCCGGCAGTCAGCAACAAGTTTTGAGTTGGGAGTCCGAAGTCAGAAGCCGAAGTAAAGAGTTGGTAGCCAGCAGCCAGCAGCGCTACCCTTATAGCTTGCAGCTTGTAGCTTGTAGCCAACAGCCAGCTTCAAGCCAATAGCCAGGCGCAAAGACGATCAAAACTCAATGGATGAATTGGAAGAACTGCTGCCTGGTAAAGCTTTAAAGCACCGCCCTTCTCCCCCTTGGAGAAGGGAAGGGGATGAGGTGAGCAGCCGGCAGTCAGCAACAAGTTTTGAGTTGGGAGTCCGAAGTCAGAAGCCGACGTAAAGAGTTGGTAGCCAGCAGCCAGCAGCGCTACACTTATAGCTTACCGCTTGTAGCTTGCAGCTTTTAGCCAAAAGCCAACAGCCAGCTTCAAGCCAATAGCCAGGCGCAAAGACGATCAAAACTCAATGGATGAATTGGTAGAACTGCTGCCTGGTAAAGCTTTAAAGCACCGCCCTTCTCCCCCCTTGGAGAAGGGAAGGGGATGAGGTGAGCAGCCGGCAGTCAGCACCCAGTTTTGAGTTGGGAGTCTGGAGTCAGAAGCCGACGTAAAGAGTTGGTAGCCAGCAGCGCTACGCTTATAGCTTGCCGCTTGCCGCTTGTAGCTTGCCGCTTGTAGCTTGTAACTTATAGCTTGCCGCCAACTTCTGTAGTCAGTATTATTATAAAAGCATTACCCGCTATGGCGGGTTTTGTTTTTTTTGCATGTTTTTTAAATAGGGGTTTTTCTCTTAATCGGAAAATCATTCCTTTTTTGACAAAGGCTATAAAATATCCCAACCAATTAATCGTTATAACAATAATTATTAAGTTTAATTTCTGTGTAAACCCACGCCCTAGTAATGAAAAACCAAATCGCAGGCCTAAAAATATTATTGGTAGATGATGAAAGCTCTATCCAAAAAATCATTACCCACTACTTTAAAACCAGGCACCAGGTAATTAGCTGTAACAATGGCCAGGAAGCGTTAAACTGGATGTACGAGGGCAACATTCCCGATTTTATAATTGCCGATATAAACATGCCCATTATTGATGGCAACGATTTTATTGAAGAAGTGAAGACGTCGGGATTTTTTGGAGACATACCCCTGATGATGCTTTCGGGAATGGACAATACTGATGTAAAAATAAAATGCCTGGAGGCAGGTGCTGACGACTTTTTAACCAAACCATTCAACCCCCGCGAATTAGAAGCCAGGTTGAACTCTATAATGAAAAGAGTAAAAACAGCCGAAATCAAGTAGTAATGTATAGCAAAGAACTTAAATCAGTTGCATGTATTGGGGTTAGTACTTACACTTTTGAACAGTTGAAAACGCAGCTAGGCAAAACATTCCGGTTAACCAATTTTAAATCAAATAACGAGTTTTACGTGGCGGCTAGCTTGCACAACCAGGTTTTTCATGCTATCATATCCGAAGGGCAACTTTCGGGTCCTAATGGTATAAAACTTAAACAGTCGTTACAGAACGCTGGCTTTGGCCAAATACCTTTTAGCATTATATTGGAAGAGCTTGAAAAAGTTTCAATAAAAAAGGTAATGGAGGCTGGTATTGCCGAGGTTTTTATGCAGCCCATTTCGGCAAACCGAATAGGTAAAAAGTTACAATACCTTATTGATAAGCCAGTAGTAAAAACAGTTCAAAACATACTTCCGGTACACGACTACACACTTCCGCTTAGCAAACGATTGTTCGATATTGTTTTTTCGGGCTCGCTTTTACTGTGTTTATTGCCCTTATTTTTATTGATAGCCCTGCTTTTAAAACTAGAGAGCAAAGGCCCCGTTTTTTACTATGCATTGCGGGTGGGTACCGGCTACAAAACCTTTAAATTTTATAAGTTCAGGTCAATGTTTGTAGGAGCCGATAAAAAATTGTCGCAACTAAAACACCTTAACCAATATGCCAACACCAATAAGGAAGTGGCTACGCCTACCGATAAAAAATGTGACAACTGCACCCGGTTAAATATTAACTGTACCTCAGCCATGTATGCCGATAATAAAATGTGGTGCGAAAAAGTGTATAAAGAAAACCTGGTTTTAAATGCAGGCCAGGCGTTTGTAAAAATAAAAAACGACCCACGGGTTACAAGGGTAGGTAAGTTTATACGCAATACCAGCATGGACGAACTGCCACAATTGTGGAACGTACTAAAGGGCGATATGTCAATAGTAGGCAACCGACCGCTACCATTATACGAAGCCGAAAAATTAACTACCGACCGCTATGCTTTGCGTTTTATTGCCCCCGCCGGTATTACAGGGTTATGGCAGGTAAGCAAACGCGGTAAAGGCGAAATGAGCGAGGATGAACGGATAAGCCTTGACAACGACTATGCAAAATCGTTTGGGCTGTGGTTTGATATTAAACTGATACTTAGGACAATTCCGGCCTTATTTCAAAACGAAAACGTGTAATGGAAGTATTGAAGCTTTTGTTGAAAAGTGCATTGGGCATTACTTTGCTTTTTACGCAAACAGGGGCACTTGCACAGGCATTACCGAGCGATTCTGCTTTAATAAAAGCGTTTGAAACCGATGAATTACTTCCAATGCTTATCGATTCTGCTATTAAAAACTCGGGGGTTATTAAGAGTGCCGACGCCAACATTGAACTTTGGCAGGAGAATGAGAAGATAAACAAGAAAGCAATACTAAATGGTATTTCATTTGTTTCATCCTATAATTATGGAACCACGGGTGATATTTCCATTGGTAGCGAAAATGGAATTCCTTCACAACTAGCCAACTTTAGCAGCTCAAAGTCCGACCGTTACAACATAGGCATAAGTTTACAGCTTCCCCTGGGTAACCTGCTGGCACGTAAAAACATAATACGAACTACCCGGCTTCAGCAACAAATATCAAAAGGTGCAAAAGAAAGCAACATACTGTACCTAAAACAAGAAATATTGCATTTGTACCAGGAAATGAAGCTGGCACATAAGCTTATGCTTATACTCAGCAATACCAAACAGGTTACCTACGTAAACTACAGCCTGCTTAATAAAAGCTTTAAACGCGGCGATGGCGATATAGAACAATTGTCGCGCCTGCAGGAATTTTACAATAAAGCCTGTACCGATTATGAAGGAGCGCTCAACCGTTTTCAAACCAATTACCTGCAATTAGAAATGTATACAGGCATTGCACTTTCAAATTTATTAAGCCAGATTAAATGAGCATTGTTCAAATATTAAAACTTCTTTTACGCAATCTTAAGTTGCTAATTGGCTTGCCGTTGGTACTTAGTATAACTATTTGGTATTTTACACGGCACCAAAAAAAAGTGTATTCCAGTGAAACAGTAGTTTACACTGGCATCGCTTCGGGCTATACGCTTAATGGAAGCGCAAAAGCCGACTTTTTTGCCACCAGCAATGCGTTTGATAACCTGCTTACAATAATTAATAGCCGCGAAACAAAAGAAGAAGTTGCTATTAGCCTACTTTCATCCCATCTGTTTCTTAAAAAGCACGATCCTGATGTGCTGGGCTGGGATGCATATGACAACCTTAAAAAGTTAATACCGGACAGCATAAAGAGAAAACTGGTAAAATCGACTTTTGAAGAAACGAAGATGTACGTGACCAGTTACATGCAAAAAAGCGAAAACAATCTTATTTATTCTATTATCAATTCGGACAATCCATTTTATTCCATTAACCATCTTCGCGGTATTACTTCCCTTAGGCTAAATTCAAGCGATCTGATTAAAATTTCGTACGATGCCGAAGATGCACCCATTGTAAAACATTCCCTTGAGTTTTTAGTAGAAGTTTTTATGAAAAAGAGTCTTTTGCTGCGCGAAGGCCAAACCAGTTCGGTGATTTCCTATTTTGAAAAGGAAGTTGCACGGGCCTTTGGCAGGCTAGACTCATGTGAGGGGGTCTTTCTTGATTTCAACAAAAGAAATGACATTATAAATTATTATGAACAAACAAAAGCAGTTGCCGGCGAAAAGGAACATTTGTACACATTAAATCATAGCCTTGAAATGGAACGGAATGCCTCTGAAAAAGCAGTAGGAAGGGTAAATACCGAATTAAAAGGAAAAGCATACCAAACCATTTATGGAAGTGATGTTATACAACAGCGCGAAAAGCTGGCGGATTTATACAGCAAAATTTCAATTATCCAGGTAACGGGAAAAGAGGGCGGCATTGCACAAAAAAATAAACTCGATAGTCTACGCAAGCAGGTGACTTTGGTTGAAAACAGTATGCAGGGCTCTATTCAAAGTTTAAGCAACTCATATAACACGCCTGAGGGTATACCGGTAAAAAGCGTACTGGACGAATGGGTAAAAAAGACGTTAGGACTGGAAGAAAATAAAGCGCGTTTAACTGTCATGGACAAGCGCAAAAAGGAGTTTAGTGATGAATATCAAAAATTTGCACCGCTTGGTGCTATGCTAAAAAAAATTGAACGGCAAATAGCAGTTGCCGAGCAGGAATACCTTGAGCTTTTGCACGGACTTAGTATGGCCCGGCTTACACAGCAAAGCAACGAGCTCACATCCAAGTTAACCATTGTAGATCCGCCATATTTACCACTAAAGCCAAACCCAAGTAAAAGAGTTATATTAATTATTGTAGGATTTTTGGTAGGGTTTGTAGTACCAACAGGCATTTTGTTAGGTAAGTTTTTAATGAACAAAACCCTACAGCAGCCTAATAAAGCCTTTAAAAAAGTTGGCGCCCCGCTAATTGGTATTTACCCGTTAATAAATGGTTCAAAAGAATTTTTATTGAAGGCTAATATTAAATTGATGCAACAACTGCTTTCAAAAGTAGTATTGTCTGGCAAACCCGTAACAATAGGGGTAATTAGCAACCAGCCCGGCGAAGGCAAAACAACCCTGCTTACGTTGTGGCAGCAAGAGTTGGTACGTTTAAATTTTACAGTACAGGTAATAAGCTGGAAGGAAGATAAGTTTTTGAACATTGATAAAACGGTAGATATTGTTTTTATAGAATTTCCTAGCCTGGATAATGTTATTTTAACCAAAGGCAGAGTGCCTCAACTGGATCAGGCAATTATTGTTTGCCGTGCCAATCGCGTCTGGACGCCTATTGACCAGGAACTGCTGTCTATTTTTGACAAAATAATGGATGTTTCGCCTATGCTGGTGCTCAATGGGGTGGGTATCGATCATGCTGAAGAATATATTGGTGAAGTGCCTAAAAAGCGCAGCAGACTTCGTGCCTTAATAAAATCTCTCGCCAGGTTTGAGTTTGGAAACAAGAAAGCAATTTTTAGGTAATGACTAAAAAACCCGCAAATGTGGCCACAGTGCAGGTACTTGCTTTTGCAAGCCAGCTACTGCCGGCAATTATAGGTGTGGGCAGTTTTATGCTATTGGTAAGGGTTGTTGCTGCCGAAGCCCTTGGCCAGTACCTTATGTATATGGCGGCGGTCGTTCTTTTTGAAATGATAAAATCGGGCGGTTTGCAGTCGGCGCTTGTTATGCGGCTTGCGGGTGTTGGCATGCAGCAGCAGTTGCAAATTTTGGGCAGTGCTTACTTCCTCGGTGCAATTTTTTCTGTTGGTGTGTCGCTAATATTGTTTCCGCTTTATTTATCAGGCTTATTTGCATCCCAGCCGGGCATTATGGTTTTTTGTGGATGGTATGCAGTGTTGGGTTTGATAACGCTACCACTTCACATAGCCGAAGCAAAAGCTGTTGCCGGGCAGGATTTAAAGTTTCTGCTTTTTTTACGTCTAAGTCAAAGCGCCAATTCAATATTAATAGCCTGCTATGCTGTATGGCGCGGCGGCAATTTAAAAGAGTTTGCCACCATTCATTTGCTGTTTACCCTGCTGTTGACCATTGTTGTAATTGCTATAGGCAAAACCAACCCGCTGCATTTTAAGTACAGGGTAATAAAAGAAATAAAAGGTATTTTAAAACTGGTACGATATACGCTGGCTACCCTGGCAGCAACCAATCTGTTAAAAAGTGCCGATACATTTTTAATAGGCAGTATGCTTGGGCCACGGGCGGTTGCTGCCTATGCTATTCCCTTAAAACTAACCGAGCTTTTTGAAATACCACTGCGTAGTTTAAGCACCACGGCTTTCCCGCAAATGGCCGCGGCCAACAACGATAAAAATATTAGTGGGTTTAAACAATCGTTTGTGCAGTATTTATCGTGGGCATACCTGTTGTACCTGCCTGCCTTACTAATCGCTTTTATTTTTGCGCCGTTTATAGTTACCATTTTTGGTGGCCAACAGTATGCTTATACTGCCCCTGTTTTTAGGGTATTTTGTTTATACGGCCTGCTGTTGCCCGCCGATAGAATGACCGGCCTGGGCCTTGATGCTTTACAGAAGCCTGATAAAAACCTGGCAAAGGTTGTTATAATGGCCATAGTAAACATAGCGGCCGATTTTTTTGCGCTACAGTTTTCGGGAAGGCTTGAGTGGGTAGCATTTGCATCGGTGCTTAATGCTGCTACAGGGGCCATGGTAGGGTATTGGTTTTTACAAAAAACAAACGTGCTGTTACCCAATAAAATACCGCACGAATGCGTTATCTACAGCACTACCTTAATGAAAAAAGTGGTGCAGCGTTTTTTACCAAAGGCTGCATAATGTAAAAATGAATGTAAGCGCTTTCGAAAACCCCGAAACGAAGAAAAGCACCAGTTTTTGGTTGGTTGCAGCTTTTATTTCTGCTATTGCAGTTGGCTATTTTATAGCTGGCAATGGTATGGGTTTAGGTGTAATTCTTATTGTTGTTCCCTTTGCAATTGCGTTTGTGATCACTCTTTTTTTAAAGCCTCGGTTTGGCTTTATTTTTTTCATTATATATTGTTTTGCAGTACCTGTGCTGGGCCGATTTTTTCCCGGTCTACAATACGGGCTTGGGCAAGATGGTTTATTGGTGCTCATCTTTCTGGCTATCATTTTTAATCGAAGTAACCGTTTCCGTTACCGGCACCTAAATAACGATTTAGTCTGGATGGCGTTTGCCTGGCTTATAATTACCGTTCTGGAAATTGGCAACCCTGAAAAACCGAGTATAAACGGATGGTTTTTTGAGGCACGCTCCATTACATTTTATTGGATACTGGCTGTAACACTCTCTTTTCTGCTGCTTAATAAAAAATCTGATATCGATCTTTTTTTAAAAATAGTCATTACCATATCAGTTATAGCTGCTTTATATGGTATGAAACAATTGTATTTTGGCGTTAACCAGGCCGAAATAAATTGGCTGGAGGCAGGGGCAAAAAAAACACATTTGCTTTTTGGCAAGCTCAGGATATTTTCATTTTACACAGAGGCAGGCCAGTTTGGGGCTTCTATGGCGCACATTTCTGTTCTGTGCATTATACTGGCCACGGGCCCTTATAGCAAGCCAAAAAAACTTTTTTTCCTTATACTTGGGCTCATCTTATTTTACGGAATGCTTATATCCGGCACCAGGGGCGCCTTGTTTGCACTGGCTGGCGGTGGTTTTACCTATTTGGCACTGAGCAAACAACTCAAAATTCTTATCCTGGGTGGGATAATTGGACTTATGGCCTTCGGCGTGCTTAAATATACCTCCATAGGTAGCGGCAATGCCGAAATAGTGCGGTTGCGCACCTCTCTCGATCCCAACGATCCTTCGTTAATGACACGCCTGAACAACCAGATTATATTACGCGATTATCTTAAAACCAGGCCGTTAGGCGCCGGCGTGGGTACGATTGGTATGTGGGGCCTTATGTACAATAAACATTTATATGTTAGTACTATTCCGCCCGATAGCTTATATGTAAAGGTGTGGGCCATGTATGGCATTGTTGGCTTTTTAATTTGGTTTGGTATTATGCTGTATATAGTTGGTAAAATGGCGGGCATTATATGGAATACCCGCGACTTGGTAATGCGAAATAAACTGGCAGCCATGTGTAGTGGCGCCACAGGCGTACTGCTTTGCAGTTACGGCAACGAGGTAATGAACCAAATGCCATCCAGCATTATTTGTTATGTAAGCTGGGTATTAATTTGGCTGAGCCCACGATGGGATACGCCTTTAGAGTTAAACAACAAACTACAAAGCCAATTGCCGCAGCCAACCGTGCAGTAATAAATTATAATGGCCAATTTTTTTGGCGGTCACCAATAAGGCTCCTTGCTTTTTTTTAGATATTAGCTTTTGTTTTACAACTTTACCTCCCTCCCCATCCTACCGGCGTTAGCCGGGCGCACGTTGCACTCTTCAACTTTTAGTAATGCTACAATGCTCTTAAAGTAAAGGCGCTGAACTTTTTCCAGGCAAAGCAATTAATCAATAATTTGTAGCCACAATTATTGCTTATGAAATATGCTTTGCCCGCTTTTGTATTCCTTTATATGTGCCAAACACTGGCCGCCCAAACTATTCAACCTACCCAATCTACCCAACCTGCATTGCCTGTTTGGAACCCTGCCCTTGCCCTAAAAGCCCCGGCCGATTGGCTGGTGCTGCCACTAACCACTAAAGCCGCCATCTATCAAAACAAAAGTGGAAATCAAATTTACCTGTTCAACGGTTTACTATTACGCTCGTTTACCATAGCGCCCAACGTTGCCTGTACTGGTTTTAAAAATATAAGCAATGGCCAGCAACTGTTACGTACAGTAAAGCCCGAGGCCCTGGTAACCATTAACAATATCGCGTACAATATTGGTGGCCTGTATGGCCAAAAACAGCAAGCCTACCTGATAAACGAATGGGTGGATGAGTTTACCGCATCCGACAACGATTTTCAGTTTCAGTCGTACACAACAGGCGATGTACAACCTTTTATCAATTACCAAACAACCACGTGGAGCAGTAAATATGCGCCGCCAAAGGGTAAAACCATCACTTTTACCTACGCCTCGCAATTGCCTGCTTTAAAAAACATTTCCATATCGGTTCATTACCAGGTGTACGACGGTATACCCTTGCTGGTAAAATGGTTATCGCTAACCAACGGATCTGCTGCGCCCATTACCCTAAATAAAGTAGTAAACGAAGTATTGGCAGTTGTAGAGGAGGAGAGTGCAGTGGTAGGCACACCCATACAAATGAAAAAGCAACACGGGTTATATGTAGAAACCAACTACGCCTTTAACAACGCCATGCGCTACGACATCAGCGATCAAACAACCCATTGGCTTACCGATAGTACATACACCTCGCAGGTAAATTATAATTTTCAAACGCCTTGTTTACTGCAGGTGTACCCCGAAAAAGTTACTGCAGTAGAAGTGGCCCCCGGCGAAACCTTTAAATCGGTACGTACCCATGAATTACTAATGGATAGCCACGACCGTGAGCGCCGCGGCCTTGCCATACGCACCATGTACCGCACGGTGGCCCCATGGACCAACGCTAACCCTATTTTTATGCACCTGGTAAGTAAAACCGACCAGGAGGTTTACAATGCCATTGACCAGTGTGCTGCTACCGGCTACGAAGCCCTGATACTTAGTTTTGGCAGCCACTGCAATTTGGAAGACAGTAGTGCCGCCAACATACAAAAGTGGAAAACGTTGGCCGATTATGCGCATAGCAAAAAAATATTGATAGGAGGCTACTCGTTGTTTAGCTCAAGGCGTATTAGTGACGAGGATGATGTAATTGACCCAATTACCGGCAAGCCCGATGCTGCTGCGTTTTTTGGTAATGCACCCTGCATGGGCAGCAAATGGGGATTGGCATACCTGTATAAACTAAAATACTTTATAATCAATACCGGCTTTAATATTTTTGAGAACGATGGACCTTACCCCGGCGATGTATGCGCCAGTACTACCCACCCCGGCCACAAAGGCCTTGGCGACTCGCAGTGGCGCCAAATGGAATTGCAGAAAGGCTTTTACAGGTGGTGTAGCCAGCAGGGTGTGTATGTAAATGCGCCCGATTGGTATTTTTTAGATGGAACCAACAAAATAGCTATTGGCTATCGCGAAGTAAATTTTTCGCTGCCGCGGCAGCAGCAAATGATCTTAAACCGCCAAAACATTTATGATGGCCTGTGGGAAAAAACACCTTCGATGAGTTGGGGTTTTGTGCCGCTTACAAAATACCAGGGCGGCGGCCCCGAAGCAGTGCTGGAACCGTTGAGCGAACACCTGGCCGACTACCAACAATTAATGATACAATACTACGGTGCAGGGGTGCAGGCCTGTTATAGAGGGCCTCGCCTGTACGATACGGAAACTACCAGGGCCATGGTGCAATCCACCGTTGGCTGGTATAAAAAATACCGGCCCATACTTAATGCCAACTTATTGCATTTACGCCGCGCCGATGGGCGGGACTGGGACGGCATTATGCATGTAAACCCGCAGTTGGCTATAAAGGCACTGGTAATGTTGTACAACCCTTTAAACGAGTTGATTAGCAGAACAATTAGCCTGCCTTTATATTATACCGGGCTAACGGATAAAGCCAGCGTAAGGCAACAGGAGGGTCCCTCAAAAACATACACCCTCGACCGCCAATATCAAATAAGCGTAGAGGTAGTGTTGCCTGCTAAAGGCTATACATGGCTGGTAGTGGAGTAGGGGTGTAATGGTAATTTTAAACGATGGTTAGTTAGCAAATGTTGGTACAAGCAGGTTTTATTGATGTGTATGAACATTAAAACTATGGGTGAGATATACTAATAATTTTATAAAAAGGGCATGTTAAGAACTGAAGCTACTTTTATTAAAACGATCCTCATAGGGATTTTCAATTAAACCAATTTTTCATTCGGATTCGGTAAAGCCAGCAGGTCGATAATTTGTTTTGATCTGCAATATTTTATTTTTGCTAAACATAGGGTTTTTAAAATTAAAGCGTTCGGTATAACAGTTGGCAGGAAATTCTCTTTTTGCAAGTGATGGCGTCCGTTTAATACTTGCTGTTGAACCTGCCTGTGTATGGTGTTGCACGGAACGGATTTTTGTTGCTACACCAACAAAGGAAATTTAAAGGTAAAATTGACGCTGTACTAACAGGCGATGAAAAGACATTTCTCCCCATAGCCGAAAAATTTGAAATACCGGTTGTTTATACGCTTAACCTCCCCATAAACATGTTTAACGAAATAGATGTTGAAACGGAATTTCGTTAGATCCTGCCGCATCATATGCTTAGTGGTACCAAATGGCAAATTGGTGGCAATGGGCCGTGTAAACTGTAGGTCCCGGGTCAGTATCCATGGTTATGTTTCGCAATAGTAAACCACATGGTATTGCGCAAAAATTTAAATAAAGTCAAAATTACTTTTTAAAAATATCATCGTCAATTTAATACGCTAACCTCCTATAGCATAGTTAAGAATAATTCGTCTGCTGCTTTCATAGCGTGCCTTTGCGGCATCAACCTGTTATAAAGCACCTCGTTTTTACGAGCCAGCTCATCCACATTATACCGGTTGTACACCCTTTCAATAGCGTTGGCTGACAGTTGTTTTCGTAAGGCGCGGTTGGTACATACTTGTAATAATTTGGCTGGCAGGTCGGTCGTTAGCTGTTCGGGGGTTACCAGCAAACCGTTTATTCCATCGTCAACCATTTCGGGGGTGCCATCAACACTAGTGGCTACTACTGTTTTACCCATGCTCATAGCTTCCAGCAGCGCAATAGGAAAGGCTTCCCAAAGCGATGGCAAAACAAACACGTCAATGGCTGCAAGCACAGCAGGTACATCTTGCCTAAAGGGCAACAATTTTACTTTTTGCTCTATGCCTAATTTGCTTATAAGTGCTATGGCTTCTTCTTTCAGCTCCCCATCGCCCACCATTAACAGCGTGGCATTAATAACCTTTTCGCACACCTGTGCAAAGGCCTCAATTAATTTTAAAGGTTGTTTTTGAAGGGTAAACCGGGCAATGGAGGCTATAATAATTTCGCTGGCGTCAATTCCAAGCTCTTTTCTTACATCGGCATAGGTGGCAAACGGGTTAAACTTTTTTGGATCTATTGAATTGTAAATAATCTCTGCCTCAAACTGGCCAAATAGTTTGCGTGCTTCGTCGCGGTTAGCTTTTGCGCCACATATGTTAATGTCGGCCTGTTGGGTAAGGTAACGTTCGCTTTTTATGCGCAGCGCTTTTACCATTGGGTGTTGGTCAACATGAAACGACCATGCATGGCAGGTATATAATAATGGCAACCGGTTGCTTTTAGCTGCATAAAACATATTACTCATAGCACGGGTTCCGTGGGCATGTACCACATCAATGCCTTCGTTATGTATAAGTGCTTTAACCTTTTTCCATACACGCACGTCAAAAGGTTTTTCGGTTTGTATAACGTGCGATTGTATGCCTACCTCCCTAAGCCGGTCTATCATGGGGCCGTCGGTAAACGATAGAACTACCGGTTCAAAAACGTCGCGGTTCAGGTTTTCCACAAGGCTCAGCAAATAACTTTCGCCGCCGCCAATTTTACCCTGCCTTATCCCTTGCAAAATTTTTATTTTTTCAAAAGCCATAATCATTTTTTATTGAGGGTAGTTAACCTTATTGTTACCCTTACTTGTAAACAGTAAAACGTATTTTTTATTGTTATAGTAGCCTTAGCAGCCAAATTATATTGTATACCAGAAAATAATTGCGGCGTGTTTTCGTTATAATTCTATGCGGCCCCTCAACATTCCACCTAATATTTACGAAATTTCACATTCGCGGCTATCGCACAACGAACGGGTAGCCCTTATTAAAAAAAACTATGCCCGCCTGCGTGGGCAGGGTATGCCCGAAGTAACCATTGTTATCCCCGCCTTTAACGAGCAGGAAAATATTCTGGCCACCCTTCAATCATTAACAGCAAACATTACCCAAAAAAAGGTGCAGATATTGGTGGTAAATAATAACTCCACCGATAAAACTGAGGCGATTGTAAAAAGCACGGGTGTAGATTGCCTGCCCGAAATAAAGCAAGGTATTACCGCAGCCCGCAATGCCGGGTTAAATGCTGCAGAAGCTGACTATATTATGAATGCCGATGCCGATGCTATTTACCCAATGCATTGGATAGATGAAATGGTTGATCCTTTAAAGGGAAGTATGGCAGTTGCACTGACCTATGGCCGCTTTTCGTTTTTGCCCGTTGGAAATACTGGCAGGCCTACCTACTTTTTGTACGAATACGCAGCCGATGC
The DNA here is from genome assembly GCA_038247635.1 of Chitinophagales bacterium. Taxonomy (GTDB): domain Bacteria; phylum Bacteroidota; class Bacteroidia; order Chitinophagales; family Chitinophagaceae; genus Segetibacter. Next base: position 40,367 of record JBBRUR010000016.1, read on the forward strand.
ACTTAGGTACATCAATAAATATTGTAGAGAAGAGGCCGTTAATGTGTACGGTTTTAATTCGGCCTTTAGGCGCAAAGAAGGTTTAAAGGTCAATGGCTTTAATCACCCGGTTGGCGCCAACGAAGATGGATATCTTGCCCTAAAACTAAGAAACAATGGGTTTGGAAGGCTACACTATGTTACCAGCGCAAAAGCGCTGGTTTGGACCAGCGACCGCCGTATACAAATGGAAGGTGGTTTTGCCAAAGGATTATTTACCCGGTTAAAAAAATACTTCTACCCCGGAACGTTTGTACAAGCACGAACCGACCTGTAAGCCAAAACCATGAAAAATCAGCCACTTGTTACCATAATATCGGTTAATTATAACCAGTTACAGGTTACTGCCGACATGCTTTTATCATTATCCAAATTGGATTATACCAATTACGAAGTGATTGTTGTGGATAATGCATCGGCCACGCCAAGCGCAGGTTTAAAAATCGATTTCCCTTTTATAACACATATTACTTTGCCGGTAAACACAGGTTTTGCCGGTGGCAACAACGCTGCTCTGCCGTACGCAAAAGGCGAGTATGTGTTGTTTTTAAATAACGATACCGAGGTGTCAGCCAACTTATTGAATGACCTGGTTCAATATATGCAGCAAAACCCGCTGTGTGGTATGGCCTGTCCAAAAATAAAATATTACCAGCGGCCCAATACTATTCAATATGCAGGCACAGTTGGCCCCAACCTGCTAACCAGCCGCAGCCACAATATTGGCTACCTGCAAAACGACGATGGAACCTACAACAGCAGTTACGTGACCGATCAACCTAATGGCGCTGCCATGATGGTGCCTATGCACCTCATTAAAAGCCTGGGGCCCATGAGCGAGTTGTTTTTTTTGTATTATGAAGAATTAGATTGGGCAGCCCGTTTTAAAAAGGCCGGCTACCAGGTGCACTATGTAGGTACAACGCATATTCTACATAAAGAATCAGTATCGACCGGTAAAAATTCACCCTTTAAAACATACTACCTGTATCGCAACAGGTTGTTGTACATAAGGCGTAATTACAGGCTGCACCATCAATTAATAAGCGGAGGTTTTTTTGTAGCTGTTTCTACACCGGTACATTGTATAAAACATGGGTTAAAAGGCGAGTGGAAACATACATTGGCTATACTTCGTGCCCTTGGCTGGAACATGTTACACCGTGCAATGGCTGAGCCTTCAATACTAAGCGTTTCTACAAAAAACAATTTGATTGTATGTTAAGACCATCAGTCAAAAATTGATAAAAAAGAAATTTAATCAAATTTAATATGTCGCTTTTTTTATTGATACTTCAGTGGCTGGTGGTGCTTTACCTGGGGGTACAGGTAGTGTACCTGTTGTTTTTTTCGGTGGCTGCATCGCTATTGCCCACCAAAAAAATTTCTGCTGCTGACAATATCCACCGCATTAGGGTTTTTATACCCGGCTATAAGGAAGATAGTGTAATTATAGATACAGCCCGGCGTGCTATTAGCCACGATTACCCGGTTGATAAGTTTGATGTAGTGGTGATTGCCGACCAGTTTTCGGCGGCTACCATAAGTGTATTGGCCAAACTGCCCATTACACTTATACAGGTTAAGTTTAATAAAAGTACCAAGGGTAAAGCGCTTCATTTGGCCTTTGAAAAAACCATGAGGGATGCTGTAGATATTGTGGTGGTATTAGACGCCGATAATGTGATGGCGACCGGCTTTTTACACTCGGTCAATAATGCCTACGATTATGGATATAAGGTAATGCAGGGCCACCGAACGGCTAAAAATACGCAAACGCCTTTTGCCTTGTTAGACGCCTGTACCGAAGAAATTAACAACCATATTTTTAGAAGAGGGCATGTAGCCATTGGAATGCCATCGGCGTTAATTGGCAGCGGAATGGCCTTTGATTTTAACGTGTTTAGGGGACTGCTGCAAAACATAGGCGATACTGCCGGCGAAGACAAGGAGATGGAGTTCAGAATTATACGATCTAACCTGGCAGTAGCGTTTTTAGACGGCAGTTATGTGTACGACGAAAAGGTATCGAAAACAAAAGTGTTCAGCCAGCAACGCAGCCGTTGGGTGGCTATGCAACTGGAGTTTTTTCAAAAATATGCAGGCGAGGGGATACAACAATTACTAAAAGGCAACATCGCTTTTTTTGATAAGGTGTTTCAAACCTTTTTATTGCCAAGGGTTATGTTGGTGGGTGCAGTATTGGTTTGGACAATATTTTTGATTGTAGTAAATGCTGCACTGGCCATGGCAGGTGTTGGGTTACTACTGGCGTTGGCCACAGCCCTTATGCTGGGTATACCCAAAGCATGGTACAATAAAAAACTGGTAATGGCTTTTTTAAAAATACCTGTGGCCCTTTGGTCGTTTGTGGCGGCGCTGGCACATGTAAAAAAAGCCCGTCATCAATTTATTCACACTCCGCACGGAGAAAACGCCCATACCTGATATGCCCTGGAATATAATTATGCTGCCAGCCCTCCTTTGTCTTATCTGGGGTTTTAAAAAAGGCCTCGAAGCTAAAAATAAGCAACATGAAACCCGCCATTAACTGCTATGTGCTGATAGCCCAACAATCGTGGGCACTTAACCTGGGTAGCAATGCCCGCAACATAGCCGTGGAGCTTAGCCATACACACAAGGTTATGTATGTTAACCCTGCGCTTGATATTAATACACTGGTTAAAAACCTTAATAAGGCCAAGGGTTGGCAAAGGTTACAACTGGCATTGGGTATTAAACAAAATACGCAACAGGTAGCCCCCAACCTTTGGGTACATACACCGGCCACTATTGGTATTTCCATTAATTGGTTAAACAATGTAAAACTTTTTAATACTATTAACCGGTTCAATGCCTTTACCTTTTGCCTAAGCCTGAAGAAAGCATTAAAACTGCTTAACTGGAAAAAAGAAGAACTGGCGGTATTTAACGACAGCCAAATGTTTACAGGTCGCTTTGTAAAGAAATATATCGCCCCTTCAAAAAATTTTTACTACATCCGCGATAACCTGGTACACCATCCCTATTTTAAAAAACATGGTGTACGCATAGAGCCACAAACCATACAACAGGCCGACGCTATTTTTGCTAATTCAAGTTACCTGGCCGATTATGCCAAACAGTTTAACCAAAACAGTTACGACATTGGGCAGGGGTGCGAGGTTGAAATGTATGATGCCAGTATTAATCACCAACAGCCCGCCGATCTTGACAGAATTCCCTATCCGCGAATTGGATATGCCGGGTTTTTAACCGGCGAGCGACTGGATATTTGTTTGCTTGAAAACCTGGCCATTGAAAAACCTCTATGGCACTTTGTTTTGATAGGCCCCGAAGAAATAATGTTTCAACAAAGCAAATTACATCAACTGCCTAATGTACACTTTTTGGGTTCAAAAAAGGGTAGTGAGCTGCCAGCGTATTTACAACATGTTGATGTATGTATAAACCCACAGTTGGTAAACGAGTTGACAATAGGTAACTATCCCCGAAAAATAGATGAGTACCTGGCATTAGGCAAACCAACGGTTGCTACCAACACACCCGCCATGCAAATGTTTTTGCCGCATGTATACCTTGCAATTGGCGTTGCAGGTTATATACATGCACTACAGCAGGCACTTAAACCTGTTGAAAATAACCAGAAAACCGCAGCAATACAATTTGCCAGCAGTCATACCTGGCAGGCCTGCATACATCACATTATTCAATACCAAAACAACATTGTTAGTGCGTAAGTATATCCGTAAATTATATTTGGTACAAAGCTCGGGTGCTGCAACGTTTTATCCGGGGTTGAATGCCGCTAAAGGCATTTTAATTTTGCTGGTAATTTTTACCCATTGCCTGCCACCCGGTATGATACTCTATTTCAATTATCTTTTTCATATGCCTGTTTTTATGGCAATCAGCGGTTTTCTTTTAAAAAGAAGTGTGTTTAACAATGGCCTGGTAAATTATTTGGACAGAATGACCAAACGCCTCATTATTCCCTGGGTAATTGCCTGTGTAATTTACTTACCGTTTCAACTCGGTTTGCATCATATAGGCCAATACTCGTTTATGAATTTAATGTATCCCTATTTTCATTTGTGGTATATACCCGCATTTATGTTAGCTGCTATAATTAGTTATTGCGTTAAGCGCTTTAAATTATCGGCTTGGATGGTGTTGTTAATTACCGGTTTCATAACCGTTGTTTGGTACCTTGTTTACCGCGATAATAGTGCGCCGGTTGATCGCCAGCCGCTTTATTATTTAGGCGAAAAACGTTTTTACGCTTATGCTTACTTTTTCATTTTGGGTTTTAGCCTGCGAAACAATCTTATAAAACTGCACCTTAGACCCCTATACCTGTTAACAACACTACTTATGGCGTTTGCAGGTATTGTTTGGTCTGTATATGCAAACCAGTTCCTATACATTACCGTAGTATTATTTATGATTTTTAATACCAGCCTTGTTTTATACCTGGTCATATATATTGCGCCCCGCAATTGGATGCAACACAAGTTTTTGTTGTTTATTAACAAACAATCACTGGGCATTTACCTGTATCACCCTCTATTAATGTTTGTTATTTACCGGTTTATTGGCCATGCCGACCGCCATAACGTAAGTAATGCGGTAGGTTTGGCAGTAGGGCTGGCGGTTGTTGTAGTTGTGCTCGGTATTATATGGCTTTTAAAACAATGGGCAGTTATCAATAGGCTGCTGCTTGGCAATTATAAAAAAAATGAACCTGCTGAAAAAATCAGCCCGGCTATGGTAAAGTAAAACAACTACATCGGGTTTACACTATAAAAAAGTTTGTTTTCGCAAGGCTAATGCAGGCTTTAATTTTTTTTACCTCTTTTCAAATATCAAAACAAATAGTATTTAATGAAAGCGAAAGTAGCCTTTTGCCTGCTTGTTGTATGTTTTGCTGCCTTAACGGCAAAAAGCCAGGCAGGCAGTTTTTTAAACAAAATTGCCCTTGATAGTAGCCGCTGGTACCAGTTAAATTATACTACCGGCAACCTGGCTAAAATGTTTGATGGTAATCCAAACTCAGTAGCCTTTACCGGGTGGTCAAAAATATTAGGGAACTACGACGCTTACTACCCTTTAGCAGATGGAGAAACCATGCGTTTAGACAGCATTCGTATGTACGACAAGGAGGGAGTTTTTACCAGTGCACCTTTTACCATTTATGCCATCGACAGCCAATGGCAGCGTAAAGAAATTGCCCGGTTCAATGGCGCAACGTACAACGCATGGGTAGGGCCTTATCCTGCCCGTCCATCAGTAATTAAATTGGATACCGCTATTTCTAATATCAGATTTTTGCTTTTCAATATAAATGGAAACAATTTTCCGGGCGAAATAGAAATGTATGGTAGTTATACACCCGGGCTTCAGCCTACCAATTTTACCCGTTCGTTCGCACCATTAAAAAATATGTCGGGCATCAATGGTTTTGAGTGGGATTTTGAAGATGCTGTGAAGCCACGGGTAATTAACGAAACAAAAATGACCGCCATGAAAAGCTTTGGCGGCTTCAGGCATTATATGGATTGGGAAAAACTGGAAGAAGTGGAGGGGCGCTACCTGTTTAACCCGGTGGCACGAGGTGGTTGGAACTACGATACCATTTACACCCGCTGTAAACAGGATGGTATTGAAGTGTTAGCTTGTTTAAAAACACTGCCACCATGGATGATTAATACCTGGCCCGAAGGACAGCGCGAATGGGACAATAACCCTGTGCGGTATGGTAGCAGCTATACCGATCCGGCATCGTATAGAGAAATGGCCCGGGTGGCTTTTCAATACGTGGCGCGGTATGGGTATAATAAAAATATCGACTCGTCGCTGGTGTCGGTGTATAGCATACCCAAGTGGTTTATGGACCCTGTGAACGAAAAGAAGATAGGCCTTGGTTTGATAAAATTTATTGAGTGCGATAACGAAAGAGATAAGTGGTGGAAAGGCAGAAAAGGTTACCTGACTGCCCGCGAGTATGCAGCCAATCTTTCCGCTTTTTACGATGGCCATAAAGGCACGCTTGGTAATAATATTGGGGTTAAAACCGCCGACTCAACCATACAGGTAGTTATGGCCGGCACTGCCGCTACAGCCACCGATTATGTAAAGGGTATGGTGGATTGGTGCAGGGAGTTCAGGGGTTACAAACCCGATGGAACCATAAACCTTTGCTGGGATGTGATTAATTATCATTTGTATAGCAACGACGAAAGCTCGTCGCAGGCTACCAACTCCACCCGTGGCGCAGCCCCCGAAAAAACAAACTGTACTAAAGTGGCCAACAACTTCTTGCAGTTATCGCACCAGTATTGTTACAATATGCCGGTTTGGATAACCGAACTGGGGTACGATATTAACCAGGGTAGCCCGTTAAAGGCAGTAGCAACAGGCAACCGAACCGCACTGCAAACACAGGCCGATTGGATATTACGCTCCAGCTTGTTGTATAGCCGGCTGGGTTTAAAAAAGGTATTTTTTTACGAAGTGTACGATGCAAATATTGATGCGCCTTATAAGTTTGCATCAATGGGTTTTATCAATAAAACGGATACCAGCCGCAAGCCGGCTGCCGATTTTTTGTACCAAACCAAAAAGTTGTTTGGCAACTATAATTTTGTGGAATCGCTATCGGCCGATCCGGCTGTAGACCTATATAAATTTGGAGAAGATGAGATGTATGTTTTGGTGGTGCCCGATGAGGTGGGGCGTACTGTAAGCTACACCCTTCATTTGGGTGAGGTAGGTTCGGCAATGGTGTACACGCCGCAGGCAGGCAGCATCGATATGCAGGTACAGGTGGTGGCTACCGTTAATGGCGAACTTCAATTAACAGTAAGCGAAACACCACAGTTTGTGGTTCCTGTTACCAATTCATTGTTTGTAAAAAAATAACCTAACACTGGTGGTGTTAGCCCGTAACCTTTTGCCATAATTGGGTAGCCGGGTTATATTGCTTTATTACCCTGGCAGGGTTGCCAACTGCTACACTATAGGCCGGTATGTTTTTTGTAACCACCGCACCTGCTGCTACTACGCTATGCTTACCAATAGTTACCCCGGCGGTAATTACCACGTTGGCACCAATCCAGCCTTCATCTTCTATAGTTATTTGGCCGGTTGTTATGTTTTGCTGGTGAATGGGCAACGACACATTTTGGTATTGGTGATTAAGCCCACTAACCACAATGTTTTGCGCCAGTATAACATGGTTGCCAATAGTTACCGGCCCAATAATAACGTTGCCTATCCCCACCCGCGAGTGTTGACCAATATGTACGGCACCAACACCATTGTTTACCGTTGCAAAATCTTCAATTGTGCTAAAGCTGCCAATGCTAAAGGGTTGAAAAGGCAGCACATCCATACGGGTTCTGCTGCAAATGGTAACACCCTTGCCTTTAATGTGTATAAATGGATTTACAAACCATTTAACCCAGTTGCGGGGTTTTGCCTGGTAAGGTGGTATAAGTGCCCAATGCACCAGTTGTTTAAGCGTTGCATTGGATTTTATAATGTTCGTAACGGACATTCTCATTGGTTTTAAATAAGGTATTGCTATAAAAACGGTACGCTTGCTATATTATTGCCACAGGTTGCGCAACGGTGGTTGCAATTAAATATGCCAATTAGGCGTTTATATGTTGTAGTCCTATATCCAAATTTAAAATATCCCACTTTGAAAACCCTGCCGATACTGTTTTGGCTGTCATTTGCCGTAATATTCTATTCCTTTATTGGTTACGGCATTATTGTTTGGATAATGGTAGCCATTAAAAAACGATTTACCTCAGCATCCGCTTTCTCACCTTTTTACCAACCTGAGGTTACCCTTGTAATTCCCTGCTATAACGAGGCCGGTATTATTGCCAGTAAAATTGGTAATTGCATGGAACTTGACTATCCTGCTAATAAGCTTTCGATACTATTTATTACCGATGGATCTACTGACGGATCGGAACATGTACTGGCCAAATATCCTTCGGTTATAAATTTGCATATTTCGCGCCGCGGTGGCAAAACGGCTGCCGAAAACAGGGCCATGCAGCATGTAAAAACACCCATCGTACTTTTTTCAGACGCAAATACGGTGGTTAACCCAATGGCTGTAAAAAATATTGTTCGCCACTTTGCCAACAGTAAGGTTGGCTGTGTAGCAGGCGAAAAACGAATAATAACAAAAGGTGCCGATGTGGCAAGCGCGGCAGGAGAGGGAATATATTGGAAATATGAAAGCCTTCTAAAAAAGCTGGACTCGCAGTTGTACAGCGCGGTTGGGGCAGCTGGTGAATTGGTTGCCTTTCGGTCCAAACTGTATGAAACTATACCCGAAGACACCATATTGGACGATTTTATGCAAAGCATGCTTATTGCCAGTAAGGGCTACACCATTGTGTACGAGCCCGAAGCATTTGCCTGCGAAACGGCCGCCGCATCGGTAAAAGAGGAGCTAAAAAGAAAAGTAAGGATATGTGCAGGTGGTTGGCAATCCATTAAACGCTTAAGCAGCAGGCTAACCATTAAAAAGCAACCCCTGTTGTTTTTTCAGTATTTATCGCACCGCGTGCTACGGTGGACGGTCAACCCCTTTTTGCTGGTAATTATGTTGCTGGTAAGTGTTCAGCAAAGCCAGCAATCACCTTTTTACCGGCTGGCACTTTTGGCGCAGGTGGCGTTTTATGGCGGCGCATTGCTTGGCTATTTACTCGAAAAGCGACACCTAAAAATAAAAGCGCTATTTATTCCCTATTATTTCTGTGTAATGAATTATGCGGTGATTGCTGGTTTAATCAGGTTTTTAAAGGGCGGGCAAAGCGCCATTTGGGAAAAAAATGAGCGAATGGCCGCCGCCTGACCTGACTATTGAAAATTAACTGTTTAGCATATTTGCCCGGTTTGCAAGCAGGTTTATTATAAAGGGCGTAGTTGAAACGGTTTCGTCCAATATACTATAATTAACTTTTTATGACTAAATCCCAATCTTCGGGGTTGCTTTGGAAACATTGCGCTTTGGGTCTTTTCATCGGTATAGCATTTGTTGTTCCCGAATTTTTATTGTTTCACCGCAATGGAAATGCCTTGGAAATATTCCATATTTCCAAGGCAACGTTATCAAAACTGATACTGTTATTTTACCCTATTATACTGGTTATTATTTCGTACAAATTTGGTAAGGCCCGGCTGTACCTTATAAAATCAAACGAAAAGCAAAAAGAAAACGAACAGGAGCGGCGACAATTATTGGAGGGGTTGTACGAATATAAATTTGCCCTTGATGAGTCCAGCATAGTAACCGTTATTGATGATAAAGGGAAAATTAAACGGGCAAACCAAAAATTTGAGCAGCTCACTGGTTTAAGTAGTGCCGACGTTATTGGCAGGTCTATTTGGCGCCTGCCTTCATCGCTGCAAAAGGAACATCTTTTTCAAAACATTAAGGCGGTGGTTGATACCGGCCAGGTTTGGAAAGGTGAAATAGTATATTATAATGTAAAGGGCGATTGTTACACCAATGCCATAGTGGTACCACTTAGTAAAAACAAAGGTGGTAACAACGATTGCCTGGTTATTCAGTACGATATTACCAGGGAGAAAAAAGCAGAGATGGCCCTGCGAAAAATGGAAGAAGAGAACAAGGTAATTTTGGCCAATACCCAAACACTTATTTGTACCCACGATGCCGAAGGAGTTCTTCTTACCATAAATCACGAAGGGGCTAAAATGCTGGGCACAACACCTAACCAATTAAAAGGGCAGTCTATTAAAGGCTATCTTGACGGTAAGATCAGCCTGCAGGATTATCTCAGTAATATTCTTACCAATGGCTACGCCGAAGGAATTTTTAAAGTTACCGGGCACGATGGTACAAAGCGCTCATTGTTATTTAAAAACGTGGTTTGCCAAAGGCAGGGAAAGCCTTACATAATTGGTAGTGCCGTAGATATAACACAAACGGTGCAGGCTCAAAAGGAACTGGAGAACCAACGGTCGTTTATCAGTTTAATAATAGATAAGTCGCCCAATATGATTTTTGTGGTAAACGAAACCAACGAGCTTTCGTATGTAAATAAAATAGCCAAATCGTATTTTGGTCTCCCCAACAATAAATCGGTACTCACCATCGATTCAGCTTCACTAATTAATGAATATTTCCGCCAGTTGTTTCCCTTTGGTAAGGCCACTTTTACCCATGAGCTGGTAAACCTAAACGAGGAGTGCCAGTTATACAACAAAAGTACTCAGAAGTATAACTGGTTTAAGGTGCAAAAAACCAGTTTTGCCAACAATAAGGGTAATAAGTTTTTATTGGTGATGGCTACTGACATTACTGAAAAAAACTTTGCCGAGCGGGAGTTAATTGAGGCAAAAAAAATGGTTGAAAAAATACTGTTGGCAAAAGAGCAATTTTTTGCCAATATGAGCCACGAAATACGTACGCCACTTAATTCCATTATAGGCTTCTCGCACCTTATGGAAGATACCGCCCTGGACGAAAACCAGATGGATTACCTGCAAACTATAAAAATAGCCGGCAAAAACCTTTTAAGTATTATAAATGATGTGCTCGACCTTTCAAAAATGGTTACGGGTAACCTTACACTTTCCAACGAAAGAATGAACTTGCAGGAGGTAGTGAAAAATGTGGCAAGGCTGTTTGGGACCAAAGTGGTTGAAAAAAATATCTTTCTTAAACTGGCAGTCTCAAATTCAATACCAAAAAATTTATTTGGCGATGAAGACCGGCTTAACCAGGTGCTGATAAATTTGGTAAGTAACGCCGTAAAGTTTACCAACCAGGGCGGGGTTAAAATATTGGTTGAGCAGGTTGTGGGTGTCGATAAGTCCAAGGCTTACATACGCTTTGAGGTTAAGGATACAGGTATTGGAATTGCAAAGGATAAGTCAAAATTGATATTTCAGCGGTTTACGCAGGCCAATAACCAAATACACAAAACCTTTGGTGGAACAGGCCTTGGCTTAAACATAGTTAAAAACCTCATTGAACTTTTTGGTGGCGACATTACCGTAGAAAGCGAATTGAATTGTGGTACCAGTGTTATTGTTATAGTGCCTTTTGAAATTGATAAGCAGGTACGTATACCCCAAACGGATGCGTTGCCTTACAAACTAACCCCCTGGAACGAAAAGCCATTGCATATACTGCTGGCCGATGATAATAATACCAATGCAAAACTGGCAAAACGCATTTTAGAAAAAAAGAATTGTACCGTAGTCCATGTAAGGGATGGATTAGAGGTGCTTTCGGCACTTGACGTAGCCACGTACGATTTAATATTGATGGATGTGCAAATGATAAATCTTGACGGTATTGAAACCACCCGTATTATAAGGGCCAGGAAAAGTGCTGACAAAAACATACCTATCATTGCCCTTACTGCACACTCGTTTGTAGGCAAAATTGATATTTGTGCCGGGGCCGGAATGAACGACTATGTAAGCAAGCCATTTAGTCCCGATCAATTGTTCAATTCAATAGGCAAAGTGTTTGCCGAAACTGCTAATAATACGCAGCTGATTACTAATTAATGCAGCAACAATATTTTACAATGTTTTCAAATAACGAAGTCAATAAATCCCTGGCAAACCAACCTGGCAGCATCAGCAATTCCGGTACAAATAGCCAGGCCGCAAACATAACACATAATGCAATAACAGGGGAAGAAGTACCATCTATTGATATGTCTTACCTCCGGGAGTTTTCGGGCGGCGACGTTGAATTTGAAAAAGACATCCTGGGGTCATCCATTTACGAGATTGAGGAAAAAATGGCATTATTAACAATGGCCCTGCAAAAGCAAAACATGGTTTCTGTGGGCCTTTTCGCCCATTCGCTTAAAAGCCTTTGCTCTATTATTGGCTCTCCAAAACATTTTGAGTGGTACAATACCGTTGAAACGTTTTGCACCCAGGTAAGCATGGCCGAAACAGAGGGTATTTGTAAACAAGCCGCCCAATACTGGACCCCGGTAAAAGCTTACCTACAGCAATACATGCAAAATTGCCATGACACGGGCAACCCGTAAAAAGGTAAAAAATTTGCTAACATTAATAAAGTACGGGGCTAACCGTATAACCAGCTTTCTGTAGTAACCGTATTACTCCGTTTTCGCCGGCGAGGTGAGCGGCCCCACAGGCAAAAAAGGTGGGTTTTTGCAGGGCCTGTTGTTCAATAACAGGTATCCAGTTTTTATTGCGGGTTATCAATAAGGCACTTTCAAAAGCGCCAAAATCTTCGTCGCTGGTGGTAAGTTTGTATAGTGCATTAAGGTCTTTTCGTTTATACACATCAACCATATTATTAAAAACCAGCCGCGCACTGTCAAGGTTGTACATCAGCTTAACCATCATATCGGCTTGTTGCTGGTAAGGTATTTTTTCCAGCGCATCCATTTGGTCCGATAATTTTTCGAGCCCCTTTAATGGCATATTCCGTTTTTTAGCCAGGTTTTCAAAAACTTTCTCCCAGCTATCGGGGGTACACCCAAGCAGCGACGGATAAATCATGGCAGTTACCAATATTGGTTTTGCCGTATTAAGCATTTCAAGCGGCAGACCCGTACTTTTTTTAAAAATGGAATTGATGCTGTCAAAATCTGGTTTAGGCATCAGGCTTTTAATAGTAGTGTTATTTTTCATGGCCATACTCTTCATCATTTCGGCCATCATTGCGGGGTCGTCAGTCTTTATCTCCAAAAAAAGTTCTTCAGTACTATTAAATTTTTCCTTTAAGCCTTCCGATACTTGTAGGTCGGCAGGGCACATTAAATGAATGGTGCCATACAGGTACGACGGCCGGGTAATGCCCTTGCCTTCTATTTTCCATAACAACGTATTGTCCAGCGGCAAAGACTGGCTTTTGCCTGTAAACCACGATAAACACACTAAAACAGTTAGCAGCAATTTGTACATTGTTAGCATTTTAAGACTTCATTTTTTAAAAGATGTAATGTACCGCAGAAGCATAAAAAAAACCCGGGAAAAAGCCCGGGTTGTAAAATAAACAGCCTTTTGTTTATTGAATGGTAATTGCCTTTGGCAAAACCTTCACTTCTTCTTTTTTTGGTAAGAAGAATTTAAGTACACCATTGTCATACTTTGCTTCAATCGCATCAGCATTCACTTTCTCGTCCAAATGAAAAGTGCGGCTAAAGCTTCCAAACGAAAACTCTTTCCTGATGCTTTTTACGTTGACATCCTTTTCTTCATTTTTCTTTTCGTACGATATGGTTAACTGGTCTTTGTCAATATTAACCTTAAAGTCTTCTTTTTTTCGGCCTGGTGCCATTAACGACAAATGATAGCCTTCTTCGGTTTCTTCCACATTAGCTGGTATTCCGGTGCGCTGCAAATTATTTTCTTTACTTATTGTGGTAGGCAGCGTGTTAAATAACTCGTCCAATACGAACGAAAAATTGCGATTGATTGGTTGTTTTGCTTGTATCATCATTTTTATAAATTTTGTTTCTAACGGTAAATCAAATGCAATACCAACCGTAAAAAACGATCATTTACCAGCAGTAACGTCGTAATAGAGATAAATAATGTGCCATTATGGCGTGTTAATTTACTAATTAGCGCCATTTTAGCATATTAAACCATGCATTTCTTGAAACCATTTTCCTTAATTTTGTAAAAAATCAATCAAAACAAGTTTGTTTTTGTTGTTTATAAGTAAAAAATATAAACGACCATAAGGTTGGTTTTAAACCTTTAAATTAATAAATATATGTATCCCGCAGAAATAGTGTTGCCTATGAAGGCCGAATTAACTGACAATGGTTTTGAAGATCTTACAACGGCCATTGAAGTAGATGATCTTCTTAAAAAAGAAGGCACCACATTAGTAATGATCAATAGTGTATGTGGCTGTAGCGCAGGGTCGGCCAGGCCGGGTGTATTAATGGCGGTGGCAAATGCTACCAAAAAGCCCGAAAATATTACCACCACCTTTGCTGGCTTTGATATTGAGGCAGTTAATAAGGTTAGGGAACATTTGCTTCCTTACCCTCCGTCCTCGCCCGCCATTGCCTTGTTTAAAAATGGCGAAATTGTACATTTCATTGAAAGGCATCAAATTGAAGGACGTCCGGCACAAATGATTGCTACAAATTTGATTGCAGCATTTGATCATTTTTGCTAATTTTAGCGCTCTAAAAATTAATGTAAGTTTTCATCCATGCAATTTGCATTCTGACCATGGATGGGTTAGTAAATATCCTCTCCCTTTTCCAGGGGAGAGGTTTTTTTTGCACCCCTGGGTTGCGTTCCTTCAATTTTTTTCCTCTTTAGCGTGTAGGACCTTCATTAGTTTATATCAGGCAAAACTGTTCGCGTCTAATGTCAACAGTGCTACAATCTAAAGTAAATTAAGGCGGTGGCTTTCGTTTGGGCTAAAAATAAACCTTGGTAATCGTTTAAATTTATAGCCGTTTACTATGATTATTACAAGGTTTCGTTCTTTTAAGGCTAATTCTAAAAATATATTACAGAAGGAAAATCCCATTAGGTGCTTTATCATTAAGCGTTATGAAGCAATTTTTTTTAATGACTCTCCGCAATCTGTTTCTTATATTTCGGCATCGGGCTTTATAATTGTTTTTATTAGTCGTTGCCGCGCCAAAATAATTTTGTCGGGCTGGCACAGTCAAACGGGCGTCGAAATTTTTTAGAGTAGGTAATTTTATTTAGCCTTTCTTATCATTATTTTATAATCGGCATTGGGTGTCCCAAAAAGCGGATAATTTTTTCAAAGTTTTAAAATGCTATTGCAGATATAGCTACGGAAGCCCTGATAACCAAATGTTATTTTTAAAATATAATGGCTTCATTAGGTTTATTGATCCCTATTAATATTCGTTTTGGCCAATAGTATCATTTATTAAATAACTATTTAGAAATTAAAATTTTTAAAGCCCGTCCATTATTGAAATGGTGTTAAAAAAATGCTGCTTTGGTTACGGCTATGGATATGGCAAGCTACGGGTATAGTTATTGGTATTATGTTACAAATAACAAAAGTCCCTTTTGCAGAAGCTATTGGGTTACACAATACAATAACGGCATTGATGTAAACATACTAGTTGCTTCTTCTCCAAAAATGGGAGTGAGGTGGTGAAGCTTTATATTTGCACAAAGATGGAAAGCGATGGAAAAAAAATGGTATGCGGTATATACAAAGCCAAAATGGGAAAAAAAAGTTGATAGTTTACTGCAAAAAAAAGAGGTTGATACATGGTGCCCCTTGCAAAAAGTTACCAGGCAGTGGAGCGATCGAAAGAAGGTAATTGAAGAACCACTTTTTAAATCCTATGTTTTTGTAAGCATTGACCAAACAGAGCGAACCAAAGTTTTAGCGACCGATGGCATTTTAAATTTTGTATACCATGTAGGTAAACCTGCTGTTATTCGTAACGAAGAAATTGAACTCATAAAAAGATACCTGGCCGATGGCGAAGCTACTATTACGATAGAAGCCATGAGTTCCATTGCAGAAAATACCCGTATTAAAGTAAACCACGGTATTTTTATGGATACTACAGGTACGGTGGTAAAGGGAGGAAATAAAAAGGTGTACGTAAAGCTTGAAAGCCTTGGCCAAATAATGGTTGTTGAGTTTGCTGTAAAACATGTTTCCCCCATAAAATAATTATCTGCATTATACAAAAATTTTAGTGTCCGCCCGTGGGTCCACAGGCAAACGGCTTTTAAACAATCTTTCTATACTTGGCTATGCCAGGTTGGTTATTGTTAGCAGTAAGCATTTATCAAAAGAGCCGTTGGCGCATTAACCCCTACAAAGTACTTTAGACCTTGCATTAAGGCACCATAAAGTGGATATGGCAATGCTTTGTACTTTAACATTCTACCAAAGTGATGGTGTTTTGCAACTACTGCTGACCAACATTCATACAATTTATGTATAAAAGCCATTTACTAACTCGCTTAGGTTTACCGAAGTTTGTCGCACTTTGAAACCTTCTGCTGCCCAAATAGTAGTAGGGTTCAATTTGCACTTTTACCCGCAATTACAAAAGGCTCAACAGTTGTTAACCGATGGCGTTATTAGTAAATTGGTGTTGGTAAATGCCCAGGTATACCTTTAATAAAATACTGGTAGCAGGCCTTTTTGTATAAAAAAACAATAACTATCCGCAACCTGGTGCTTATGTTTTGAAACCTGGCTTTATGGCAGTTTTCATTACTCGTTGCAGCCTGCCTCTATAACCCATAAAGGTCGAATATTTGTACAGGTGGTAATTTTATTCAGCCTTTTTTATTATGATTTTATATTTAATATTTAGTGTAACAAATAGTGGACAATCACTAAAAAAGTTATTTGAAGGCAATGCATATTGCCGCTTATCAGTTGGCCCAACCGCCGGAAACCAAAGGTTTTGGTACCAATACTCCCTATGCAAAACTTACTAAAATTGCTCGGTTTGTTTACACGGTGGCTACCATTGTTTTTCGCCCAAGGCAATACCACCATGGTATAGTGCCATTGTATAGCGGCTTAATATAGTAAATCTGGTATTCAGTAACCAGCATATTGCTAAAAGCGCCTGGCAAAAAAGTGATCCTTATTATTCAGCGCGCCAGTATTCCTGACCGGATAAAAAAATTGTCCGGTAAATATTTGGGGCCATATAAGCGGGCTCACGTAATGATTTGCCCAATGGGCTTACACTAAACATATTACAGCAATACCGCTTGCAGGCGGTTTAAATCATAAATTTATTTTAACTGGCCTTCTACACCTTTCACCCAAAACAAACTTTTGCTCCACGGCTTTTTTGGATGCGTACATTAAGGGATGGATCACCAAAAAGCAAAATAATTTATTATTGCAGTTTAATAATGATGAAGCTATGGCCCGCGCACTTGAAAGACTGGTGGAATACGCAGCCATGGCCCGGCAATTGGTAAGTTATGAAATAGCTTTTGCGCCACAATTTGGCAAAGCTGCTGTGGTTAAAAAATGGAAGCATTTGTTTGACCGGTTGGGCGAAATTTCACCTCCTAAAAAATAGTTTATAGTAAGTGAATGATATGCCCTACAATTGCAGCCATATAAAAAGCATCAACCCTGTATGAGGAGGTTAAAATTTGCATTAATAGGCTGTGGAACAATAGGAGAGCGGCATGCTGCACATATTAATACGTATGGTCAGTTAACGGCCGTGTGCGATGTTGTGGAGGAAAAAGCAACCAAGATTGGTGACCAATACAATGCATCCATCTACCTAAGTATAGATAACTTATTGCAGGCCGAAACCGATGTGGAAGTAGTGTCCGTTTGTACCCCCAACGGTTTGCATGCCCTGCATAGCATTAAGGCGCTAAGGGCGGGCTGCCATGTACTGTGCGAAAAACCAATGGCCATTTCCGTACACGACTGTGGCGAAATGATTAAAGAAGCCGAACGGGCAAATAAGCGCTTATTTGCCATAAAGCAAAACCGGTTTAACCCGCCGGTGGTGGCCGTAAAAAAAGCCATTGACGAGGGTAAGCTTGGTAAAATTTATAGCTTCCAGGTAAATTGTTTTTGGAACAGGAACAAAGCCTATTATCAAAACTCTTGGAAGGGTACGGCCGACATGGACGGCGGAACATTGTTTACCCAGCTCAGCCATTTTATTGACCTGGTGTATTGGATGATAGGCGACGTAAAAAATACATGGGCCATCACCCGCAATTTTGCACATAAAAACGTGATCGATTTTGAAGATACAGGCATAGCAATGCTCGAATTGTACAATGGCGCAATAGGTACACTACACTACACCGTTAACGCTACTAAAAAAAATATGGAGGGGTCCCTTACCCTGTTTGCCGAAAATGGTACGGTTAAAATTGGAGGCCAGTACCTTAATTTGTTGGAGTATCAGCAAATTGAAAATTACCAAATAGCCTCCTTGCCCAGTGGTAGCCCGGCTAATGACTACGGTTATTACCAGGGTTCCATGAGCAACCATCATAAAGTGTACGAAAATGTAACCGATGTGTTGTTGCGGGGGCAGTCCATAAGCACCAATATGTTTGAGGCAATGAAAACAATAGAGATTATTGAAAAAATTTATGCTTCGGCGCAAAAATTAAATGCCGGCTAATGTATTAAACCACTTAATTGCACAAAACAACCCGTAAAACATTTTTTTTATTTAATTATTTTACTAAATCAGCCATCCAACGCCTACCGGCAAAAAGTTTAAGAAAGCAAAATAGCAAAGCCTTACCGATATTTAGGTGTTTTTATTTTACGAAGTAAAAAACTTAACTAAGGTAAAAAACGGCGCAATTTGCATAACCTCGCCCAGACCTTTTAACAATGTTGTGGTGCATAAAACCATACGGTTGTTGACCTTGAACGGCCTAACCAGAAATGGTTTTTCAAAAAGCGGGGCGAGATAAAGGTTCGATATTGTTACCCCCCCCCTTTAAAACGAGCTTGCCCCATTAGGATGTAGTTAAACAAATAAAATGCATTGTTCCCGAATTCATCGGTAATAACTCCTTTTACAAGTGGTTGATGAAAAAATTTTAACGTCTACTTTCACATCTCGCTGATAGGCTGTTACTTTGCTGTCTGAAATAATTGAGTTGGGCATGTTTGATTTTTTATTTAAACAGGGTAAAGTAGTAGCTGATTTATCGTTTATTGGTGTTGATATACATTCGCACCTGTTGCCCGGTATTGACGATGGTTTACAGGTAGTTGAGCAGTCAGTACTGTTTATTGAAGAGCTACGACAGTTGGGCTACCAACGCCTTATTTGTACTCCACACATTTTAACTGATTTGTACCCCAACACCCGCGAAACCATTTTACCAAAGCTTGATATAGTACGTAAAGCGCTGGCAAAAGCCAACGTAAACATGCCGGTTAGCGCTGCGGCCGAGTATATGGTCGATCATTCGTTTCGCGAGCTGTTGGCCACATCTAAAAAGCACGATCTGCTCACCATCAACAACCAGTTTATCCTAATCGAAATGTCGTACCTGGCGCCATCGCCAAATATAGAACAGGTAATTTTTGACCTGCGTATGTTTGGCCTTACGCCAATTATTGCACACCCCGAACGATATGGCTATTACCACAAAAGCTTTGATAAATACGAGCGGTTTGTTGACCTGGGATGCCAGTTACAGGTAAACCTTTTATCGCTTAGCGGTGGCTATGGCCCCCATGTAAAAAAGACTGCCGAAAAACTTTTTAAAAAGCAAATGGTTGATTACCTCGGTACCGATATGCACCACGATAAACATCTTGCCATGCTAAAGGAACTTGCTACGCGTAAAGATTTTTATGACCTGGTAATCGCCGCCAAACTAAAAAATAAACTGCTGATACAACAAAACGATTAAGAAAGGCCAGTTTAGTGCAGTTTTTAAAATTTACTATTACTTCGTTTTTGATAGATAAACCTAAAGCCGCAATAAAAGAACAGCTAAAACATTCAACCAAAACAAAATTTGTTTAAATAAAATCAAACCTTACATTTGCTATGCAATGATAAATAATGTAAATACGCGTGTTAGTTTCTATTACTACTTCTACTTTAGCAGGTGGACCGGGAACTATTGCGATTGAAAATAATATACAATCTGTAAAAAATCCCGGTCTTTAAAAGGTCCGGGATTTTTGTTTATAAAAACTATTTTATTGGCCATGGTACACACATTTATCGATAGTATCCCGCAAAAATTAATTGCAGGTTTTACAAACCCGCCCGTAGTGGCAATACAAGGCTACGAAGGCAGCTTTCACCAGGTAGCAGCTATTAAATTTTTTGGCGAAGCAGTCACTATTTTACCTTGCTCTACCTTTAGGGAAGTAATCAAAAAAAGTAACGACAAAAAGGAGACCACAGCTGGCATTATGGCCATTGAAAACAGTATAGCCGGAAGCATTTTGCCCAATTATAACCTGTTACAAAAAAGTAACCTTACTATTGTTGGCGAAGTATACCTGCAAATAGCACAAAACTTACTGGTTAACCCTGGGGTAAGCCTTAGCGATATTAAAGAAGTACAATCGCACCCCATGGCCATATTGCAGTGTATTGATTTTTTAGAAAAATACCCACACTGGAAGCTGGTAGAAACCGAGGATACAGCTTTGAGTGCCAAACACATACACCAGCACCGCAGTAAGCATTCGGCTGCCATTGCCAGCACATTGGCCGCCAGCCTGTTTAATTTAGAAACAATTGCCCCCGCCATACAAACCGCTAAAAATAATTTTACCAGGTTTTTGGTGTTACAGCGCCACAAGGAGGCCGTTGAAGTTCTAAATGCCAACAAAGCCTCATTGTATTTTGAAACCGATAACAGCAAAGGTATACTTGCTAAAGTGTTGGGCCTTATTGCTCAAAAAAACATTAACCTAAGCAAGCTGCAAAGTATGCCTATACCCGGTAGCGATTTTTTATACGGTTTTTATGCCGATATGGACATAGATGGGCGCCATCAGTTGGATGATATGCTGCAGCAGTTTAGTTTGCATACCCGTAACGTAAAGGTGCTGGGCGTGTATAATAAAGGGCAATTAATAAACGATAAAATGTAACTAATGACCATTGAGGTATCACAACGATTGGAAGGCATAGGCGAATATTATTTTTCGCAAAAGCTGCGCGAAATAGAAGCGTTGAATAAGGCAGGCAAACAAATCATCAACCTTGGTATTGGCAGCCCCGACCTGCCGCCGCATGCAAATGTAATTGCGGCTTTGCATACAGAGGCAGCCAAACCAACCAATCATGCTTATCAAAGTTATAAGGGCAATAGTCAGTTTAGAAATGCAATTGCTTCGTTTTACAACAACTGGTATAACGTTCAATTAGATCCCGAAACCGAAATTTTACCTTTGATTGGCTCCAAAGAAGGCATTATGCACGTTTGCATGACCTATTTAAACAAAGGCGATATTGCGCTAATACCTAATCCCGGTTACCCTACCTATAAAAGTGCCGTAGCCCTTGCAGGTGGCCTGTCAGTAAACTATAATTTAAAAGAAGAAAACAATTGGGAACCCGATTATGAAGAGTTGGCTTCTATCATAAAAATTAATAAAGAAACTACCGGAGCCAGCCCAATTAAACTTATGTGGTTAAACTATCCACACATGCCTACCGGTAGGCAGGCCTCGGTACAATTGTTTAAAAAACTGGTGCAGTTTGCTGCCGATAACAATATTTTGCTTTGCCACGACAATCCCTACAGCTTTATTTTAAACAAACAGCCACTAAGCATTTTAAGTGTGCCGGGCGCAAAAGAGGTGGCTATTGAATTAAACTCGCTTAGCAAAGCAAGCAATATGGCCGGCTGGCGGGTAGGGTTTTTATCGGGTGCAAAACAAAGGGTTGATGAAATACTTCGGTTTAAAAGCAACATGGATAGTGGTATGTTTTTACCAGTTCAGCTAGCAGCTACCAAAGCTTTATTGCTGGGTAAAGATTGGTACGATGGTTTGAACGGGCACTACGCCAAACGACGGGAACTGGTATATAAAATACTTGAGGCAGTACGCTGCACCTTCGATAAAAGCCAGGGAGGCATGTTTATTTGGGCAAAAGTTTCGGGCGAATACGCTGATGGATACAAACTAAGTGATGAGGTTTTGTACAATAAAAATGTATTTATTACACCGGGGGGCATTTTTGGCTCCAACGGCAATGGCTACATAAGGGTAAGCCTTTGTGCCAACGAAATGGTACTTCAAAACGCCCTGGATAGAATTAATGCGTAAACATATACGGCAATGCAAATGGATAGTGATATTGATAAAATCAATACTGTAAGCCCTTTAAAAAACCAGGTGGCCACCATTGTAGGTATAGGCCTAATGGGTGGGTCCATGGCATTGGCGCTTAAACGTACCGGCATTGCAACCCATATTATTGGGGTGGATAATAACCCCGGGCATTGCCAGCAAGCATTGCATTTAGGTATTGTGCACCAAATACTCCCATTGAACGATGCTGTTGCTAAAAGCGGGTTAGTAGTATTGGCTGTACCTGTAAATGCACTGAACATTATTTTACCAGGCATTTTAAATACAGTAACTACCCAAATTGTCATGGACATGGGCAGTACTAAAAACGAAGTAATAGGTGTTGTTGATAAGCACCCAAAACGGGGCAGGTTTGTACCTACCCACCCTATGTGGGGTACCGAATTTAGTGGTCCCACCGCAGCGTTAAACGATGCTTTTGCTGGTAAGGCAGTGGTAATATGCAACGCCCAACAGTGCGATGATGATGCATTAAGCGCTGTTGAATCCATTTACAAAACCATTGGTATGTACCTGGTGTATATGAATGCAACCGAACATGATGTACATGCAGCATATGTAAGCCATATTTCGCACATTACATCGTTTGCACTGGCCAACACAGTATTGGAAAAAGAAAGAGAAGACAAGGCCATTTTTGAACTGGCAAGTGGTGGTTTTGAAAGCACCGTGCGGCTGGCCAAAAGCAATGCAGCCATGTGGGTACCCATATTTAAGCAAAACAGGGAAAATGTGCTGGATGCGTTGAACGAGCACATAAGCCAGTTACGTAAATTTAAAAGCTGTCTCGAAAAGGAAAACTATACCTATTTGCAGGAACTTATAGAAAAGGCTAACGAAATAAAAAGGATTTTAAAATAGTTGGTTTTATGGAAATACCTGGGCTGGGTAAAGGCCTTTAAAACATTTACCCTACCAGTTAAAGCATTACTGACTGTAGCGAAAGTTGTTTTAAAATAAGATGCTTTGAAAGCCTTGTTATTGATTATCATTCATTTACAGTAAACGAAGTAATGAAAAGTAAGGGCAAAAATTTTAAGTACCTTTGCGCAAATTTTTGAAAACATGATGACATTTGAAGGGTTGGGAATTGACGAAAGATTAATTCAGGCAACCAACGAGTTGGGGTATGTGAACCCAACTACAATACAGGAATTGGCAATACCGGTTTTGTTAAGTGGAACTACTGATTTTGTGGGTTTGGCGCAAACAGGAACCGGAAAAACAGCGGCATTTGGTTTACCATTATTACAATTAATAAATGTAGACGATAAATTTCCGCAGGCATTAATTGTTTGCCCTACACGCGAATTATGCCTGCAAATTGTAAAAGAAGTAGAGCTTTTTAAGAAGTTTATGAAGGGAATGCACGTAGTGGCGGTATATGGTGGAGCTTCTATCGGCCTTCAAATACGCGACCTTAAAAGGGGAGTGCAAATAGTAGTTGCCACCCCAGGCCGTTTAATTGACCTGATTGAAAGAAAGGCAATTGACCTGGAGCAGATAAAGTACGTAGTGTTAGACGAGGCCGATGAAATGCTAAACATGGGTTTTAGAGACGACATAGAGTTTATACTAAAAAATACACCCAACCGCCAAAGTACCTGGTTGTTTAGTGCCACCATGCCCTCCGAAGTAAAGCAGGTAAGTAAGCGGTATATGAATAACCCTAAAGAGGTTACCGTGGGAAAGGTAAACACAGGCAACGCCAACATTGACCACCAGTTTTACGTGGCAACTGCCCAGCACAGGTACGAAACACTAAAACGGATAATTGACTTTAACCCCGGCATGTATGGTATTGTATTTACACGTACCAAACTTGATGCCCAGGATATTGCCGAAAAGCTTACCAGGGAAGGTTATGATATTGATGCGTTGCATGGCGACCTTACACAGGGCCAGCGCGATAAGGTAATGGGACAGTTTAGAGAAAAAACGTTACAATTATTGATAGCTACCGACGTGGCAGCAAGGGGAATTGACGTAAAGGAAATTAGCCACGTAATAAACTACGAGCTGCCCGACGACGTAGAGGTGTACACCCACCGTAGTGGCAGAACGGGTAGGGCAGGCAACCAGGGCATTTGTATTTCTATTGTACACAGCCGTGAAACCTATAAACTGAAACAAATAGAAAAAATGGTACAGCAGCCTTTTCATAAGCTGGATATACCATCCGGAAAAGATGTGTGCCGCAAACAGTTTTTCTACTTTATGGACAAACTTTTAAATACTGATGTAAGCCATGGCGATTATGAAACCTATGTGCCTATGCTACAGGAAAAGTTTGCGGAAGTATCAAAAGAAGAGGTGTTGAAGCGTGTAGCTGCTATGGAGTTTGACCGGTTTTTAAGATATTATGATAATGCTGAAGACCTGAATGTTAGGGGAGGAAGGGAATTAAGGCCTCAGCGTGAATTTAACCGCGACGATAGCCGTGATTCTAATGGTAGAAATGACAGGAGGCAAGGAGGCGATTTTAAAACCAGTGGCGATATGATGCGCCTGTTCATAAATCTTGGCACAAAAGATGGTTTTTACAAAGCAAGCTTTCTACAGTTTGTTTTAGATATGAGCGATTTGAAAAAAGAAGTATTAGGCCGCATTGACATGAAGGATATGAATAGTTGGGTTGAAATTGACCGCGAAGCAGCGGGTAAAATGATCAAGGCCATCGACGGAAAGTCGTATAAGGGTAGAAAGATAAGAATGAACGATGCCAATAGCAGGTAGCACTGTAATGGGTTGTAACACAAGGTTATTATCCGCTGGTATAATTTATAAAGCAAGTAGCTGCGCGGTAAATAGCAGGTTGTATGCAAGGGGTAATTTGGAATTGGTAAAGTTTATTTAAATTAGTTGACCTTTAAAAGTAAGCCGATAGCCTGCTTATAAATTGTTACCAAAAGCTTCGGTTTAGCTATAAAACTTTTTTTCAAAAATTAAATACAATTGTATTTTGCTACACTGCATTGTATTGGTATAAATAAAAATGTTAACAAACAACAGATTAATACATAAAAAAATACTTTCGGCTAAAAAGCTGGCCGGGCAATCGTCAACCTAAAAAACAATAAAGCTTTTATATGGAACAAATATTAAACAAACTAACTACTGTAGAAGAAGTACTTACAAAACGTCCACTAATTATTTCGGGCCCCTGTAGCGCCGAAACCGAAGAGCAAATGATAGAAACAGCCACCCAACTGGCCGCCACTGGCAAAGTAGATATGCTGCGGGCAGGCATTTGGAAACCACGCACCCGGCCCGGAAGTTTTGAAGGGGTAGGAGTGAAAGGACTTCCCTGGTTGTTGCAGGCTAAAAAAATTACTGGTTTGCCAACCACTGTTGAGGTTGCCACCGGTAAACAGGTAGAGGATGCGTTAAGTTTTGATGTTGATATGCTTTGGATAGGTGCCCGTACCACCGTTAACCCTTTTAGTGTACAGGAAGTAGCCGATGCTTTGCGTGGCGCCAATGTTCCTGTATTTATTAAAAACCCCATTAACCCCGATCTTGAACTTTGGTTGGGAGCCGTTGAGCGGGTAGCCAAGGCCGGTATTAAAAAAATAGGCATCATCCACCGCGGTTTTTCATCGTATGGAAATACTGAGTACCGCAATGCGCCTATGTGGCACCTGGCTATTGAAATGAAACGTCGTTTTCCCGAGCTGATGATATTAAACGACCCTAGTCATATTTGTGGTAACAGGCACATGCTACAATCGGTGGCGCAAAAAGCCATCGACCTCGACTTTGATGGCTTAATGATTGAAAGCCATATTGATCCCGACAACGCGTGGAGCGATGCCAAGCAACAGGTAACCCCTCAAAAACTGGTTGAACTGTTAGACTCCATAAAGTGGAGGCACGAAAGCACCGATGCAAAAGAGTTTGTGGTGGCGCTGGAAAAGCTTCGCGAACAAATCAATCAAATTGACGACGAACTAATGCAACTATTAGGACAGCGCATGAAGATTGCCGAAAAAATTGGTGAGTATAAAAAGAACAACAGCATTACCATTTTGCAAACCAACCGCTGGAACGAAATATTGGAGCGAGCCTTTCTAAAAGGGGAGGCCTTAGGTTTGGGTAACGATTTTATTACCCGGTATTTCGATGCGGTGCATCTTGAAAGTATCAACCACCAAAACAAGATCATGAATAGTTAGTAATGATCCGCTAACCAGCCATCATTAATTGCCTTGTTACTTTTACCAAATTATCCGCAGCCAGCCGCTGTAAAATAATCGTCGCCAGCCACAGGCTGGTGGCGCTTTCCCTTCATAACCTTTTGCTTCCGCATGCGCAAACTGTCCTTTACCTTTTCCTCGGCCACCGTACAAAACCTTTTTGGTGCCGATATCAGTTTCCTTTCGCAACTTTTTGCTCCGCAAAATACCATTGTCATAATTGACGAGAATGTGTACGAAAGCCATAAAAAAAAATTGGCCAGCACAAGGGTCATCATATTAAAACCCGGCGAAGAAAATAAAAATCAGCAAACTGTCGATCATATTATTAGCCAGTTAATAACTATGGAGGCCGACAGGCAAACTGTATTGGTAGGCATTGGCGGCGGCGTAATAACCGATATAACTGGTTACGTGGCCAGCGTATACATGCGCGGGTTAACGTTCGGTTTTGTACCAACTTCTATTTTAGCCATGGTAGATGCTGCTATTGGCGGCAAAAATGGCATAGATGTAGGCATTTACAAAAACATGGTAGGTACCATACGCCAGCCGGCTTTTATATTATACGACTATAGCCTGTTAAAATCGTTGCCAAAGGCCGAATGGGTAAACGGTTTTGCCGAAATAATTAAACATGGCGCCATAAAAGATGCTGTCATGTTTAAAATGTTGGAAGAGCATTCTCTTACTTATTTTCAAAAAGATACAAACGCGTTGGCCAAACTGGTGCAGCGCAACGCCGTCTTAAAAAGTAAAGTAGTACAGGCCGATGAGTTTGAGCAGGGCGAACGCAAAACGCTAAACTTTGGCCATACCCTGGGGCATGCAATAGAAAACGTATACAACATACCGCATGGGCATGCCATTAGTATTGGTATGGGCGTAGCAGCCCGGTTATCGCAGCAGCTAACCGGTTTTGCCGATGAAGTGCGCCTAACAAAACTTTTAAAAAAGTACGGATTGCCGCCGCAGTTCCAGTTCGATAAAGAAAAAGCCATTGAGGTATTGCAAAAAGACAAAAAAAAAGCCGCTGGCGAAATCAGTTTCATTTGCCTGCAAAAAATAGGTAAAGCGGTTATTAAAAAGCTGCCAATGGAACAATTTCAGGAAATGATAAGAAGGCTTTAATGGTAAACAAAGCACAATACATGACAGTACAAATACAACAATCAACCCTATCCGGGCTTATTAGTGCGCCCGCCAGCAAAAGCAGTATGCAGCGGGCTTGCGCAGCGGCATTGTTGGCCGTTGGTACTACCCAAATACGAAACCCCGGCACCAGTAACGACGATAAAGCAGCCCTGGACGTAATCACTAGCCTGGGCGCAGGGGTGGTGCATAATACTGACGGCACCATAACAATTAGCAGTAATGGGGTTAATCCTAAAAATTACGAGGTTAACTGTGGCGAAAGTGGTTTAGGCATACGTATGTTTACCCCAATAGCCGCCACCAGCAGCAAAGCCATTACTATTAATGGGCAGGGCAGCCTGCTTACCAGGCCCATGCACTTTTTTAACGACATATTTCCCCTGCTTGGTATAAAAATCACCTCTAACCTCGGTAAAGTACCACTGCACATACAGGGGCCCATGCAGCCCAAAAATATTGAGGTGGATGGCTCGCTTAGCTCCCAGTTTTTAACCGGGTTATTAATGGCTTATGCAATTACCGCCAAAAATTTGGTAACAATAAAAGTCAACAATTTAAAAAGCAAGCCTTACATAGATCTTACCCTGCAGGTAATGAAAAAGTTTGGCGTAGTGGTAACCCACATCAATCACGGGTTGTTTACCATAAAGCCATCCCCACATGGGTTTAAGCCAATTACCTACACTGTAGAAGGTGATTGGAGCGGAGGGGCTTTTCTGTTGGTAGCTGGCGCACTTGCCGGTCCGGTTACCGTACAAGGGCTAAGCATGCAAAGCACGCAGGCCGATAAAAAAATTATGGATGCCCTGCAGGCTTGCGGCTGCTTTGTTACCGAAACAACCAAGGGCATAACGGTAGCACCGGCACCCTTGCAGGCGTTTACCTTTAATGCCACCGACTGTCCCGATCTTTTTCCCCCGTTGGTAGCGCTGGCAGCGCATTGCAACGGCATAACCGAAATTAGCGGCGTTTTTAGGCTGGCCCATAAAGAAAGCGACCGTGGCCTAACCCTACAGCAGGAGTTTGCCAAACTGGGTATTGAAGTGCAACTTAAAGGCGATACAATGTACGTGACCGGAAAAAAAGCCAACACTGGCGGCACCGTACATTCAAGGCACGACCACCGCATTGCCATGGCTTGCGCTGTAGCCGGCTTAAAAAGTGATGCCCCAATTATTATTGAAGATGCGGAAGCAATCAATAAATCATATCCTGATTTTTATAGTCATTTACAGCAATTAGGTGCAGCGGTAAAAATTAATCCGTAGCAAAAACGTGGCGTTGTATTGCTGGCCAGTGCTTTTACCAATTTTTTTTGGGACCAGCATTTTTTCATCAATGTGGCATTGTTGTGTCACTCACTTTTACGGTAACTTCATTGGGGAGCTTTTTTAAATTATATAGTCAGAGAGTGTTACACGTAAAACAAAAGCCTCAAACAAATTCTATTAAGAGCGTTAAAAACTTAATTGTGTATAATTAGTTATAGCTACAATAACCATTTAAAAAATTTTATAACATTGAACAGTTTTGGACGAATATTCAGGGTACACATTCTTGGTGAATCGCATGGCGAAAGCGTAGGCGTGGTAATTGACGGATGCCCTGCAGGCATACCATTATCCGAAAATGACTTTTTAGAAGATATTGAGCGCCGTAAGGGCGGCAAAAAGGGCACCACCCCACGCAAGGAAGATGATTTGCCTATTTTTAAAAGTGGGGTGTTTAATAACATCACTACCGGTGCCCCCATTACAATATTATTCGAAAACAATAATACCCGCAGCGCCGACTACGCAAAACAGCGCGAAGTGCCAAGACCCGGCCATGCCGATTTTGTAGCCAACAAAAAATTTGGCGGTTTTGAAGATTATCGCGGCGGTGGCCATTTTAGCGGAAGGCTTACCGTTTGCCTGGTAGCCGCGGGGGTGGTAGCCAAAAAAGTATTACAAAACATAAGTGTACAAGCTACCGTTACCGAAGTAGGCGGCGAGGCCGATGTTGAAATAGGATTACAAAAAGCTATTGAGGCAAAGGACAGTGTTGGCGGTATTGTTGGGTGTATCGTAAATGGATTGCCCATCGGCCTTGGCGAACCCTTTTTCGACTCTGTTGAATCGGTGTTAGCCCATGCCGTATTTGCCATTCCCGCCGTTAGGGGTGTTGAATTTGGAACCGGTTTTGCCTCAGCAAAAATGTTCGGTAGCCAGCACAACGACGCTATAGAAAACATGAAAGGTAAAACCGCCACAAACCATGCAGGTGGTGTTGTGGGTGGCATTACCAATGGCAACCAAATGGCCTTTAAAATTGCTATCAAACCTACCTCTTCTACCCCAAAACAACAGCAAACACTAAACTGGCAAACCGGCCAAGTAGAGGCATTTGCGGTACGCGGCCGACACGACCTCTGTATTGCACTACGGGTGCCGGTAGTATTAGAGGCGGTTACTGCCTTTGTATTGGCCGATCTTTTATTACTTGAACATCGCACTCAACGCATATTTACCCAAACTACTGTCTCATGTCTTCCCTGATTTATCATATCACCACTGCTGGTCAATGGAAAACAGCCAGGGCAATTGGCAGTTTCGAAGCTCCATCGCTGGCCGCCGAAGGTTTTATACATTGCAGCACCTTGCCACAGGTTGCCGGGGTGTTACAGCGGTATTACCAGGGCCAGCAAAACCTGTTGTTATTAACCATCGATACCGAAAAACTGTTGCGATCCCCCGTGTACGAAATGGCGCCATCGGTTAACGAGGAGTTCCCCCACATTTATGGTCCCATTAATCTTTCTGCTGTTATTAAAGTAAGCGAAGTTGAGTTACAGCCTTAGCATAATTGGCTGTGTTTTGTAGAAAATAATCTTCAAATTCATTTATAAATGCCGATGAATACATGGCATTATAATTTAGGTAAAGCTTTAAAATATTTACTACTTAAAACCTTACTTATGGCAAAATCAACAAAAGCGGCCAGTGCAGTCGCTCCCAAAAAAGCAATAACTGCTAAAGCTGAACCTAATGGCAATGCAAACAATGGCAACCCTGAGGACAAAGGCTTATTGGAAAAGTTTTTTTTAAATGGCCTGAAAGACATTTATTGGGCAGAAAAAGCGCTTACAAAAGCCCTGCCTAAAATGCAGAAAGCAGCGACCACCCAGCAATTACGCGATGCGTTTGGTACTCACCTCACAGTAACCCGCGATCAGGTTGCCCGCCTTGAAGAAGTTTTTGAATTATTGGGTAAAAAGCCCCAGGCAAAAAAATGCGAAGCAATGGAGGGTCTTCTTAAAGAGAGCGAAAGTATGATTGAAGAAACTGAGAAAGGCTCCATGACCCGCGATGTGGCCCTGATAATGGCGGCCCAAAAGGTTGAACATTACGAAATTGCCACCTATGGCGGACTTGCTCAATTGGCCAAAACGCTTGGCCATGACGATGCTAAAAATTTATTGGGAATCACCCTTAGCGAAGAAAAAGAAGCTGACGATTTGCTAACCGAAATTGCCGAAGCTAATATTAACATGATGGCGGGCAAGGAGTAGGTTGCTGGTTGACATTATGAGTTAAATATGCAGAAAGCCAGAAGATAAACTCCTGGCTTTCTGGGTTATTTTATAAGTGAGGACTGCACCACTATAGGTCATCCTCCTCATCGTCGTCATCTTCCTCTGTATCACCCTCTTCAATATCTTCTTCACCAATAACCTCACCTTCGACAACATCTCCTTCAATAACATCTCCTTCAATAACATCT
>JBBRUR010000017.1:0-64843 GCA_038247635.1 Chitinophagales bacterium
ACATACCTACAAGTTAAACAGCGACTGCGAATGGAGGTTTCCATGCCGGGGTCACTTAGCCAAAACACGCAGAAGGAAAAGGAGACCCGAGCAGGACAAAAATAAACTTTAAAAAGCATTTGTTATTCACCATTCATTATCCTTAAAAAAGCAATCAAAAAGGTTCGCGTTGCCAAGGTTTTTTGAATTGCACGAAATCTCAGGCATCGGTATTTGTTCAAGTAGTTCCGCTTGTACAAATTCAAAATTTTTAAGAAAATCACCTCAATTTTCTGTATCACTCCACTGTCTACTTCATCAACCAGATTTTTGTTCGGTTTATATATTTCTCTTGTTATTTCCTTTACAGTGTAAACATCAGCTAATAAACTAATCAAAACTTTTACAATCAATTTTCTCGAAGTGATTTCAATCCGCCAACAAGGATTGGTGTTGTATAAGTAAGTTGTATCACAACAAGTATTCCGTGGAAAATAAGTTTTTACTTTTTCCAATATTGCAGCCACTGGCATCTCTATCCTTTTTTGCCTGATGTGCTGTATCATCAATTGGTATTTTGGCTCGTCTTCTATTGCAGAATCATACACATCGATATTGGTAGGGTACAAGTCTATTGCCTTTTTAACTAATGCTTCAATCATAAAATACTATTGGGCGGATAATTTTTTAAGCGCTTTACTTTTGTATAGTTCGATACAGGTGAGAATAATAGCTTTCTTTCCCTCATAGTCGGCAGGCTGCAAAGGCGCTAAATTTTCTATAGATGATTTTACAAAACTGTCCAACCGTTTGCTATCGGCCAAACTAATTGAATAGTCAGAAAGCTCATATATTACCCCAATACTTGCGTCTGATAGTTGAAGAGAATCGCTTTTAAAGCCAAGTATTAAGCAGCGGCAAAATGCATAATCTTTTAAAGCTTCAAATTTGTTTACATACGGCCCCCTTTTCTGTTTTGCTAACCTGGTTGCATTACATGAGCAACACAGAAAAATGATTATCGCGAACAATTGAAATGGCCTTAGTATTATTTTCATGAAACAGGTTTTGACTGGTAGCGTTAGTAAAATACTTAAAAGTTAAAGGGTGTCAACACTATTATTTTGAAGCTTAAAAATAATTTTTCACGGATGATTAAACAGACCTTTAATCCTAAGCATCTTCACTGCCGCCTCCTCTATCACATCAAAAACCCATTCCTCGCACCTATATGTTGGGCAACTATTTATAATAACTGGCAACTCATAAAAAAGCTGTTTCTTCGCCATCAGTTGGTATCCGCTACCCGATCCCGGAAAACTTACCAATGCCATTGATTTGCATGTACACATAATGTGATTACGTTTTTTTAGCCAGCGACTAATATTCCCCATATATTCTAAGACCTATCACTGTTAAATTTCCATACTTTTCTTCATCCTTTTTTGTCCAGCTAAACTCATTTCTCTTTTCTCGTTTTTTGAAATCCCAGTCAAAATTCTCCTTCACATAAACTAAAATAGTTACAGGCATTTTTCCTACCGCCTTTAGGCTATCGTTTTGCTGTTGCATCACAAATTGAAATCTGAAAAAACCTGGTCTCACTTTCCAATTGACACTTGGGTCGCCTGAAGCATTTTTAATTTTAGGTTTAATTTCAGAAAGCAGAATTTTCAAAGATTTATTTATGAACTGCTGTTCGTTCATTTTTAATTTCTTTGCATCAATATTAGTTTGCACCATTTGCTGCGAATAACAAGAGGAAGTTGAAAAAACTAGAAAAGTGATGGTAAAAAAGTTTAAGATACGTTTCACATTGTTAATTTTATAGGCAATTAGCCTGATTATATATTTTAATACCATTTGAATTGACTGTCTCGGTAGTCTGTATTCTTTTAAATTTGCCATCAACATCTTGCTTCAACAATGCAACTCCACAATTGTATTTGTCCAATAAAAAAGCAAGTGCCATTTCTTTTGCGATCAAATCATCGAAACCCTGGCCAATTGCATGATTTTTTAAATCAATTAATTCATCATTAAGTAGCTCTGGTAAATCCGGTCCGAAGCCAATATCTTGAGGCGGGTAATTATTATTGAATGCATTAGCCTTAGCTAAATCAACTATAGCCAATGCATACACCGAGCCATCAGGCGTAACTACCATTCTGATATTATACCGAGGATGATTGTTGTTAACATCTATAAGTTTATAAAAATCCCCATTCGAAGGAGGTTCGTTGTTCGGATGATTGTGCAAATCTGCAAAAGCACCTGGCCAGCCTGTATTTACCGTTCCACTGGAGCCCCCTCCGCCCGAAATACCGGACGCATTTATTATTCCCGATCCATCGGTACCAAAGGTTACCGAATATTCGTTACCATTAGCACCTGCATTTTGAATACTTGTCTTGGAAGTGTTATAGACTTTCTTTTTTGAAAGATTTGTTACCGTTTCGGCCAGTTCAGCTGCTTCAGCACAGGGATCAGTAGTAGGAGGTATACCATTACTACCTCCCCCAACACCCCCATCTAATGTATTTGTCCACCAATAGTCCCCGTTTACAGGTGAGTTGCTGTTAAAATAGCCGCCGGTGCCGTAATTATACCAATTCCATCCCCCGCCACCGCCCCCAATGCCCGGTGGTGGCGTTTCATTGCCCGTACAAATTACCGTAACTGCAACCTGCACCGAATAGTTGCTGTAAACATCGGTAAGCATACCATTTTCATAAATTTCGAGGTACGTAAAAGTTTCTGTAACAACCATTTTATAACTGCACCCATTGCCAGATGGAAACGATAGTGTTTCCACACCTCGCCCTGCCGTATTGCCATCAGCTTCCGAAATCGCTAATTGTGCATTTTTCAGGTATCCCCGCCCGGAGCCTTCAACCAAAATGCTATCCCGGCCATTAATGTTTTTTTCAAAAAACCCAAATACAGACATCGCGTTTAGCCATTTGGTTTTGGCTGTATCGCTGCTGGGCCGTAAGGCGTTCAACGAATCTTTATTGAATAATTTATAAGTGTACGAACTATCGTTGTGTTTATAGCAAGTAACATATCCTTTAATTTCATTTTCATTGGTTGACTGTAGTGGTATAAAAAATAAACCCTGCGTACCGCTGTCGTCCATCGTCTCCCTTGCAGCAGAAGCTGTTTCCTGCTTTATTCCGCTAATATTTTTCTTTCCAACCTTGTAAAAAACTTTATCCCAACGAGGTATTCCGTTCTCTTTAATAAAAGTGGGCAAATAGCTAATAAAGTTTTCCTGCTTTTGCATGTCGCTGGCAACTTTTGCCACCTCTTTATCGGTACCTGCTGGTAAAGTAAAAAATTGGGCTATTTGTAATTCTTTGCTCTCTGCAGCAACCATGTCGGTTTTACGACACGATTAAAGGGTAATAATACAGCATGCTACAAGGCATAATTGTAACGGTAGTTTGGATAACACAGTTAGATGATTTAAAATCTTAAAAATATTAATAGAAATAGGTTAAAACAGTTACCAAAAAACAGGAATTACGAGGGTTTACATAAAGTTAATATTGAATACTGTTAGCGAAGAATAATTGCCTTTAACCACAAACATTGTCTATTGACTTAGCAATATTAAAATGAGATTTTGAAGGAAGAAGGAGAAGGTGTGAAGCGTTAAGCTTTGAAACTGATATAGATTGAGGCTTTTCTTTTCCGTTTTTGTTGTCCCGTTCCAAGCCTTTTGAACAGTTTACTTACCCCAAAAAACCGGTTTTCATCCAACTTGTAATTAAACTATCTTCGTCGTAAAACTTTTACCGTATGAATTTGCACGAATACCAGGCCAAAGAGCTGCTAAAAAGATACAATGTGCCCACCCAGGAAGGCATTGCTGTTGAATCGGTTATGGCAGCTGAAGAAGCCTATCGCCAAATAAAGAACGACACGCAAAACAGTTTTTCAGTAGTAAAAGCACAAATACATGCCGGCGGACGCGGCAAGGGCCTCATAGAGGGCACCAAACAACACGGGGTAGAAGTAGGCAAAAAGCTTGAAGACATTACCCGTATTGCCAAAAACCTGTTGGGCGGTGTATTGGTAACAAAGCAAACAGGGCCCGTGGGCAAAAAAGTAAGTAAAATACTCATAGCCCAGGACGTGTACTACGGCGATACCACCAAAACAAAAGAATTTTACCTGAGCATAATGCTAGACCGTGCCAAAGGCCAAAACATGGTGGTGTACAGCACCGAGGGCGGTATGGACATTGAAACCGTGGCCGAAGAAACGCCCGATAAAATATTTAAAGAGTGGGTACACCCCGGTGGTGGCCTGCAGGGTTTCCAGGCACGTAAAATTGCCTTCAACTTTGGCCTTAGCGGCGAGGCTTTTAAAAACATGACCAAATTTGTAACCAACCTATACAACGCCTATGTAGGGCTTGATTGCACCATGATAGAGATTAATCCGCTGTTTAAAACCAGCGACGATAAGATTATTGCCGTTGACTGCAAAATGGCGCTGGACGAAAACGCCCTTATGCGCCACAACGACCTTGCTGCCATGCGTGATGTAAACGAAGAAGACCCAACCGAGGTAGAAGCCGGGCAGTTTAACCTAAACTTTGTAAAACTGGATGGTAATGTTGGTTGCATGGTAAATGGTGCCGGTCTTGCTATGGCCACCATGGATATGATTAAGCTAAGCGGTGGTGAGCCAGCCAACTTTTTAGATGTAGGCGGTACCGCCAACGCACAAACTGTTGAGGCTGGCTTTAAAATCATTATGAAAGACCCGGCTGTAAAAGCCATCCTTATTAATATATTTGGCGGTATTGTTCGCTGCGACCGTGTTGCAGCCGGCGTTATTGAAGCCTACAACAACATGAAGGAGATCAACATTCCCATTATTGTTCGCCTGCAAGGTACCAACGCCGTTGAAGCTAAAAAGCTGATTGACGAAAGCGGCCTGAAAGTGCAAAGCGCCATCCTGTTAAGCGAAGCCGCGGATTTAGTAAAGAAGGCGGTGGCTTGATAGTGAGTGGTGAGTTGTGAGTAGTGAGTTGTGAGTGGTGAGTGAAGAAGTCGATAGTGAATGGACAATGGTGAATGGTCAATAGTCAATCCTGAAACGGGAAACGGGAACAGAAAATATGAACCGGAAAGGGCAAAAGAAAAAAGGAACATAATATCACCATTTTTCCTTTGCCCTTTTTAATTTTTACTTTTTAATTTTTACTTCAAATGGCACTTCGCAATGAAGAAAGAAAGGAAGTGGCTGAAAAATTATAGGCAAGCTTAAGCTCTGAAAATATTATTGTCGAAGAAGATGAATAAATAACCAACTTATTAAATCAACGTTGGGAAGAGCTTCGTTTGAAGAGATCAAAAGTCTATTCGTCAATCGATCTAAAAAATATGATAAGTGCTTTAAGAACCAAATAAATGCCCCTTCTGAAATTTCAGTTGCTATATGGCGACGGATTTTGGAAAGATTTCCAGGAAATAATTTCCTGTTATGATGTAATATCGGCTGATGTTTGCAACAGATATTTAGATGAACTGTGGATTGCCGGAGAAAAGATAGAAAAAAATCCATTTGCATTTAGCATGGTTTCTAATATAGGGTACCGTAGGCTTCTCTTCAAAAAATTCCCTTTTAAGATGTTCTTTAAGATTGATACGGACACGGTTTATATTATTGCGCTAATCCATGAATCACGGCATTGCTTAACCAAGCAGCAGTTAAAAAGTAAAACAACAACACCTACCTTTCTTTGCCGCTTTTTAATTTTTAATTTTTACTGATAATCCTTGTGGCCCCAACCATCCGCGCCATTCAACCTGCCGATAACCCGCACCTTGCCAACATCATTCGTAATACGCTGGCTGAGTTTGGGCTGGCTAAACCAGGCACTGTTTTTACCGACCCCACTACCGATGCTTTGTTTGAACTGTTTCAAACGCCCGGCAGCTACTACCAGGTTGTTATTATGGATGGCCTGATAGTGGGCGGCGCAGGCATATTCCCCAGCCATCGCTTGCCCGCCAACACCTGCGAGTTAGTTAAAATGTACCTCATTCCCGGCACCCGTGGGCAGGGCCTCGGCAAACTACTAATAGAAAAATGTCTTAAACTGGCAAAAGAGTTTGGTTATCAACAAGTGTATATCGAAAGCTTTCCCGAGCTAAAAAAAGCGGTGAGCGTATATCAACAATTCGGTTTTGAATTTTTACCGGCCCCAATGGGTAACACAGGCCACTTTGGCTGCAATGTTTGGATGTTAAAAAAGTTATGAGTGAAAGAATTATTTTAAATGTTGAATGTTAAAAGAAGAGAGCGCCTGCAGTAGAGATTAAGGGGTACATTATGAGTGAAAGAATGATTATAAATGCTGAATGTTAAATTTTAAATGAAGAGAGCGCCTGCAGTAGAGATTAAGGAATGCGTTATGAGTGAAAGAATTATTATAAATGTTGCATGTTAAATTTTAAATGAAGTGAGTGCTTGCAGTAGAGATTAAGGGATGCGTTAGAAGTAAAAGAATTATTATAAATTTTGAATGTTAAATTTTGAATAAAAAGTGCTTGCAGATGAGAGAAGGCAGATAAGATAGCGGGTGAGGTGTAAGTTGTACGAAGTGAGTTGTCTGTAATAAGTTGTCGATGGCTGCTCAAGTCAAAATTTAAAATTTAGCATTCAAAATAACTAACCGCTACCGGCTACCAAAACCACCTCATACACCGGGCTAAACAAATACACCTTTTTGGTGGCTACCTCCTCGCAGCGGTAGCGTTTACGCAGCTTCTCGCCTTTTTTAAATATCCGTCCATCTTTTAATCTAAAAAGGCTAAACATAGGCACTTCCTCAATCAATAAATGATTGTTGGGCGGTGGTGGGTCGTACCGCCGCAATATGCGCATCAAACCATCTTCGGCGCAGCTACTGGCAGCGGGGTTTTGCAGCGACTGTACCAGCTCGTTTGTAATATCCTGCGGAAACGCCTTCTTCTCCAAAAACTGCACAAGCAGCGCGGCATACTTAGCCTTCCACTCCCACCCATGGCTTTGTACACGGTGGCCATATTGCTCGTAAGTAAGCAGGTGCGCCAGTTCGTGCAGCAGCGTTATAGCAAACGAGTAGCAGTTAAGGTTGCCATTAACGGTTATGCGGTGGTTTTTGTCGCGGTGGGCGTTTCGGTAGTTGCCCAAAATGGATGTACGTTCGCGGGTAATGGTTAACTGTACCTTGTATTGGTGCAGGTAAGCAGCTATCGGTTCAAATGTATTTGGTGGCAGGTATACGGCCAATGCGGCCAACGGGCGGTGCTCTTTAGCCATTGTTCTTTTGCTCTTTGTTCT
The DNA here is from genome assembly GCA_038247635.1 of Chitinophagales bacterium. Lineage (GTDB taxonomy): Bacteria > Bacteroidota > Bacteroidia > Chitinophagales > Chitinophagaceae > Segetibacter. The sequence continues at coordinate 7,324 of JBBRUR010000017.1, forward strand.
GCATCAATACAACCCTGTTTTCAATAAATGTGTACACCAGGTACAACATCATACAAATAAACAAAGCACCCTTGTTAAGGTTGTTACCAGCCCACAAAATATAGGCAAACGCTGCCCCGGCGCAGGCAAACAACTTTAGCAATATGCCGCTATAGGCTTTAGTTAAAAAGGCATGGGTATTTTTTGCCTTCATGCCGCTGCTCAGCAGGCTCATTGATATGGCCGTAATAACATAAATAAAAAGGTTACCACCCATTAAAACCTGCCAGTCAATATTATGCAATTGCAGGTAATGCCTAAACACCAATATAAGCACTGCTACCACCACAAATGCAACCGTCAGCTGCGATATATTCTTATTAAACATTCTTCTTTTTTTTGCCTGTATTTTTTATTACACTATACATAGCAGCTCCAATTAATACCAACGGAAATAACCACGCAAACAAGGGTATTCCAGTTTCAATCCATTTATCAACCCAAAGGCCAATGTACACACATAACCCCAACCCAACCATAAGTTGCACGGCCAGCCCGGCATAGCTAAGCAATAATTTATTATTTAACGTTGACTTTGGCAACAGGCTGCTTAGGTTTATCGGAAACATCCGTTATCATTTCCACTACGTTTTGGCTCATATTACAATTGCCATTAAAGGTTACACTTGGTTCAACTTGTAATTTGGCGGCAAATATATTACCGTTTACCGTAGCAGTACCTCGCAGGGTCAGCAAATCTTTCACCCTTATGTTTCCTTTTACGGTGCCCATCACATCTGCCTGGTTGCTTATAAGGTCGCCTTCAACGCGGCCCTCATTACCAATTAAAATACGGGCATCGCATTGCACATTACCTCTTACAATTCCATCTATTCTAATGTCGGTTGTACTAACAATATCGCCGGTAAGCGTTACTGCACTACCAATAATACTGGTTCCGCCGCCGGCGGCAACCAACTTCTTACTTTTTACTGAAAACATCATTATAATGGCTTTTTTGTTAATCGTTTATAACGTCTTGTTTAGGTACTTTCAGCAGGGTGGTATCATACTTTTGGGAAACATCGCCACTAAGCACTTTTTTTAAATTAGTTAGGTATTGGTCTTTAAATTTAATCGATTGCTCAAGCGAGTCCGTGCGGTATTTTAGTGCCTGCAACTCCCGGCGTGCACTTTGGCTACCATAGCCGGGCACATATTGCTTTAAAGGCGTAAACACTATTAAAGCCACCGTAAAGCTTACCAATATAACAAAAATACTGCTCAGTACCACGTATACACTTAACCGCGATAGCTTAAACGTTACCACTTCTTCGTAGGTATCATCGTTCATAACTACCAACCTGTAACGGTTTCGCAGCGTTTTTAGTGTAGTACTGGTATCAATTTTATTCATCGTTGTGCAAAAGGTAAAGGTAATACTACGTTGCTGATGCGCTCAAATTGCACAAAAAATAAACAACCATATCAAACACAATAACAATAACCGTTTTTATGAACCGGGCAAAGTGCAAAATTTAGCTTTTTGTTGCGTCGCACTCTTGTACTGTTTTAATGCTATTCAACCTTAAAAACACAAATTTATTAAACAATAAAACTACTCAATAAACCCTTAATAATTAATCGTTTGTAATCAAAATAAAAATAATTTCCCTTTGTAATACTATTATTTACCCGCATAATAGCGGGCTGGCCCCGCATATAAGTTTGGTTAAACAAACAGATATTCTCAATCCAATAAAATATCTTCACCATTTTTGCGCTTCTTGTATACAATAACAGAAGTATTTTTTTTATACATGGCTTCATATCAATCATATTTAAAAGTGTTTCAATTGTTTCGCCTGCCGTTATTATTTGCTGTTACAATACTGACAACAGTAAACAAAGCAAAGGCCCAGCCCGGTGCCGAGGTTGAACTGAACAAGCCCGAAAAATACGAGACCCGCAAACTGGCCAGCGAAAAAACAGGTGAAAAAAAATTTACGATTCCCCGCCGCTTTAAGCAAAATGTTACTACGCATTACAATTATTACTTTAATGCCACTAACAGGTTAAACGATGTAGTAAACCGCGCCAAAGCGTCGTTTAAAGACGATTATGCCCTGCTATTACCCTTTTACAACTACACCATAGAGGCTACCGCCCAGGACAAAGGCGAGCTTGACTCCGTCATCTACAAATCAACCGCGGGCATATTGCTGCACGATCTTCGCAGCGACTGGGTGGATAATATGTACCTCATAATGGCAAAGGCCTATTTCTATCGAAACAATCTCGATTCGGCCCTCGGTACCCTCCAATACATCAACTTTGCCTTCGCCCCTAAAGAAGAAGGCAATTACGACAAACCTATAGGCAGCAACGCCAGCAACGAAACAGGTGAGTTTAGCATTGCTACCAAAGAAAAAAACAGTCTCATCAAAAAAATAATGGCCAGGCCGCCCAGCCGTAACGAAAGTTTTATTTGGCAAATACGCTCTTTTATCCAAAGTGATGAACTGCCCGAAGCGGCCGGGCTTATCGAGATTTTAAAAAATGATCCCAACTTTCCTAAAAGGCTTACCTCCCAACTTAATGAAGTAACGGCCTACTGGTTTTACAAACAAAATATTTACGACAGCGCAGCAGCCTACCTGGTAAACGCCCTTGACCAGGCAACCAATAATCAGGAAAAAGCACGGTGGGAGTACCTGGCCGGCCAAATGTACCAGCGCGCCAACAACGTAAACCTTGCCGAAGAATATTACGCACAAAGTATTAAACATACCATTGACCCGGTATTGGATGTGTATGCCCGCCTTAACACGCTTAAACTAAACAGAGGCGTATCTAAAACCGGACGCGATTACGCCCGGGAAAATATTGATGCCCTTATAAAAATGGCTAAAAAGGACAAGTACCTTAACTACCGCGATATTATTTATTTCGCTGCCGCCACTATTGAACTGGATCGTAAAAAGTTTGACGAAGCCGAAGCCCTGCTATTAAAAAGTGTACAAACCAATAACAACAATAACCTGCAACGAGCCCAATCGTTTTTATTGTTGGCCGATATGAATTACGATCGTAAAAAATATACGCCGGCGCACAATTATTACGATAGCACCGACATTAATTCGCTAAAAACGCAAATTGAAAAAGACCGTGTTTTACTACGCAAGCCACCCCTTAAAATTGTGGCTGCTAACCAGTTGGTTATTACCACCGAAGATAGCCTGCAGGCGCTGGCCAAACTGCCCGAAAACAAACGCAACGATATTATAAAAGCCAAATTAAAAGAACTACGCAAAGCCAAAGGGCTTAACGAAGAAACGCCGGCATTGGTAAACCCCGCCATTCAGCAACAGGCGGCCCCCGACCTTTTTGGCTCCAACGCAAAAAATACTGATTTCTACTTTTACAACAGCTCACTAAAAGCAACCGGCTTTAACGAGTTTAAGGCCAAATGGGGGCAGCGGACTAATGTTGACAACTGGCGGCGCATCTCGGCCGTTAACAACCAGCGCACCCTATCGCCCGATATGAATATTAGCGATATAGATATGCCCCTTGCAAAAAAAATACCGGCGGGTACCGACCTTTCAATGGAAGGGCTAAAAGCCAACATACCACTAACCGAACAACTGGTGGCTGCCAGCGACAGCAGTATAGAAGATGCCTTAAACAACCTTGGCCAAACATTCCTTTCAAAAATGGAAGACTACCAGTCGGCCATTTATGCCTACGAGGAACTGCTGAGGCGTTTTCCAAATTCGGATTTTAGAGATAAGGCACGTTTTAACCTGGTGTACGCTTATCGTCAAAACGGTGATCGCGATAAATCTGAGGCCTATAAAAAAATGCTTGCCAACCCCGCCGATACCAGCAGGTATGCCCAGCTAATGCAAAACCCATTGTTGGCAAAAAAAGACGATAATGAAAAAATAGCGGCTACCAAAACCTACGAGCAGGTATACAAACAATTTATTGAGGGCGATTTTGAAAACGCCAAACAACAAAAAAAGATAGCCGACAGCACCTATGGCAACTCCTATTGGACACCTCAGTTATTATACATCGAAGCCATTTATTACGTTAGTAGCCACGACGACACAACCGCAATTAAAGTACTAAACGACCTGGTCAGCAATTTTACTACTAACCCAATGGCCGAAAAAGCAAAAACCATGATTGATGTGCTGGGCAGGCGTACAGAAATTGAAGACTACCTGGCCAAACTGGAAGTAACCCGAAAGGCCGATACGCAAAACCCGGATGCCATTGCAAGCAGCCAGCCCCCTACCATAAGGCCGGTAAAAGTGGCGCCGGTTATTATTAAAAAAGATAACCCTGTGGCACAAACACCAATTGCCGCTATTAACAAAACGGCTAGGCTGGGTATCGACTCATCGTTACTTACAAAAGCACCGGTAGTAACAACACCACCGGCCGATACTGCCCGTGTGGTAGTCTTAAAACCCGTTGCCAAACCAACAATTGCCACTGTATCATCCTCAAAAAATAGTGCGGTTTCCAAACCAAACCCAATAAATGGTGCTATTGCCAAAGCACCTACCCAAATGGAAGTAAAAAAAGAGGCCGTAAGGCCACCCATTGCCCAACCAACTTTAATAACACCCGCACCTTTACCTGTTGACACAAAGCCTGCCACGGCAGAAAATTTGGTCGTAAAGGGTTTTACCTTTAAGCCAGCCGATCCGCATTACGTAATAATAGTACTTGACAAGGTTGACAAGGTGTATGCAAGCGAAGCCCGCAATGCCTTTAACCGCTACAACCGCGAAAAATATTACAGTAAACCAATTGAAATTAATTCGCTGCAATTAGACGATAGGTTTAACCTGGTACTACAAGGTCCTTTTAGCGATGTTAATGCTGCGGTTGATTATGTAAACATTGTAAGGCCACAGGCGCCTAGCCGCATTTTGCCCTGGTTAAGCGCCGACAAATACAGCTTTTTGGTTATAAGCAACGAAAACCTGGAAGTACTAAAAACCAATAGCGATTTTACTGCCTACAAGGCCTTGTTAGAAAAAGCCTTCCCTGGTAAATTTTAAAGACCTCAGCAAGACCTGTCGTTTTTATTTTGACTTTATAATGTCGTGGTTTTTAATATCCCTTTACCTTTAAATTGCTTTAAGCACCATTATTGACAAAGCCCTGTAACCGCCTGCAAACGAATTTCCAAAATTTCGTTTACAGCCATGTTTCTACACCTATAAACAGTACTTTTATTGCCACAGCAAAAGTTGTTAAGCCATACTACTTATTACCTGAATTACTAAAAAAATGAAAAATACAAAAACCAAGGTGAGCGCCCCTGTTAGAATATTTTGGAGAATAGTATTAATTGGTTTTGGTGCCGGCATCCTCATCATCCTGTTTGCCAATTGGGGTGTGTTTGGCAAAATGCCCTCTATTGAAGACCTCGAAAATCCATCGGCCTCGCTGGCAAGCGAAGTAATTGCCGACGACGGAACCCTTATGGGTAAATACTACCTTGAAGACAGGACCAATGTTGAGTTTAAGGATATTAGTAAAAACATAGTGAACGCTTTGGTGGCTACCGAAGATGAACGATTTTACGACCACAGCGGTATTGATGCCTGGGGGCTTGCACGCGCCATTGTTAAACTTGGCCGCGATGGTGGGGCAAGCACCATTACGCAGCAGTTGGCAAAAAACCTTTTTACCGACTATAGCCGAAACCCGGTAAAACGTATTATTCAAAAAATTAAAGAAAGCATCATAGCCATTAAGCTTGAACGCAATTTTACCAAAGAAGAGATTATTACCCTGTATTTAAACACTGTACCGTTTAGCGATAACGTGTATGGCATTCGCAATGCCTCTAAAACCTTTTTTCAAAAAGAGCCCGACCGTTTAAGCGTAGAGGAAGCGGCAGTGATGATAGGTATGGTAAATGCACCAACCCTGTATAACCCGCGCCGAAACCCAAAACTGGCGCTTGACAGGCGTAATACGGTTATTGACCAAATGAAGCGCAACAAATTTGTTACCGAAGCCGAGGCAAAAAATCTGAAGGCAAAATCTATAGAAATAAAATTTAAAAAGCTGGACGAGACCGCTGGCCTCGCCCCCTATTTTAGAATGGTAGTTGGCGAAGAAATGAAGAAGTGGTGTAAAACCCATACCAAAGCCAACGGCGATAATTACGACCTGTACCGCGATGGTTTAAAAATATTTACTACTATTAACCCACGCATGCAGTTGTATGCCGAAGAGGCAGTAGGCAAGCACATGAGCTACATGCAAAAAATATTGAACTCGCAAACCAATATTAAAAACGGAAGTGTATGGAAGGACCACGAAAATGTACTGGAAGCAGCAATGAAAGCCAGCGAACGTTGGAAAAATTTACGTAAAGATGGCATGGAAGACGACGAGATAAAAAAGACGTTTTACGTAAAAGTACCTATGCGCATTTTTGCATGGAACAACAGGCGCGAAAGCGATACTACCATGACGCCCTACGACTCAATAAAATACCACCGGCAAATGATGCAGGCCGGCTTTATGGCCATGGAACCTTTAAGCGGGCAAATAAAAGCATGGGTAGGGGGTATTGACTTTAAAACTTTTAAGTTTGACCACGTAAACATTAATACCAAACGCCAGGTAGGCTCTACCATTAAACCATTGTTATATAGTCTTGCCATTGAAGAAGCCGGAATGACGCCTAATACCGAGGTGCAGGATGTGCAGCAAAGTTTTGGAACATATGGGCTGGTGCCTGCAACCGGCGGCACCTGCACCGGCCGCAGTATGACCATGTTGCAGGCACTTACCTGGAGCCGAAACTGCGCCACTGCCTACATTATGAAACAACTGGGCAATACCGGTAACGAAGGCCCGCAGCGCTTTGTTGACTTTTTAAAACGTTGTAACCTTCAAACAAAAATAGAACCCTATCCCTCCATTGCACTGGGCAGTTGCGAAATATCGCTGTACGAAATGATGCAGGGCTACAGCATGTTTCCCGGCAGGGGTTTTAACAGCAAACCATTACTGATAGCCCGTATTGAGGACAAAAACGGTAACGTACTTGAAAATTTTATTCCTTCGGAACGCAAAGAAGTGATTAGCGAAGTAACCGCTTACTCCGTGGCAGTTATGATGCAAAGTGTTATTGAAAACGGTACTGGCCGCTCAATGGCCGGCTACGGCGTAACAGGCGAAATAGCCGGTAAAACCGGTACCACCAACGACAATAGCGATGGATGGTTTATGGGCTATACGCCGCAACTGTTAGCCGGTGCATGGGTTGGGTGCGACGATAGGTTTATACGCCTCAGCAGCACCAACCTGGGCCAGGGCTCAAGGGCAGCCTTGCCTATATGGGCCTATTTTTATGGTAAAGCCTCAAAGGATAATACCCTGGGCATTGATAAAAATGCAAAGTTTGTAAAGCCCGAAGTAATGAGCAACGATATTATTTACGACTACCTTAACAGCCCTAATGCCGTTACACCCGGCGCCCAGGGTAATGATTTGGGCAATGGCACTGCCGACGATTACGCCATACCTTTGGACATTTTGCCCGAAGATATAAAGGCGGAAAGCCAGATACCAAAAGAGAAAGTAAAACCAGGTGTACCTACCGAGGTAAAGCCCGAAAAAACACCTGAAGTCCTTGAGCCCGAGCCACAGCCCGAAACCAAAGAGAAGAAAGGTTTTTTAAAATCAATTTTTCGTAAAAAAGAAAAGAAAACCGATCCAATTGAGGACCCCGCCAAAAAAGAAACACCAAAAGCGGTGATGCCTAAAAAACCATAAAAAGGTTATTTTTCAATCAGGTAAATAAAAGTGGTATGTGTTAACTATTAGTCCGCCACAACAGGTGGCTGGCAAATAATAGTAAACTGTAAGCTTAGGGGTATTTGTTTAATCGTAAGTACGCTATAGCCTTTCCTTTCGCTCGTCTCTTTCGGCTCGTAACATTTGGCCGTAATCCATGCCTTTAATCATTGCGTTTACAGTCATAGCAATTCGCCTTGTACGGGTGCCTTCGGTTTTAGCGTTTTCTATCCATTTGGTGTAATAGTATTGGTGCGTTTGTGGCATAGCCGTAAAACGCTCCCAGGCTACAGGTTCTTGGCGCAGGCAGGCTAACAGGTCGTGGCATTGCACCAAAAGCGAGCTGTCAACCGTTAATGCCACTTTAATTACAGCGCCTTTTTGCTTGCACAAATGTTTTGGCATTACCGCATATACCGGTAAAATAAAATCCCCTTCTCCCATAGGTATAAGTGCTACCTGCCCTATGGCGTAATCATCCAACAACCCTTTTACCCTGAACGATTTTTTATTGCCCGTCACCAATTGTTGTACAAGTGCTTCGGGTAGGCGTAATATGTCCAGCCGGTTTCCTCGCCTTTATTGCCAAATTTTTGCAGTGTTGCGTTAAAACGTATCATAACAAAATACTTCTGCGGTTAAGGTACACTTCGTTCGCAAAAACAAAAAAGGTGCAGGCAAAAAATGCTGCACCTTTTGTAGTACATGGGGTAAAGCCCGCTTATCAATACTTATTGCCCTTGCGCAAGGCTATACATTTTTTTACCGTCCCAGGTATTCAGCAACTCGGTTGAGCAAACCTTAAAATCCTGCGCCAGCCTTTTATACAATTCAATAATGTCAATTTGTGTAAGCGGGGTTTCCTCCAGGCTTTCAAAACGGCAGGCGTAGGTATTTACCAGGTTGGTAAATACGCTTCCCTTTGGCCACACCTGGGTACCACGGTTGCTAATGGTAACCAACTTAAAAAGGTTAAAGGTATGTTTCAGGCACTTTTCTGCCACTTTGTTAGGTTGCTCGTTGCTTTCAATAAACATATCCACCCCCACAATTACTTCCTGAAAAAGCTCTTCGTTTTCCATCATGGAGTTGCTTTCAAGTTTAAACAAAGTGGGCGTAGGCTCCATATCGGGCAGTATGGGCTTAGGGTTATGTTCAGGTACCTTACCAATATTACCAATAATGGCATCAGCAAACCTGGTGGTGTTTACGGCTGGTATCGATCTATCGCCAAAATCGCCGGTATGTATTCCCTGCTCTAAAGTATACAACAATGCATTTTCAATATTGGCGGCAGCATTCATCAGGCCTATATGCCTTAACATAGTAATACCGCTTAGTAAAAGTGCCGTAGGGTTTGCCAGGTTTTTTCCGGCAATATCAGGGGCCGTACCATGCACCGCTTCAAAAATGGCAATATGGTCGCCAATATTGGCCGAGGGGGCAAAACCAAGTCCGCCTATCAAACCTGCACATAAGTCGCTAATAATATCACCTTGCAGGTTTGTCATTACTATTACGTCAAACTCCTGTGGCCTTACCACCAGTTTCATGGCAAGGTCGTCCACTATAACATCGTCGGCATTTAGTTCAGGATAGTCTTTGGCTATTTCGTAAAACGTTTCCAAAAACAGTCCATCGGTTAGCTTCATAATATTGGCCTTGTGGCCACAGGTTATACGGCGGGTACCTTTCTTTTTAGCCATTTCAAAGGCATAACGAATTACCTGCATGCTACCTGGCTTGGTAATAAAACGGCGGCTCAATGCCACATCGTGTGTAAGCATATGTTCTATTCCGCCATAAGTATCTTCAATATTTTCACGCACCATTGTTATATCTATAGGTATACCGGCTTTCGAAAAAACGGTATTTACCCCGTGCAAAGTTAAAAACACCCGGTTATTAGCATAGGTATTCCATGTTTTGCGGGCCGTAACATTTATGCTTTTCACCCCTTTACCTTTAGGCGTTTCCATAGGTCCTTTAAACAAAATACCCAGTTCTTCAATTGTATCCTGCGCCTCGGCGGTCATACCATTACTATAACCTTTATCAAAAACCCACTTGCCCATATCTACCAACACAAATTCAATTGGCACGTTGGCGGCTTTAAATATGTGCAATACTGCATCCATTATTTCCGGCCCAATACCATCGCCTTTAGCAACTGCAATTTTTGTCATGAAAGTTGTTTTATGTTTTTGTTGAAGTTTGCCGCAAAGGTAGGCGTTGAAGTTTTAAACTATAACGCCTGCCAATCAATTTTACATATCTGTGCAACCAAACCAATAAGTTTATTAGTCAGCTAATTACTTCGGTATTGTTATGCTTTTAACAAACCAACCACAACGCTAAACATTGGTATCACAATTGCGTTACAAACAATGTAAGGTTACAAATGGATGCCCTTGTTAAGGCAAAATTGTTTTATTTTTACCCAAACCCTTCAATATGATCACAAAAATTTCAGAAGGCGTACAAATAAGTGTCGAAACGTTTTACCAGCCCGACTACAGTAATCCCGGTAATAACGAATTTATGTTTGCCTATAGGATCACCGTGCAAAACCACAACAGTTTTTCGGTAAGGTTACAAAGGCGGCACTGGCATATTTTTGATAGCAACGGCGAGTACCGCGAAGTGGAGGGTGAAGGCGTAATAGGCCAGCAGCCCATAATTGCCAGCGGGGGGCAGTTTCAGTATGTAAGCGGTTGCAATTTAAAAACCGAAATGGGAAAAATGTTTGGAAAATACATAATGGAAAATTTAAACAGTAAACTTTCGTTTGAAGTCAACATCCCCTCTTTTGAAATGATTGTTCCGTTTAAAATGAATTAACGCCTGCCTGTCTTTCAATTGGCCGAATTTTTTAATATTTTTTTTGGGGGCCGGGCATTATACTGTCTATTTATCTGCAGTGGCGTCGCACTCTTATGCTTTTAATATCTTAATTCAACATTAAAAAAAGGCAGCAATCAGGGGCTATATAGCTTGCGGTTTTAAACCATGCCAGCCAAAACACTAAAGCTGGTAGCCATGTTTTTAAATATTGCTTACACCTCTGCCACTCAACCTTTAGCAATTATCGAGGCTTATATTTCGCCTCCTCGTAAATAGTTTTAGCATTGGTTGCCAACAAGGCTTTTAATGTAGCATTGTCCTTTTCATCCATCCACTTTTTTACAATTTGCCAGCCTACAAACTGGCCAATAAAACCAGGGGCGGATTCGCCCAAAACAGCCGTCTTTGGCCCATCAGTCATATAATCCTTTGTCATAGCAGGGTCTGCTGAAAACAGCAGGTCATTTTGTACAAAAAACGACCATATAAACGCTTCGTTTTTATAGCAACCAGCTAACTGGTTTTCGGTATAGCCTGTTTTTAGGGTATCGCTGGTTTGAGGCAATAGTTTATCCAAAACATACAATCGTTTACCGGCCTCTATCATTTGTTCCACCAACGGCTTGCTTACATTGTTATCGGGGTAAAAATCACTGACAATATTTTTTATGCAACTTACGGGTATGTAAGCGGCCTCAAACCTGCGCGATATGTACAATGGGTACAACTGTTGCCCTGCCTCGCTTTGGTAAAGCGAATAATTTTTACCCATAAACAATTGTAGCCCTATGGCCAACCCATCGGCAGTAATAATGTTTCCATAACTGTCAATAGGCCCAATAAACGTAATAATTTTGCGAGGCAGCCCATACTCCGGAAAATAATATTTTACATGCTTCAGCCCGTTAATAATTTCGGCTGTAATAGGCGAAAAATTGCTGAAAATTATATTGGCACTATCCTTTACGGGTTGGTAGGATTGTACAAATTGCTCAACACCGTTTTTCACGGCGGGCAGGCTATCGGGCTGGGCAGGCAACGCAAGTATATTAAAAAGAAAATCCTGTAAAAATCCGGGATACTTATTGTGCAGTAGTTGCATTGACTTATCAATATTGCTGGTTTCAATATCAAAAAAATCCCGCTCAAATCGCAGTGTCTGTACTTCCACTGCTACGTTCCGCACATCGGGGGTTTTATTGCTGTTACATGCTATTAATACACAGCATAATACAATGGCCGGTATCGGTGCTAACAAAGTCTTCATTGCTGGGCAAATTAAGGCATGGCAACAACTTTAGCGTTAATTCAAACATAAATACTGAAATTTGAACAATGAAAATTGCACTCGCCCAACAAAATTATCACATCGGTAATTTTGAAATCAATACACAAAAAATAATTGAAGCAATCAACACCGCAAAACAACAACAGGCCGAACTTATAGTGTTTAGCGAACTTAGTATTTGTGGCTACCCTCCCCGCGATTTTTTAGAATTCAACGATTTTATAAATAAGTGTTACAAAGCGATCGATACGATTAAACAGCATGCTGATACCATTGGCGTGCTGGTAGGCAGCCCGGCACGTAATCCACGCCCCGAAGGCAAGGATCTTTTTAATGCTGCATTTCTTTTATACCAGGGGCAAATACAGGGCGAGGTTCACAAAACCCTGTTGCCCACCTACGATGTTTTTGATGAATACAGGTATTTTGAACCGGCCTTTAATTGGCAGGTATTGCCCTTTAAAGGCAAAAAATTAGCAGTTACTATTTGCGAAGACATCTGGAATATTTTAGACAACCCGTTGTACCGCGTTTGCCCCATGGATATTTTAAATGAACAGCAGCCTGATGTAATGATCAATTTAAGTGCTTCGCCTTTTGATTATATACACGATGAAGAACGCAAAGCAGTGATAAAGGCAAATGTGCTGAAGTACGCATTGCCAATGATTTATTGCAATGCAGTGGGCAGCCAAACCGAAATTGTATTTGATGGCGGATCGATGGTATTTGATAAACAAGGAAATATTTGCAAAACACTGCCACTGTTTAAAGAGGCAATTGAAACAGTTGAAGTAAACAGCAACGGATCAATTACCGGATGCGAAAAAAAGTTTACCCAGGCGGCTGATCATTTTAAACCCAACCCCACAACTTTTGATGCCAACCTAAACATTCAACACATACACGAGGCATTGGTTATGGGTATTGGTGATTATTTTAAGAAATTGAATTTTACAAAAGCCATCCTTGGTTCATCGGGCGGCATTGATAGTGCCGTGGTTTTGGCCCTGGCCAGCCAGGCCCTTGGCAGCAAAAATGTGCGTGCCATATTAATGCCTTCGCCCTTTAGTACCAGCCACTCAGTTACCGATGCCACACAGCTAAGCAAAAACCTGGGTAACCCCTACGATGTTATCAGTATTAACCGGCTGTTTGAAACGTTTTTGCAAACACTTGAACCTTTGTTTCAAAATCTTCCCTTTGGGCTAGCCGAAGAAAACCTGCAAAGCCGCACCCGCGGAAACCTGTTAATGTCGCTGGCCAATAAATTCAATTATATTTTATTAAACACCAGCAACAAAAGCGAACTTGCTACAGGTTATGGAACGTTATATGGCGATATGGCCGGTGGCATAGGTGTATTGGGCGATTGCTATAAGCTACAGGTGTATGCGCTGGCAAACTACATAAACCGCAACGGCGAGGTAATACCTCAAAACATAATAACAAAGGCGCCAAGTGCCGAGTTAAGGCCCGACCAAAAAGATACCGACAGTTTACCCGCCTACGAGGTGCTGGACGAAATTTTATACCAATACATTGAACGCAGGCTCGGTCCAAAAGAAATTAAACAGATTGGTTTTGAAGGCTCACTTGTAGATAGAATACTAAAGCTGGTAAACATAAACGAATACAAGCGCAACCAGTTTTGTCCTATTATAAGGGTAAGCCCAAAAGCATTTGGTGTGGGGCGCCGTATGCCAATAGTAGGTAAATACCTTGGTTAATAAAGTTGCAAATAACTATTGTATTTAAAGCTGGCAAATCAACCAAAAAAAAGCAAATTATTATGGTAAGTAATTAGTTAAATATTGATTGAAATAATTTTCATGGGCAGCTTTATTAAAGCCTTATACCTATAATTCAATGGGTAACAAAACCAGCACAAAGCTTCGTTTAGCTTTCGGGCTGGTGAATGCAGAGCAGCGGTACATTGGTATGAAATGCCAGGTGCTTTACACGGCTCCGCTTAAACAGGCGTTCAAAAAGTCCATGTTTTTTAGGAATGGTCACTAACAAGTCTGACGGATGTGTCTGCAAAAATTGCTGCAGGCCTTCTACAAAATCATTGTGTTTTACAAAATAAAAGTTAGGCTCATATTCGCTAAAGTTTTCTGCCAAAAACTGCATTGCGTTACTATAATCATAGGTTCCTTCTTCATGCTCATTAACATGCAATACATTTAGCGAGGCAATTGTTTGGCCAAACACTTTTTTCATATCTGCAACTGGTGTGGTTGTGGCCACCGCTTCATAGTCGCAGGCAAAAAGCACCTTTTTAACAGGCACAAATATTGCGTTCGGTGGCACTATTAATACAGGGTAGCTGGTGTGTTGTGCTAACTCGGTGGCGGTACTTCCTATTAGTATTTCTTCAAGGATATTACCGTCGGTAATGCCTAAAATTATCAGGTCAATGTTCAATTGGTTACAAACATCCTCTATACCTGCACTTACCAAGCTGAAATCGCTGCGTATTTCAATAGCAATGTTTGTGTGCGGCAAGGCTGATAGTTTTGTCTTTAGCTGTTGCAAGCCTGTATTACTAATATTTTTAAGATTGTCAAAATCAAGCATTTGCATAGCCGGCACCCACGGCTCGGTAACTATAGGCGCCTGGTAAGCATTGTATAAAATAATTTTTTCAGCGCCAACATAATTGGCAAAGTTTACAGCATATTCTGCTGCATTCAAAGCAACGTCCAACAAATCGGTAGGCACCAATATATTTTTCATAATTTCTTTTTTGGTGGTTAATTTTTTTTAAAAAAGTATTCCTGCCAATAAAAATAATGTAACAAAGCAGCAGTTAAAAGATATTATTGTCTATTTTTAAAGGGTATTTATATAATTGCCCGAATGACAGAAGAATATATTATTGCTGGATGCCTTCAAAATGATACTGCCGCACAGCGGGAATTATTTAATAGATATAGTCCCAAAATGTTGGCCGTTTGTTACAGGTATGCACACAACAGGGAAGATGCCGAGGACATGTTGCAGGAAGGATTTATAAAAGTTTTTACCCAGATACACACGTTTCAAAATAAGGGTGCGTTTGAAGGGTGGATAAGAAGGATAGTAGTTCATAACTGCATTAACTTTTTAAAGAAGTTTAAAAAGTTTAACGACAATGTAGATTTGGCTAATGCCAGTTTTCTTGCAGTAAAGGAAGAAACCTTGCCATCGATTATGCAGGCCAAACAGGTATCGGAATGTATCAGGTTATTACCGCTGGGCTACAAAACAGTATTAAACCTGTATGCAATTGAAGGGTATAGTCACAGGGAGATTGCCAATATGCTTGACATTGAAGAGAGCACAAGCCGCAGCCAATATACCAGGGCTAAAGCAATGCTTGAAAATATTTTAATTAAGAAAAACATCCTTGAACAACCCACGCCACGCTTTAAATGGGCGGTAGGTATAAAAAAGTGATAAAAGCAAGCACGTAGATGGAAGAAGAATTTTACAAAGACGATTTTGAACAGTTTTTGCAAAAGCATGCCAACAATCATAGGATGTATCCAGGTGATGGTATTTGGCCGGCCATTCACAAAAAACTTCACGGGCACAAAAAATGGCCGGCATTAACTATTGCAGCTATTATAATGTTGGCCACTACTATTGCAGTTACTGTTTACTTTACTCCTGGCTCAAAAATATTTGAGGTAACTGCGCAGCAGGCATCTTTAGGTAATAACAAAATAATAAATCAGCATGGAAGTTTATCATCGCAACCTAGCTATGGTTTACTAAAACCTACCAGCACAAATACTAACAGCACAAATACAAATAACCTTGTGGTTCCAACCGATCCGCCAACCACTTTTAATCATGTTTCAAATAATAGTGATATTGCTGCTTCGATTCCGGTTGATGATTTGGCTATAGGTACGGAACTTGCTTCAAAACCGAACATTATAAAAAAGGACCCGGGAACCATTTCCGGGGTTATTGCACAACAACAAAATGTCAATAATGTTACTAACTCAACCAGCAACATTAATGAGTTTAATAATGCTGAGGAGGTTATAACGGCAGACAATGCACTAATAACATTGGCCACCAAAGAAATATCGACTACCAAAGCCTTAAAAAATAGCCAAAACCACACATCACCCAACGATGCGGACAATAGCAAAATGGTAGATAAATTTTTAGATGAGCACACCAAAAAAGCAAACGATATTGATTTAGTAAGCTCCAGAAGAAAGGAGAAGTTAAGTTATACCATTTATGTAACACCAAGTGCAAGCTACCGGCGGCTTAAGGAAGATGATATTTTACAGCGAAATAATTTTCAGAACAATGGCCCGGTAGCATTAAATTTTGTGGCTGATGTTAATAAAGTAGTAAGGCATCGTCCCGGTGTTGGTTTTGAAACAGGTGTTGGGTTTACATACCAGCTTAGCAGTACGCTTGGTATTCGCACGGGATTACAGTTTAATTTCAGGCAATATAATATTGACGCGTATAGGTCGCCCTACGAGCTTACGTCCATAGCGTTAGTGAGCAATACCGGAGTAGATACCATAAATCTTCTTACAGCATATAGAAATAATAATGGAATATCATCTGCCGAAATCGTAAATAAGTTCTTACAGGTATCAATACCTATTGGTATTGATTGGCAAGTAATAGGAAATCAAAAAATAGGCCTCAACCTTGCAGCCAGCATACAACCAACGTATGTAATTAAAAGCGACCCTTTTGTACTGTCGTCAAACTTTAAAAACTATACACGCAATAGTAACATGTTGCGTCAATGGAATATTAATAGTAGTGTAGAGGCATATTTAACGATAAAGACCGGCGACTACAGGTGGCAAATAGGACCACAGGTGCGGTACCAGCAATTGCCTACTTTAAAATCGGCCTATCCAATACACGAAAACCTGGTAGATTACGGCTTTAAAGTGGGTATTACCAGGTTTATAAAATAACAACCAATACTAACCGCAGGTAAAGGGTGGCATTTGCCGCCCTTTATTGGTTTATATAACCTGCTAAACACCAATGCACGCTGGTAATTATTAACCTGCAAATAAAAAAACTTAGCAATGTAGTCAGCAAGCTATTAACAACGCAATGGAGTAATTTTGCAAAATGCAAAAACTACTTTCTTTATTTGCACTGGTTATGGTTGTTGGTTGTAATTCAAGCCCCACTATTTATACAGAGGCAAATATTGCCGATACCACGGAGTTTTTTAGCGTTGTCAATTTTATTAATAGCCAAATTGACGATGTACAAAAAACGCCTTACTTCATTTACAAAAAAACCGCGAATAATGGCAAAACTGACTCTATTGCCATTACAACAGCACAGTTTGTAAACCTTGCAGCTCCATTTTTACAGCCCGACATTAATAGCAGAGAGCTAAAAAAGGAATATATTGAATCTCCTTTTTACGATCAAACAACCAAAACGTACACGCTCAATTACTCAACCCGTAACAAAACCCTGGAAGTACAAAATGAAGATGTTATAATGAATGAAGATGGAGAAACACTAAAGCGCATATTTATAAGAAAATTTTATTCGTATAGTAACGACAGCTCGGCAATTGTGCAGCTTACCTGGAAACCAAATGCATCGTTCCAGGTATGGAGAATTGTACAAAAAAAAGATGGCAGCGAAAACGAAACACAAACAACGGTTGTTTGGAATTCTAAATAGAAAATAAAAACATGACGGCAGCAGATTTTCAGCAAATTGCACCTACCATACCTAACCAGCCCGGCGTTTACAAATATTTTGATGCCCAAAATGAGATACTTTACGTAGGTAAAGCAAAAAACTTACGCAAACGCACCAGCAGCTATTTTAATAAAACTTATACTAATTATAAAACACACGAACTTGTAAATCGCATCCACCACATAGAATTTACCATTGTAGATAGTGAGCAGGATGCTTTTCTACTCGAAAATTCGCTGATCAAGCAGTTTAAGCCAAGGTTCAACATCGATCTTAAAGATGATAAGAGCTTTCCATACATCATTTTAAAAAAAGAGCCGTTTCCAAGGGTGTTTTTAACCAGGCGAAAAATCAACGATGGCTCAGAATATCTTGGTCCGTTTACGTCGGTGGCAAAGGTGCGTGAACTGCTAAATTTTATAAGGCAAACAGTATCGCTGCGCACCTGTAAACTGGCATTAACCGAGCCCAACATTAGCAAAGGCAAGTTCAAAGTGTGTCTTGAATATCACTTAGGCAACTGTAAAGGCCCGTGCGAAGGCCTGCAAACCGAAGAGGCATATGATGATGCATTGCAGCAGGTACGCAACATTTTAAAGGGCAACCTCGGTGCAGTTATTCTACATTTTAAAAAAGAAATGACAGAACATGCGGCTGCACTTCAATTTGAAAAAGCTGCCCTTGTTCGTAAAAAAATTGAACACCTCGAAAACTTTCAGTCAAAGTCGGTGGTAGTAAGCAGGCACCTTAGCAATATTGATGTTTTTAGCATTGAAAAAGAAGGCGACACCGCTTATGTAAATTACCTGATGGTACAAAACGGAACCATTGTGCAAACACATACCGTACAGGTGGATACAAAACTTGAAGAAACAGTTGAAGAAATTTTACCCTATACCATTACTGAACTGCGCAGTATGTTTAACAGCCTGGCAATGGAAGTTATTGTTCCCTTTGAAATTGATATAGCGATTGACAACCTGTTGATAACAGTACCAAAGGCAGGCGATAAAAAAAAGTTGCTCAACCTATCGGCCAAAAATGTAAACTATTTTAAGCTAGAGCTGCGTAAGAGAAAGATATTGAAGCATGAGGGCAAAACCCTGGAAGAAAAAAAACAGGTATTGCATCAATTACAAAACGATTTGCAGTTAAGTGAATTACCAGTACACATTGAGTGTTTTGACAACTCAAACTTTCAGGGAAGTTACCCGGTAAGTGCCATGGTTTTATTTAGAGATGGAGTGCCAAGCAATAAGGAATACCGCCACTATAACGTTAAAACGGTTGTTGGCATTAACGACTTTGCCACAATGAAAGAAGTTGTTTTGAGGCGCTACACCCGGCTTGTAAAAGAAGGTACCAGCCTACCTCAACTGGTAATTATTGACGGCGGCAAAGGGCAACTAAGTTCGGCCATGGAAAGTGTAAAAGCACTTAGCCTGGAACACAAAATGACGGTGGTTGGTTTGGCAAAAAATGAAGAAGAAATTTTTTTTCCCGGCGAAACGCAATCAATAAGGTTACCAATGGAAAGTGACAGCCTAAAACTAATAAGAAGGTTGAGGGATGAGGTACACCGATTTGGCATTACCTTTCACAGGCAAAAAAGAAGTAAAGGCACTTTTAAAAACGAATTGGAAACCATTGAAGGAATAGGCAAAACCACCGCTAATATTTTACTCAAAAAATATCGATCTGTCAATAATGTAAAAGTCCAAACCATAGACGAACTGACAAATACATTAGGAGTTGCAAGGGGCAAAGTGGTCTACGACCACTTTAATCCAACAGAGGGAAATGTCTTAAAAAAATAAAGGGGCCAGGATAAATATCCAGCCCCGTTTTTAAAATCCAATATCCTATGAAAAACCGTTGTAAAGATAACTATTCTGATTTACAAAGCAATAAGTCAACATTTTATTTTTCCGTTTTATTCACAATAAAATGCGCGTTCTCTTGTTATGGTAATCGTACCGGAACGGGACATGAACGCAATTCGGCAAATTATTACCAACTAATTATAACCGTTCCAAAAAAAAGCTTTTTACAATTAAGGTATTATAGCCAAGCTATCATTTTTACCGGGTTACATATATACTATCCGCAGTTATGCAGTTTGCTTTACCGGCATATAAGCTTTGGCGGGTAATTGTTTAATTGCAAAAATGCTGAAAATGGAAAGGCACAAAAAAAGAGCCGCAAGGCTCTATTTTTATAACATGTTGACGGTTGTAAATTAATACGACCAAAGGTCTTGTTCGTAATTAAATATCTTCTCTTTTATATTTTCACCTTCCAGCAACCTGAACAACGGGTCTTTTATAAACTCCCTCAGGTTTTTATCGAAGGGATTGTCCAGCGTTGATTTAGTAATATAGCTACTGAAATAGCGACTTTCAAATAACTCCTCCCAACTCATACGGCCTGCAAAGTTTTTACCATTGTACACTTCAAACTTTGCCAAAGTAGGCCGAAGGTCAGGATAATATACCCAAAATATTGTAACATCACCAACAGCTTCTCCTGTAGATGTTCTCTGCGTCATAATTGGGGCAATTCCTAAAATTCTAACAACCATTCTTGAGGATTCTTTATCAAAGATCCATTCTTCTTTCAACCGGTAACGATAAATTGAATCTGGCTCAATCATTTTTTGTCTTACCTGATAGCCTTTCACATCTCCGTCAAGGGTATATTGAGGGACGGTATCTAATCCTCCGGTAATAGTTTTTGCAACATCTTCTTTAGTTAGGGGTGTCGTAAATCTGTCATCATCACCACTAAAAGCAGTAACATTACCAGATTGAATTGCGTCAAAAAGTATAGAAATAAAACGTTGATTACCATTATCTTCATTTGCTGAGTAACGGAAAGGAAGATTCATTTTTTCCCTTGTATCAATTTCGCGCCACACTCGTTGTTTATAAACAGCATCATCTTCGCGAATGTGCTCATAAACCAGCGGATTACGATCTTTTACAAGATTTCGGTCTATAGCATTGTCAGTTCGCAAAGATGGCCTTATAGTATCCCCTATACCACTGCCGCCTTTAACAACTTCAATAGGCAATTTTTGGTTGAAGGTAGTTTTCTTGTCGTTGGCAGCACCTGAACTTTGAGTTGAATTGCCGTAGCCGGTATTCCCATATCCGGTACCTTCATTGCCAGTCCCTGCACCTCGCTTTTTAGTGGTATCATTTACTGCGGCATTGCCATAATTAGTACTTCCATATCCGGTGGCAGCAGCACGCGTTCTCGGAGTTCGCTTAGCTCCCGGTTTCGGCTTCGTCTGCGCGTTAGTCATTTCGACTGTCAAAGCAAAAGCAAAAAATAACATTAATCCTATTCTTAACAAATTCGTCTTCATATAAACCGATATTAGTATAAATTAAACGCCATTGTTGGCAATGTTCTAGTGTCACCGTCTGGTCCTCTCGCTTTTATCACATCAAGAACTACCGTCGTTCCAGGCCTAAATTTCTCTATTATTCCTTTCGATTTATTATTAAAATAAGGGCCAGCGTTTTCAGAAACACCAGGATTTTCGAGAAAACCTGCACCAGTAGAATATAATACGTAAGAAGTAACTTCAAATTTTACGCCTTCAAATACAAAATCCTTGAGATCAGCACGAACACCTGCCTGGGCTTTGAACGTATTTACCGGTATTCGTCCACCAGTACTTACTCCTACCATCGCTACCGGATCAGGAACCCGTTTAACTCTAAATTCAAATGGAATAGATTTGCCTTCAACTGTCACGCTGACCACCGCTTTTCCCGGGGCGTCAACTCTTGCTATATATTTACCTGCACCCATCTTAGTTAAGCTACCATTGTTAATGGTTGCGGTAGTCTTTTCATCACCCGCGGTTCCACCAGTTATTGTAAGCGGATTGTCCAAACCTATATACAAAACTTTCACTGCATCGGCACTAACGCTTGCACCGGTTGGCGAACCTACAGTGTATTTAATTTCCTTATTAAGTACATCGGTAGTACCATCGGGTTTTTTGTACGAAATACTAATTCTTTTGCTGTATGAACCCGGACCTTCTACATTAAATTTGCGTTCTGCAATTCCCTCGTTATTAAGGGGTACATTTAAACCATCGATAGTGACTATGGGAGCAGCTGCCTTACTAAAGGCCCCTACACCACCTGTAAGGGTAAGCGGTTGGCCTGGCATCAGGTATTCTGAGCTTTGACTTACAATTGCAGCAAACTGGTCGTATTCCAAAACAACCTCCCCTACTTTCTTTAAAAAGTAATCCACCATTTGCGCTTCAGAATTTTTAATGTCGTTCTGAAATTTACTTATTATGGTTATGGCAGCAATGGTGGGAGTCATTCTAAAATAAGCCGATTGCCAATCTTTATTACCCACGTTTTGGGTTTTAGGTACTGTCAAATCAAGCGGAAGAGACTTTACGAATGCTGCTTTTGCCCTGATAACATCCTTCTTAATTTCCTCCTGGCCAGGCCCATTAAATTGTTCGGGTTTTAAAATATCTAATATGCCCGTCTTAAATGCAGTAAGCTTTTGAATTAACTCCTTACCCTTGGGGCCTTCTATTAAAAACCTGGTAGGTGCATCAATATTATCTTCCCTAAAAGTTTCTTTTCCATTTTCAATTTTTAGGTCGGATTGCTTTTTAAGCTCCAACTTCAAATTTTCCAGGTAAGCATACGCATCATCTGACAGTTTTTTTGCTTCAAGTGCTTTTGGCTGCCAAATTGCTGCTTTAGCTGCGGTTTTTTCATCTTCCATCTTTTTTTGGAAGTTTGAATACACCGTATTATTTTTATCTGCAATAATGCCGTTAGCCGTTACAAGGCTGTTATTAACCGTTTTAAAGGCGTTGAGGATTTCGGACGATACGTTTAGTGCCAACAATGCTGTCAGTACCAAATACATCATATTAATCATCTTTTGCCTGGGTTCTTTAGGTAAGGACATGACTTTTTATAGGTATAAATTACGAATTAAATTAACTGTTTAATTATCGGCCACCCTGCATTGCAGATAGCATATTGCCATAAACTTTGTTTAAATTACCAAGGTTATTGGCAAGCAAATTCATTTGCTCCTTAGCTTTTTTGGCATCTTCAACGCTTCCCGCCATGGCCGACGATGTTTCAGCAAGTTTACCATAAAACTGGTTCAATGCTTTTAGATGGTTGTTGCTTTCCTGTAATTCCAACTCATAAATGGTATTTAAACTGGATAAATTTTTAGTAAGTACCTGCACCTGGCTGTGAAACTGCTTTGAACTTTCCGAAGCTTCGTTAAATGTTGACATTGAATTGGCCGCGTTGGTATAGGCGTTAGTAACGCTATCCAATGCTACAGAAGCTGCCTTGGTTTTTTGCGTATAATCGCCGGTAGCTTTAACCATATCTCCAATGTCGCTCATACTGGTAACGGTAGTTCCTAACTTTTGAAAACCAGAACTTAGTTTTGATAAGTTAGCCGGTGTTATATCGGCATCGGCCAACATTTTTTCCATTGACTTTAAGGCCGGGTTACCTTTATCCTCTGCAACAGGAGCGTAACTTGGCGAACCCTGGTCAGGAGGAGGTAAAATGGCATATATCAAAAATATAGCGGCCTCAGTTAGTAAACCTACGGTTAACATTATATCAGCAAACGATTTATGCAATATTTTAGCCCATGCGCCAAAAATTACTACTGCAGCGCCAACACAAACAACTATATTAACTAATCGGTTTGTAGCGGGGGAAACACCTGAAGCCATGATTTTTTTGTTTTTATTTGGTTACGGAAATTTTATAGAATAATAATAAGAGACATAAACAACCTGGAGGGTTTTAATGCCCCCCCCCCTGAGGTAAAATTAAATAAGCAAGCTTGAATTAGAAGTATAATGATAAGCTGTTTTTATTTACGTGTCATTGCGGGTAAGTCAATAACACAACGGAAACCGATGTAAGACTTGGTGGTATCCTGGTATTCGTAAGACCGGGTTCCAGTCTGCAAATAATATCCAACATCTTTCCAACTTCCACCGCGGACAACCTTTCGTTTCATGCGGGGCGGGTCCTGATCTTGTGCGCTGTAACGAATATCCGGGTTCATATCGTGTTGAAAGTTATAGCCACCTTCGTAATAAAGCGATGAAGTCCATTCGGCTACGTTGCCCGACATATTGTACAAACCATAATCGTTTGCCCAGTATGCATCGGCACGCACTGTATAAAAACCGCCATCTTCTGCGTAGTTACCACGACCTGGCTTAAAGTTAGCTAACAAACATCCTTTTTTATTGCGTAAGTAGTAATTACCCCAGGGAAACATTGATTGGGTTCTTCCACCGCGGGCTGCATATTCCCACTCGGCCTCGGTAGGCAACCTAAAATCACTTTCCACATTTTTCTTCTTTCTTTCCAAAAAGCTGTTCATATAATGCGTTCGCCAGCTACTAAAGGCAACTGCCTGTTTCCAGTTAACACCCACCACCGGATAATTGCCGAACGATGGGTGGGCAAAGTATCTTTTAGCCATGGGCTCGTTGTAAGAATAGGAAAAATCACGCATCCACACCAACGTATCGGGGTAAACGTTTTCGTCGTACTTAATAATATAATTACTGCGGGCCTTCCCTTTATTCTCTCTTTTGGCAGCCTCTTTGAGGTCAAAATACTCAACCCTGTACTTAAGTTTGTCGGGATCAATTTCGTTTTTGCCGTATAACCTGTTATCAGGAGTTAACGTAAGTTTGGAAATTTTTTCCAACACTGATTTATCGTTGTACTTAATGGCCCTGGCTTTTTTCCAATCAACGGTAAAATTTCCATTATCTTCTTTTCCAAAGCCAAGTTCCTTGGCTGCAAGCGAATCCCTAACCCACCACACAAACTGCCGGTATTCGTTATTGGTTATTTCAGTGGCATCCATCCAAAACCCGTTGATAGATACCTGCTTGTTACGCGCTGTAAAATTGTAGTTCACATCTTCGTCGCTGGGGCCCATGTGAAATGTTCCTGGCGGAACATATATCATTCCAATTGGCTTACCCATGCTCTCGCGGTAGCCGCTGGATGCACCCATTAGCTGCCCGTTATCTGGCAACCCCTTCCCGGTTCCTTTTTTTCCGCAACTGGCAAAAGCAATTGCCAGGGTTGTGATAGCTACTAACGCAAACGGTTGACTTCTCATTCTATTGTAACGATTATAAGGTATTGAGCAAATGTAATAAATAAAATATTCACAAATTCCTCTTCAAATTGAGTGAAATGAAGATGTTAAAGATATAAAAAACGCCGCATCATCGAATTTATTGTACTAAAAAGTGCAACTTTTCTCTATACATCTTTTTGTAAATTTTCTATCATCAATTATTAAAAAATTATTTAACCTACACATGATTTTTGTAAAGAAACGATTTGAGTAAAATTGATGACCGATAGTTAAAAATTTATGAGGTGATATCTGCTTGAGAGGGTCTTTACAAAGAAATTAAAAGGTAAATTAGGGTTATTTCGTTTACCATGCACATTCTTTAACGCCAGTGTATTTTTTTAAAGATGTGAGAAATGAAATACATAAATAAATTTTTTAGAAATGCAATTGTAATCTTATGATTATCAACAATTATTTCAACAAATGATATCTTTTTTTACAACTTTGCACTTAAATTATTTTAATTTAAACGTTTTTATTTAGCAATTAATTTACACTTATTTATAGTTGTTGGTGCACCGGCGGCTATTTTTTTAGCAGTCCTGACAGCTCGCTTAAGGTAGCAACCGGTTGTAAACACATATACTGCCTGCACAAGTAAAACTGTACATTATTTACTACCGGTTTGTTGGCCAGTAGCGGAAAGCGATCATCGGCCCCCGTGCTTGCCTGTAATACCTTATTGGGTATATAAAGTTGTAGCAAACCGGGTAGCTGGCTATGCGCCAATTTGCCCACCACAGCAATTTCGGCAATTGGTTGAACCAACCCTTGCAACACCGCAGCCCATTTACCGAACGATGTTGGATACTTTGCCACTGTTTGGCGTATACCAGCCAGCATAACATTTGCCATTTGGTGCCATTCAGGCTGATTAAAAATGTTGGCCAGGTACAATAAATTGCACGCCATTACCGAGTTGCCGCTGGGTATTGCGCCATCGTACACTTCTTTTTTACGAATAATTACATCGCTTTGGTTTTTGCTGGTAAAATAAAAGTAAGGATCATTGTCGGCTTTGAATTGCGATATCAAAATCCCGGTGATCTCTCTTGCTTTAAATAAAAATTGCGTATTGCCGGTAACTTCCTGCAATTGAATGTAGGATTGGGTCAAAAATGCGAGGTCTTCCAAAAACGCCGGGTGGCGAGCCTCGTTATTTTTAAAGGTATGATACCAGTTTTGCGTATTGCTATTAAAAAACTTGTTTTCAATAAAACCAATATTGATTAATGCCGTGCTCAGGTAAAGAGGATCGCCTAATGCAGCATACGCATTACAAAAAGCGGTGTTCATTAATGCGTTCCAGCTTAAAAGTATTTTATCGTCTAACCCCGGCCTGATACCTTTGGCGCGGTGGGCAAATAATTTTTCGTTACAGGATTGCAGGTATGTTATAAACCGAGCCATTTTTTGTTTATGATCATCGCCTTCTAATTGGCTGCCAACAAAAGTTTCGGGCGGGCTGGGTACCCATAATATGTTGGTATGCTCCCAATTGCCCTGGTCAACAATATTATAATACCTGCAATATAAATCCGCATCGTAGCCCAGCACCTCCTCTACCTCTTGCCTGCTCCAGGTGTAAAATTTGCCTTCTACGCCTTCGCTATCAGCATCTAAAGCGCAATAAAAGCCACCTTCGTCACTGGTCATTTCGCGCAATATAAAATGTAGGGTTTGCCTTATGGTTTGGGCATACAGTTGGTTACCGGTTAATTGGTACGCTTCGCAAAGGGTGCTCACCAGCAGGGCATTGTCGTACAGCATTTTTTCAAAATGCGGCGCCAGCCACTTTTCGTCGGTACTATACCGGGCAAAACCACCTCCCAACTGGTCGTAAATACCGCCATAAATCATTTTATCAACACTAAGCAATGCTTGCTGTTTTGCAGCTTCGTTGCCCGTAAAATAAAAGTGTCTAAGTAAAAAGGTAATTGAAAACGTTTGTGGAAATTTAGGTGGCCCGCCAAAGCCACCCCAATCTGTATCGGCATTACTTAACAGGTTTTTGGCGATTGTGTCCATCAATTCCGTTGAAGGGTCTACCTCACTTTGACTATTGCTAACCAAACCAACCATGCCCGACGTTTTAATGTGTTCGGTAAGCATGCCGGCCTGGACTTCAAGCTCAGCCCTGCGCTGGGTAAAAGCTGTATTTACTGACTGTAACGTTTCTAACCAACTGGCCCGGTTGTGAACCCTTGCCGGCGGAAAATAAGTGCCGCCAAAAAAAGGCCGCCCATCAGGAAGCAAAAAAACATTGAGGGGCCAACCACCGCTACCAGTCATTGCCTGCACTGCATCCATGTATATATGATCAATGTCGGGACGTTCCTCGCGGTCAATTTTGATATTTACAAAATGCTCGTTCATGTACCGGGCTGTTGCCTCATTTTCAAAACTTTCCCGTTCCATAACATGGCACCAATGACAGGCCGAGTAGCCAATGCTTACCAACACAGGCTTGTTGTGGCTTGTTGCTTCATTAAACGCATTGTTACCCCACGCAAACCAATTAACAGGATTGTGAGCGTGTTGAAGCAGGTAAGGGCTGGTTTCGTTTATAAGGCTATTGGTAAAATTGTGCATAAAAAACGTAGTTTAAACTGTTGTTATAGGCAAAGCCGTAAATGAATAGTATCGTACACCAGGCATATCAAAAGTGAGTTCAGGTTTAATTTTAAGTAAAATGTTGTAACCAATTTTTTTGCGCAAACCCAAAGCCCGTTTAAGAAAATTTATATATAACCCTAATTGTAATAATTGTGCCTGTTAACCACGGTAGGCAGATTAGTATGCAGTTTATACTAAAACCAAAAAAACAGGCCAACGCCTGTTTTTTCTATACTGTAAAAAATGACTGAACTACTTTTTTATGGTAGAAAGAAACTGCTCCAACGCAGCAACCATACTAGGCGTTTGAGGTGATGGCGCTTTGATTGACATAATTAAACCTGCCTCCTCGGCAGCGCGATGTGTATTGCCACCAAATACGCCAATACAGGTGCCGTTTTGTTTAAAGGCAGGTACATTGTCAAACAAACTTTTTATGCCGCTGGGGGTAAAAAAGCAAATCACATCAAAATCGGCAATATTCATTGCGTTGGCCAGCTCGTTGCTGATAGTGCGATACATAAAGCCCAATGCGTACTCGCACTTATGGGTTTTTAGCCAATTAACAATTTCGTTATCCTGCTGATTTTCGCTACAGACATATAAAAATTTTTCATTTTCCTTATGCTTGTTCACCACATCAAAAAGGCTTTTATTGGTTCCATCGGCGCCATAAAAAACCTTACGTTTTCTGTATAAAATAAATTTTTGAAGATATAATGCCACCGCTTCGGTAATGCAAAAATACTTGGTATCCTGACCTATGGTTATTTTCATTTCTTCGCATACCCTAAAGAAATGATCAATGGCATTACGGCTGGTAAACATGACCGCGGTGTAATAACTAATGTCAACTTTTTGGCGTCTAAACTCTTTTGCCGCTATCCCTTCCAGTTTAATAAACGGGTGGAACACCAGGTCAATACCATGCTTTTTAGCCAATTCAAAATATGGAGAACGATCGTTTTCTGGCTTGGGCTGGGTGATGAGGATTTTTTTGACAGTTAAATTACCTTTACCGCTTTTAATCGCGTTTTTTACCATGCTAGTTCCTCTATTTCGTGCAAAATTAAAGAGTTCTGTCCATATAAAGTATTAACGACTTGTAAATGAATAAAAGGGGAAGTATTTCAATAGCTACAATATATACCGCAAAATGAAAGGGTTTTACTTTTACCTCGCGTACCACAGGGCTGTAGGAAATGATATAACGGTAAAGGAAAAGAATGAAAAGAACAATGAACGAAAGTGTGATGGCCGAACTGCTTATAGCGGGCTTTGAAAATGCTATGACCAAAATAAATGGCAGCAATACAATGCCAATAATTTTATTTATTAAAAACACTACGAACATGTACGTACCTGCGGCCTCCCTGGCATTAAATACCCAGCCACTAAAGCTTAAAAAAATAAATTTTGCACTGTATAAAACAGCCAATACTATGGTGGTATACAGTAACACTTTCCAAAAACCAAAGGAAATGAGACCGAAGTATTTTATAGTGAGCGACAGATAAGTTGCTGATGATAATACAAAAAAAACATTGAGTAACAGTGATGGCAAATTACTTTGCATTAATTGTTCGCGTGTTTGTTTTTGCCTGAACGAAGGCTGAAAAAAAATGGAGAACAAATTGGAATAGTACTTTGCAAAAACCAGCTTAATGGCACCCAAAAAAAATACAAGCGCCGTGGAAAGGTAAAATAATTCATCTTTGCGGTTTGAAGATTTTATTTTTACAATTTGATATACCGGTTTTTTTAACATTGGCAAAAACGGGTTTGTTAAAAATACCTTGTAAAGCGAATCGGTGCGTGTAAAAACAGGCCGCGTTGATTGAAGTACAGCTACTGTATCGGTAGCAACAACGGTGAGGGTATCAGTATTAATTTGAATGTCAGGCGCACCTGCCACCACTTGTGTCGGCAATATTGTAGCGCCGTTTGTTAAAGGCCTGGCCGATTTTAAGGACCTGTTTAATACCGTGTCACTTTTTTTTACGGGCCATGCCGCCTTATTTGAATCGCGTATTATCAGGTCCGGAGGTTTGACAACAGTACTGTCTTTAGGTATTGGCAATCCAATTTTAACGGCATCGGTTTGGGCTGCAACATTAATGGCCGTTGCCGTAACAATACACCAAAAAAGTAAATGTTTTAATAATAGCATACGTGATTTACAAAAATATCATACACATGGTAAACGACGGTAAAATTTATTAACGTCTGCCCCACTGGCTTTAAACCCCTTTAAAAAATAGACACGTAGCCAAAATGAATTTTTGATTCTTTAAGGTTAAAAGGCAGGTCGTTGCGTTTGCCCGCCGCATAACTAATGTTAAAAATGCCGCCCTTGGTTTCGAATGCCAGGCCTATACCACCACCCACATATTGATTGGAGAATGAAGAAAGCTGGCTTTTAAAACTGCTAACACCTAAATCGGTAAAGCCAAAAAAGTACGAATTGAGGCCCAGCAAATACCGGTACTCAATGGTAACTACGCTATATTGGTTGGCAAAAATACTTTCTTCGTCAAAACCTCTTAAAAGCCTGTATCCGCCAATTTGAAATAGTTCGTTTCTAAAATTATTGGGGCTTTGATACCATCCTGCATTTAAACCGGTTTTTAGTACCGACTGCCTGCCAATTTTAAAATAATGCGCAGCCACTAGTTTTACGCGTAGTTGGTAGGCGGTAAGCTTAACAGAGTCGTAAAGGGCATTAAAATTAAAATTGGGGTCCTTTAGTTGAACGATGTTATTATTTTTACGCACCCGCTTGTTGCCTATTGCTATTGAAAACAACATTTCGTTGCCTTTTGAGGGGTTAAAGCGATAATTGGTTTGTTGAAGCTGGTAATCGACCAACAAGTTAAGCGAGCTAACATCGGCCACATCAGGCAATCGCTTGGTTACTTTTACGGTTAAGGTATCTACCTGCAAAACGTTGGTTTGCAGGTTTTGAAATCCCACTTTTACACTTTGCGTGGTTGAAATATTGTAGCGAACGCCCAATTGCGCATCGAGGTTTAAAAACAGGGAGTCTTTCTTTAGCAGATCGAAGGTAAAATCGATGCCAAAGGGCGACTTAAACAAATAGGGCTGCTGGTACAATAGGTTGAGCCTTGGCGAGCGGGGTTGAATTTGCTGCCACACCAACCCAACATTTTCGCCCGAACCAAATGCATTTTTTAGCTGCAGGTTAGCATCGATAGTAAACAACAGTTTACCACCGCCCAACTGGCGGTTGTCGGGTAAAAAGCCAGCCAATACATTGATTTGATTACTTTTTTTGGGTGCCAGGTAAAGGTTTAGGGTACTGCCTGTATTAAGCATGCTTACATCCCATGGTTGGGCCTGTTGCAGGTAAGGCAGTTCCAGCAACCGCTGATCAACCTTATCCAGCTTTTGGCGGTTAAAACCTTCGCCCGGCGGCAGGTTTAAATACCGGTGCATAAAGTTTCGTGAAATTTTTGCCGGCCCTAGCATTTGTATGCTATCCATTTTATAAAAACTGCCTTTATTAATGTCCAGCACAGCATTAAAGCGGTCACCAATAATTTCCATGCTATCCAATTGCACCGATGCAAAGGGGTACCCGGTACTTTCAAAATTATCGAGCAATACTTTTTGTAATTGTTGAAAACGGTCAAACGAAATGTTCTGAAGGCTACTGGCCGGGTAACCCAAAAGCAATATTGCCGGTTGTAGGCCCGTGCTTATGGTTAAGCGGGCAATACTGTACTGCCCGCCAAAAAATACATGGGCTACTGCATGGCCATCATACCATAATACCGTATCAATAGCTGCACCAAGGTATCCTTTTGACTGTAAAAGTTTGGGAAGGGTGGTTACATATTGCTGGCATTGTGGCTGGCTGGTAAAGGCTGATTTAAGGCCCATTTTCATTACAAATACACTATCCTTAACAACCGGTACAATGCGCAGCTGAAAGTTACTTTGTGCAATGGCTGAAGTGGAAATTGCCACTACGCACCAACCCCGCAACATCCATTGCCCCACATATGTCAGTAACTTTACCATATTTAAAAAAACAAAGATTAATAAAAAGATCTCATCACCATGGCAGGCATTTATGTTCACGTTCCGTTTTGTAAAAAAGCCTGCAATTATTGCAACTTTCATTTTTCAACCTCGATGGGGCAATTAGATGCTATGGTAGAGGCAATTTTAACCGAAGCAATGCTGCGGAAAAACTACTTGGAGGGCGACCTAGTAAACACAATTTACTTTGGTGGTGGCACACCCAGTTTGCTACCTGTAGAAGATATAAAAAAGATACTAGCGCAGTTATATAGCACCCAACAAATATTGCCCGATACCGAAATTACGCTGGAGGCCAACCCCGACGATATAACCAATGAAAAATTAAGTGATTGGATAGCGGCCGGCATTAACAGGCTAAGCATTGGTGTTCAATCGTTTTTTGATGATGACCTGGTTTGGATGAACCGGGCGCACACAGCAACACAGGCGGCTAACTGTATAGCCATGGCCAGGCAAAATGGTTTCAGCAACCTGACAATCGACCTTATTTATGGTACACCTACCCTTACCGACGAACAATGGAAACACAATGTAACCACTGCAGTAGCGCTGGGAGTACCTCATTTATCGTGCTATGCACTTACTGTTGAACCTAATACTGCCCTGCATTATTCCATAAAAAACAATAATGCAGCTAATGTAGATGTTGAAAAACAAGCCCGCCATTTTGAGTTGTTGGTACAATGGTTGAAAGCCTTAGGTTACGAACAATACGAAATATCAAATTTTGCACTGCCGGGCTGGCAAAGCCGCCACAACAGCAGCTACTGGAAAGGTAAAAAATACCTTGGTCTTGGCCCCTCCGCCCACTCTTTTAATGTAGATACCCGCCAGTGGAATGTAGCCAATAATATACAATACATAAATGGCCTAAGTAAAGGGCATGTGCCGTTTGAGGTAGAAACACTTACCGAAAGCCAGCAGTTGAACGAGTATATTATGATTAGCCTTAGAACAAGCAAAGGCATTGACCTGCCATTTATAAAAACCCGGTTTGGCAGCGTTGTACACGATGCGCTTTTACACACTGCCCGCTACAAAATGTTAGCCCACAACGTTTTAATAACCAACAACGTTATTGTGTTAACGCCTTCAGGCAGATTGTTAGCCGATGGCATTGCCGCCGATCTGTTTCAGGTGTAGCCTTTGCTTAACATGCCGGTAAAAAAAAGTCAATTTTACAACCCAATCGGCCATTATACAATATTGAGGAGGTATACGATGTTAATATACAAATTGAAAACTATGGACAGCTGGAAAGCAACTTTATTTGAGCATTTTGCAGGAAGCAGGCAAGTAATGCCAAGGTTTTATAAGGTAGATAAGTTTTTTATTACGTATAAACGATTTGACATATGGTACGAAATGTTGTTTGAACACAACCTAAATTAACAACGATCGCTTGCAGCGTAAAAATTGTTATTTACAAAAGGGAACCTGCAACGGTTCCCTTTTTTATTTTTCAGGTAGATGGTATGCAGCCTCTTTTTACATGAAGCATATTATCAATCATTAGCCAATTGTTTGTTTGGAAAGTTACGTTGCACTTTAGGGGTTGGTTATTTTGGTTATAAATGAAAGGTCGACTTCATAGCCTTCAACATTCCGGGGGCAGACCAGGTGCCGGGCACTATCATTCTACGCACAGTGTAAAGGGGTTGTAAAGAGTCGCGTTTGGTAGAAAGAATAAAGGCGAGTTGATAATCGCGTTTCTGCAATTCGGGAATGGCTGCTTTATTCCATAACCCAAACGGGTAGGCAAAATACTTAACCGGTTTTCCGGTAATGTCTTCAATAGTTTTACGGGGTTTTACCAGTTGAATATCCCAATCGTTGCCGGTGTATTTGGTAACCATGTGGTGGTCCCAGGTGTGGCAGGCAACCTCGTGGCCTTTGTTAGCCAGATCTTTTATCTGTTCCTTACTCATATACCTTGGCCGATTGATAGAAATGGTCATAATAAAATACACTCCCTTAAAACCATGCTTTTCCATTTCGGTAGCACCAAGGGTATATTGCTCTTCATCGGTATCATCAAAGGTTAGCATTACCGGTTTGGCTGGCAAGGGGTAGCCATAAGCAAGGTAATTGTACAACTGATCAGGTAAAACGGAGTGGTAGCCACTATCGGCCAGGGTCTTCATTTGCTCAGCAAAGGCGGCCGGTGTTACCGAGTAACTTTTCATATTGGCACTTTCGCCCGGCTTTATGGGCCTTATGTGATGGTAACATAATACGGGCACTTCTGTGCGGCCCAAAATAGTTGCTGCATCAGCCACTGCTTTTTCGGGTACCACAAGGTCGGCCACCATTGTGCCATCCTGCACAGTGGTATCGGCAAATGCATCCTTCTCACGTACTTTTTCGGTAGCTGTATTGCACGCAGCCATTACCAGCGTTAGCGCGGCTGCTTTCATTATTGTTTTCATTAAAATTGGGGAAAGTTTTTATTGATATTGAATGTAAATAGGTTTGGGTGTAAACTGCAGCAACTCTTCCGGCATATACAAACCGTTGGGATCTTTTTTTGTATCGTTCTTATAAAAAATCTTAAACCCGGTAAATTGAACGGGTTCTTTTTTAATGTAGCGAAGCCATGTAGATTTCTTTAGTATTTTATCGCCCCAGCCATCCATGTCCATTACCACCTGCACTTCGGGGGCGGGCTTTATGTCGGTGGCATTGGTAACCATGCCCTGCGTAAAACGGTGTACTACCAATATTTTAGGAGGCAGATTATTATCTTTTACTACTTTTTGCAGGTAGTTGATAGCATAGTTTATATCATTAGCATTAAAGGTGCCAATGCGGCGGCCTGGCAAATCGCCAAATTTCATTGAAAACTCGGGATCGATACCTAAATGTACCTGAGGCATTTTCAGGTATTTTTCCAGTTCGGGTATTTCCTCCTGTAGGGTGCTCCATCCTACCTGGATATCTAAAAATAACAGCCCATTAATTTCTTTAGCCCAATTTACCAGGGTATCTATTTGGTGAAAAGGCATGCGCATACGTTGCTTTCCCCCATTGGTTTGGGCGGTAACCGCTACGTAATGCAATGCCGGAACAACGGGTATGCTGGTATCGGCCTTTTGCCATTTTGCTACCTCGCCCTTTAGCTTTGTAAGCATTTCAGCTTTCGTTAACTCGCCTAATATGCCCATTTTTTTTGAATAAAGATTGCCATAATATGCTACTACCCTGTTAAAGGGAAAAACGGCGCCGGGCAAGGGATATACGGTTGGGCTAATGGGCCATTTGCCGGTTGTATCACCATTGGCATGGGCTGTAATTAGTATATTGTAGGCAACGGTATCGAGCACTTTTTTTAGCGGCAAGTTTTCATGAGTCTGGCCTGCTGCTGCTGCCGTGCTGTCGTTGGCCGCTTTTCCATTTACACCGCCTCCACAAGCCAAGTTACCAACCACTATTAAAAATATTACTGTTTCAAAAAACAAGTTATCTTTCACTATCATAGGCCGAAGGTATATAAATAACAATGCTAATAATAAAGCAATCAACCCACCTGTTTATATAACCAAACCCGCTACCATTAAGCCTTTGGCTACTACCGGTTTGTGAAAAAAGCTGATGTTTTTAAAATTAAATTAACACTAAAATATAACTTCAACATTCGGCCATGAATAAGTTTCATCTGCCCGAACTTTACCACCATTGGCTTACCATCAATAAAAAAAAATGCCACCCGGTTAAGGATAGCATTTTACAAAAACAGCCAATAAAATTATTTTACAGCCAGCAATTCCACCTTTTCAATTACCGGGGGTACCGCCAGTAAATCGTTGGCATGCTCCATTAATGAAGCGGCTATTTTACCGTTAAAATGTGCTTCGCGACCGCTTTCGCTTTCAAACGTATCAAAAATGCCGAAAGTGGAGTTGCCTAACTTTAGGGCATACCAAGATATGGTTTCGTCTTCTTCGTGCGCCATTGCAAGGGCATTAATCAAAAATTGCTCTACTACTTCTTCTTTACCAGGTTTAGCCTCTAAGCGGGCTTGTAATGCTTACTTTACCATAATAATTATTTTTAATGTTTTATACCATTTACGATATACAATTCATTTGGTTTATTCAACAACACTATAAAAGTTATGCCTGTAAATAATAACCTTTTGCATCAAATTTTTGCCCGGCAAAAGCTTCGTATCCAATCAATTACCGCTGTGGCGGAAGGCGATATAAATACCTGCTTTAAAGTAAGCACCACCAACGCCAGCTATTTTATAAAACTTAACGATGCTACCAACTACCCCGGTATGTTGCAACGCGAAGCTGAAGGTCTTATAACGTTACAACAACGCAGCAGCCTTGTTGTACCAACAACGGTTGCCTGCGATGTTATTGAAAATCAGCAGTACCTGGTGTTGACCTATTTAAATAAAGGAGCAATAGGAATCGACTTCTTTACAAATTTTGGTGAGGGCCTTGCCATAATGCATAAAAACACAAATACCGCCTTTGGCTGGCACACCAGTAACTACATTGGCCTTTTACAACAGCCCAACACGTGGCACCAAAACTGGTGTACGTTTTATAGTACACAACGAATTATGCCTTTGGTAAACCAACTTCACCAACAAAAAAATTATAACACCGCCGACGTTATCAACGCCGAAAAGGTTTGTGCAAAACTGGGGGAAATTTTTCCTGCTGAGGTGCCTGCAATGTTACATGGCGATTTATGGTCGGGAAATTATATGCCAGTACAATTAAACAGCGAAAGCGCCGCAACAAGCGCCGCCATTTACGACCCGGCAGTGTATTATGGTAACCGCGAAATGGATATTGGCATGAGCAAACTGTTTGGTGGATTTGATAGCCTATTTTACAAGGCTTATCACCACCACTATCCTTTACAACCACAATGGCAGCAACGTTTGCCGCTAACCCAATGGTATCCTTTGCTTGTGCACGCCCTGCTGTTTGGCGGGTATTACATTAAGCAAAGCCGGGCCACTATAAAAGCATTTTTGTAAGGCTTTCAATTGGTGTAAAGCAAAGCGTGTAAACATTAAATACAAGTGTAAGGTGCAAACGAGAAAAAGTAAATGGCCGCCATGGGGCAACAGGCCCGCCTGGGCATTGCTGCCAGTTATATTTTATATCAATGATTATAATCGGGCAATTTTATATCGCAATTTCCACCTGGTTTCGCAACAAATCTTCAAACTGGTCCCTGGCCCTAATAAGGTGTGGCTGGTTGTTTAGCATCAAAACCTCGGCAGGCTTATATCTTGAATTAAAGTTGCTTGACATTTCAAATCCATAAGCGCCTGCATTATAAAAAACCAACAGGTCCTCTTCTCTAATTTCATTCAATTCCCTTTCCCAGGCAAAGGTGTCGGTTTCGCATATATTGCCTACCACCGAATAATTT
This sequence comes from Chitinophagales bacterium, assembly GCA_038247635.1. Lineage (GTDB taxonomy): Bacteria > Bacteroidota > Bacteroidia > Chitinophagales > Chitinophagaceae > Segetibacter. The sequence goes on from JBBRUR010000017.1 coordinate 44,273, forward strand.
TTAACTGGCCCCTCGGGGTTGGTTATGTTAACAATACGGTGGTACGCATCGTAAAACATAGGGCGTATGAGGTGGTTAAAACCGCTATCAATGCTGGCAAAATGGGTAGCACCGGTTGGCTTTAGCACGTTTACTTTTGTAATAAAGTATCCGGCGTTGCTTACCATATACTTGCCAGGCTCAAACCATATTTGCAACTTTTTACCTGAGGGGCGGGTAAAATTATCTACCGCCTCCTGTACCTTTTGGCCAAGTAATACCATATTGGTTTCGGGGTCGCCCTCGTTGTATGGCACTTTAAATCCGCCCCCCAAATCAAGAAATTCAATTTCGCTAAACCGGGGTATCAGGTCAAACAATACCTGGCTGCCTTTTACAAACACTTCTACATCTTTTATTTCGCTGCCGGTGTGTATGTGCAGGCCGCGTATAAAAAGGTTGTGTTGTTGTACAATATTAATTAGTTGCTCCACCTGTTCAACAGGTATACCAAACTTACTTTTATCGTGCCCGGTCGATATTTTTAAATTTCCACCGGCAAGTATGTTGGGCCGTAGCCGAACGCTTACCGGATAGCTATGACCAAATGCTGCACCAAATTTTTGTAGGTTAGATAAACTGTCGATATTAATACGTACGCCAAGCTGCTTGGCGGCCACTATTTCGTCAAAATGAATTCCATTAGAGGTGTACAAAACCGAAGCAGGATCGAAACCCGCGTACAGGGCAAGTTTAACCTCGTTTATTGAGCTGCAATCTACTCCTGCACCAAGCTTTTTTACATACCGTAAAACACTAATATTGGTTAACGCCTTGCAGGCATAAAAAAACAATACATTGGTTTGCGCAAAGGCATTTACCAATTGTTGGTATTGATATGCAATGGCTTCGGCATGGTAGGCGTAAACAGGCGTACCAAATTGTTTGGCTACCTGGGTAAGTTGTGCGTTGGAAAGTTGTGGCGACATAAGTGACGCGAATGTAGCACCAAAATAAATTATGGCACCTGTTTGCGGGTAGTTTTGAAGCTTTTAAGGGCAAATGCTTTTACTAAAACGTAATGGGGTAGATGAAGACTTTACAGCTTCTATCAGGCCGCGGACGCATCGTTTTTGGCGTAGGTATCGGCAGGTGCATTGTTGTCAGCAGGCTTATCGCTGGCATTTGCCGGGGTATCATCATCCACTTGTAGCGGTTCATTTTTTATCTGCACCAATTCTGCAACGGTAATATTGGTCTCTTCAAATAGTTCGCGCTGGGCTTTTGGCGTATCATCAACATGGGCTTCGCTGTAGGCCATGTGTTCGTGTGCATTTAAAGCACTATTTACCACGGTAGCCTCAATAAATTGTTCGGATAGTACTTCTTTTATTTTAGGCAGGTCGTTGGTGTTATTAATACCAAAATAATCCATAAAGGCCTTTGAAGTAGCGTACACCAATGGCTTACCTGGCAGGTTTTCGTTCCGTCCGCTAATAACGATCAATTCTTTTTCAAGTAATTTTTGAATGGAATAGTCACTGTTTACACCACGAATTGCTTCTACCTCACCCTTGGTAATTGGCTGTTTATAAGCAATGATGGCCAGGGTTTCCAGCGCAGCGTTCGACAGGCGCTTTAAAAATTTGTCGCCATTTAACTGCCCAACCGTTTTATGAAAGGCTGTTTTGGTAAGAAACTGCCAACCACCACCACTTTCCCTAACTTCAAAAGGGTAAAACCCGGCATTGTATTTTTCCTGTATACCGTCAACCGCCGCTTGTACCTGGTCAGGGGTAATACGCCCGTCCATAAACCCAAAAGCATTATTAATCAATTCAACAATATCGTGCATTGTCAACGGTTTGTCGCTGGCAAAAATCAACGCTTCAATATGAGGAATAATCTGCGATAGCTCCATGACTGTCCCAACTGCGGGAATGTTTTTTAAGTAATGTTTTTTAGCGACAAGTTTCAAGCGGCAAGTTTGAAGTTGCAGGCGACAAGTTTTAAGTTTCAAGCTGCAAGTTTCAAGCTGCAAGTTTGAAGTTGCAGGCGATAAGTTTTAAGTTTCAAGCTGCAAGCTGCAAGTTTCAAGTTTCAAGTTTCAAGTTGCAAGTTGCAGGTTTCAAGTTGCAAGTTGCAGGTTTCAAACTGCAAGCGACAAGTTTCAAGTTGCAAGTTTCAAGCTGCAAGCGACAAGTTTCAAGTTGCAAGTTTCAAGTTGCAAGCTGAAAGTTTTGGCTGTTGGCTGTTCGCTCCCGACTAAAGACTCCCAACTCCCGGCTGCTGGCTACCGACTAAAGACTCCCGACTGCTGGCTCCCGCCTTCCAACAAAACACTATCCCTGCAATGCCGCAGCACCGCTTACAATTTCGGTAAGTTCAGTTGTAATGGCTGCCTGGCGGGCCCTGTTGTACGATATCTTTAGTGTTTTCAACAGTTCGTTGGCATTTTCGCTGGCCTTATCCATAGCGGTCATGCGGGCACCATGCTCGCTTGCATGTGCATCCAGCACCGCTTTAAACAACTGTGTATTTAATATTTTGGGCATCATTTCTGCCACCAATTCTTCCCTTGCCGGCTCAAATATAAAGTCAGCCTTTTTAATGCCTTCCTTCTTTTCAATTTTGGGGATAGGTAAAAATCTTTCCACAACAAAAAGCTGGGTGGCGGCATTTTTAAATTCGCTATAAACCAGCTCAACCACATCAAACTCTTTATTTTCAAAAGCTTTTACAGCAGCTATGGCTATTTGCTGCACATTTTCGAAAGACAGGCTTAAAAACAAATCTTTAAATGTAGCATCGGTTTTATAGTCGGCACGGGTAAGCCCCTCGTATCCTTTTTTGCCAATGTTCCAAACAGACACATTGCCTTTTTTATGTTGTGCTTTGTATTTTTCTTCTACTGTAAGTTTAACCAGTTTTACAATGTTGGCATTGTAACCACCTGCCAAACCGCGGTCGCTGGTAATAACTATCATTAGTACTTTTTCAGTACCACGGTCTTTGGCCAACGCACCTCCCACTTCTCCTTCAGCATTACTAACTATGTTGCTTAACATTTCCTGTAGCTTTTGGGCGTAGGGCCTCATTTGCACAATGGCATCCTGAGCGCGGCGCAACTTTGCAGCACTTACCATTTTCATGGCTTTAGTAATTTGCTGGGTACTTTGTACGCTTTTTATGCGGTTACGCACTTCCTTTAACTGACCACTCATGTAACAAAGATTTTTATTTCTTTTATAACAAAGGCAATGACTTTCAATAATATATAAAAAAATCAATACCAACGTTGTCCAAAACGATATGTACGTTTTGATAAACGGCTGCAAAGGTAAGGTTTGAGGGGTAAAACTCAAACAATAGACAGTACAGCTACAAGTATGTACAGGCTTTGGGCACGGGTAACAGAAAAATATATAAATGGCTTTGTTTTTACAGTGATAGCCACAGGTAGCCACCGGCTTAGGTAGTAGATAGTTCCATCCACATAGGCCGGTGATCCGACAAATAATATTTTACATAGCTTTTAAAGCTGGCGGTTGTACTATTTTTATACAAATCGGCAAATACAACATTGTCAAAAGGAAACACGCCGTGCGATATTATCTTGCTTTTTAATCCTGGTAAAAACGCGATTTGGTCGTAAGCTTTGTCGTTATTTATGTTTGAATATACTTTGGAGGTATGTTCAGGTAATTGCAGCCCACGTTGTACTAATGCCTTATAAATGGGGTCGTTTTTATCAAACTTCGGCAGGTTAAAATCGCCCAGCGCAAACACCGTTTTGGTATACGAAAACTTACCTTCCGATCTTAAATCGGCCCACCGGCCAATGCAATATGCCTCAAGGCTGCGCCTTTCAATAGAGGCCTTTTGACTATCGCTTCCAAAATACAAATGCACGTTTAGCAACGAAAATTTCATGGTGTTGGCCTTAAATGCTGCCAGGTACGGGCTTCGGTCAAACCCGTTAAACGAGGCCTCCACACCCGGCAACTTTACATGCCGTAAGGCTGATGGCGGAATGTCAAGTTCAGCCACTTCGCTTAAAATTTTGACCTTGCTTTTCCTATATAAAAATGCCATCCGTTCGTTATTGCCCGATGCATCTGAAAAAATATAGCCAAAACGGTTGCCGAGCATTCCAACCAATTGCATAAAATGGCCACTATTATTTTTTATTTCCTGTATAGCCACCAGGTCAAACCACGACACTATTTCAGCCAGCATTTTAATGTGGGGTGTCTCGCGGTGCTGGTCGCCAAAGTTGGCTATGTTCCAGGTAGCCAAAAGCAGGTTTTGATTTGTACCTGCCGGAATTGCCAGCGATGGTTTCGACTTTTTATAGCTCCGGAGGGCCTTAATTTCTTTATCAATACCAACAATGTATTCAAAGGCAGGTTTGGGGAAAGATGGCATGAAGTAAAAGTTATGGTTTATATTTTTATGAAATTGAATACGGTATCAACAATCATGTTCATTACACTATTCTTAAACTGGTCAACCCTAATGGCCGCTAGCCCCGCTTGTTTTAATCCGTTCATTTTAACCAAATCTTTTTGGCTGGTTACCAGCCACTCAAAATCTTCTGTTGTTATATCACCCTGGGCCAGTAATACTGTCCATCGGGTAAGTTTATTTTTCATTTCCCCCAAAAACTGTAGCGCATCACTTTTTGCTTCGGCAGTATATTTTTTAAGCGATAGTGTAGCAAGGTTGGCCAGCTGTTCCGTTAGCGTATCAAACAATTCGTCAAAACTAATTTTGGATGCCATATATATAAAATTTTAGTTAGTTTTTTATAAAGGCTGCAATCCGTGTGTTGCCTTCTTTTATTTTTTTCGATTCCAGCCCGGCAATCAAATCAAACCCTTCGGCCACTTGCGCTTTTGCTTCGGTAATAAATATAGCGCCTTCCTTACTATCCTTTTTCCATTTGGCCCAATACAACGGAATTATTGATTTTTGGTCAATAGCACCGGTAGCACTAATACTAAACAGGCGATCCCACATTTTTGCAGTAACGCCATTTTTAGGACGGTGCCGTTCGTACTCAAGTGCTTTAAACAACTAGCGGTTTACCTTTTCAACCTCTTCAACATAAAGGTTATAGTCGTTAACCAATTTATCCATTAAAGCCAATACCTCTACTTTTACCTGGGTAACCTGTATGTATGCCAATTGGTCGTAAGTGGCAATAGTGGCGCAGCCGTCAGCAAAAAATGCCAACAAACAAAGCCTCAGCCACATTACAAAAATCAATTTTTTCATATGCTTCTATTTAGGTGAGAACTTTAAAGTAATAAAAAAAATAATAAATCCCAATTGCCTCAACCATCAAATGGCGTTGCATCTGTTTACAATAAATAGCTGGCGCCGAAAATTAACAATGCCGGGGTTTAGTGCACTCATTTCATCTCCGCGGCATTTGCTACCTTTGGCTTTCTGCCAAATTGGCTAAGGGCCATATTGTAGCATTAAATTTGACACCGGACCTAACTTTTTAATGGTTTTAATATCATACACACCAACTATATATGCTGAACTTATTATCAAAGCTTTTTGGAGGCAACAAATCGCAAAAAGATGTGAAACAGTTGTCACCGATTGTAGAAAAGATCAATCATTTTTTTGCAGAATACCAGCAGTTAAATAACGACCAGCTTAGAACCAAAACCAGCGAATTCAAGCAACGCATTAAGGCACATCTTGAACAAACTGACCAGGCTATTGAGGCGCTGAAGACCGAGGCTGAAGCCCTAACGATGGAGGAAATTGCTGAACGTGATACCATTTATCAACAGGTTGATAAGCTAAAAAAAGAACGCGACGAGCAAATAGAAGAAGTGCTTCGCGAAATTCAGCCCGAAGCCTTTGCGGTAGTTAAAGAGGCTGCCCGCCGGTTTACCCAGGGTACTGAACTGGTGTCGGCAGTAACCGACCTTGACCGTAAATTAAGTATCACCCGCCAGCACATAACTATAAATGGCGAAAAGGCTGTTTACCAAAATACCTGGAAAGCCGGCGGAACCGATGTAACCTGGAACATGGTACATTATGATGTGCAGTTAATTGGTGGATCGGTACTGCACCAGGGTAAAATTGCAGAAATGGCCACCGGCGAGGGTAAAACGCTGGTTTCTACCCTACCTGCCTATTTAAACGCTTTGGCTGGCGAAGGTGTGCATATAGTAACCGTTAACGACTACCTGGCAAAACGCGACAGCGAGTGGAATGGGCCTATTTTTGAATGGCTGGGCGTAACCGTTGACTGTATTGACAAACACCAGCCTAATACTGAAAACCGCCGCAGTGCCTACCTGGCCGATGTAACTTACGGTACCAATAACGAGTTTGGATTTGATTACCTGCGCGATAACATGGTACACAGCCCCGACGAAATGGTGCAGCGAAAACACCACTTTGCTATGGTGGATGAGGTGGACAGCGTGTTAATTGACGATGCCCGTACCCCGCTTATTATAAGTGGCCCCGTACCACGCGGCGATCAACAGGAGTACGAGGCTTTGAAGCCCCGTATAAACCAACTGTATGAGGCTCAAAAAAAGGTAACTGTACAATTTTTAAACGAAGCAAAAAAGAAGTTTGCCGACGGCAACGACGAGCCCAAAGATGGTGGATTGGCATTGATGCGGGCACAGCGCGGTTTGCCAAAAAACAGTGCGCTCATTAAATTTTTAAGCGAGCCAGGCAATAGAAGCAAACTTCAAAAAATTGAAAACCATTACCTCGCCGATCAATCGAAGGAGATGCCTAAGGTTGATGAAGAATTATATTTCTACATAGATGAAAAAAATAATTCGGTTGAGCTAACCGACCTTGGTATTACCACCATTACCCGGTCGGGCGAGGACCCAAGCTTTTTTATATTGCCCGATATAAGTATTGCCTTAAATGCCATTGAAACTAATGCAACCCTTAATGCCGACGATAAACTTCACCAAAAAGAAGGGCTGTTAAACGAATACTCGCTAAAGGCCGAACGAATACATACTGCCCAGCAATTGTTAAAAGCTTATACACTTTTTGATAAAGATGTAGAGTATGTGGTAATGGATGGGGCCGTTAAAATAGTGGACGAGCAAACCGGCCGTATTTTAGATGGCCGTCGCTACAGCGATGGTTTGCACCAGGCTATAGAAGCCAAGGAAAGTGTAAAGATAGAAGCGGCCACGCAAACCTATGCCACTGTTACCCTGCAAAACTATTTTAGAATGTACCACAAACTTGCAGGTATGACCGGTACTGCCGAAACCGAAGCCGCGGAGCTGTGGGATATTTATAAACTGGACGTAGTTACTATACCTACCAATGTTAATGCAATTCGCAACGATGACCAGGACATGATTTTTAAAACCAAACGCGAAAAATACAAGTCTATCATTGAAATGATAGAAGATCTGCGCAACAAAAAACGCCCCTGCCTTGTGGGTACAACCAGCGTTGAAGTATCGGAATTGCTTAGCCGTATGTTAAAGCAAAAACAAATACCCCATAATGTATTAAACGCCAAGCAACATGCCCGCGAGGCACAAGTGGTGGCTGAGGCTGGTTTACCCGGTGCGGTAACTATTGCCACCAACATGGCTGGGCGCGGTACCGATATTAAACTTGGGCCCGGCGTTAAAGAAGCCGGCGGATTAGCCATTTTAGGAACTGAGCGCCACGAAAGCCGCCGCGTAGACCGACAGTTGCGTGGTCGTGCCGGCCGCCAGGGCGACCCCGGATCGTCTATCTTTTTTGTATCGCTGGAAGACGACCTGATGCGTATGTTTGGTAGCGAACGTATTGCCAAAGTAATGGACTTTGCAGGCTACAAAGAAGGCGAAGTGATACAGCACAGCATGATTACCAAAAGTATTGAAAGAGCCCAGCGCAAGGTGGAAGAAAACAACTTTGGCATTCGTAAACGCTTGTTGGAGTATGATGATGTAATGAACAAACAGCGTACGGTAATTTATGCTAAACGCAACCACGCCCTGTTTGGCGAGCGCCTTGCACTTGACCTTGACAATGCGTTTTTTTTGGTAGCCGAAGGCTTAATTGTGTCGTTTAAAGAGCAAAGCGACTTTGAAGGTTTTAAGCTGGCCATAATAATGAACTACGGTTTAGATACCGCCATAACCGAAGATGAGCTGAATAAGCAAAGTGCCACTCAATTGGCCGACAAATTGTACCATGAAGCCACTACCAATTACCAGCGTCGTAAAACTGAAATAAGTACCAATGCATTGCCGGTATTTAAAAATATTCGCCAGCAGCAGGGGCAGGGTATTGCCAATGTAGTAGTGCCGTTTACCGATGGCCGTAAGTCTATGAATGTTTTGGCTAACATGGACAAAACCCTTTTAAGCGAAGGAAAAGAGCTGGCCAACGCCCTGGAAAGAAGTGTATCGCTGGGATTAATTGATGATACATGGAAGGAACACCTGCGTGCTATGGACGACCTGAAGCAAAGTGTACAAACTGCCTCGTACGAGCAAAAAGATCCATTGGTGATTTATAAAATGGAAGCCTTTGGCTTGTTCAAAAAAATGGATGAGGAAGTAAATAAAGACATCGTATCGTTTTTATGCCACTGCGGTATACCGGTTGAAGAAAACAACCGCCCCGCACCACTGCAAATTAAACCCGGCCGCGAGCAGAAAACCGACATGAGCAAACTGCAAATTAACAAAGAGCAAATTGACGCAGCAGGCCACGACTATGCCGCCAACGAAAACGATTATTTTGACCCGGGCGCAGCAGGTACCGCAGTAAAGCAGCAGCCCATTGTTGTAGGCCCTAAAATTGGCCGTAACGATCCCTGCCCATGCGGAAGCGGTAAAAAATACAAGCAATGCCACGGAAAGGATGCCTAAGCTTCCCTTTTTTTAAATATCCCAAAAGCCCCGATTTTTTCGGGGTTTTTTTATGTGTATCAGGAAATTATAAAGCAGGCACAACAGGCTACCGACCTTTCGGTCGTTTAATCGGGGTTGCACTTTTTATGGCCGGGAACTTTTTTGCTAAATGAAAGCCCATGGATTTTTTTATCGTTTTATTCATTTGTACGAAAAAATAATGACAGCGCATTAACTTACCATCAAAAAGAATTTTTCAAATGAAAAAAATACTGCTTACTGCCTTCCTGTTTTTAATGACCCTTTCATGGTTGTACAGCCAAACTGCTGCTGCCAAAAGCAACACCGAAATTGAAGGCTTTTCGGTTGAGCGCTTAAAGTTGCTGGACCAGAATATTGAAAAATGGATTGCCGACAAATGGATGCCGGGTGTGGTGGTTTTAATTACCCACAACGGAAAAACAGCTTATAGCAAAAGCTTTGGCTCTAGCGATTTTGAAATAAAGACACCATTAAAATCCGATCAACTGTTTAGAGTGGCCAGCCAAACCAAGGCTATTACCAGCGTGGCTATTATGCAATTGTACGAGCAGGGAAAACTGATGTTAGATGACTCGGTGGCCAAATTTGTGCCCGAGTTTGCCAATGCACGTGTCATCGATAAATTTAAAATGGACGATACCACCTATACCACCATTAAAGCAGTCAGGCCTGTTACTATCCGCGACCTGTTGACGCACACTTCGGGCATTGGCTATGCACAAATTGGCTCGCCCATGGCCAATGCTATGTATGCAAAAAACAATATAACCGCTGGCATAGGCACGGAGGTAGGACCAGTGTTAGGCACCGCAATGCGCAGGCTGGCTACGTTGCCTTTGCTACACCAACCCGGCAAACAGTGGACGTACGGTTTAAACTCCGACCTGTTAGGCTACATTGTTTAAGTAGTAAGTGGTACAACGCTTGATCAATATTTTCGCAAAAATATTTTTGACCCGTTAAGCATGAACGATACGTGGTTTTATCTGCCCACCCAAAAGCAACCCCGCCTTACCACCCTTACCATTGAAGACGATAAAGGCCTGCATGCCATGAACAGCGGGTACCTGGCCGATCCGGCCAACAAAGGAATTAATCCCGGCTACCCCAATACCAGCGGAACGTATTTTTCGGGGGTGCAGGGTTAACATCTACCATACGCGATTATGATACTTTTTTACAAATGCTGTTGAATAGTGGCACCTTTAACGGTAAGCGCCTGCTATCGCCCAATAGTGTACGGATGATGACGAGCAACCAGGTACGCGACCTATCGCTGGGCGACGATAAGTTTGGATTAGGCTTCAGTATTGCTACAAACCAAACTGCTGCTAATGCACCTGTATCGGTAGGTACTTTTGGCTGGGGTGGTGCTTTCGGCACAGAGTATTGGGTAGACCCCAAAGAAAAGATCGTAGCGCAGTTTTATATACAGATGTATGGCAGGCGCCACAATGCCGCCAACGGGTTTAAAGTACTGGTTTACCAGGCGCTGAACAATAAGGGGTTTTAACGGATGTTTGTAAACCCTTAACATTGCCCCGGCTAACTTTTTAAACGAACAAGAGTCAAAGTCCACAATCGTTAACCATGAAAAAAATAGTATCAGTTTTAAGCGTTTTGGTAATGGCCATTGCAGGGGTACAGGCTCAGGCCGCCGACACCGCTGGCACAAAAAATTTTACACTAATGGAAGCCGCCGAAATAACCGAAGCTAACAGGCTTAGGAACACGATGGAAAAAGAACAATTGACTATATCACTAAAAAGTGCGGTGATTGATTCAACAAGCGTGAAGGCGAAAACAAACAGGCAAACCTGTGGACCAACGCGATCCAACAAGCTGTAGGGTTACTTAATATTATTGATGCCTGGCCCAACAGCCGGGCATTTTATTAAAATAACTTACATTCAACAAGCGGCCTTTTGAACAATGCTTAACAATTAATGTTACGCACGGTGATAAGCCTTAACAATTTTTTAAAGTATAGCATATATGCAACACCCTCATAAACACTTTTTTAATTAGGAGGCATTGTTTAAAAAACGTTGAGCAAATGATGGCGACCGGTTTAAGACGTTTTTAGTAAGTTCCAACGCCGGTAGTTGACAATTAAAAGAGTTTACCGGGAAACGACAAATTAATTTGAAGTACTTAAAAATTATTAGTATTTAGAGTATTACGTTAGAAATATAATTTTACAGCACCAAAAAATGAAAAATTACATACACGCTTATTTTCTTACCGAAAAAGCAAAATCGCAAATAGAGCGACTTACTCTTGGATTTTCAATTGCTGGTTTTTTACTTCACCTGACGTTAATAGCACTGGTCCATTTTGGAATAATAAAATCATCGCTCTCCGACGGGTTATTGTTTAATCCCGTTGCAGCCATTTATACTCCTTTTTCGTTTATACTTTTTTACGAGGTGTACCTGCTAATTTATTATTTGCCAAAATCGTTTAGTAAATACATTGGCAAGCAATACGAAATTGTTACCCTGATCATTATTCGCAGGGTATTTAAAGACCTTTCGAAACTTGAATTATCCAGCGACTTTTTTAGCCGAAAAAACGACGTGTATTTTATGTACGACCTGGTGGCGGTACTTATACTTTTTGCGCTTATCATAGTATTTTATACCATTGCCAAACCAAAAGATGTTGAGCTGAAAAGCGTTATTGAGTCAGATAAAAAGTTAGCTCGTTTTATAAAATTTAAGATCATCCTGTCAAGTATTCTTATCCCGCTATTTATTTTTCTTTCCATAGAAAGTTTAATTAGCTGGGTAAGCACCACCTTTAGCCCCGGTACCGAAATAGTACAGGCCGATGAGGACCTCAACAAAATTTTCTTCGACCAGTTTTTTACCGTTTTAATACTTACCGATGTATTAATATTATTGCTGTCATTTGTACTAAGCGATAAGTTTAATGTAGTAATGCGTAACTCCGGATTTGTAATTTCAACCATTCTTATAAAAATATCGTTTGGCGCCACCGGCATTTTAAATAATATTTTAGCCATCATGGCATTGGTATTTGGCGTATCAATTTTATACCTCAGCAATCGTTTCTCAAAAATGGACGGCCCCATTAAACAGGAATAAGATTTGCAAGCTTCAATCTGCAAGCTACAAGTTGCAAGCTACAAGTGGCAAGTTACAAGTTGCAATCTTCAATCTGCAAGCTACAAGCAACAAGTTGCAAGCAACAAGCTTCAAGTTGCAAGCTGCAAGCTACAAGTTGCAAGTTGCAAGTTGCAAGCTACAAGTTGCAAGCTACAAGCTACAAGTTGCAAGCTACAAGTGGCAAGCTACAAGCACAGATCTCAAATATTTCATATTCCAAACATCTCGGCTCTTCCATTAACCCTTTGCCTTTTTTAATTTTTAATTTTTACTTTCCAAAAACATCCCTGAAAACTGGTTCGCTTCCAACTTCCTGTTTAGTGGTTCCAGTTGTTTTTGAATGCGCATTTGCTGGTCATAATCCAATTTATTAATGGGGGCAATTTGCCTGAATGCGCCGGTTTGTATAAATTTTAAAGCACTGGCAAGCGATGGTTCGGCCAAATCGCCCCAGTTTTTTGTAACATCATCGGGGCTTTTTTTATCGGGCGTAAAGCCGTTATAAAAATCTGCATTGCCGGCACTGTTTACCGTTTTAAACGATATAGGATAAATGGCCACATCGTAAATATTAACCGGAAAAAATCCTACTGGTTTGCCAAAGGTAGTGTCGCCTATCAGCTTTACCTCCATGTATGGTTTTAGATTATTAATCAATAACTCGCTGGCCGAAGCCGATGAGCGAGACACGATAAAAAACACTCTTTTTAAACTTAACGAACCCGTTGTACTAAACTTTTGGGTATTGTTAGCCTCGGCAAACGATACGTTTTGGTAACCACTACGCTTTCTAAGTAATGGAAAATTACCCGCCTGTAACCGGCTGTTAAAAACATATTTATACATTACCTGGTTAGTGGCGGTTGCAGGCGCTATCAGGTTGGCCAATGCATCCTGTGTAGCGGTTGAGCCACCCGGGTTATAGCGCAGGTCAACTACCAGTTCGGTAATACTGTTGCTTTTAAATTCGTTAAAAACGCTGGTCAGCTCTGTGCGCGATGGCTCGCCAAAAAACTGGTTAAATACCACGTATCCTACCTTGGCGGCACCCACATTTAATACATTTTTATACAATACTGAGTTAGAAGTAAAACTGGTTTTACTAAGGTTAGCGACGGCAGTAGCTCCATCGGGCTTTACAAATTCAAAAATGGCCGTTGGCGTGGTACCAAAAAATGCCTGGTTTAAAAGGGTTGCACCCGCCTGGTTAAAGGTTACGGTAGCACCATCAATTTTATTTATCCGCCATCCACGCTGTACGCCTGCCAAACCGCTGGTCGATTTATCGTACACATAATTAACATACCAATATACACTGTCAATAGGCTCTACCTTGTCTGCAGCTGCAGCCTTTACAAAAAAACCAAGGCTTACGGCCTGCCCGGTTTGCAATCCTTCGGATGATGCAATGGAGGTAACAAAACTAAACCTGTCAAGCGGTTGAAGTTTGCGTATGGCATTCATTTGGTTGGTGCCGGTGGCCACATTATTTAAACCGGTATATTGGCGTGGGTTAAAGGCCTGGTACGACGGAATAAGATCCTGCCACAAAAAAATTTCCTTACTAAACAAATAAATGGAGTCATTCAACAGGTCGCTTTGCGTACCAATAGCAGGCGTTACCGTTGTTCCCTGCCCATTGTCGTTGGCTAGTTCTTTTTTACAGGCAGTAGCAAGTAACAATGCGGCTATGCCGCTTACAAAAAATATTTTTCTCATGTCAATGTTGTATAAATTAAAATTACTGGTTAAAACACTATTGTAGTTGATAATGCTTCGCTAATATTTTGTCTGTTTTATCCCTGATACTACTACCTTATAAAATTTATGAGGTAGCCATATTTTTCCAAATACATAAACGCCTGCCAATCGCTTTTCAACCATAGATTGCGGGTAAAACCTATACATTTACTATTAAAATAAACGAGCAATGATTTTAAACGGTTTTATTGATCATACCCTTTTAAAACCAACCACCCTGGTAGCTGATATTAAAAACCTGTGCGCCGAAGCTATACAATATAGCTTTGCAGCAGTATGCGTACCGCCTCCTTTTGTAAAAATAGCGAAGGCCATGTTGGACCAAACTCCGGTAAAAGTAGCTACAGTTATAGGTTTTCCCTTTGGCTATAGTTGTGTGGAAGCAAAACTGGCAGAAAGTTTGCTTACCATTGTTGACGGTGCCGATGAGTTGGACATAGTAATAAATTTTACCGCTATCAAAAACAACGATTGGGATTTTGTGGCCAACGAAATAAACCACTTGCTACCAGTAATTAAGGCGCAAAACAAAATTGTAAAAGTAATTATAGAAAGCGGCGTACTTACCAACCAGGAAATTATACAATGCTGCACTTTATATGGAGCAGCCGGTATTGATTATTTAAAAACATCTACAGGCTATGAACCTAAAGGAGCCGACGTAGAAACTGTGGTACTTATGCGTAAACACCTGCCCCCAAATGTACAAATAAAGGCGAGCGGTGGTATTAAAACCTACCATTTTGCAGTAGCCCTGGTAAAAGCAGGTGCCAGCAGGTTGGGGTGCAGTGCCGGCGTGGCAATCGTAAATCAACAAACTGCAAACGATGGTTATTGACTATACTCAGCATCTTAAAAAAATATTTATGAAGCTCATTTTACTTCCATTGTTGTTGATTACAGCAGGTAACCTTTCGGCGCAGCAGTTTCTTTTGACCGATACCATTGGTGGCATAGTAGTAAAAAAAGATTCCAGGTTGGATGCCTTGTCGGCAAAGCAAAGCGAAATAAATAAGCGGGCCATGCAAAACTCTACCCTGCGCACCAGTGGCTACCGGGTACAAATTATAAACACCCAAAACCGCGACGATGCCAACAAGGTTAAGACTGACCTGCTGCGTAATTTTCCCGATCAAAAAATTTATTTAATGTACAAGGCTCCAAACTTTAGGGTTAGGATGGGCAATTTTTTAACCCGCGCCGATGCCGAGTTAGTACGTTCACAAATAGCTGCCATGTACCCTGGCAGGGGTATTTACCTTGTGGCCGATATGATAGAATACCGCCCCATAAACGAAGATGGTGTAGTTAATTTAGAATGATGTTACAATTGGTATTTTTGCCAAATGATGCTAAAAGATACTATCCTTTCGCTGGCACAAAACTACCTGCCCAAATTTATTGATATACGCCGCCACCTGCATGCCCATCCCGAATTAAGTTATGTTGAATTTAAAACCAGCGTCTTTATTCAGCAAAAGCTAACCGAATGGCACATTCCTTTTGAGGTAATGGCCACCACAGGGGTGGTTGGCACCATTGTGGGCAATAACCCCCGAAGCCGTGTAGTTGCCTTGCGGGGCGATATGGATGCACTGCCCATAAAGGAAGAAAACGAGGTGGCTTACGCTTCTACAAACCCGGGCGTAATGCATGCCTGCGGCCACGATGTACATACTACCTGCCTGCTTGGTGCCGCAAAAATTTTAAACGAAACAAAAGCCAACTGGAACGGCACCGTTAAGCTTATTTTTCAACCCGGCGAAGAACGCAACCCGGGCGGCGCCAGTTATATGATACGCGATGGCGCATTACAAAACCCAACCCCGCAAGGCATATTTGGCCTGCACGTACACCCCGGCCTTGATGTAGGAAAACTTAGCTTTAGAAAAGGCCGAATAATGGCCAGTGCCGACGAAATATTTATTACCATAAAAGGCAAAGGCGGCCATGCAGCCGCACCACATTTAACTGCCGACACCATTTTAATCGCCTCAACACTTATTGTTAGCCTGCAGCAAATTGTTAGCCGCAACAACAACCCTTTATCACCCTCCGTATTGTCCATTTGCGCCATTAACGGCGGGCATACTACCAACGTAATACCAACCGAAGTAAAACTAATGGGCACCTTTAGGGCTATGGACGAAACATGGCGCTACAAAGCCCACGACCTGATAAAAAAACAAACAATAGCCCTTGTAGCCGCCATGGGCGCCGAGGCCGATGTGCTGATTGATGTTGGCTACCCTTTTGTAGACAACGACAACGCCCTAACCGAAAACGGCTGGCAATTGGCCGGGGAATTGTTGGGAAAAGGCATGGTGGAAGAAACCGAACTACGCATGGGCGCCGAAGACTTTGGATACTACACCCATGTAGTACCCGGCTGTTTTTACCGGTTAGGCGTACGCAATACTGCCGCCGGTATTGTTCACAATGTACATACACCTTTGTTTAATATTGACGAGCGGGCCATTGAAGTTGGCATGGCCACCATGGCATGGCTGGGGGCAAAGGCAGCCCCCTAAAATGCCCGGGGGGCCCTTTGGACCAGCCTAAATATTTTGGGAACCGTTGATTGTTGAGGTTTTTTTTGGTGACCAGCAAATCTTTCCATGGCAGCATCGTTGCCACGCTCGGTTCAACCATATAATATTGTGGCAGCTTTTACAATGGTAAAAAACTGTTCCCTACATCTATTAAAATCCAGTTGAAGATTTTTGCAGTTTTGTTTAGTAGATACCCTATGGCATCGTTTCCGGCAACGTATACTTTCTGCCGGCATTCTCCCTTTTCAAATATTCCATTAACGTTTCAAAGTAAGCAACCATTGCTTATGCACTTAGTTCTTCGCCGGTGGCTTCTTTTAGCACCTTGCGCCAATCGTTGGTAGCACCACGTTTTATAATAGCTGCCAGCCAATTACCTACCTGTTTGTTTCCAAAATAATTGGTAGCGTGTGGGTGTTGCTTCAAAATATTTTTGGCAATGTAGTCGTGCATTTAAAACAGCAAAACATACGACAGCGCAAAGTCGTAGTACTGTGCCGCATCGTCGTTAATGTGCGTTTTTGTTGCGCCGTCGCAATATTCTTTGCCCCTATCCGTAGGGGCCACTATGCCCTGGTATTGTTTGGCCAAATGCCACCACCGTACATTAAACTGGTCAGCTGGTAAGTTTTTGGCATACAGGTCGTGCTCAAACCCGGCCATGGTGCCCGATGCAAACGGAATAAACACCGCATAGTTTAATGCCTCCTGCAACAACTTTAGGGTGTCGTTGCTTTGTGCACTGGCAGGTATTAATCCTTTGGCTTGTAAAAACGGTTTTTGCATGGCCTCCATGCCTATCATACTTCCCATGGCTTCGTGCAAAGCCCTGTCGGCACCCTGTTGTAATATAGGTGGTACACTATCGTTGGTATAATAATATAATAGTAAACATGCCCAAACTCGTGGTGGCAGGTCTCAAACCACTCCGTGCTTAGCTCAACGCTCTTCAGGCTGCGTACATCCTTTTTAAGATCGATATGCCACGCCGATGCATGGTTATTTTTTTTAAATGTTGCTGCTGGTGGCAGTGGGTACAAACGCTATTTTTTCCAAAACGTAGCCGTTAATACAGGGTAACCAAGGCTCATATAAAAAGCCTCTCGTTCTTTGTACTATCCATTCGGGCGTGTAGGTTTTAATATGCTATCAAGGCCAATGTCCTCCACCTGTACCATGCTGCTTCAGTCCTGGCTCCAACGGTTGGGTGCCCAATGTGCGGGCAGGTAATCAGGCACTTCTTTCTGACCATATTTTTTAGCCGGTTCGTAGCGTACGTACGTAGGCAACTCGCGAAACAAGGGATTTAATTCTTTATTTATTTTTTTACAAAGGGCCAGCATTTCATTGCTGGTCATACCATAGTCGCTAACCTGGTAACTAAAGTAACCGGTGTAGTTAAGCTACTGTACCGCCTTATTGTAAAGGTTGCGCAGGTTTACAAGGCCACCCTTTAGTTGTTTGCCCACCTCCTTACTCCTAATCCATGCGGCCAGCCTTTTGTTTACATCGGTTTCGTTTCTAAGTATTGCATCAATATCGTTGGTGGTTACCGGTAAGCCATTTAACTGGTAGTTGAAGGCGTACAACGTTTCGGTTTGCTTTGTTTCGGCAGTTATGCGGTCGGCAACAGCCTGCGCAGCTGTTTGGGTAAAATTGGCTGCCGGGTACAACGCAGCCTCCAGTTGTTTTATCTGCAACGGGGTTAAGTCATTCCTGTTACTTAAAAAAAAATTTCACGGTCAATAAGCCCTTTATTTCCTGCAAAATTGCTGAAGGCTTTTCCCGCTTTTTGTTCAGCTACCGCATTGGTACTATCCCCGGTAACAATATGGGTGTTGGAGGTTCACTGAGCCTCGTTGTACACCGTGTTAACTTTTAAATATTCGGTATTAAAACTGTCTAAAAAGAATTGGTTTTTTGCAATGCCACATTGCCACTGTTTAAACAGGCCTACAACAATATGGACACAATAACCATAGCGGCTACATTTTTCATTTTATTGATTTATGGTTTCAAAACACTCAATTATGCTAAATCAAAGTATCTATTTAAAAACGCCTAAAAAAGCAAAAAGAGAAATATCTATTTTAAAGGGTTTTTGCACACCCAACGCAGGCCAATAAATGATACTGCCGCGGTAATTAGGTAAAATAAAATACTTATGTAAACCGACTGCTGGCTATTTAACCCAAAATGCTGGCTGCCCCATAAAAACACAACCTCCCTGGCGCCTAAACCGCCAACGGTAAAAGGCAAAATAGCCACCACCGACGACAGCAAAAACAACAATACATACTGGCTTTGGTGTTGGTGTATTTGAATGGACAGCATAAGGCAATACACGCATAACACCTGTAAAAACTGCACGGCTATACCCAACCACAAAGTATTGGCAAAGCTTTGCAAAAACAATAAAAACACCTTTTTTACAAACCAGTAATACACCACTATAGCCGGTAATATACCAGCCAGCAACCACCATGAATATTGCTGGCCTTTAAAAATAAAAAAGTAGTACAGGCCACCTAAAATACCCAAACCTACCACGCCACTAATACGGTCTAACAACACGGCGGAGCTTAACTTTTTTACCCTGTTAGGATACTGTTTGTTCAATACAATTACCTTGTAGGCATCGCCACCAATACCGCCGGGTAAAAACAAATTATAAAACATGCCCAGCCAATATAACCTTAAGTTGGCCGGTTGGGACAACTGTACCTCTATGTTTTTAAAGTAAATATTAAGGCGCAGCGCCGACACCATTTTTGACAAAACAAAAAACATTGCCGCCAATAATAACCAGCCCTTTTGGCTACCCGATAACAAATGCCAGGTAACCAGCCAATCAATTTTTTGGCTTACATACCAAAGGCAAATACCCGATATGGCAATTTTAATAACAACAATTATCCATGAGCGTTTTTTAGGCACTGGCGTGTTAGCGGGTATTGTTTGTTCCATTAAAATAAATGCGTAGGTAAGTGGCCGGTAAATAATAAATAGTACTATGTTTATTTAGCGGTAGTAGCAAACTCGCTTGCAAATACCTGCCGCGAGGGCGCAACAGCCTGCGCCGACGACCCGCCAAAAAAGTTACGCACCTGGTATGTTTTTTTGTTGGATGACTCAAAGTAGGTGCGCACATTAATTTCGGCTAAAATACCAATAGTAATAAGCTGTATACCTCCTAACAAAAAAATTAGCCCTAATATAAGTAACGGCTTGCCCCAAATATCGTGACCCATAATTTTAAGTATTAGCAAATACAGGTTTATTAAAAAGCCAAAAAACAAACTAACAAAACCCATGGTGCCAAACAGGTGCATGGGCTTTTGAATATACCGTCTAAAAAAAACCATGGTCACTAAATCGCTCATTACCCTAAAAGTGCGGCCCAGCCCATATTTTGAGGTGCCGTGCAGGCGTGCATGATGCTTTACATCTACCTGCGTAATACGGGCGCCCTGCATGGCCGCCAGCACGGGTATAAAACGGTGTAACTCGCCATACAGGCCAAGGTCTTCGGCTATTTCGCGTTTAAATATTTTTAGCGTGCAGCCATAGTCTTTTATAAAAACTTTGGTCCAGCGGCGTATAAGGTAGTTGGCTATTTTGCTGGGTATTTTACGTAAAAACATACCGTCTTTACGGTTTTTACGATTACCGGCCACCACGTCCCAATCTTCGTTTTTTAGCAGTTGCAACATACCGGGTATATCGGTAGGGTCGTTTTGCAGGTCGCCATCCAGCAGGGCTACATATTTACCGGTAGTATGGTCAATACCCGCTGTCATAGCAGTACTCTGCCCATAATTTTTTCGTAATTCAACCAGTATAACCCGGTCGTTTACCTTGTCTTTAATGCGGGTGCGGGTAGCATCGGTAGAGCCATCGTCAACAAAAATAAGTTCGTAGTCAATTGCCGAAAGGGCATCTTCCACGGCCTGTACCATAGGGTAAATATTATCCTCTTCGTTCATGACCGTTATTACCACCGACAGTTCGCGCATAAAATGAAGTTAATGTGCAAAGTTAGCACCTTAGCTTTGATCAGCGGGCGGGTAGCATTATTGGTGGGCGTTTAATATCAGAACTCCTGATCCCGCGCAAACAAGAGCTAACCCGTTTTGAAAATAATGATTAAATCTGTTTGTGGATAAATGGTTTTTGTTTCATTCATTTGGCCACATAAACTTTTGAGTATTTCATTCATTTTTGGGGTTGCCT
>JBBRUR010000018.1:0-61436 GCA_038247635.1 Chitinophagales bacterium
GAGGGTTCCCCCGATGCATCGGGGCTACTCTCCGCATGATTGCTGAAAATACATTTTATGTCTACATCCTTCAAAGCCTGAAGGATTTTTCGTTTTACGTTGGGCAGTGCGATGATTTGGACCGGCGAATGTCAAAACACTTTGATGGATTTAGCAAGTATACAGCAGGTAAGCGGCCATTGCGGCTTCGGTATTTTGAGGTATTCCAAACACGTACCGAAGCTTTAAAAAGGGAGCGTCAGATTAAAAAAATGAAGAGTAGAAAGTATATAGAGGAGTTAATAAAGAACCGGTTTTGTTGAATGGGTAGGAGCGTTGTTCAGGATGAGTAGGTATTGAAAGCCAATTAATCGGAATCAATCTCCGGAATGGAAACAGAAGAAAAATTCTTCGCGTTTATCCTTCAAAGCCTGAAGACGCAAAACCAAAAATTTATAAGCGAAGTAAAATAAAATTAAAAATCGGTGGTTTGCTAAATAGCGGATAGCCATTTATCTTTTTATATGGTTTACCCCGCCAAACCTGGCGGGGTAAACATTTGTGTGTAAGCAAATAAAATTGGTAAAACTAGTAGCCAAATTTGCCTAAAAAGGCTTCTTTAATTATTACTATTTTTTTTAAGTCTCCCCCAATTGTAGGTTTATGGCTATTGTATATTCAACTTTTGCCCACATGGCACCAACTACAAATCACCATAATAATTTCGCTTAAATATTATAACAGTTTTGTAGTTGCTGGCCTGTTTTACATTCCACTACTAATTACCACAATAGCCGTTTTAACATTAGTGGTGGGGTTATTGATTTGTAAGTTATAGGCTCCTTTTAAAAGATTATTTTTGAACCTAACCGGGATTGTTATACTGCCACCGCCGTGTTTAAACTGGTCTCTTAAAATTATCTGTCCAAGGCTATTTACCAACTTAATAATATAAGTTCCTCTCGGCTGGTTTATAAATTGAATGTTTAGTGTTTTGCCGGTTACGGGGTTTGGCGATAACTTAAACCCTGCCGTAATACCAATTATTTCACCATTAATTTTTGTACTGCCCAGAACCACCATAAAGCGTTGCGCATTGTTGGATGAGGCATTGCCATCCACCTTAAAGGTGTGGGTGTTGCCGGTGTTTACATCAATGGGTGTAGAAGTTTTTAGGTAGTTATCTACCAATGTTGCAGACTGTATAAAGGTACCGGCAAGATTTTCTGGCATAAAATGCAACAAGTATTCCTTTTGCTCCAAATTCCATAGCTTCAGAAAAAGCGTGTCGGCTGCAAGGTTGGTATTTCTTCTTTCAACCATAAACACCTTTCCGCTACGAACAAGGCCAATATTTTCGTTAAAGTTGGGTAGTTTAACGGCATCCAGGTCATCAACTTTAGTTGCGTATTTATTATCGTACAGGGTTGAAGTTTCATCAAGCACACTGGTAATGTTATCCTTTTCTTTTACCTGCAGTGCTACCCTTATACCCCTATCAATTATAGAAGAACGAAAAACATTGGCAGACGGCCCTTCATATTTGTCACTTTCTTTAATAATGATATTTGCCGGGTAATTAAAAGCATACACCAAAAAGCCCTGGCCCGATTGAACGTACTGGCTTATTGGACCCACTGGTTTAGGGGTGGTATAATAACCACCCACGCCGTTGCTGCTAAGTAAAACATACCCGCCCACACCATTTACTCCACCTAATTTAGGATCCCACAGGTAAAAGTTATTTTGAACATTATTACGGGTAAAAGTGGCAAAATTAATAGGGGAGGCAAAAGGATTGGCTATAGCATGAAAACCTGGGGTGCTAAGCTCAATCGTTTGATTTCCTTCTTTTAAAAAGCCCGTTGATCGTAAAACAGTTGGTGTGGGGCTAACATTACTATAGCTTAATGGAATGCTTCTATCTCCTCGTACAAAAAGCATATAAGCATTATTATAAAACGAGGTATTATTTGTATTGTCTAGTGGCTGCCAACTGTTAGTATTTAAATTGTATCTTGATATGGAAGATGAAGATCCTGAAGGGTTTACATCAAAACCATTGGCTGTAGAGCCACCAGTTATATGGGTGCCAAACCCAGGTGTGGGATTGCTGGTGGTAGTGGTAGCTCCTTCCTGCCAGGCGGTATTTATTGTTTGATTTGGTACCGATAGTACCGTCCCACCATTTATGTAATTACCACGAACCGGGGAACCAACAATTCTCCATGCTCGTTTTGGCGGTATGTATCTTTCAACAGTTACCTGCATTTGGGATGTGCCGGTACCTAAAGGGGCAACCCTTGCTGTACCTTCCGCATTGCTTTTAAGGGTTAAACCAATATAGGGGGGATTATTGTAAGGTGCGGGCCCGGTTAAAACACCTTTTGTAAGTGTGAGAACGCCAAACAAATTAACAGGGTTAGATAAGTAAACGGTATCATCTACATCAATAGTTAGATTTTTTAAGTCTGTTGAGGCATTATTTACGGCACCTTCAAAATCAATTTTATAAAAATTTTTATCTATATTTTTTAATATTACGCCTGCTCTTTTATCAGCCTTTAAAAATCCTTTTATGTTACAATTGGCGGTCACAAAATCTGTTTCTATACCGGTGTGGGAAAGTGTAAAACCGTTAATATCTAAGCCTGTATTGTTAGGTAGTACTATTTTACCATCTACTTTCCAGTCGGCGGTCATAATGTAGGGGGCTGTTTGCCCGCTGCAGGTCACCAACCCCCTGTTTTGTAAACGAAATATTTTACCCTCTCCAAAATTAGGTGGCTGTTGGCCGCTACCATCAGTATTAGTGCCCCAGGTTTGCAGGTTGTGTAAGTCGCCGGTTGCTTTAGAATAGTAGGATATTGCCGCTGGACCCTCTACAACAGTAACACTAAATGAACAGGTTTTAGAAGGTTCGGTGGTTAGTGTATAGGTAACAATTGTAGTACCTTTTTTAAAAAATTTATTGCTTGCGCTACCACTACCAGATCCGGTTGTAGCACCCGTTAAGGTATAAGTAAATGGAGCAACAGCCCCAACAGGCAAAAGCACAGGGTCTAAACCGGTAACAATGATGTTATTTAAACCCTGTTCGTTAGCTACCTCTTTATTGGAGACACAATTAATTGTAATGTTATCGTACAATTGGTAAGCTGCAGTAATTTTAGCCTTAAGAGACATATAGTCTTGGACGTCTCCATAGGCATAAAGTCTGTCTCCATCAACCCTTAGGTGAGATAGTACATAATCGTAACCTGTCTCACTTAATGTCTGTTTGCCATTATTTCCAAACCTTGTGTCAAGTGTGCCGTCATCGTTAAAGCTTGCTATACAAATAGAAGATAGCCCTGTTATTCGATCCGTTAGTCGTCCACCAACAATAAATTTATCCTTGTAAGTAACAATTGATTTTACCTCGGACAAGCCACCAAAATTCACCAAATTAATGCCATTGGTACCATAGGTTAAATCGGGCGACCCATTTTCATTAAATTTTTCAATGGCAAAATTGAAGTTTTGGGTTATTAGATCAAATAATGAGTATGCTATAAATATTTTACCACTAATGGCAAGTACCATGTGCTCAAATCGTCCTGGCCCTCCGGTGATAGGTGAAAAGCCATTTAAACCAAACGAAGGGTCAGGTGCCCCATTTAAATATTTGCCTACTAAGTTGGCAGTAGAATAAAATGGCACATTTAATAATTCTAGCCCGGCAACAATTATTTTATTACCCTGTATAGCTATGCTTTTTGAAGCAGAAAAGATGCCATAGCCTCCAAAACTGGAGTTAGGTCGGTTTAATGGGCTTATTGTTTTTTGAGAATTTTCGGTAATAGCAAAATCAGAGTTGCTTCCACCTGGCCCAAGAGAAATTCCGTAGCCAAAAACAGCTATCTCGCCTGCTTTTTTTACCACCTTGGTTACAAACCGGTACGAAATGCCTCTGTCTACAGTGGCGTAATTTGAGTCAATGGCACCATAATCGTTAAACCGTATAATCTTTACCTGCGTATGTATTACAAAGGGTCGCCCTGTTTCTCCAACAATTATAATGCGTCCATCGTCTTGTACAGCCTTGCCACGGTACTTCATGTAAACATCCTCTGAAACACCATTGGTACCAAATGATAGATCAGGCAATCCATCGGGGCCATATTTATATACCCGTAATGTTTCGTAATCACCGGATCCACCTGTTTGTATGGAAAAAGATGCGCCTTTGCTGGATGTTATTACTCCTGTTTGTATAAAACGAATTTTGATTACCCCATTAATACCAAAAGTGGCATCTAACGTGCCGGGTTGGCCGTTTAAATACTGAAACGATACAAGCAGTAATATTATAAAAAGGGATGGCTTTAGCACCTTAATATTACGCCAAATGGTTTGCTGCATGGTTTGGCTTTTTAAAAAATTCTTACAATGTGGTTTATTATTAATAGCATTCTTTTTAATAACTGAACTTGTTCTCATTTAGGTACTATTTTAAAAATTAAGCATAAAAATCTTGCCACGGTAATATGGAAATTAATGGCTTTCATAATAGTTTTTCTACAGGTTAGCTGTCGGTAAGATACAATGTGCCAGTTACCAAAGCAAGAGGTAAAGACGATATAAAACTACCTGTTGCATTTTAATACGATAACCTAATAAATGTAGAGTGTATAAAAAATTAAAAAAGAGATGAGCATTAGTGAGTTAGCTGACAGATATCATTGTAAATTAGGAAACTTTATTATGTGCACTAATCTTAAAAGTCTTTTCTAGCCTATAATAAATGAGGTAACGAATGCTTAAATGAAAAGGAAAGAGTAGGTATATCTGGGGCAAAGTCCAGATGCGACGCATCGGGGCTACTCTCCGTATGATTGCCGAAAATACATTTTTTGTCTACATCCTTCAAAGCCTGAAGGATTTTTCGTTTTACGTTGGGCAGTGCGATGATTTGGACCGGCGAATGTCAAAAAACTTTGATGGATTTATCAACTATATATCAGGCAAACGCCCTTTGAGGCTTCGGTATTTTGAGGTATTCCAAACACGTACCGAAGCTTTAAAAAGGGAAAAGGAGATTAAAAAAATGAAAAGTAGAAAGTATATGGAGGAGTTGATAAAGAACCGGTTTTGTTGAATGGTTAGGAGCGTCGTTCCCTACGCGTCGGGTTTAAACCCCAATTAATCGGGGCGATGTGTCGGAAGAAAGTGTGTATACTTGAAAGGGTATCGAGGGTCTAGAACATGAGTAATATCAGCATAGATAAATAGTTTTTTAATTGGAGCGTTGTTCCCGACGCGTCGGGATTGAACGCCGATTAATCGGGGCGATGCATCGGAAAAAAGTGTGAATTCTTAAAAGGGGTGATAAAGGTTGTAAATGAGAGCGTTGTTCCCGACTTGTCGGGATTGAACGCCGATTAATCGGGGCGATGCATCGGAAGAAAGTGTAAATTCTCAAAAGGGATATCAAAGGTTCTAAAAAGGAGAGTTATTCCCGACGCGTCGGGATTAAACCCCGATTGCTCGGGGCGATGCATGGGAAGAAAGTGTGTATGCCTGCCAGGGTAGCGAGGGTTCTAAAATAGCAGAGTTGTCCGGGTAGTTAATTAGTTTTTTAGAAGGAGCGTTGTCCGGGTGGTTAAAGGAGTTCCGAAGCAATTGGGTTTCTGGTATTTATTTAGCCGAAATTTAGTAAAACGGTAGTCGCTGCATAGTTAAAATTGTAAAGCAGCGTTAGAAAATAAAAAAGTTTTATTGTAAAAAGCCAGGTCATTGTTATTAAAAAACCTCGATTTTGTTTTTTGCAAAAATTGGCCAAACACTTTAAATTTTATCTTACTTATTGATAATCAATTTTTTAGCCGTGTCGTTTAGTAATTTTATATTTATTTTTAATGTTATATGAAAAAGTCCGAAGCGTGAGTGGTTCATTTCGCCCAAATAAAAAACAATGGCGTAATGTTACGTATCGGTTCATTTTCCTAATATTTGCAAACCTGTAAGGCTGTAATAACAAGGTAAAGAAATATTTACGCATTTTTTGCGTTTATACCTTTATGTTTTTTATAGCTGTCTGTGCCAAAAAAATTGCCTCCATATGGTTATTGAAAGGCCCATTGCCCTTTCATAATAAAGTCAGTCACTAGTTCATAAGCAGCATCATTGCAACTATGTTTGCAAACAAAACATCATTAGGCTGGTACATACACCTAATTTGAATAACGAATAGTGATTTTCGTATGCGGTACAACGTCAATGACAATTTCTATTTTAGAAGTTAAAAATTTCCAGTACTTCATCCAAAATTGTGACTGGGGGCGGCGAAGCCATATTGTTTGTTTGTTTTTTAAAAGGCTTTTGTAGTTTTATTTAAATAAAATAGGTTAGTAACCTTCAAATTATTGATTTACCCAATAACATGCGATATATGGACAGCGAAAGTGAATTATTTACAGAAAATGCGGGAAGGGGGTTTACAATAAAAGAGATTGCTTTAAAATATCTCTCTCAATGGCGTTTTTTTTTATTATCGCTTGCAGTATGTGTAGGCATTGGGCTTCTTTACCTTAGGTACACACCTCCAAAATATGGTGCCAATACCTTAGTACTGGTTAAAGGCAGTCAAAGTGGTGCCACGGCCCAGGTTAGTAGCGACCTTGTAGGAACTGCATTAAATAGCAAGCTACAGGGAAATTTAAACAACGAACTCATATCGCTGGGGTCGAGGACGCTTATGCAGCGGGTGGTTGCTAAATACGGTTTTAATATATCGTATTACCACCTGGGTAAGTTTTTAAAAACCGATTTATATGTAGATGCACCCCTGCGTTTACTTCCCCAAAATATTGTAGATAGTGGTCAAAGTTTACTCTTTACTGCCAAAGAGTTAACCAACAGCGGTGGCAAACTTGAATATGGTCCGGAAGATCAAACAAAATCGCTCAACTTTACCTGGAACAAGACTTTTAATATTAATGGTAGTACTTACATTCTAACCCCTTTACCTGGTAGTAACTTTGACCAAAAAAACAGTTATGCAGTGTCGTGGGTACCGGTAGCACAGGCTGCGGGCGAATTATCAGGTAAAGTAGTCTGTTCAATATACAGCGAAAAAACAAGCATTCTTCAGGCGCAGATAACTATCGAAAATGTGAAACGCGGAAAGGATGTGTTGAATGCTTTTGTTAGAGAATATGATTTAATTGATATAGAGGATAGAAATCAGCTTAGTCAAAATACCATTCGTTTTATAAATGAGCGGCTGGATATTATAGCAGGCGAGTTAAGTGGTGTGGAAGGTAATCTTGAAAGCTACCAGTCAAGTAACCAAATCATCGATATGGGGGCTCAATCGGGTCAGGCATTTGGGAACAGTAATAGCGCTTCCTTGTCGTTAAACGAGTTAAAGGTTCAGCAAAGCGTATCGAAAATGCTGACGAATTATTTTACGGGTCCCGCCCCTGATGATAAACTGGTACCATCTACTATGGGTTTAAACGATGCTACTTTATCTGCGCTAATAGTTAACTATAACCAGTTACAACAGCTAAAACAGAAAGAAAGCGGCTATGCTACTAAAAACAGCATAGTAATGAAGGACTTAAACAACCAGATAGATAACACTAAGGAAAGTATTTTAGAGGCTATTGGAAATGTGAACAAGAATTTGCGGCTACAGGAACAGAGTGTTCAACAGCAAAATAACCGCTACCAGGGTTTTTTATCGTCACTTCCCCGAAAGGAGCGATTAATGCAGGAAATTAAAAGAAAGCAGAGTATTACCGAGGGTTTATACCTGTACCTGTTGCAAAAACGTGAGGAGTCTGCTATTACCAGTACCTCTGCTAGTATAAGTAATTACAAACAAATTGACCCGGCGTATGGTTACGGACCGATTTCGCCTAATACCACCAACATACAGTTGTATTCAATTTTACTCGGCCTCTTCATCCCGATTGGGTTTATTTATCTGCGTGACCTTTTGAATGATAAAATCACCGGCAGAGAGGACATTTCTAAAAAACTTCCTATTACTATCATTGGCGATATTGGACACGAAAACAAAGGCAGGCTACATGGTTTTTCGGTAATGGGCCGCGATATTATTGCTGAACAATTTAGAATTATCCGAACAAGTTTGTCCCTTATTAAAAATAAAAATAAGGCCAAACAGGTAATACTTATTACTTCGTCGGGTGGTGGCGAAGGAAAATCGTTTGTAAGTGCAAACCTCGCCGCTGTACTGGCTATCCCTGGCCGCAGGGTTGCTCTTTTAGAGTTTGACCTGCGAAAACCAGGCATTTTAAAAGCCCTTAATATAGATTCAAATGTGCCAGGTATAACCACGTTTATCAAAGGCAAGTCCAACAATATATCTGAATTATATATTGAAGTTGAAACAATTCCTAATCTTCACATTTATCCGGCTGGTCCCATACCCGGTAATCCCGGCGATTTGCTGATTAGTGAGCGGGTTACAATGCTTATAGAAGAATTAAAAAAGCAGTACGACTTTGTAATTATTGATACGGCACCTGCTGGTCTGGTAAGCGACTCCTTTATATTAGGTGAGTTTAGCGATATCAGCTTATACATAATTAGGCAGCGCGTAACGCTTAAAAAGCAACTAGATTTTATTAGCGATATTTTTAGAACAGGTAAACTAAAAAATATGGCCATAATACTTAACGATGTTAAAACAGGAGGCAAGTATGGTTATTATGGTTATGGCGGTGGGTATGGTTATGAAAATTATATTGAACCTGATAAAAAAAAGAAGAAGGTTAACTTTCTTCAATTAAAATAAAAAATTAGCTAGCTAATGAGTAACGGTGTAACAGTGGAACAAAAATGGGATCTTGAGATTAAACCTCAAAATAAATTATTTGATTTACATTTAAAAGATTTGTGGGATTATAGAGATTTACTTTGGCTTTTAGTACGTCGCGATTTTGTTTCCTTTTACAAACAAACCATCTTAGGCCCGCTTTGGTTTTTTATTCAACCACTGTTTACCACCATTATTTTTACTTTAGTTTTTGGCAAAATGGGGGGTTTTTCAACCGATGGCCTGCCGCAGCCGCTTTTTTATATGGCCGGCATAACTGCATGGAATTATTTTGCTGAGTGCCTTACCAAAACCAGTACTGTATTTAGCGTTAATGCATCTATTTTCGGAAAAGTTTATTTTCCACGATTGATCATGCCACTAAGTATAGTAGTTAGCAACCTGGTCAGGTTTGCTGTGCAGTTGTTATTGTTTATTATGGTAATGGCTTTCTACTGGTACCGGGGCGCAACGTTTAACATTACATGGGTAATTTTCCTCTTTCCAGTTGTTGTTGTTTTAATGGCGCTGTTAGGGTTAGGTGGTGGAATGATTATATCTTCTCTTACTACAAAATATCGCGACCTTGCTTTTCTCTTTACGTTTGCTGTACAGCTACTAATGTATGCTACTACTGTAATCTATCCTTTGTCTTCCGCACCCGAAAAATTTAAATGGTTAATTGAACTTAATCCTATGACTGCAATCATCGAAACGTTTCGTTATGGTTTTCTTGGAAAGGGATCTTTTACCTGGTACTCTTTCGGCTACTCAAGTTTAGTAACACTTGGGTTGGTTGTTTTTGGTGTTATCATCTTTAATAAAGTTGAAAAAAACTTTATTGACACAGTGTAGCTTCAACTGTTGTTCACTTTATAAATTAAATAAAATCTAAACTATGGCAAAAGCCATTAAAGTTGAAAATATTTCGAAAGCATACCAATTAGGTACAATTGGCACCGGAACTATTTCCCGCGATATTGAACGTTGGTATGCCCGTATTAGGGGTAAAGAAGATCCGTTTTTAAAGATTGGAGAAGCAAATGACAGATCAATTAAAGGTACCAGCGATGTTGTTTGGAGTTTAAAGGATATCAATTTTGAAATAAATGAAGGGGATGCAGTTGGAATAATAGGAAGAAACGGTGCTGGAAAAAGTACCTTATTAAAAATACTCAGTCGTGTTACTGCCCCTACTACCGGCAGTATAAAAATTAAAGGAAGAATTGCAAGCCTACTGGAAGTGGGAACGGGATTTCATCCAGAGCTGACAGGTAAAGAGAATATCTACCTTAACGGGGCTATTCTTGGCATGAGAAAGAAAGAAATTACGCGAAAGTTTGATGAGATTGTAGATTTTTCTGGCGTAGAACGTTATATAGATACCCCTGTAAAAAGATATTCTTCAGGTATGTATGTAAGGCTTGCTTTTGCAGTGGCTGCTTATTTGGAGTCTGAAACACTAATTGTTGATGAGGTTTTAGCCGTAGGCGATGCTGAATTTCAACGCAAGTGTTTGGGTAAAATGGGCGAAGTTAGTAAAGGAGAGGGCCGCACAGTTCTATTTGTTAGCCATAACTTAGGTTCTATTGCCCAGCTATGTACAAGTTGCATATTTATGAAAAATGGCATGTTTGTACAGCAGGGCGAAACCCAGGAAGTTGTTCGCCGATACGTAAGGGAAGGGTTTTCGGTATCCACTGTTTATCAGGGACCTGGGGTAAGTGATAAAAAAATATGGTTCAAAAGAATTGCTCCTTCAGATAATGAAGGTAACCTGAAAGACCAGTTTTTTCACGATGAAAGGATTTTCTTCAATTTTGATCTGTCATATAATATTCCACAGGGTGCTCATGAATATTCAATATTCGTAATGATATTAGATGAGAACAAGAATAGGGTTTTTTCGACCGATTCAGGAAAAATTAGTGCTGAAAAGGCACAAATGGTAATAGACTCAAATTTTTTGGTAAGAGGGGCTTATAGTATATATACTTTTTTACATAAACCATTGGTAGAGCAAATAGATGTTGCTGAGGATGTGTGCCACTTTACCGTAGTTGACAATGGGTCAGATTTCTTTATCCACGGCAATTATGACTATGGTAGAGTGTTTGGACGAAGCAAATGGCACCAATTGACAACTAACCAATCTGTTTACTCTTAAAGGCATCTAATGGTATCCCGTATAAAACAAGTTACCCGCTTTAATCTTGGAGCATTACAATGGCAAAACTTCAGTTACTACAATCAGCACAAAGGTAAATTAGGCCTTTCGCTAGCCTCGTTTTTACAGCTAAAACGTTATAGCTCTTTTTATAAGCGCCCTCTGGAAGTTCAGTTTTTCGATACAGTTTTTAATATAAGTTCGCCATTTTGGTTTTTGCATAGTGTTGATGAAATTTTTTTGGAGGAGGTTTATCGTTTTAAGGCTGATGTTGAAGACCCTACTATAATTGATTGTGGCGCAAACATTGGTTTAAGCATAATTTATTTTAAGCGCCTGTACCCCAAAGCAAAAATCCTGGCTTTTGAAGCCGATCCTGGAATTTGCAACATACTCAAAAAAAACGTAGAAGTTTTTGGTTTCTCGGATGCCAATATTGTGCATTCGGCTGTTTGGGATGAAAACAGCACTCTTTCGTTTGCCCAGGAAGGCTCAGTAGGCGGAAAGATTGGGGATGCCGGGAATGGCAGCGAAATGATTAAAGTGCCAGCCATACGATTGAGTGATTACCTTAACAAGCCGGTCGATTTTTTAAAGATAGATATTGAAGGGGCTGAATATAGGGTATTAAAGGATTGCTGGGAACTGCTGTCAAACGTAAAAAATCTTTTTATTGAGTACCATTTAATGCCCGGCGAACAATCGCATTTGCACGAAATTTTAAATTGGGTGCAAACAGTTGGTTTTAGCTATTATATAAAAGAAGCGTGGAGCAATATGGACTACCCTTTTATGAAGGAATACAAAGACACTTTTCAATTACAACTAAACATTTCGTGCTTTAGATAATCTCCACTTCTTAAAAAATTTTAATTCTTATCATTAAAGTGCTTTTACGCGTTCTTGGTAGTTACATTGAGAAGGGCGTTTTAAATGGGCTATTTTGAGAGTGAATAACGGTTGCATTACATAGTTATTGACATGCCTGTGTTACCGGGAAGCCTTATTTCAAAAGTGATCGAATTTTTGAAATATGTCAAAATACCCCTTTATCTAATCATTTATATTTTAGTTGTTGTTAATTATCTTCAATTGTTTTTGTTTTTTAGAAATAATTGTGGATACATTGTTTCCTATCCCAAATCATCAGTATTAATTTTTTATATGGAATTAGGAATATTTTATAAAAATTAAAGATTCAGATTTATTTCCATCCATATATCACAATGGGAAAAATGAATAAAAAGCTTCGTTCTATTGCCATACATCTTCCGCAGTTTCATCCCATAAGTGAGAATGATAAATGGTGGGGAAAGGGATTTACTGAATGGCGAAATGTTGCTAAAGCAAGGCCTTTGTTTGAGGGACATTACCAGCCACACATGCCGTCCGATTTAGGCTTTTACGACCTGCGATTGCCAGAGGCAAGGCAGGCGCAGGCCGATTTGGCAAAGCAATATGGTATCGATGGATTTTGTTACTATCACTACTGGTTTAATGGAAAACGTGTGCTTGAGCGCCCGGTAAATGAAATATTGAAATGCGGTGAACCTGATTTTCCGTTTATGTTGTGTTGGGCAAATGAGAACTGGACACGTCGTTGGGATGGGCAGGAAAATGATGTTTTACTTAGGCAGAACTATAGCAGTTTCGACGATGAAAAGCACATGGAATACCTTGTCGAAATTTTTAAAGATGCCAGGTACATTAGGATAGATAACAAGCCTGTAATAGCTATTTACAAAAGTTTTCTTTTACCTGAGCCGCAAAAAACTGCTGACACATGGAGAGCAGTTGCAGCCAGACACGGTCTTGAATTATACATCTGCAATATGGCGTTCTCATACGCTCCCAATACTAAAAAAGAAGAAAGTTTTGATGCTGCCATAGATTTTGAACCATTTGGTGTACGCCACCCCAAGGATGTGTTTTCTGAAGTTGCTGACCGCACTGCTGCACGTTACATTAAGCAAAACTTTTTACAGCGGTTTTTGCGTAAGCTTTCCCTTATAAATCCTGTGCAGCATGGATCTACTTTATATAACACAATTGAATATGAGTATTGTTATAGTAGCCTTGCAAATTTAAAAGATATCGGTTACAAGCTCTTTCCTGCTGTGACACCCGGTTGGGATAATACAGCAAGAAAGAGCACCAATCCAAGTTTAGTTCTGCAAGGCAGCACTCCCGAAAAATTTAAAACGTGGGTAAGCAAAGTCGTAAATGATTTTGAACCTTACAGCCGGGAAGAAAACCTTGTTTTTGTAAATGCATGGAATGAATGGGCCGAAGGAAATCACCTCGAACCTTGCCTAAAATGGGGGCATGCTTACCTGGAAGCGTTTAAACAAGGTATGAAGTCAGCTGAACACAGCTAGGTAAAACTGCGAACCTGTAATTTATCTCAGTCTTAAAATAGACTGATTTCGCAAATTCGGATACTAGCATTTTAACTCCCTCAATTTTATCCAATACCCGAAAACAATTGGTGTGGAGGTAAGTATTAACAAACAACACAAATGTTTTCACGCCAACTTGACTGAGAATATGCCATTATACTTTCTGCTTTTAATAACTCAAGCTCATACTTTATGGGCGTCATGCACAGTGGTTGTGTTTTGGCCGAAAGTGACCAATACCCTGATTACCTGTTACGTTTGCTCATGTATTACAAGCTAACTATTAAGCAGGTTAATTTGATTTGTGATTTGATCGAAGAATTTTTTAATGCCCAAAAAAACACTTTTCAGTGGTGATTGCTATGAAAAATTCATTGGTGAAAAAAGCTCTTTTCCCTAATACTGTAAAACGAATTCTCTTCTGTTCAAATTTAAAAAAAATTAAGTGAGTCTTGTTAGAACAATAGCATTTTATCTGCCTCAATTTCATCCAATACCCGAAAACGATGAGTGGTGGGGCAAGGGTTTTACTGAATGGACAAATGTGGCCAAAGCAAAACCTTTGTTTAAAAACCACTACCAGCCAAAGCTACCTACCGAACTGGGCTTTTACGATTTAAGGGTACCCGAAGTAAGAGAGCAACAGGCAGTTTTAGCCAAAGAATACGGTATTGAAGGATTTTGTTACTGGCACTACTGGTTTGGTAATGGCCGCAGAATTTTGGAAAGACCTTTTAATGAGGTACTTCAAAGTGGTAAGCCTGATTTTCCTTTTTGCCTGGCTTGGGCCAACGAAACATGGACTGGCATTTGGCACGGACTTAGCAATGAAATTTTAATAGAGCAAACTTACCCCGGTAGGGATGACTATATAAACCATTTTAATTTTTTGCTGAAAGCATTTAACGACAAACGCTATTTGCGCATAGATGATAAACCCATTTTTATGGTTTATCGCCCCGAAGCGATACCTGATTTAGCGTTATTTGTCAACACATTTCAGCAGCAGGCCCATGCCAATGGTTTAAAGGGTGTTTACCTGATTGCTACCGGTGTGCCCATTACCTGGAATGCCGCACAAAATGGTTTTGATGCTATTACCCCTGCTAACCACGATAAGCTGGCCTACGTACAATCTGATAGCGAGCTTAAGAATTATTATAGAAAAAAGATAAATGGCAAAAGAGTAGCAAAGGTTTATAAAAATATTTTAAAACGCCCCACGCACATCTACGAATACAGCGAAGCAATGAAATGGTTTGTAAAAGATGAGGAATCCCAATCGCAGGTTTACCCTATGGTAATACCTAATTGGGATAATACCGCCCGCAGCGGTGTAAATGGTTTTGTATTGCACAACAGTACGCCAGAACTTTTTAAGCAGGTAATGCAAAAGGCCATTAGTAAAGTAAAAAATTTACCGCCCGATAAACGAGTAGTGTTTATAAAGTCGTGGAATGAGTGGGCAGAAGGAAATTATCTTGAGCCGGATAAAAAATTTGGAAGAAAATACCTTGAAGTAATTAGAGATTTAGTGACTGGTAAATAAAGTTAGATTTTGAAACTTACCGACATGAAAGTTAATATTTTAAGTAATAAAATAAGTTGGTTTGGCAAATACTCAGGTTACGAGTGTTTGCCCGAATACTTTAATGGCGACATTGAGCCTACAATAAATATTGCCCAATATAATATTTATAATAAGTTAGTGGGTAAGTTTTACAAAGTCAGGAATGGTCTTGAACATAGATCTGAGGATATTTTAAATGAGGTTAGGTTTTTACGAAAGGCTAAAAATTTTGATGTAAGCCATATTTTATATCTTGAAAGTCACCTTGATCTTGTTCCATCGGTGAGACAAAAGTGCACAAGGCTTATTGGTACAATACATTTGCCTTTTTCGCAATGGAATAAGGTACGGCTACAAAAATTATCGCCGGTAAACAATGCTATTTTACTTTACAACGAAGAAGTTGAACTATTTAGTAAGTATATCCCAAAAGAAAATTTGCATGTAATTAAGCATGGGGTGGATATTGATTTTTTTAAGCCTGGCAATCCGGCACTAATGAAAAAAAATAAAGTTCTTTTTGTTGGCCACTTTCTTCGAAATTTTGAGATGATGGATAACGTGGTTGACAAAATAGCTGCCAGTATAAAAGACACTATTGAATACCACTTCATCATACCATCAGCGTTTAGAATGCATCCGGTACTAGTAGATTTTTTAAATCGGCCTAATGTCTTTTTTCATGAAAAGTTGTCGGATGAGGAACTGTTGGAGCAGTACCAGACAAGTTATGTAATGTTAATGCCCATGTTAGATAGTGGCGCAAACACTGCAATTGTACAGGCGCTATCAGTAGGCTTGCCTATTATTACAACCGATACGGGCGGTATTCGTTCGTATGGGGGCGGAAGCGTTTTTGAAGTGATAAACAATAATGATAGTTCTTCTATGACTGCTCTTTTTGCCAGGTATTTTAATGACGAAGGTTTTAGGAATGAAATATCTGCCGGTCAACGTTCACTTGCAACCGAACATTTGGACTGGCGATTAATAGCAAAGCAACATGCTTCTATATATAAAAATTTATGATTACCTGTTTTGGCAGTCAATATTTTAGCATAGCTATTGTGGGCTAACAAATTGTTTTTAAAACAACTTAATTGATGGAATCGGTAGTCTGTACGTTGTTTGAGGGTTCGTACCATATGGGAGTAGCCGGATTGGCCAACTCGCTTTTTAAAAACGGTTTTAGGGGGTCTATTTTTGTTGGCTATAAAGGTGAATTGCCCGGCTGGTGTTCACCTACTGTTACCACGCCCTACGATTTGTGGCACGGTGGCACCACTCTTACGGTTGCAAGCGATTTTTTTTTACATTTCTTACCGGTAAATACCCATTACCATCTTACCAACTTTAAGCCTAATTTCATGTTGCAATTGTGGGATGGCCCGGCAAAGGATGCTGAATCTATTGCATATTTCGATCCCGACATTGTTGTTAAGTGCAATTGGACTTTTTTTGAAAATTGGATGCTGCATGGTGCGGCACTCGTTCACGAAATAATTACTAACGATATGCCGCCTACCCATCCGCTACGCATGCAGTGGAAGGAGGTCATTTCAGAAAACGGAAAACAAATTAAGCGGAGCCTTCATTCATACATCAACGGCGGCTTTTGTGGGGTTAATAAAAAGAATATAGAGTTTTTGCATACATGGAAAGATATTTTCCAAACGGGTGTGGAGAATTCGCAACTTACACCAGGCAGATGGCGTCATTCGTACGATAGAAACTATATTTTTTTTGCTCAGGATCAGGATGTACTTAATATAGCAGCGATGTGCAGTTCTTCCCCAATTTGCGAAATGGGTCCTGAAGCAATGGATTTTTTACAGGGAGGCACAACAATGTCTCATGCTGCCGGAGGTAAAAAGCCATGGAACAAGCATTTTATTAATTCTTTTTTCAATGGTTTTCCACCTAGTACAGTAGACAAACTGTTTTGGACAAATAGTTACGGTCCTATTCAATGTTTTACCAAATCTGAGCTTCGGCGCAAAAAGCTGGCCTTAAAGTTTACCTCATTTATGGGCCGTTTTTACCGACGGGGTTGAACTTTTTATAAGCATCGGTAACATAATTTTGGTGGCTGAAGCATTGTGTAGGTAGTGGCCAATAACAACTATGTTTCTTCAACGGCTATATTTGAAAAAGACGTTTAGTAACAAAGATTATAGAAACGAGGTGGCACAAAAGAAGCGGTTATTTGCCACTGCAAAGCTCGATTGGTAACTAATTGAACGCCAACACCAAACTACATATAAACAAATGAACCGATAAAGCGAGGAATAAACCTTTTATCTATTCAGTCATTTATAAAATAAAAAATAAACAAACCATATTTATGGAGTCGGTAGTTTGTACGTTGTTTGAAGGTTCTTTTCACAAGGGGGTGGCAGTTTTGGCTAATTCACTTTACAACAACGGGTTTCGGGGGGCAATGTATGTAGGGTACAAAGGCGCGCTGCCTGTTTGGTGTTCGGCAAGTGTCACCAAACCGTTTCCACAGTGGCCCAACGCAACTACGTTAGAAGTTACCAGCGACTTTCAAATACATTTTTTGCCGCTAACTACCCATTTTCACTTTACCAATTATAAGCCCAATTTTATGTTGGAATTATGGGATGGCCCCGCAAAGACAGCCGATTCGATTGCCTATTTTGATCCTGATATTGTTGTAAAATGCCCCTGGTCTTTTTTTGAAACCTGGATGAAATATGGAGCTGCCCTTGTTCACGAAGTCGTATCGAACGATATGCCGCCGACGCACCCATTACGCATGCAATGGAATAATATTATTGAACAAAGCGGGCGAAAAATTACCCGTGAGGTACATTCGTATATAAACGCAGGCTTTTGTGGTGTGGCCAGGCAACACGTTGAATTTTTGCATACATGGAAGGAGGTTTTTCAAACCGGTATAGATACTTCGCAACTGAAGGCCGAAAATTTCCATCTTTCGAAAGATAGAACGAGTATGTTTTACACCCAGGATCAGGACGTTTTAAATATTGCCGCCATGTGCAGTAAAGCAGCTATTAGCGAAATGGGACCCGAAGCAATGGATTTTATACATGGGGGTTATACCATGGCGCATGCTACGGGTTCTTCCAAACCATGGACACGAAAATACCTGAGTGCCTTCCTAATGGGGTTTCCGCCAAGTAGTGCAGACAAGTTGTATTGGGTACAAAGTAGTGGACCTATTCAATGCTTTAGCCAAAATGAAGTGAAGCGAAAAAAACTGGCTATAAAAACTGTATCATTTCTAGGACGATTTTATCGTCGATATTAATAACCTCATGATTAAACGTTTTATATACGAGTTCAGTTTATATTTTTGTAACAACTGGATTAATAAAATACCCAGTCATTCCATCAGGTTAATGTACTACAGAACTGTAATGGGCTACAAGTTGGACAAGAATAGTTCAATTTTTATGCATACAACATTTTGTTGCGCCAAAAATTTTAGCCTTGGCAAAGGTTCAATCATTAATTCATATTGCCGCATCGATCAGCGGGGCTGTTTGGAAATCGGCGAAAATGTGTCTATAGCGCCTGAAGTTATCATTGTAACGGCAGATCATGAGGTAAACACACCAGATTTTAAAGGACGGGAAAGAAAAGTGGTGATACACGATTACGTTTGGCTGGGAACCAGATCGGTGATACTGCCCGGTATAACTATTGGCCGCGGTGCGGTTGTAAGCGCGGGCGCTGTGGTAACAAAAGATGTGGCACCGTACAGCATTGTTGCCGGTGTGCCGGCAAAAATGATAGCTATCAGATCGGCAGATTTACGCTACGATACCACCTATCGGCGGCTGTTTCAGTAAAACAGGCTAATAATTATTGTAGAGTTCATACCTTACCGCGGGTGTGTCGCCGTTTAACTAACTATCCGCGCTAAATTTCCTTTATGTTTTCTGAAAAAGTTTCAGTAATAATCCCTACATACAACTATGCCAATTTTATTAAAGAGGCAATAGATAGTATTTTTCAACAAACTTATCCGTCAGAGCTAATAGAGGTAATTATAGTTGATGACGGCAGTGTTGATGAAACCGCAAAAGTACTTGAGCCTTATTTAAGTCATAATGTAAAATATTTTTACCAGGAGAATAAAGGAAAGGCAAACGCAACCAAACGTGCCATTGAAAAATGTTCGGGTAAGTACATTTTTAACCTTGATGCCGATGATTACTTTTACAAAGATAAAATCAGCCGCAGTGTAGAAATTTTTGAAAAGCATCCATTACTTGTCCATGTTGCCTCGCCGGCCGATTTTTACGATACAAAAAGCAAAATTTCCGTATCCGAGCAGTTGCCAGCCGATCTAGTGGGTAAATATCTGAATGGCATGTGGCTAATAAAACGTTTTTATAATAGCAATATTTTGTTTGGAGGCGGTACAACGTTTGCAGCCAGGTCGTCGGTCCTAAAAAGTATTGTTATACCCGACCGGGTTGATATGTATATTGACGAGTTTCTTATACTTGCCATTCTTCCGTTTGGCGGAAGTTTCTTTTTTGAGGATCCCTTATCAGTTTGGAGAGTGCATGGGGCTAATTATTCAGGAAACGGTTTAGTAGATGAGAAGTTCATCAACAAGTCGAGGCGATTACTGTCATCTTCTGAGGCAGTGTTATCTTATTTGCAGGAGAATGATTTTGATAAAGAAATTATCAAGATTTACAAGCTTCAGGATGCCACCCGGCGCATATCCTTTATGGAAAGTACCAATCAAAAAAAAGCGCGGCATATTTTTCATTACGCCAAAGAGGTATTTATAGATATTGGGCCTAACTGGAATCTAGTAAAAAATTACAACGTTATCAACCGTCTTATTCCTTCGTCTCTTTTCAACATTTTAAAAAAAATGAATACTCACTAGCGGCAGGTATGAAAGTAGCGTTTTTATGCGGCTGTCTTGCTGAAGGTTTTGATGGTGTGGGTGATTATACACGAACGCTTTCGGCCCAATTAATAAGCAATGGGTATCAGGTAATAATAATTGCGCTTAACGATCATTATATTACTGCTATAATTGAAGAAAAGCAAGCCACCGCTAACATTCAGGTACAAGTTTACAGGCTGCCTTCATTATTACCTCAAAAAAATCGTTTCAACCTCGCTGCCCGGTATTTAGATGTGTTCAGTCCTTTATTTATCAGTTTTCAATTTGTAATTTATTCATTTCATCCAAAAGGTTTACCGGCATCATTTGCAACTCAGTTAAAACCGCTTGTAAAGGATAGAGTATTTCAAATAATGTTTCACGAAATATGGATCGGCTTTACCCGTATTTCGCCGGTTAAACATAAAATAACCGGTTATTTGCAGCGGGGCCTCATTAAAAATATGGTGCGGCAGCTTAGGCCAAATCATATAAATACAAGTAACCTGTTGTATCAATGGGTGTTATGCGGTTCTGGAATCGCCACCTCTGTTATTCCCTTGTTCAGTAACATTGCTATAGTAGCGCAAACCACGGAGTTCATTGCTAACTTGAGCAACAAACTGCATATCGATACAGTTAAAAACCCAGCCTATACATTTATAGGTATTTTTGGCAACTTATATCCCGAAGCAAAACTGGAAGAAATTTTAAGTAAAGAGTATGATGCTGCCAAAGCACAAAACAAACAACTGTTTTTTATTGGTTTTGGCCGTATTAACAATACGGGTAAAAAAGAATTTGACCGCTTGGCAGAGGTGTTTGCTAACAAAATAAAATGCATACATCTTGGCGGGCAATTGCCAAATGATGTGTCGCGTACAATGCAGGTGCTGCACAAAGCCATATCATGCACACCAGCCCAGCATATTGGTAAAAGCGGTGTTTTTGCTGCTTTTAAACTTCACAGTGTTCCCGTGTTGCTTTCTGTAGGCGATGTAATTCCAGAATACCACCAAAGGATAACAAACGAATATGCAGCCTTTACCAGCCGCCCGTCTTCTTATTGGAGCGTGGCATACGTAGCCAATTTATATAACGACATTATTAGTAATAAAATTCAAGCCTGATATATGATAAAGGTTTCAACCGTTCTTGAGCTGCAAAACAAAAACATAATCGACTGGCATAACAAAATGGAGCTATCTCAAACCCAGCTTCCATGGATGTTTATTGAAGAAAATAATCAGTATAATTTTTTGTTGTGGCACGAAGAAGATATTGCACGTATTAAAGAAATTGCCCCCGGGCGTATCGTTACCGCAAAACGAAATATTGATAAGTACAACCAGTTGCGTAATAATGCCATTGAAAAAATTGATGAGTGGATATTGAACCAGTTATTGCACCAGCAAAATACTGAGCACTTACCCATGCACAGCGAAACACCGGGTATGATGATAGACAGGTTATCTATTATGGCACTAAAACGTTTTCATATGTTTGAAGAAACCATCAGGATTGATGCAGATGAAAAACATAAATCGCTTTGCAGCAACAAAGTGGCAGTGCTTAATGAACAAATGAACGACCTGTCCAAATGTCTTGCCCAGTTGTTCCAAAAGCTGCAAAATAATCAACTTCACTTTAAGGTGTACAGGCAATTTAAAATGTACAACGATCCCAGTCTTAATCCGCAGTTGTACAAAAAAAATCCGCAGTCTGCATCGCTATAAAAAGTAAAACATCTTGCAACTAAACATAGATTCATCCCGCGGCGGAAATGGTGATATTTGGATGCGACTGGTAAGTTTTTACTCGGTTGCAGCATTAGTACCCGAAA
Source organism: Chitinophagales bacterium (assembly GCA_038247635.1). Taxonomy (GTDB): domain Bacteria; phylum Bacteroidota; class Bacteroidia; order Chitinophagales; family Chitinophagaceae; genus Segetibacter. The sequence continues at coordinate 21,692 of JBBRUR010000018.1, forward strand.
TAAAAATAGGCATATTAATTCCGGCCTTTTTACGTAACCTCACTAACTATACGTTTGGAGATCGTATTACCATTTTAACCGAAAGCGATTTAATTCACCTTACCTACACATCGTTAGGGTTAAAAAACCTTATTGGCGGAATTGCGCAGGGTAAAAAATACATTGCTCCTTATCAAAAGGCAGTTATTAACGATAAAAAAACAAAGCAGTTAAAAGATGTACTCAACAATGGCCTGTTTGATATTGCCAATACGTTGGGTCTAATACAGGTGCCGCCTGCACGTTACATTGCAGGTTACCAGGGCTTTTTGGATATTATTGGTATTAAAAAGCTGGCGGCGGTTCAATACCATCAATATGTGCAGCAACTAATTGCAGATCATACAGCGGTCAGCCGCCGGTTGCAGGCAACATTGCCTACATCGCCGCAGCTTGTATTACCTGCCGACTTAAGCACCAGTGTAGTTGTTTTTCCTACCGGTACCAGCCGCCAGTTTGTGCCGGTTTGGTGGGCAGCACAGCATTTGCCAAATGCTTACTATGCGTTTTTTTATAAAGATGCAGATGCATTGCCCTTTGAGGACCATGGGTTAAAGACTATCAAATTTTATCATGAGCCTGGCGATATTATTCTTCTTTCGCACCAGGCTAACTACACCATTACTACCGATAGCTTTCCATCGCATTTACTACAATACGCTACAAGCCGCTGTACGGTAACCATTACCGAGGTGTTAAAAAGTCGCATTATTTCACCCGCTTTTAAAGGTACCGTTGTAAACGCAACCGCTCCCTGCCATCCTTGCCTGCACCTCGACCGTAAAAATCACCCGTTGTGTGCTGCAGGGCATGCTGAGTGTATAAACTGGAAAAACAGTCAATACACCCAGCAAATATTAGCCTCTATTCCCCGGCAGGTGTTCGCTTAGTCTTTCCCCTTATGAAAATTTCAGTTTGTATTCCTACTTTTAACCAGGCTCTTTATATCAAAGAGGCTGTAATGAGTGCATATAATCAATCGCTGCCCCCCGATGAAATTGTTGTGTACAACGATGCAAGTACCGACGATACCCCCATTATTTTACAAACGCTTTCTACTACCATTGCTACCTTAAAAGTGGTAACACAACCAGTGAACAAAGGCATTGCACAAAATGTAGACGAATGCCTGCGTGCAGCCACCGGCGACCTTGTGGTAAGGGTTGATAGCGACGACAGGTTAGACCCCGACTTCATTAAATTACTTTCGGCCGAAATGAGTAAATATCCCAACGCGGGCTATGCACATGCAGCCGTGCAGGAAATAGATAAAGAAGGTGGTTACCTTGCTCAGCGAAGGCTTTTTAGATCGGTACTTTGCCAGCCAGCCAACGATGCATTGCAGCAGGCGGTTAAAGGTTATAAAGTGGCAGCCAATATTATTATGTTCAGGCGGCAAGCATTACATAAAGTCAACTACCTGCACGGCCGTCCCAATTTTGGCGAAGATTTTCACCTGGCCGCCTCCATTTCGGCAGTGGGTTATGACAATATTTATCTTCCGCAAATACTTTCCTGCTATAGGGTTTGGGTTGATATTAAAAACGTACGTCAAAAGCGAAAATTAGCGGAGATAGAAGGTTTACGCCGTGTGTTTAACGATGTGTTACGACCAGCGTTTATACAGCGCGGATGGAATACCAATGTAATTGATCAACAAAAAGAAGCCTTTGCCTGCATACAGGCCGATTGCCTGGGCTGGAATATTTACAATGAGCACGAAAAGGCTGAATTATTAGAAGAGATCAAAAAGTTATCAGCTACGTCAAAAGTGCTGTTTACCTGCCAGGTATACCAGCGCGGATTTGGTGGGTACTATAATTTTTTCGGTAATATTAAATCGCTGCCAGGGCAATTAGCAAAGCGTTTACTCGTTTCATTAAGGCCTGTATAGGCAGTTCATTAAACACTATTTAATCATAAACAAGTAATGAATGCTTTTCGTTGTAACACAACGGCGGGTGTACTTTCATCATTTTTAATGAAGTTTATAGTCTCTCACCCTACCGGCAACCGCAATGTTAGGGCAGTTATTGAAGGGTTATCAAACCACCAGTTATTGGCAGGGTTTTATACAACTATTATTACAAAACCAGGTGCACCATGGTTGTCATTTTTACCACAAAAGTTTAAGGACGAATTTTTACGGCGTACCTATAATGTACCAGCGTCGCTGGTGCATGGGCATCCATTGCTGGAGGTGGCAAGAATGGTGTTATCCAAACTAACCATAGTAAGTGCGGTAGCACACGAAACAGGTTGGGCAAGTGTAGATTCAGTATATGCCAATCTTGATAAAAAAGTAGCTGGCGTGCTTTTAAAAGGCGTTCCACAGGCTACACATGTTTACGCTTACGAAGATGGGGCGTTGCAAACATTTGAAGCAGCAAAAAAGCAAGGCGTTACCTGTGTATACGACCTGCCAATAGCTTACTGGGAAGTAAGCCGTACGCTGCTTGTAGAAGAAGGTGAGCGGCTGGCAGCATGGGCGCCCACCCTTGGTGGCGGCACTGCTGACAGCAACGAAAAGCTTCAGCGAAAATCACGCGAACTTGAATTGGCAGATATCGTGGTAACCCCGGGATCGTTTGTTCGGGACTCAATTCCTGCATGGGCCAACCAAAAAAAGATCGTCATGTCGCCCTTTGGTTCGCCCAATAGTACTGCAGCAAATATGCCCGATAAAAAAGCGATGGCAAAGCGGCCGTTAAGGGTTTTGTTTGCGGGTTCAATGAGCCAGCGCAAGGGCTTAGGCGATCTTTTTGAAGCAATAAAACTGCTAAATAATAATAACATCCAACTGGTAGTGATGGGGTCGCTAATGGCACCCATGGAGTTTTACAAAGGCCAGCTATCTCAATTTACGTATGAGACCGGCAGACCTAACAGCGAGGTATTAGCCTTAATGCGTAGTTGCGATGTGTTTTGTTTGCCTTCAATAGTAGAAGGCAGGGCATTGGTAATGCAGGAAGCAATGAGCCAGGGGCTGCCAATAATTATAACGGCCAATACCGGCGGCGCCGACCTTGTAATTGAAGGCGAAACCGGCTTTATAGTGCCTATACGGTCGCCGCAAAGTATTGCTGAAAAAATTGACTGGTGCGAGCAAAACCGGGAAGCGGTGGGCGAAATGGGAAACAAAGCCCGCTTACATGCGCAAAAATATACGTGGGATAATTACGTAAATTTAATTATTGACACCATTATCGAAAATGTAAATTTACCGCGGCAGCATGCAGCAGTTTAACAACAATACATCATTAGCTGGCAATTTTAATAATGACTTTGTGCCCAAATCAATTGCCCCAAAAAAGATCGATCTAAATGCCGACATCAAGCAATGGATATGGATATACTTTTTGCTTTGGATATTTGAGGGGGCGCTTCGTAAATGGTTTCTGCCATTTCTTGCCTCGCCTTTATTAATCATTCGCGATCCGGTTGCGTTAATGATTTTATACCTGGCCATAAAACGTAATTTATTTATAAGTAACTCGTACGTGGTGGGTATGGGTATTTTGGGAGTGGTTGGTATTATTACAGCACTTTTATTGGGCCATCATAACCTTGGCGTAGCACTTTTTGGGGCTCGTATTATACTGCTACACTTTCCACTAATATTTGCTATTGGCCGGGTATTTACCTATGAAGATGTGGTAAAAATGGGCCGGATAACCGTGCTGATAGCCATACCTATGGCTGTGCTGGTGGCCATGCAGTTTTACAGCCCGCAATCAGCATGGGTTAACAGGGGTGTGGGAGGCGATACGGCCGGTGCTGGCTTTAGCGGGGCAAATGGATTTTTCAGACCACCGGCAACTTTTTCGTTTATAACAGGTACAGTGGCCTTTTACACGCTTTCGGCTAGTTTTATTATTTTCTTCTGGTTAAAAAAGGGTATCATAAAACCCATCTACCTTTATGCCGCTACTTTTGCCCTCATGGTGGTTATCCCCCTTTCCATTAGCCGAAGTTTGTTTTTTGGTGTATTGCTTGTACTTGTTTTTATGGCCATTGCCATTTCCCGAAAAACGGAATACCTCGGTAAAATGATATTTGGTGGCGCCGTTATCGTTCTGCTGTTTTCAATACTAAGTAAAACAAGTTTTTTTAGCACTGGTACTGATGCCTTTACCAGCCGTTTCGAAAACGCAAATGAGGCCGAAGGCGGTGTACAAGGCGTATTAGTTGATCGTTTTTTGGGTGGAATGTATTCTGCATTAATGGCCTCGGGAAACCAGCCATTTTTTGGTTATGGTATGGGTATGGGCACCAATGCAGGTAGTTTTTTAATGACGGGTAATACAGGCTTTTTAATAGCCGAGGGCGAATGGGGAAGGGTGATTGGTGAAATGGGTGCTGTAATGGGTATTATGCTTATTATGTACAGGGTTAGTTTAAGTGTTTCAATAGCTTTCGCCAGCTTTAAAGGATTAAGCAAAGGCAACCTTTTGCCATGGTTGTTGCTTAGCATTGTACTGGTAAACCTGCCGCAGGGTCAATGGGCACAACCGTCGTCGCTGGGTTTTTGCACACTTGTAACAGGGCTGTGTATTGCTGCATTAAAAGGTCCCACCCCCGTTGCCAAGGCTAAAATTACAAAACTGACCAGTATGGACGAACCCCAAATGGTATAACTCATTTTGCTTTAAAATGGTGGCGCATAAATGATTTTTATTTTTTGGCCAGCATTTTAATATCTATGCAGCCCCGGTTGGCCGTCCGAAAGGGGCAGCCGGGCGGATGTCAATCCTTTGTCGGTATCTTTTTAAATCAGCCGTTAAATGTACACTACTGGCTTAGTTACCCGGTACATTAAATTAAAAATTTTTCCGTCTTCCACTTGAACATTGTTATTTTTTCGCATCCCAACTTTTTATTACACCAAAGCATGCCAAGGTTTACCAACCTGCTGTTTAATGGTATGCAACAATTAGGGCATACAGTACAGGTGTGGGCTCCAAGGTCCGTCTTCTCCAAATTGCCTGTGGCTAAATTTAAAAAGTGGTTTGGGTATCTCGATCAGTTTTTAGTTTTTCCAATAAGGGTAAAGCGTTTACTAAAAAGTTGCCCAACTAACACCTTATTTGTGTTTGCCGACCAGGCACTTGGGCCTTGGGTTCCGTTAGTAGCCAACCGGCCGCATGTTATTCATTGTCACGATTTTTTAGCGCAATTTTCGGCCCTTGGCCAGTACCCTCAAAACCCAACCGGGTTTACTGGGCGGCTATACCAGCAATACATACGCAGGGGATATAGCAAGGGGCAAAACTTTATACCGGTAAGCAAAAAAACACAATACGATCTTTTGCAGTTTTTGCAGCACGAGCCTCGCTTGTCAGAAGTAGTGTACAATGGTTTAAACCAACCGTTTAAAGTGTTTAATGTTGATGACGCACGTATAGCGGTTGCGAATAAATTCTCCATTGGTGTTACCAATGGTTTTTTATTACATGTAGGCGGCAACGACTGGTACAAAAACCGCGAGGGCGTAATTGCGTTTTATAATGCCTGGCGACAAAATAGTGAGCAGTATAAGTTACCATTATTGTTGGTGGGGCTTCCGCCTTCGCCGAAGCTACAACAGGCAGCAGCAGCCTCTTCGTTTACCAGTGATATTCATTTTTTAACAGCCGTGGACGGCCAATATTTAAATAAGATTTACGCTGCTGCCACGGCACTGTTGTTCCCTTCGCTGGCCGAAGGTTTTGGTTGGCCTATTGCCGAAGCGATGGCTTCGGGTACGTTGGTGATTACTACCAACATGGCACCCATGACCGAGGTGGGAGGCAGTGCTGCCTATTACATTGATGCCATGCCAACGGAAAAAGCTAGGCAGGCGCAATGGGCAATTGTAGCAGCGCAAACCATTGTAGAAGTTGTAACGTTAACTACGGCCGAACGCGATGCGAGGGTGCAACAATCCATTAAAAACGCACAGCGATTTAATACTGAGAAAGCGATTGCCCATATAGAGGACATTTATAAAAAAGTTTTGCAGGCCGCCGATTAAAACCTGGGCGGCATAGATTGTTACCAATACCAATTTGTTTTGAAGTTATTGCATTTAACTGCCAGCATGGATGCTGCTAAAGGTGGCCTCAGCCAGGCCTTGCGAACAATGATACCTGCCTTAACTACGTTAGGTGTCCGCAATACCGTGGTTTGTATGGATGAGCCGCAGGCCACCAAATTAAATACCGATGCGTTTGAAATTATTATGTTGGGATCTAAAGGGCCCTGGGCATATAGCAAAAGCTTATTGCCATGGTTACAAAAAAATGCAGCAGCGTTTGATGTTGTAGTGGTACACGGCTTGTGGCTGTACAATAGTTTTGCAGGCTACAAAGCAACAAAACTGATAAATAGTCGAAGTGGGCACAAGTCAATAAAAATGGTGGTGATGCCCCATGGCATGCTCGACCCGTATTTTCAAAAAGCAAAGGGCCGTAAATTAAAGGCTATCCGTAACTGGTTGTTTTGGAAGTTAGTTGAAGGCCGTGTGGTAAATAATGCCGATGCGTTGTTTTTTACCTGCCAAAAAGAGCTTATGCTGGCTCGTATTCCCTTTACACCTTACCACCCTAAACGGGAGCTAAATGTGGGCCTGGGGGTAGACGAACCGCCAAAATTTGAAGCAGGTATGCAGGAGGCGATTGAAAGTAAATATCCACAAATAAAAAGCCAGCTATACCTGTTATTTTTAAGCAGGTTGCACCCCAAAAAGGGGCTTCACTTGCTAATAGAGGCTTATATAAATATTGCTTCAAATAAAAACAACCAAACCGTTTTGCCGCTTCTTATGATAGCAGGTCCGGGATTAGAAACCGAGTATGCACAACAACTTCAAAAACGGGTACAGCAAACGCCCGCAGCAAGCGATAAAATAATTTTTACCGGCATGCTAACCGGAGCCACTAAATGGGGTGCTTTTTATGGATGCGAAGCTTTTGTGCTACCCAGCAGCCAGGAAAATTTTGGTATAGCCGTAGTGGAAGCGCTTGCATGTAGCAAACCGGTACTGATAGCCAACCAAATAAATATTTGCGATGAAATTGCGCAAGGCAGTGGTGGAATTGTGATGCCCGATACACAACAGGGTACGCAACAAATGTTGCAGCAATGGATGCATATGGACAACCAGCAAAAGTTGGAAATGGGAACTAATGCACGAATTATTTACCAGCAAAAATTTGAAGCATCGGCCGCTGCCAATAATTTTTACATGGCACTAACTTTGTTAATGTCACGAGCAAATAACCCTTCTACTTATAAATGATGCTTAATACCAACACATATACTGGTCCTTCTTTTTCGTTAAAAAACAGGATAGCCCGGGTTATTTGGGGAGTGGTGCAAGTCAGTTTATTTAGACTGTCGCCTAAACCAATGCACAGTTGGCGTTCCTTTTTGCTGCGATTATTTGGGGCCACAATTGGCAAGGGAGTGCATGTATATCCTGGCGTAAAAATATGGGCTCCCTGGAACCTCGATCTGGGAGAGGAATGTGGCATTGCGAACGGAGCAATTCTATATTCGCAGGGTAAAATAACTATTGGCAGTCGTACCGTCATATCTCAGGGAAGCCATTTGTGTGCAGGTACTCACGACTATAACGTTCCAGGCTTTCCACTTATTACAAAACCAATAAACATTGGTAATAATGCGTGGGTAGCTGCCGAAGCTTTTATACATCCGGGTGTATCAATTGCGGATGGCTGTGTAATTGGTGCAAGGTCGGTGGTAGTAAACAATATGCCAGCGTGGACGGTATGTGGCGGACACCCTTGTAAACCAATTAAGGAAAGAACGCTTTCTGGCAACCGGCCTGCCATCGTTTAGTAACATCTAAAAAAATCAATTCATACAATCAATACTTTCAAAGTCGACTAGTTTCATGGATATTCCTCTTAATTTGACCATCGCTATTCCCGTACTGAACGAGGAAAAAAATTTGTCCGGATGCCTGGAGGCGATTGGCAAAAATTTTTGTAGCCAAGTAGTTATTATTGATAGCGGAAGCACTGATGACACCCGGCAAATAGCAGAAAAATATGGCGCCGCTTTCGTTGAATTTAAATGGAACGGACATTTTCCCAAAAAAAGAAACTGGTTTTTACGCAATCATCCACCTGTTACAGAATGGGTATTGTTTTTAGATGCTGATGAATACCTTACCCCCGCCTTTAAAATGGAAATGCAACAGGTTTTGCCCACAACTTTTTTTGAAGGGTTTTGGCTTAACTATTCTATTTATTTTATGGGTAAAAAATTAAAGGGTGGTTATCCTTTACAAAAGTTAGCCCTTTTTAAGGTTGGTGCCGGCGAATATGAAAAAATTGACGAAGACCAATGGAGCAGGTTGGATATGGAGGTACACGAACATCCTGTTTTAAGTGGCCCATTCGGAAAAATAAAAAGCAAAATAGATCACCAGGATTTTAGAGGTGTTTCTCATTATATGGCTAAACACAATGAGTATGCCGCCTGGGAGGCAGCAAGGTTTTTAGCTACTAACCAAATGTCACATCGGTCGCAATGGACATTTAAACAAAAATTGAAATACAAATTAATGACCAGCGTGCTGGTTGGACCGGTTTATTTTTTTGGAAGCTTTTTTTTGTTGGGAGGCTTTAGAGACGGAGCCAGAGGTTTTGCTTTCTCAATTTTAAAGATGTCGTATTTCACCAATATTTATTGTAAAATAAAAGAGACTGGTCAACCTACGCAGGGCTAATGCAATATAGTGTTCCTCTGGTCTTCGTATCTTAAAATCCATTTATTTTTTACACACTTCACTTATTATTTTGAAAGATAGAATACTCCTGATTGGCGGAAATTTTTATCCCGAGTTAACCGGAATTGGTAAATACAATGGAGAAATGATGAAATGGCTGGCCGAAAAGGGCTATGAATATCATGTTATTACCACTTATCCCTATTACCCACAGTGGAAAGTGCAAACAGACTATTGGAAAAAACGAACATGGTATTCAACAGAAAACTTGATTGAAACAAACGGGTCAAAGGTTACCCGTTGTCCGCATTATGTGCCAGGTAAGCCATCGGGCGTAAAGCGGTTAATGTCTGATCTTTCCATATTTTTTTCGACCTCAATGGTATTAATTGGTACACTTTTTAAACCAAGGTATACTTACATTATGGTTGTGTCGCCACCCTTTATGTTGGGGCTTTTAGGATGGGTTTACAAAACCATCAGGCGGGCTAAATTCATATATCATATTCAGGACTTACAAATAGATGCAGCCCGCGACCTTGGCATGATTAAATCGAAGTTTGTCATAAATACAATGCTTGGTATTGAAAAATTTATACTTAGTAAGGCTGATGTGGTTAGTACAATTTCTGAAAATATGATGGCGAAGGTCAAAGCCAAATGCAATAAAGAAGTAGTATTCTTCCCCAATTGGGTAGATGTAGAAAAGTTTTATCCAATAAGTGACAATCACGTGGTTCGTTTACGTTTTGGTTTTGGTCCGGGTGATTTTATAGTGCTATACAGTGGTGCAATTGGTGAAAAACAAGGTTTGGAGTCTATTATTTCGTGTGCTTTTAACCTAAGTAACCAATTGCCATGGGTAAAATTTATTATTTGTGGATCAGGCCCCTATAAAGACCAATTGGTAGCCCTTGCTAACGAGCGTAACTTAACCAACCTTTCGTTTCTTCCCCTCCAGCCTATGGAAACCTTTAACGAGTTTCTAAACCTGGCAGATGTGCATTTGGTTTTACAAAAATCAAATGCTGGCGATCTTGTACTTCCTTCTAAACTTTCAACCATTTTAGCCGTTGGCGGTATTAGCGTTGTTGCCGCCGTACATGGCACCAGTTTATTCAATATTATTCATTCTTCAGACCTCGGCTTCACTATTGAACCTGAAAACCAGGAAGCCCTTGATAAGGCTATTCAATTCCTCTATCATAACCCAGCTTCCGGCAAGGCTGCTAATGCCCGCCGTTATGCAGAAAGTTATCTGTCAATCAACTCCATTCTTTCAAATTTTTCCTCTTGTGTTTTCAATTTTCTGTCACCAGTTGTAAAACCTTTTAAAGAAGAGGATAGATAAGAGTTAATAACATTTCCGAATTATTACCGGCCATCATTTTAAATTTTATGTCAAAGCACCTTGATTTTATTTAATTTAATTAAGTCGCGATAGTAGAATAGTAACGCTGCCATTACCCTTGTTAATATTTTGTATAAAGGCTGTCTAAAAGGGCGGCTTTTTTTTATATACCAAACATTTATAATAGTCAATAAGAAGTGTTTTGATTTTAGTAGTTGTTTTACACAATATGTAAAAGTGTAATGACCACAATGATATCTTCAAAACCTATAATCAATCAAGGCCATATCAATATTAAAATTGATATGGCCTCTTTTTGTTTCTACCCACTAAGCTTCCCACGATAAAAAAATCATATGCTTCATATAGTGAAATCAATACGTCGCCTTTTGTACCCTTTTTGGGAAGGGGTGAAGTGTAAATGGGAAAAAGGTAACGAGCATCTTTATTCCATTTTATAGAAACAACATCTTATTGGATTTTTATTCAACAAGTGCCAAAAATAAATAGAAACCACTACACTTTATATAAAAATTGGTTATGAACTGTTTACTAACACATTAGTCAGCACACTTAATCTTCTATCAAATTGATTAACATTATTTTTAACACGCTTTATCTGTAAGCTTATTTTTTCCAAAATATATTTTTTATGACTATAATTCAATACTGGAATAAGTTTCACCAATTCTAAAAAAGAGAAATGTGCCTTAAGTACTTTGTCCGATACGGGCATTTAAATATTTTAATTAAATAATAATATAGCCTCCTTAGTAGTTTTCTTAGATACCAGATCCGCATGTTTTTAGCCATGCGTTTAAAATCCAGTATCTATGTTCAAAACAAAACTTTTAGCAGGTTTAGTAATTTTATTAAGTTTAATACTACCCTTAATAAGCCACGCACAACCATTATTAAATGGAAAAAAAATAAATTTTCGGTTCAGTTTAAAAAGCGATGCAAAAACCAGTGCAGGTGTTTATTTTAAAGATGGAACTTTAATCAGAACTCTTTGGAGTGGTACAGCATACAATGCGGGGCCCCAAATGGCACAATGGGACGGATTAGATGACGAGGGTAAGGTAGCCCCAGTCGATAGTGCCTATGAAATAAAAGTGTTGAACTCAAATGTTAAATATGAATGGGAAGGTGCCCGTATTGGCAATACTTCAGACGCTTTAACAGGCAGTAGCAAATTGCGTTTTTTTGAGCCAGTGCGTGATATGGTGGTGTTGGGAAATACTATTTATATGGCTGGCGGTTACAACGAAGGGTGGCCGGCGCAGTTTAAAGTTACTGTTGACAACCCTAATGCAAAAAAATGGATAGGTCGCATGAAATCTACCGACCAGGCGAGTGATTATGTTACTACGGATGGAAAAATTGTTTATTGGGGTGGATACGATCCGCTTGAAAAGCCTGCAACTGCTGAAACTTTTGTAATGGCAACCAGTGTAATTAACGATGCATATGTGAGTTTTGCCAAAGGGGTACCTGCATCTATGGAGTGGGGTGGTGTATATGCCAGTGCTATTTCTTACATGCGTGGTCCATTGTCAATGATTAGTGGGTTGGCCGTTCAGCAAAAAGGGAGGTTTTTATTTGTTGCTAGGTCGGCTATGGATGAGCTTTACGTATTAGATAAAACTTCGGGCGATTTAGTAACGAAGCTAAAATTTAATGGCGTTAAAGGTTGTAAAATTGATAGTGAAGACAACCTATGGTTTATTTACAACGGAGGTATCGAAAAATTTATAGTTAATGTAGACGGCACATTGCAATCGTCGGGCCTGGTTATAAAAATGGCTCATGCTGCAACCATTTCCATTTCTCCTGACAATAACACCTTGCTGGTGGCCGATATGGATACGCAGCAGGTAAGGTCGTTTAATGCTAAAACCGGTGTTACTGGCTGGGTACTTGGTCAACCCGGTGGTTATCTCAAAAATGCTACAGTTACTGACGATAAGTTTTACTGGAAAGATGTTAGGGACGAAAAACTAACTTTTTTAACTTACCTGCCCGATGCTAGCTTTTATGTGGGCGACGTTGGTAATTTGCGGGCACAGTTATACAGTGCCGGTGGTGTATTTAAAAGTTCCATCATGTTTCTGCAGAACGTATATAACACAAGTGTTGATAAACAAGACCCCACACGGGTTTTTGCAGACTTTCTTGAATTTAAAGTAGATTATACTATAGCCCTTGGCGCCAGGAACGGCTCCTGGAAGTTGGTTAATAACTGGGGCGGAAATTTTGGAGCAGAATACGACCAGTTCAATAAAATTTTAAACATTACTGCCCTAAAAAATGGCCGTACTTATGGCAAGGTTCGCAGTCAGGATAAATTTTTTGTTGTTGAACTGGTTAAAGGAGGAGTTATAAGAAAAACCAAAATAGAATTTGGCCAGCGCATTTGGATGAATGAAGATGGAACAAAAATTTATAATCCTGGAACAGCCTTTGGGTTTCCCTGTGATTTACTTCAATACGAGCTGCTTGGATTTGATAACGACAACGATCCTATATGGAGTAATTCGTCCAAAATACTTGCCAGAACACCCAATGTTACAGGAACTGATCCTGTACCCTGGGAGGGCTTTAGGGGTGATGTTTTGACAAAATCTGGAAACGTAATATATTTTGATTATACCCGTGCGGACCAGGGCCACAGCTATGGTTACCACCTTGGCGCAGTTAAAAAAGGCACTAATAAATGGTTGTGGCGTACCGCCAAAAGCACCGATATAACCTACAATGGTCCTTTTCCCGAAGATGGATCTTTTGACAACGGAAACGGCGTGGTGGCCCACGGCGCTGGAGGTCCCGCACTTATTTCAGGCGATAATATTTTTTGGGGGTATCATGGTGAGTTTTGGAAGCAAAGCCAAACCAACAAATGGAACCATGTTGATGGGAATACCGGTTTGTTTGTTGATCAGTTTGGGGTATTAACTACTGACCATCCTAATGAAGAGGCATTTGCAGGCGGTGCAGGAAACGTTATGAACGGAACCGTAGTAGAGATTAACGGCATAACTTATTTATACCATAACGACGAAAGTGTGCACAATGCAGTGCATAGGTGGAAAATAACCGGACTTAACACTATAGAAGTTCAGGTGGCTACTATAACCACCGATGAATTGATTGAAGATGGAATAGACTTACTTTCTGGCCTGCCAAGAAGCGGCGATTTACTAAATGAAAATGGATGGAACCCCGGCAACAACACCTACGAGTGGGCCGAAAATATTTGGCATGTCACTACAGGTGCAAAAACATATGATCCCTTTAAATCGCCTGATGTTAATATGGTGTTTTCGCAAAAAACAGGAACCAGAATAGTTTCCAGAGACCTTGGTGATAATACCAATTTATCCTCCTGGTCGTTGATAGGAAAAATGAACTTTGAAAAAAGCGCTCCAACCCAGGCACAATTTAAAGGAGTGGCTTTTGTTGAAGTACTCGATAAAAAAGGATATATCATATCCAGGTTCGATTTGCGGCAGGATGTACGCTCAGGACAAAATATTGTCGGAAACGACCAGATATTATTTCATGGTACGGACGATGAAGTTGATAAGTATAAGAACTATTCTCAACCTATTGAAATAAGTGCCAAGAACGGTGAACTCACTTTTAAATATGCAACTTTTTCGGCAACGACCACAAATCTGTTGCAGTCCGAAGCTAATTGGAAGGAACCTAAGCAATTACGCTTTTTCTTTGCCACCTATAACCCTGCTGATAATCAATTAAAGTTTTTCAATGTTTCTGAAATGAAGTTTAGAAAAACGATGGTGCAAACAGCCGGCGCAGGTTATTTCCAAAGCCTTGCATCGGGAGATTGGGAAAAAATTTCTTCATGGCAATCATCTGCTGATGGTGTTAACTGGCTCAACGCTACCAAAGTTCCCGACAGTGCTGCCAGTGGCATTATGATACTTGCCAATCACAAAATGATTGTTAACTCCGATATTTTTGTTGACCAGTTAACAGTTTCTAATAATGCAGAACTACAAATAGCATTTAACGGCGCAATTAATGTTACTAATGCCGCCGGCAACGATGTTGTGGTTAACCCGTTGGGCAAATTGATCATTAAATCCAATGAACGTGGTACCGGCCGTATAGGAAAATCAACCGGCAATATTGTAGGTAATGTTACAGTTGAACGATATATTTCGGCAAAAACAGGGTATAGGTTGCTGGCACCTGCAGTTAACACAAAAACAACTATAAATGCAAACTGGCAGGAGGGTGTAAATAATGCCAGCACTTCTCAAAGCATAAACCCCAACCCAGGCTATGGTACCCACATTACCGGTTCGGTAAATGGTAGCAATGGTTTTGATGCTACAGCCACAGGCAATGGTTCGCTGTTTACTCTTAGTAGTGGGTCAATTCCTGCTAGTTGGGTGTTGGGGCAAAATACAAACGAGGATACATTATCTGCCAAAAAAGGGTACCTGTTGTTTTTCCGGGGCAATCGATCGCATGATTTAAACCAAAAAAATATGCCTGCCACCAGTACTATTTTACGTGCAACCGGCACCGTACTAACCGGTAAAGTTGTGTACGATACTTTACAAGGCAATGGCGTAAACAATTTGTTGGCTAATCCATACCCGTCCCCCATAAGTTGGGTAACTATGCATGCAGCCAATAACAATGCTGTCGAAAATTACTTTAGTGTTTGGGATCCTAACATAGGTACCCGCGGCGGCTACGTAACCGTAGATGCTTCGGGAACTAAAAGCGTGTTAGCATCCGCCGTTAATTCTGAAATTCAAAGTGGACAGGCCTTTTCGGTAAAAACAAAAGCCAATACCAACAGGCCTTCCTTTATAATAAATGAAGATGATAAACTGACCACTTTTAACTTAAGCGGATTTAGGACTGGCAACGGCCCCGATGCCAAACTTTATACAAGCTTGTACTTAGGTGCCAATGCCAGTGCCCGAAACCTTGCCGATGGGGTGTTATCCCGCTTTAACAACAATTACCTGTTAGGAGTAGATGGTGATGATGCAGAAGATGTGTCTAATTTTAATGAAAACATCTCGTTACAGCGCAATGGCAGTTTGCTTAGCATAGAAAGCAGGCCGTTAACAACAACAAAAGATACCCTTTTCATTAACATGAGCAATATGCAGCAACTTAAGTATGAGTGGCAATTTGATGCTGCCGATTTTGACTTATCGATGGCTGTTGGTGCTTTTTTAAATGATAGGTACCGCGGTATTGAAGTACCTGTAAATTTAGCTGGTGTAACAGTTGTGCCATTTGAGGTTACCAACGATCCTGCAAGTGCAAGTGCCAATCGCTTTTATGTGGTATTTGAGCAACTACGTGCGTTACCTGTTACCCTTTTATCGCTTAAAGCAATAAAAAATAATGGGGCAGTTACCGTTGACTGGACCACCGCCGGCGAGGTAAACATTAATCGTTTTGAAATTGAGCGTTCAACCGATGGCAGCCAGTTTACAAAAATAGGCGAGGTAAAAACCACTGGTTTGGCAGGTACTACCAATGCCTACACTTTTTTAGATCGCCAGCCACTGGCCGGGTACAATTACTATAAGTTAAAAATGATAGATGAGGATGGCAGTTTTAAATTTAGCCAGGTGGTTCGGGTTATTTTCGATGAGCGCCAAAAGTTTGCCACAGTTTATCCAAACCCTGTTAAAGGCAATAGCACGTCGGTTAGCATACCAGGCTTATTGGCGGGTAACTACAACATTCAGCTTACTAATATTGCTGGTCAAATAATTCAATCATTAAAAGTTAACCATGTAGGGGGCCTGTTTAATAAAATCATCAGCACTTCAGGTTTACCCGCTGGTAAATACCAATTACAAATTATCGGCAACGGTATTCCCATAACAATTCCTGTCATTAGGCTATAACATTTCGCCCTGTTTGCCAGTAAAAGCCACCCTGCATAGGGTGGCTTTTTGGTGTAAGACAATCGTTTGCATTTAATTAAATTTTTTTATGTGTATTATAAAATAGGTTGCATTGACTTTTAGTTTTTTTTATCCACATGTTATTTTTGTAATAACCTGACTTAGCTATAAAATATATATTAATTAAAATTTTATTTGATGAAAAAATTGATTTTTTAGATTTTTACTTTGTGTTTTAATAGTTGCAACACTATTTTCGTCCCCGAAACATAAATCCTCAGTCCATTATCCTCCGAAAAAAAGCTTTTTACACGGGCTTTTAAAAAAACTAATTTATTGCCGCCACACTTTTTTTTGAATTCAAAAGTTCAAAGAGTACCCCTTATGCCCAAACCTTTAGCCTTCATTTTGCAACTAATGTTGCTATGTTCTTTCTCAATTATGACTTTTAGTCAGTCTGTTGTAAAAAAAACATTTGCCTTTAACCTATCCCAAAGTAGTAATACCAGCGCGGGTGTATATAAAAAAGATGGGACCCTTGTGCGCACACTTTGGAGTGGCGTTACATACGCAGCCGGCAGGCAGGTGCAGCAATGGGATGGTTTAGACGATGACGGAAAACCAGTTGCCGATACTGAGGTTCATATCAAAGTTCTTTCAAACAATGTAAAATACGAGTGGGAAGGTGCACAAATTGGCAATACCTCCACTGCCTTTACCGGCGCAACAAAATTGCGCCTTTTTGAACCAGTTAAAGGGGTTGCAATAGCAGGTAATACAGCGTATTTTGCCGGTGGTTATAACGAGGGCTGGCCTGCTCAGTTTAAAGTGAGCCTGTCAAACCCAAATGCTAAAACATGGATAGGGCGTATGAAATCGACCGACCAGGCAAGCGATTATGTTGCTACCGACGGTATTAACGTTTATTGGGGCGGCTACGACCCTTTAGAAAGTAAATCGCAACCCGAAACCTTTGTATTTGCCACGTCGGTAGTAACTGACAGGCAGGTGCCATTTATAAAAGGTGTTCCGGCCCAAATGCTTTGGGGGGGCATATACCCAAGCACCATTGCATATCAAAAAGCGGCTAAATCCATTATAAGTGGTATGGCCGTTCAAAAGTCTGGGCTGTTTCTTTTTGTAGCACGATCGGAACAAAACCAACTGCAGGTTTTAAATAAAGTAACTGGCGAAGTAATACAGACACTTAATTTTTCGGATGCAAAAAAATGTATTGTTGACATAAATGATAATTTATGGCTGGTACATTCCAAAAAGGTAGAAAAGTTTAAAGTAAATAGCAATGGTACCCTATCATCGCTAGGTATAAACGTATCGGTGTCCAATGCAGTAGCTCTTGCAGTTTCGCCCGATAATAATGTTCTTTTAGTGTCTGATATGACCAGTCAGCAGGTAAAAGCTTTTAATGCAAATACTGGCGTGGCACTTTGGATAATGGGTGAGCAGGGCGGTTATTTAACTAATGCAGCGGTAAATGATTACAAGTTTTATTGGAAAGACGTAAGAAACGAGGAGATTACATTTCTTACCTACCTATCAGATGGTTCTTTTTATGTTGGTGATGTGGGAAATTTTAGGGTTCAGCATTACAATAAAGACCAAATATTTATGGATCGGGTAATGTTTTTGAAAAATGTGTACAACACCAGCGTCGATAAGAAAAATCCTAAAAGGATATTCTCTGACTTTTTAGAGTTTGAAGTTGATTATAACCAACCGATGGGCGCTAATAATAACTCATGGAAATTGGTAAGAAACTGGGGTGGCAATTTTGGTGGGCAATATGACCAATTCAACAAGATTTTTAATATAGTCACTTTTTCCAACGGCCGTACGTACGCTTTAAACCGCATAGAGGACAAATATTTCCTGATGGAATTGGCTATTGGTGGCGTTTTAAGGTATACGGGTATAGAATTTCCGCAGCGCACATTAATGGAAGAGGACGGTAGCAAATCATATACACCTGGTACAAGGCTGGGGCATCCATGCTATTTGATGAAATATCCACTATTGGGTTTCGATAAAAAAAATAACCCAATATGGTCTGCAAAAGCTGAAACAATTGCACAAACACCACCAATGACAGCCTACGATCCGGCACCATGGGAGGGATTTCGTGGAGATATAATTACACCTTCGGGTAATGCAATATTTTTTGATTATACCAGGGCCGATAATGGCCATAGCCTAGGTTTTCACCTCGGTGCAATAAAAAAGGGTTCCGACAAATGGCTTTGGAAAGCAGCCCCCAGTACTTCGCTTAGCTATTTGGGGCCCTTTCCGCCCGATGGTGCCTTTGATAACGGAAATGGAGTTGTAGCCCATGGTGCAGGAGGCACGCTGTTAATAAAAGATAATAACCTTTTCTGGGGTTATCATGGTGAGTTTTGGAAGCAAAGTCAAACCAATATGTGGAACCATGTAGATGCAAACACTGGCTTGTTTGTAGGCCAGTTTGGAGCCCTCACCTCAGACTATCCAGATATAGAAGCTTTTCCGGGGGGAGCGGGCAATGTACTATCGGGTACTGTAGTAGAGGTGAACGGTATATTGTATTTGTATCATAACGACGAAAGTGTACACGCTGGTGTGCATCGTTGGAAAATAACAGGTTTAAACACTATTGACACTAGGACTGCCGCATTTACCAATGATGCTGTCATAACTGAAGGGATCGATCTTTTAGAAGGACTTCAAAGAGGGATTGTTTTGGGTAATCAAAATGGATGGTACCGCGGTACAGAGCCTAATGAAAATGCGGTTAATAAGTGGGACATCCAAACCGGCGTTAAAACATATAATCCCTTTAAATCCCCCGACGTAAATATTGAAGTTTCCTTAAAAGCTGATCAGCGAATATTAAAAAGGGACTTGGGTAATAATATAGGGTTAACCAGTTGGAAACTAATAGGAAAAATGAATTTTGAGAGGAGTGCACCAACTGAGGCAAGCTTTAACAGAACCGGCTTTATAGAAGTTTTAGATAAAAATGACCGGATCATCTCAAGATTTGATTTTCGCCAGGATTTTGTATCTGGACAAAATGTTATATTCAACGATAAAATAATATTTAAAGGTGGCGATATTGAATTAGATAAAATAAAAAGTCGTAACCAGCCTTTGGAAATATCAGCCATAAATGGTATTGTCAGTTGTAGCTATGCCGGCATGGACGCTGTTGCCACAGATAGGTTAATTGATCCAAATTCAAATTGGCAGGATCCTAAATGGCTGCGCTTTTACTTTAATAACAAACCAGGATCCGACGATTATATCCGCTACTTTAATGTTTCGGAAATGAGGTTTGTTGCTAAACGTAACGACACCCCAACCCCGGCACCCGTGCCTGTTGCGCCAGTTACCCAATGTTCCGGCACGGGCCTCATTACGTGGGAGTATTGGAAGAATGTGCCATTTAGGTCCATTTCCAATATACCATTAACAATACCTGCTGCCGAAAAGAGGTTACAGCAAAGTTTCAGTGCTCCGCAAAATATAGGCGA
Organism: Chitinophagales bacterium; assembly: GCA_038247635.1. Lineage (GTDB taxonomy): Bacteria > Bacteroidota > Bacteroidia > Chitinophagales > Chitinophagaceae > Segetibacter. The sequence goes on from JBBRUR010000018.1 coordinate 41,258, forward strand.
TTATTTTGGTGCCCGAATGAGGGGATATATTTGTGCGCCGGCTTCGGGAAACTATATTTTTTATATTTCGGGCGACGATAAAGGAGAGTTATGGCTTAGCAACGGAAGCGACCCCAACGCTAAAAAGAAGATTGCTTTTTTTGATGAATGGACTGGTTACCTCCAAAATGGAAAATATCCCTCACAAAAATCACAACCCATTTACCTGCAGGTGGGCCAAAAATATTATGTTGAGGCATTGTACCTTGAGTCTCATAGTGGTGATCATTGCAACGTATCGTGGGTTTTGCCAGATGGTAAAAGCGAGGCACCTATTGCGGGCAAATGGCTGATGCCATTTGATAATAATCAAGTTAACCCACCAACTCCGCCAGTTGTAACACCACCTAATGCGCCAGTTAAAGTGCCAAATGCACTACCTGTTGTTTCAATTACCTCGCCGGTTACCAACGCCGGTTTTGTTATTCCTAATTCAATTATCATTGCTGCCAATGCCTCAGATGCTGATGGAACTATTACCAAAGTTGAATTTTATGCAGGTTCGGATAAAATAGGTGAAGATAATACTGTGCCATATACTATTGAATGGACACCAGCGCTGCCAGGTAATTACAATCTTACATTAAAAGCTACAGATAATGAGGGTGCAACTCAAATCTCGCAGGGGGTTAACATAGTGATATCTCCGAAACCCGTTGGCGCTGCTCCTTCCTGTTCATCAGCCGGAAGTATAATATGGGAATATTGGAGTAAAGTTCCTTTTGGAAACATTGAAAATATACCAGTTGCTCAACCTCCAACGCTCACCAGATCTTTAACATCGTTTAGCACACCTGTTGACTTTGCCGATTATTTTGGGGCAAGAGTGAGAGGCTTTATCTGTCCTCCTCAAACCGGTTATTATACGTTTTATGTTTCAGGCGATGATATGGGTGAGTTATGGTTAAGTGAAAATGACGATCCTGCAAAAAAAGTTCGCATTGCCAATTTTAACGATTGGACAGGACTGCGGGAAAATAATAAATATTCATCTCAAAAATCTAAATCAATCTACCTTAAAGAGGGGCAAAAATATTATGTTGAAGCTTTGCACCTGGAGGCCCATAGTGGAGATAATATTTCGGTAAGCTGGTTGTTACCAAATGGAATAGTGCAGGCGCCCATTCCGGGAAACAGGTTGGTGCCGTTTATAGTGTCAGAAAGCGTACAAGTTCAGCTTCCAGCTTTAAACATAGCCCCTAATGTTAGTATTTCAGATCCTACCGCTAACACAAGTATAATAGTAAATGTTCCGTTAACAATTACAGCAAATGCAACGGATGTAGACGGGAGTATTGCAAAAGTTGAATTTTATGTTGGCGGAGCAAAAATTGGTGAAAACCAGGCAAGCCCCTATTCTTTTGTATGGTTGCCTACACAAGCTGGAAACTATTCAATTTCTGTAAAGGCAACCGATAACCAGGGAGCCCAAAAAACCTCCGAAAAGGTAAATATTGAGATAACAGAACCTGTTACGCAAACCTGCACGGGCAAAGGAAATTTGACATGGGAATATTGGGCAAAAATAAAAGGTTCGTCAATTTCAGCAATACCTACAAATAAAACTCCGGACGAAGTAAGAAATATTGACAAATTTGACACTCCAATTGACGTTAAAGACTTTTATGGAGCACGGGTAAGGGGCTATTTCTGTCCGCCAATAACAGGTAATTATACTTTTTATTTAGCTGGCGATGACATGGGTGAATTGTGGCTAAGTAACTCTGAAAATCCGTCTGCAAAAAAAAGAATTGCATTTTTTAACAGTTGGACGAGTTATAAGGAATTTAATAAATTTTCCACCCAAAAAACCACACCGGTTTTCTTAAACGCTGGTCAAAAATATTATATAGAGGCCTTACATCTTGAAACGCACGGTTCGGATCATTTAACCGTTGCTATGCTGCTTCCTAACAACACCTTTCAAAATCCAATACAAGGATCCAATTTAATACCTTTCGAACAAATTCAATTCAAAACAGCTGGAAGGCCGGTAAATAAGCAGGAAGAAAAAAACTCAGAAAAGCCAGATCCTTTAAGTGTTGTGGAATTGGTTTTAAAAACCTATCCAAATCCATTTAGCACAGCGCTTAATATTGAATGCAATATGCCGCAGGCGGCCACTGGCAAATTGCAGCTATATAACATTCAGGGTGTGTTATTAAAAACATTGGTAAATGGACACATTCCGGCAGGAAGGTCTAAGTACCTGTTAAGTGCCGCCGGTTTACCTAACGGACAATATATATTAAAGCTAATTACGGGAAAGCAGATTGTAAACAAACAATTGATCCTGATAAAATAATATAAGCTTCAACCAACCGGTTAACAAAGTATTAACACCAAAGCAGATATCCGTATCTCCTTTGGTGTTTTTTTTGGGAGAAAGTCACTCTTCTAACTATTTTAGGAGCAAAACTCAACTAATGATAAGTGTTTTTTATTCTAACGTTGCACAAAAGTTACCGGTGCCGGTTTATAATTACTGGTTTGCTCAACTTACTCCTGCAATGCAGCAAACCATTGGTAACTTCAGGTTTTGGCAAGATGCACAACGAGCGCTCATTGGTAAGGCCCTGTTAGTTCAGGGATTTGAGCAATTAGCAATTTCCTCATTCCATCTAAGCCAATTGAAATACACAGCTTTTAATAAACCTTTTGTGCCAGGAAGCCCGTGGCAGTTTAATATTTCTCATTCAGGAAATATTGTTGTTTGTGTGTTTGTTAATGATCTTGAAATTGGTATTGATGTAGAAGAGATAAAACCCATTCCGCTCCTTGACTTTTCAGGGCTTTTTTCGGCCAGGGAACTAACGCTCATTTTTGCAAAACCGGACGATTTTAAACCTTTTTATACCTTATGGACACAAAAGGAGGCATTCGTTAAAGCTGTCGGCCACGGCTTAAGCATACCTTTAAATGAGGTCAATATAAGTGAAAACAAGGTTTTACATAATAATGAAACATGGTACTTACATCTGCTGCCTGTAAATGGCCAGTATATTTGCCATATAGCTTGTAACAAACCAAATCAACAAACATGTGTTAATAAAATTAAATTTGTTTAAACACTAACGGCCAAAAGTATTACTCGGTAATTTTTAAATGTACTTTATCAAATTCCTACAGTTGTTCAACCAATTGCTCAATTTTTTCGTCCTGTTGGTTGAAAGTTTATTGTGTGGAAAATATAATAGTAAAAAGTTTGATGGGTTTAATTTTAAACATGTATAGGTTGCCGCAAACCGATTGCCTGAAATGGCAGTTAGTATTATATTTTAAATGGTAATCTAAAACAAGTTTAAATACCTCTAAACCAGTTTAATACAATAAGAAATAGAAGGATTACAGGGAGTTTATGAAACAAAAAATAACACTTTTTTGCCTGCATTTTGCGGGTGGTAATAAATACTCATATAGGGCATTATTTCAAAACCTGCCATCGTTTATAACGCAGGTACCCATTGAGGCGCCGGGTAGAGGCAGCAGGTTACGGGAAGATTTAATAGACGATATTGAAAAAATGACCGAGGATTTTTATCAACAAATAAAATTGCGGTTGGGTATTACGCCATACGCCATTTACGGTCATAGCATGGGTGCATTGTTAGCTTATTTGCTAACGCATAAAATAAAGAACAATAATCACAGCTTACCCGTTCAATTGTTTTTATCAGGTACACCTGGTCCATCATCAGCAAAACGACAAGAAAAGATGCGCCATTTAATGGATAAGGAAGGCTTTTTAAACGAAATAAGGGCGTTGGGCGGAATGCCGATGGAAATACTGGATGACAAGGAAATGCTGGAATATTTTGAGCCTATATTAAGAAAAGATTTTAAGGTGAGTGAAAACTACACACATGTTGAAAATGCACCTTTGCCAATTCCTTTTACCGTATTAACAGGCACTAACGAAGATATGGAGGAAGATGATATTACATTGTGGCAAAAGGAAAGCGGGGAACCGGTGGACTTTATTAAGTTTGAAGGCGACCATTTTTTTATATACAACCATACTAACGAAATTGTAAAGATCATATCAAATAAATTAAATTTTTACGCTAAAGCATTGAATTATGAATAATAAGCAAGTATACCTAAAACCGAATGTGGTATTGGAGCCGTTGGTTGATAAATGGTACGCATGGAGCCACCTTATTTCGCCGGCTACGGCAGCAATGAATATTGTAAACCGGCACCTTACTATAATGGAGTCTTACCTGGCGGCGCCACAAATACACGCCGAGGCAGTGTTAAACCCAAAAATGAGGGGCGGTCCTTTTATGGACTTTGGTGGTAAGCGTGTGGACGAAATTGAGGCTATCCAAAAAGAAACATTAGAAGAAAACGATATCGTGGTACAATTTGCCAGGGCTATTAAGGAACTTGACAAAATGCTGGCTGCCGAGGCTAAAGGTTTTGGCCTTGAAACGTTATACGAAAAAGTGCCCGAAATTTTAAAAGGATATGTAGAGTTGTTTTATGATAGGGCCAATGTGCCTAATTTCAGGTTTTTTGAGTCGTTGTTGTACAACAGCCCTTTGTATAAAAAAGATATGCAAAGTATTTCTATGTGGCTGACCAATAACGATGAGCGTCCTTTTTGCCTAAGCACACCCCGTTTGGAGGAGGAGGAAGTAATAAACCTTCCACTAACCTTTGATAATCCTATTATTGACGAGCTGTCTAAAATGAAAAGAAAACCGCAGTCGTTGGGTTACATTAAAGCTATGTTGGGCATTCCATCGTCAAAAGAAGCTTTGTTTGATTCGTTTTTTACCGAAACACCACCGCCGCCTTATAAAAAATATACCGGCGATAAAATCAGGATGCGTTATTTTGGCCACGCCTGCATATTGGTTGAAACCAAAGAGCTCAGCATTTTGGTTGATCCCCTGATAAGCTACTATGGTTATCATAGCGATGTGCAGCATTTTAGCGACAGCGACCTGCCCGACGAAATAGATTATGTGTTAATTACGCACAATCACCAGGACCATATTTTGTTTGAAACCCTGTTACCCTTGAGGCATAAAATCAAAAACCTGATAGTGCCCCGCACCAATAGCGGCAACCTTGAAGATCCTGACCTAAAACTCATGTTTACAAACATTGGCTTCAATAACGTGTTTGCTATGGACGAAATGGAGACAATTACCTTTAGCGACGCCATCATAACCGGGCTTCCTTTTATTGGCGAACATAGCGATTTGAACATTTTGACAAAGTCGTGCTACCTGGTTAAGATTGGCGATTTTAAACTACTATTCCTGGCCGATAGCCGAATTGTTGAGTCAAAACTTTACGATCACATTCGTAAACAAATTGGCGATGTGGACGTGATGTTTATTGGAATGGAATGCGATGGTGCGCCACTAACATGGCTGTACGGTCCGCTGCTTACCAAAAAACTGGCCCGCGATATGGACGGAAGCCGCCGCCTTGCCGGCAGCGATTGCGATAAAGGGTTGTCGTTGGTTAACATATTTAATCCTAAGGAATTGTATGTATATGCAATGGGACAGGAACCCTGGGTGGAATTTATCAGCAGTATAAAATACACCGACGAATCAAACCCAATAGTACAATCGGATAGGTTGGTAAAAATTTGTCGCAACCGTGGAATGATAGCCGAGCGTTTATTTGGTGAAAAGGAACTGTTGTATGATAAGCAGGCGGGAGCCATGGAAACCATTACTATATAAACCTGGAAGCTGATTTCCGGTGCCTGGTACCGCAGATTAGCGTAGAGGTTGTTAGTAAAATAAGCCTAAAGATAATTGCCTGATTTACGGTAGCTAAAGCCCTAAAATGTGAGAGAGATACATGGAAATGAAACCTATTCCACTGCATCCTGCGCAGCACGATGTATATACCGAACAACTAATACATGCCACCAGCCCACTATATAACATAGGGGGCTTTATACGCTTAACGGGTTCGCTTAATACAATTTTTTTTGATAAGGCTGTGCAGCAGGCCGCCGGGTATTTTGATAGTTTTAGCCTTCGCTACCAACTAAATGCCGATCAGTTTAATGGGTATATCGCCCAACCGGTTCCCACCGCTAATCTGCTACATCAACTGGATTTTAGCAACCACGCTTTGCCAGAAGAAGCAGCTACCAGGTGGATGCAAAATGATTTCAACCAGGCATTTGCAATTAATACCTCTACGCCACTTTTTTGCTATGCACTTTTAAAAATATCAGGCAACGAATATTGGTTTTATGGAAAATATCACCACCTGGTTACCGATGGGTATGGCTTTATTGTTTGGTTGCGGTACCTGGCCGATTGCTATCGCCACCACCTAAATGGTGATGTTTTGATTGCCACCGTTGGCAGCTATACCGAGCAGGTACAAAAAGCAAACTTATTATATCAGGATCAACATTTTAAAAGCGATACCAACTATTGGCTACAAAAATTTCCCTCATTTCCCGAAGCCCTTTTTCATAAAAAAGTACAAACCAATCATATTTACCCATATGTAAGCGAAATGCTGCAAGTAGAAGTCTCGGCACGCCAGCAACAAATACTGCAACAGGCTGGGTTGGCTACAAAGGCCGGTATGCTGGAGTTAACCATTGCTGCGGTACTTATTTACGTCGGCAATAGTCTTGACCGAACCGGGGTGGCAATTGGCATACCCATACATAAAAGATCGGGCAGGGTACTGAAAAATATTGTAGGTATGTTTAGCGGTATTCTTCCTTTTACCGCCGCATACAATCGCACTCAAACGGTGGCTCAGCTATTGGCTTATTTACGGGCAACACTTAAAGAAGACTTTAAACATCAGCAATTTATATTGGGCGATGTTGTAAGGTCGTTGCATGCACAGGAAGCCGCCGACAGGTTGTTTGATGTAATAGTTAATTACGAGCCTTTTCATTTCGATCTTCAGTTTGGACCAGGTGTACAAACAGCCGTTTACCAATTGTCGCCCAATGTGTCGCGCAGTGTATTGCAAATAACCTGGCAAGAACACGGCGAAAAGCAACCAATGCTATTGCAGCTTGATTATGCTACCAATTATTTAAACCGGCAGGAAGCTGGTTATATAGCTGATAGTTTGTTTTACATTTTTGAGCAATTAACCAATGTTGACCGGCTTGTTGGAGAGGTGTCAGTTATTGCTGCTAAAGAACAATCTTTATTAGACAGCTTTAACCCGCCGGCAGTCCCAAATACTTTTCAAAATATTGTGCAGCAATTTCAGCAACAGGCTGCGGCTACACCCGCCAGTACTTCCCTGTTGGTTAATAACCAAGTATTTACTTTTCAACAGCTCAACCTGCGTAGCAATCAAATAGCGCATCTACTATTGGCGCAGGGCGTAACCACCGAAACGTTGGTGCCCGTTTGTATTGAAAGGGGGATGGAAATGGTGGCAGCAATATTGGCGATATTGAAAACAGGTGCGGCTTATGTACCTATGGACCCATCATATCCGCCCCAGCGTATTGCCTATATGCTTAACGATACAAAGGCACGGTTGGTGGTAAGTAGTACAAGTGCAAAAAAGTGCCTGCCGCCCCGCGCCAAACTGCAAATTATCGAAGTTGATCTTTTGCCACCTAGTGATGTTTTTACCGATATCACCGTATCCATTCGGCCAAATCAGTTGGCTTACATTATTTATACCAGCGGTTCTACCGGCCAACCTAAAGGGGTTATGATAGAACATCATAATGTATCGGCCTTTATTGATTGGTGCAGGCAGGAGTTTGATAAAAGTAAATTCGATGTTGTATATGCCTCTACCTCCATTTGTTTTGACCTTTCAGTGTTCGAGCTGTTTTACCCGCTTGGTATAGGTAAATGTATCAGGATAGTGGAAAATGGGATACTTGCCCGTCAATTTCTCGGGGTTGATAAAAATGTGCTACTGAATACAGTGCCGGTTGTAGTAGATAGCCTTTTAAAAGAAAATGTTGATTTAAAAAATATTTCGGTTTTAAATATGGCCGGCGAGCCGGTGCCCACCCACGTATTGCAACAGTTAGATACCGATAGGATAGAAGTGAGAAACCTATATGGCCCGTCGGAAGATACAACGTATAGTTCGGGGTATAGAATGTACCGCGATAAGCCAATATTAATTGGAAAGCCTTTGCCCGGTACTGGCCTTCATGTATTAAACGATCAGCATCGCCAAATACCATTGTGTTTTCCCGGAAAAATTAGCCTCGATGGGGCTGGTTTGGCAAGGGGGTATTTAAACAAACCCGAGCTTACTGCCGAAAAGTTTATCCGGCATCCGTTTGCCAATCACCTGTCACACAGGTTATACCTTACCGGCGATCTTGGCAGGTGGCAAACCGACGGAAATATGGAATACCTGGGTCGAAGGGATAACCAGGTAAAAATAAGAGGTCACCGTATTGAGCTGGATGAAATTGAGCACACTTTGTTACAAAGCGGCCTGGTACAGAGGGTAGTGGTAATGGTTCATGCCAGCGAAACCGGCCAAAAGTTTTTAGCAGGTTATTTTATTGCAAAAGACGAGGTAGTTGTCAATGAGCTTAATAATGTGCTTCGGTTAACATTGCCCTCGTATATGTTGCCATCTGCATGGTTGCAATTAACCGCGCTGCCGCTTACACCCAATGGTAAAATTGATCGTAAGGCATTGCCTGTTCCACGTTTTACAACAAATGGTACTAAAGAAGTTAAACCCGCAGCCAATAAGATGGAGGCCGGTCTGGTAAACATTTGGAAGGAGGTATTGCAGCTAAACAACATTGGTGTTGACGATCATTTTTTTGAAATGGGTGGTCACAGTATTGCAGCCTTGCAGGTTGCCCTAAGGGTTCAGCGCACCTTTCACCTAAAGGCCGACTTTGGCCTGTTGGTCAGTCATCCTACCATTAAAACATTTGCCCGGGCGCTGCAAAACCTACAGTCTACACGGCACATTCCGCTTCAACCTGTAGCGCTACAGCCTTATTACGAATTATCGCATGCGCAACTGCGTACCTGGGTGTTGTGCAAGTTGCCCGGTGGCTCGCTTAGCTTTAACAGCCCCGCTGCTTTTAGCATAAAGGGAAAAGTAAGTGCAAGCTTATTACAAACAGCCTTAACCACCCTGGTAAAACGCCATGAAAGTTTGCGTACCTCTTTTGTAGAAAAAGAAGGCAAACCTTACCAGGTAATTGTGCCAGCCAACGACTGCCATGTTATTATTGCAATCGAAGATATTTTGCTGGCTACCGATGCCGGCGAACGGATAAAGGCGCTGACAGACAAAGAAACCACCGCACCATTCGACCTTGAAAAGGCGCCTTTATTAAGGGCTACATTAATAAAAAAAGATGAGGGCGACTTTCTATTGCTGTTCAACATTCACCACATTGTTGGCGATGGATGGAGCAAGGGCATACTGGTAAACGAATTTGTAGCCATACTGGAAGCCTTGATGAAAAGTGACAAAGTGCAGAAAGAAGGACCTCTACTGCAGTACAAAGATTATGCAGGCTGGCAGCAACAAGTAATCAATTTGCAACAGCCCTATTGGCAAAAAATGCTTTCGGAACCATTGCCGGTTGCTTCATTTCCGTTGGATGCACCGAGGCCGCGGGTAACCGGCTTTTCGGGCTACACGTTACAGGCTACCATTTCTTCCACAACTACCGGGTTATTGTCAACATTGGCTACTGAAAATAATTTGACCGTTAACCACCTGTTGTTTTCGTTGTATGGCTTGCTGGTAGCACATTACAGTAATCAATCAAAAGTGGTCATCGGTTCGCTGGCCTCTGGTCGCAGCCACATCGACCTTGAAAATATGGTTGGGCTGTTCATTAATTTTCTCCCGGTTTGTCTCGAAATAAAAAAAGAAGTGCCTTTGATTGACTGGCTAAAAAAAATGAGCCGGGTACTAATCGGAGCCTACGATAACCAGGATTACCCGTTTAACCTGATGGTAGAAAAATATTTGACAGAAAGGGATTTTTCGCGAAATCCATTTTTCGATACCATGCTAAACTTTCATTCGGAAGACCGGTTACAAAACACCTATCATGTTGAAGGTTTAGATGGAAAGGTAGAAATAGCGCCGCTTCCTCTTTTCAAGGGAAATAATTTTCAATCGAACCTGGATTTTAAATTGGATGTAGAAAAGGTTGAAGATGAATGGCTGTTGAACCTTACGTATAACGGCCAACTTTTTACCCGGGAAAAGCTGGAGCTTTTTTTAAACAGGTATACAGAAATGCTACAGCAGGTTGCCGCCGATGCCAGTTTATTGGTAAGTTCCTATACTCCATGGCAGGCAACGGCGGGTGAAGTAGACAAGGTTTCATTTCCTGCTACAATCAACAAAGAGAAAAATTTTCCAGTTCTGATTTGTGCCTCCTTTGTAGCCGAACCTTTAAAAGAATATCTTGAATACTGGAGCGAAGAATATGGTTTAGACCTAGCTGTAAATTTTGCGCCTTACAACCAGGTATTTCAGCAGTTGCTCAATCCCACAAGCGAATTCAATTTAAATGAAGGGATAAACATCTTATTGATCAATATTGCAGACTGGCTTCGCGATAAACAGCACCTTGCAGATTCTGAAGCCATATTTTTTCTGAACGAAACATTTGAGCAGTTGCTACAGGCATTGTCATTTTCCGGCTCGGTACAGCATGTGCCCGTTTTGGCGGCAGTTGTTTTAAACGGTAATGGACAAATCAACGATGCAGTCAATAGTCACATTAACCACCTATCGGGTCAGTTAACTGAAAATTTGGCAAAGCAACCTCAGTTTAATATTATTAATGTTGCTTATGTAGCAGAGTTATACCCGGTAGAAGCTGTTTTTGATGCCGCAAGTGATCAAATGGGTCATATTCCCTTTACACAGGAGTTTTTTGCGGGCCTTGGAACATATTTGGCCAGGAAAATTCGTTCGTATAAAGGAAAGATTTTTAAAGTGTTAGCCTTAGACTGCGATAACACACTTTGGAAGGGCATTTGTGGAGAAGCAGGTATAGAAGGGGTGGTTGTAAATGAACATTTTAAAGCGTGGCAACAATTTTTGCTAAAAAAGTACAATGAAGGTTTTTTATTAGTACTTTGTAGTAAAAACAACGAAGCCGACGTTTGGGAGGTTTTTGATAAACATCCTGAAATGGTGCTGGCAAAAGAGCATATTGCAGCACATAGGATAAATTGGAATAATAAGCCTGACAATGTACAGGCGCTGGCCCGCGAACTGAATGTTGGCGTGGACAGTTTTATTTTTATTGACGACAGTGCGTTTGAAATAGAACAAATGCAAGGCGCACAACCCGGTGTTTGTTGTTTGCAACTGCCCACCGATGATAATGATTTGAACGATTTTGCCAAACATACCTGGGAGTTTGACGTGTATAAAACTACCGGCGAAGATGCGTTGCGAAACAGCTTGTACCGAACCGAAAAGGCAAGGAAGACTGAGGAAGAAAAGCATACTTCGTACAACGAATTTTTGCAGTCGTTACAAATAAAAGTAACCTGCCGAAACCTTCAAGAAAGCGATATTGACAGGGCGTTGCAACTAAGTATTCGTACCAACCAGTTTAATATGAATGGTTTAAGAAGAAGCCGGGAGGAGATTGTACGAACCATGGGCAACAACCAATACCTGGGATGGGTGATAGATGTGACAGATCGTTTTGGCGATTACGGAACGGTGGGGTTGGTATTAGGCAACCTAAATGGGCCTACATTGTACCTCGATAGCTTTTTGTTGAGTTGCAGGGTATTGGGTAGAGGGGTTGAAAAAATAATATGGGACGAAATAAATCAATATTGTGTTGAACGAAACGTATGCGAGGTTGTAATAAATTTTATTGCTACAGAAAAAAATAAGCCTTTCGATAATTTTGTAAATCTGCTGGGTGCAAATACAAAAGAAAATGGCAGTGACCGGTCATTTGCGGTAAATTATTCTACAGAAGAATTTGGAAGTAATTAATGAGCGATCCTACAAATAAGAAACAGTTTGGAAGAACGGGTAAAGATATTTTTAACCTTGTCCGGTTAAAGCAAACCGGCGCTGCGATGGATAAATCGCCAGTGCCGGTAGGCATAGTGCAAACTGCATTGGTAACAATGTGGCAGGCTATCTTGGGGCATACGAATTTTTCTACCACCGACGATTTTTTTAAGATTGGCGGAAACAGCATCAAGGCCGTACAACTGGCTGGCAGGTTGGCAAAACATTTTTCAATAAATGTTGAGCTGACCGACATTTTTTTGAACCCGTCTATTACGTTACTTGAACTTATTGTTCAACAAAGGCTGGAGACCGGGGTATACAATCCCATTGTGGCATTGGTACCGCGGCCTGAGCGTTTACCACTATCGTTTAACCAGCAGCGGTTATGGTTTATACACCAACTGGAAGGTAGTGTTCAATATCACCTACCGCTACTATTTTCACTAACAGGCAATGTTTCTATTAATGCGCTTCAGCAGGCATTATTGAAAATGGTAGATAAGCATCAAAGCCTGCGTACGGTTGTAGCTGGCGATGGTGGCGAGCCTTTGCAGCAACTACTACCTGCCGATAACTGGCAGTTACAGGTGTTAGAATCTGTTCCCGGCGGCATCACATTTGCCGGGGCACATATAGACGAATTGGTGAATAAACCATTTGACCTCGCCGGCGATTTTATGATTCGTGGCCATCTCACCAGGATATCGATAAATGAATATTGGCTACTGCTGGTAATCCATCACATAGCAGCCGATGGGTGGTCGATGTCGGTTTTGGCAAATGAACTGCTTGAAGGTTATTCGGCCATAATACAAAACAAGCCAGTAGCGGAAGAGCCACTTTCGCTGCAATATGCTGATTATGCCCAGTGGCAAAAAATGCTTTTCGATAACAATTACCTACAGCCAAAACTTGATTTTTGGAAGGTGCTGTTAAAGGATACTGAAACGCTTACCATTGCCACCGACTATCAACGACCACCGGTGCAAAGTAGCAGGGGAGATGTTGTAGATTTTGTTATACCGTCGCAATTAATTCAATCGTTAAAGCAATTTAGCGACAGCCAAAATACAACCCTGTTCAATACCCTGTTAGCAGCCTTTAATGTTTTGCTTTACTACTATACCGGCCAACGCGATGTATGCGTGGGTACTGTTGTAGCCAACCGGCCGGTGGCTGAGTTGGAAAAGATTATAGGTTTTTTTGCCAATTCAATTCCTCTCCGCAATAACATAAAGGAACACCAGTCGTTTAAGTCGTTTCTAATTAAGGTAAAGGAAAGTGTTATTGAAGCCATTAAAAACCAGGATGCTCCTTTTGAAAAAATTATTGAGGCAGTAGTACAGGGGCGTGACATTAGCCGCCAGCCCTTGTTCCAGGTTATGTTTATATTGCAAAATACGCCCAGCTTACCTCAGTGGCAAATGACCGATGTTAAGCTTACACAGTTGCCATTTCATCAAAATACATCTAAATTCGATATCACCTTTAACCTGGCAGAAACAGCCAATGGTTTAACCGGCGAGATTGAATATTGCACTGACCTTTTTAGGGACGATACCATTGCGCAAATGGCTGCGCATTACATTAACTTACTAGGCTCAATTGCATCCAACCCCGGCGTTCCAATAGATGAATTAAATATGCTATCGGAAGCTGAAACGGATAAGCTGCTTCATGCGTTCAACGATACAAAAAGTGATATTGCCAACGATAGATCGTTGATCAAAATATTTGAACAGCAGGCAGAAGAAAAGTCGGAATCCATTGCATTGATTTTTGAAGAGGAGGAAATAACTTTTGGCGGGTTAAACAAGCTTGCCAACCAACTGGCTCATTTCTTAAAAAGTAAGGGCATAGTAAGTGGTTCAATGGTACCCGTTTGTTTTAATAATTCAATACAAATGATGGTGGCCATTTTTGGCGTATTAAAAGCAGGCGGCGCATACGTGCCCCTTAAGCCCGATATGCCAAAAGACAGACTCTACTTTATGATTGGCGATGTAAAAGCTAAGGTTGTGTTGGCTGATGAAAAATATGTTGAAAAGCTATCAGGTAATGGCGATTGGGAAGTTGCGGCCTTAACCAGTCATTTTAATGAATTGGCTAAGCTCGATGATACCAATCCCGGGGTAACTATAGAGAGCGAAAACCCGGCTTATGTATTGTATACTTCGGGCTCAACCGGCCAACCCAAAGGAGTGCTGATTCAGCATGGAAGTTTATTAAATTACCTGCTAAATAGCAATACCAACTATACTGGTAATGCCGAAGCGGCCTCAGGTAGTTTTATCCATTTGGCCTACACCTTTGATGCTTCGGTCACAGCCTTGTTTATGCCACTTTTAAATGGCCGGTCTGTAGTAATAAGTTCGCCTGAATATTACAATGCTTTTGAAGACCCTAACTTTTGCAAACATGCTCCATACGACTTTTTAAAACTTACACCCGCCCATTTGCCATTGCTGGAAAACGCGGTAATGGCCAATGGTGAAATGGTTACAAATACTTTGGTATTGGGTGGTGAAGCCCTATTTATAAAGTATTTCAACTATTATATACAGCAAGGAATTTCGGTAGATGTGATAAACGAATATGGACCAACGGAAGCCACTGTGGGGTGTAGTACTTACCACTTTAACACGGTAACAAAACTGCCCGGGTCAGGCGAGGATATATTGATTGGAAAACCCATCGGCAATGTTCAGCTTTATGTAATAAGCAATGGCAGGTTGGCGCCCATTGGCGTACCGGGCGAAATTTATATTGGCGGCCATGGTTTGGCAAAAGAGTATCTGAATAACGTTGAGCTGACTGCTAAAAAATTTATACCAAATACCTATGGTACTACAGGCACAAGGCTATACAAAACAGGCGATGTTGGCCGCTGGTTACCATCTGGCGACCTGCAATATTTTGGCCGAACCGATGACCAGCTAAAAATTAGGGGGTACCGAATTGAACCCGGTGAAATTGAGCAGGCAATCCTTAAGCAGATACAGGTTAGCCAGGCAATAGTAGTGCCCGTTAAAGCTGGCGGCAATGATCAGTTAGCAGCTTATTTTGTTGCTGATCAAAAAATGGAACCGGGTGAGTTAGCTACTTTTTTGTCGGGTCAGTTGCCTTCGTATATGTTGCCCGATTATTGGATGCAGGTGGAGGCTTTTGCCCTTACCGCTAATGGAAAAATTGATAAAAAGGCATTGCCATTGTCCAATAAAAATGACATTGGCCGCAAGCCATTCAAATTGCCCCAAAATGACCTGCAACAAACTATATTAACCATATGGCAAAAGCTTTTAGCGGTAAAGCAAATAAGTATCTTCGATAATTTTTTCACTATTGGAGGTCACTCTATTTTGGTAATGCGTTTTGTAGCCGCATTGAGGCATGAATTGAAAGTTGAGTTGGCAATAAAAGATTTTTTTCAGCATCCCACTATTGCCGGTATCGCAATTTTGTTGGGGCAAAAAGTTATTGCGGCCAAACTGCCGCAAATATATGCGGGTAGCCGGCCGGTCCGCCTTCCGCTATCATTCAGCCAACAACGGCTTTGGTTTATAAATAAACTACACGGCTCGGTTCAATATCATTTACCCATCGCTTTACAACTAAAAGGTCAGGTCAATATCACTGTGCTTGAAGCTTCCATTAGGGCCGTTATCGACAGGCATGAAATTTTGCGGACTATTTACCCCGAGCATGAGGGTGAGCCTTATCAATTAATACAAGAAGCCAGCAATTGGAAGTTAACTATCCAAACCAATCCATCTTACGCAAGCCGCGAAGCACTGGTGTATTATCTGTCAACACAGGTAAACGTACCCTTTAACCTGGCAGGTGATTATTTAATTAGGGCTGAGCTGATTGTAATGCATCCCCATGAACATGTGTTGTTTATAAACTTACATCACATAGCATCCGACGGTTGGTCTGTTTCCATTCTTAAAAACGAAATTGCTGCGTATTATCAGCACTTAAGTAATAAATCAAAATTGAACCTTACGCCATTGCCTGTTCAATATGCCGATTATGCCATCTGGCAACAAAACTATCTTAAGGGCGATGTTTTGCAAAATGGTTTGGATTTTTGGACAAGTCAGTTGCAGGGTGTTGAAGCGCTTCAGTTTCCAACCGATTATAAGCGCCCTGCGGTACCGGGCTTTCATGGTGCGGTAGCAGAACGTAGGATTTCCGCAGAAGTGTTGCAAGGTTTACAGGCCATTAATCAGCAGCAGAACACCACGCTGTTCATTACCTTATTGGCGGCTTTTAAAATTTTATTATTTCGATACACAGGTCAGCAGGATATCTGTGTTGGTACCTCGGTTGCTAACCGTCAGTTAAAAGAAACGGAGAACCTGGTTGGTTTCTTTGTAAGCAATATTGCATTGCGTAGCCAGGTAAAAGGCAATGATTCTTTTGCCGCATTACTTAGCCAGGTAAAACAAACTACATTGGCTGCCTACGAGTATCAGCATATTCCTTTTGAAAAGGTAGTGAAAGCAGTAGTAAACGAAAGGGATATGACCCGCAACCCCATATTTCAGGTGCTGTTTGTACTGCAGAACATTCCTGAATTGGCGCATGTTAATTTACCTGGCATACAATTAACACCCATAAAACTTGAACAATCCACCGCCCAACTCGATCTGGTTTTTAATATAAAAGACGACGGAGATGGCTTGTATGTATCGGTTAATTATAAAACAGAATTATTTAGCCGTTCAACTATATATAGGTTGTTGGCCAACTTTGAAGTGTTGCTTACCGGTATTGTTAACCATGCTGATACCGCAATTAATGAACTGCCCATATTTACGAGGCACGAACAAAAATTATTAGTCGAAGACTTCAATCAAACGGCTGCACCGGAATTATTTGAACAAACTGTCGTTGACCTTTTTAACCAACAGGCCTTTCAGCAGCCGAAGGCAACCGCTATTATATTTAAAAATGAAACACTTTCGTATGGCCTGTTGCGGCAACAAAGTAACCGGTTGGCAAATTATTTAATAGGCAAAGGTGTAAAGCCGGAACATAAAGTTCCCCTGTGTTTTGAACGGGGCCCAGATATGATGGTAGCAATATGGGCAGTGTTAAAAGCCGGTGCTGCCTACGTGCCTATTGACCCATTGTACCCCGCAGAAAGAATTGCTTTTGTTGTAAAAGATATCGAAGCTTCGTTGTTTTTATGCAATAGCGATACGCTTACCTCAGCAAATTCAATAGCTGATATCGAAATTGCCGACATTGATCGTGACCAGGTGATAATTGAAAATTGCGATGATAATTTTCTTTCATTAGCCACACCTGGTGGCCTGGCATATATCATCTATACTTCGGGAAGTACCGGCCGGCCAAAAGGAGTAATGATCGATCACCGATCGCTGTTACATTACGTAGTAAATAGTAAAACGAATTACGTTGATGTAGATAGTCTATCGACCGGATCTTTCATCCACCTGAGTTATACTTTCGATGCATCAGTTACTGCGTTGTTTATGCCATTGCTTGCCGGCAAATCAGTGGTCATTAGTTCAGGGCAAGGCGTTACTGTTTTTGAAGAAGAGAACTTTGTAAAATATGCTCCCTATGATTTTTTAAAGATCACGCCAGCACATCTTACATTACTTAAAGCTATTGAAACACGAGGCCCCCAATGGTTTACGCCAAAGCTGGTTATTGGTGGCGAAGCGATATTTCCCGGGCAGTTTGATTATTTTAAAGATGAGCATATCGACGTTGAAATAATTAATGAATACGGCCCAACTGAGGCTACGGTTGGTAGCACGGTGTATGCCTTTTCAACCATAAGAGATACTGATAAAATAAAAAACGGAATTTTTATTGGCAAGCCTATAGACAATGCTACTATTTATATAGTTGATGAAGTAGGCAATTTACTTCCCGTAGGTGCTTTTGGCGAAATTGCTATTGGGGGTGCAGGCTTGTCGCAAGGGTACGTAAACCTGAAGGAATTAACTGACGAAAAGTTTATTCAAAACCCATTTGATGAAACAGGCCTTTCCAAATTATATAAAACAGGCGATTATGGAAGATGGCTGGCCGATGGTAATATTGAATACGCAGGCCGCAAAGACGACCAGCTTAAAATAAGAGGCTACCGGGTTGAGTTAGGAGAGATAGAAAATGCCATTTTGCAAAGCGGGTTGGTAAAACAAGCCGCCGTAATAGCAAAGGAAGACAAAGAAAACAACAAGCGGTTATTGGCCTACGTTGTCTGTACAACTAGGGGTGATATAGGCCAGGTAGAAAAATATTTGGCAAGTGTTCTTCCCGAATATATGAAGCCAGCTTTGTGGATCGAAATTGATTTTATGCCGTTAACCATTAACGGCAAGGTTGATAAGAAGGCGTTACCTGAACCCGCGACACATCAGCAAAATGAAAATATTGAAACAACGGAGTTCGAAGGCACTGAATGGCATGAAAGGCTTGTTGAAATATGGAAGGATTTATTGGAAGTAGACGAGGTCGCTATCAACGATAACTTTTTTGCCCTGGGTGGCGATTCATTATTGGCGGTCAGGGTTATTGCAGCTATCAGAAAAAAGCTGGCAGTTGAGGTAAAGACTAATGCAATCTTCTATCATTCTACTATTGCCTCGTTGGCGGCCTATATCAATTCGGCAAATAATCAAGAAATACTCCCCACCATTCAATTAGCTGCAAGGCCTCAACACATTTCATTAAGCTATGGCCAGGAGCGGTTATGGCTGATTGATAAAATTGAAGGAAGTGTTCCTTATCATTTAAACACTGTACTGGACTTAGATGGCCCTGTCAATATTGAAGCATTAAACGGTGCCTTTAAAAAAATTATTGAACGACATGAAACCTTAAGAACGATATTTAGGGAAGAGGAAGGTCGAGTGTTCCAACAAATTAAATCTCACATTGATTGGCAGATTGATACCTTGAATATTCCTGATTTTGACACGAATGAAAAAGAAACCGATAAACAGATCGGGCTATATATCAATAAGCCATTCGGGTTAAGCAAAGATTATATGATCAGGGCTATGATCATTACGGGAAGTAATCTTAAACATATTCTTGTTTTCACCATCCACCACATAGCTTCCGACGGCTGGTCAAATGGAATTTTTATAAAGGAACTGGTCGAAAGTTACCAGGCAATTGTAAATGATCGTAAGTCTTTATTACAACCTTTGCCTGTTCAATATGCCGATTATGCCTTATGGCAGCGCCAATGGTTATCGGGTAAAGTGTTGGAGGATAAACTGGCATTTTGGAAAAAGAATTTGCAAGACATTGCACCATTAAATCTTCCGCCCGATAATAAAAGGCCAGCCATACAATCGTTTGAGGGAAACGTCCTTTCGTTTAATCTCGATAAGAAAATGCTTGCTGGTTTAAAGGCCCTGAGCAGAAAGAATGATGCCACTTTATTTATGACGTTGTTGGCTGCATTCAAAGTGTTGATGTTTAAATATAGCAACCAGGAGGATATTGGTATTGGTACACCGGTTGCCAACCGTCCCCTTCACGAAATTGAAAACCTGGTCGGATTTTTTACAAACACGATAGTGCTACGATCGAAAGTGAATCCGGAAAGTTCGTTTGATGAATTTTTACAATCGGTTAAGCAAACCACTTTGCAGGCATTCCAACACCAGGATGTTCCTTTTGAAAAGGTGGTTGATGTGGTGTTACAGAAAAGAGATATCAGCCGCAGCCCTTTATTCCAGGTAATGTTTGTTTTGCAAAACGAAGCTGCTGCAAGGCCAATATTTAGTGGTGATATTCAAATTAGTCCAAAAGAATTTGCCAATACAACTTCCAAATACGACTTGTCTTTCTTTGTAAAAGAAAGCCATGAAGCCATTGAGGGTTTTGTTGAATTTGCTACTCATTTGTTCAGCGAAGAAACCATTCTTACAATGGTTGCACACTTTCGCGAATTATTACTTTCAATCACTGATAACCCGGGTCAGCAAGTAGGAAAACTTTCGCTCCTGTCTACTTCAGAAGTGCACCAGCTATTAAACGAATTTGCAGGCAAAGTATTTCCGATTCCCACTACACCGATTCACGAACAAATAGCAGCACAATCGTATCAAACACCGCATGCGATTGCCATTAAAGCAAATGGTCAGCAGTTTACGTACCAGGA
>JBBRUR010000019.1:0-59732 GCA_038247635.1 Chitinophagales bacterium
TAGCTATCGATAGGTGAAGTTGTAATGATATAAGGCTGGTTACCGTAGTATACATCTTACAAAAAAAGCAACGTAAAAGCAGGGTTGATGGGTAGCTATCGATAGGTGAAGTTGTAATGGTATAAGGCTGGTTACCGCTGTATACATTTTACAAAAAAAACAGCAAAAATAAAAAGCCTGGCTGCACATTGGCAACCAGGCAACATTATAAATTAAAACACTTATGTTAAAAGGCGTACCTAATAGCAAAGCCGCCCCAGCTACCTACAAAACCGCGATTGGTACCAAACTCAAACGACGGTTGCCAGTCGATGCTGAAGTTAATGGGGGCACGGTTTACTTTTAGATCAAGGCCCAACACGCCATCCACCCCTGCATAAACACCATCGCCATATTTACGGTCGTAAAAGCCCACGTGAGCACCAGGACCAACATACCACTTTAAACCTGGGGCCCCGGTAATAGGTCCGTGAATTTCGTAAAGGCCGGTAATGCGGCCACCCTGCTTGTAAAAATACCCTATAAACTCGAAGGCCGTGGTAGGTGCTGTAAAGTGTTTTAAGGTAATGCCGCCACCATCCCAAACTTTTACACCGAGGGCAGTTTTATAACTGGTGCCCATACTTTGAGCTTTCACAACCGCCGATAAAAGGCAGCAGGTAACCGCTATGCAAATAAACTTTTTCATAATTAATTGAATTTGAAAACTAATTAAAAAAAAACGTGCCAGTATTAACAAATTGTTGCGCAAGTAAAAATATTTTACTAAAAAAATTGCCAAACATACGGTAATTGCCAGCTTGCAAAAGCCGCTATTGTGCAGGCAAATACGATTGTGTAGCTATGTATAAAATGTATTGCTTTTAATAGTAACAATATTTTTAATCACATACCAAAGTGCACGCGACCGCCAGCATTGTTGTAAATAAACAGCCGGATGGCAGGATGATTTATCTATCTAAAAAAATAAAAAGTAATTAAAACACAGGCCCAAAGAAAAGGAATATAAAAGTTGTTAACGTTGTTTGATAAACAAACTGAAATGCAATTAATCCCGATAGGGTAAATATATACACAGTGACAGCTATTTTAAAGCGTTCCCCACCGGGCAACTAAGTGGAACACTTTTTTTACTTATGACTGGAATTGATTTCACTAATCTTTTAAAAATAAAAACACTTTTATGACAAACAACGAAGAACTGGTAAGCGTATTAAACGATCTTATTACAATTAATAATGACCGTATTGAAGGCTACCAAAAAGCCCAGCATGATACCGACAATGTAAACGTTGACCTGCAAACCATGTTTAAAGAAATGGCCAGTCAAAGTATGAAGTACGTGCAGCAGTTAACACAGGAAGTTGCCGCACTAGGTGGCGAAGCCACTAACGACACTTCGCTTTCGGGCAAGGTGCATCGTGCATGGATTGGAATTAAAACAGCTGTTACCGGACATGAGCGTATGACAGTTTTAGAGAGCTGCGAGTTTGGTGAAGATGCTATTCAAAAAGCTTACGAAACAGCCCTTGAGTCAGATGCCAGTATGGATACTGACATACGCCAATTAATTGTAAGCCAGCAGAACGACCTTAAAACATCGCACGATGTGGTGAAGAATTTTAGGAATGTTCAGGAAAAAATTGAAGAAGCCTCATAATTTTGTGCCTTGCTTAGGCTAGCACTGGTGGTAATTTTTAAAACTAACATTACAAAAACCAATGCCAATGGATGCTTTTAAAAATGAACAAATGAATACGAGCGATCTTCCATATATGAAATCGCTGTCGCTATGCATTAACAGGATGGTATTGGATGGGTACAACCTTGATTTTAAAGTAGAAGAAGAAAAATTGATGGCATTATCAACCGGCGATACTTACGAACCTGCGGAAGTATTAATTAAAAACTTTTTTAGGTTTGAAGGTCAGTCGGACCCTGACGACAATTCTATTTTGTATGTAATTGAAACTACGGACGGAGGCAAGGGTACTTTGGTTGACGCCTATGGTGCTTATGCCAACCAGGACGTTACCGATTTTTTTAAAAAAATTGATCACATCGAAAAGAAAGTATCCGATAAAAATATTGGGTGAAAAACCAACTGAAGAAAAAAAGAGGCATGAGATAATCGTGCCTCTTTTTGTTGATGGAAAATTGTTTATGCCCTTCGTATTAAACCCAACAAAATTGAAATAACGGCTAATACCAATAAAACATGAATAAGCCCTGTAAGGCTATAAACAAAAAAGCCCAACAACCAGCCAATTACTAAAATAACGGCAATAACATAAAGGATACTTCTCATAAATAATTTATTGTATGAAATGTAAAAACAATACCATGCTGCCAACATTAGCCATTAAGGCATGTGCTGCTATTACAAAAGTTTGGTAGTACTAATCGTATAAAAATTTCTACAAAAAATAATTATAATTTTTAAAAACCGCACTGGCACCTTTTTAAAAAAATAAATAAAAATAAAAGGATGATACGTTTTTTCAAAAAATTTTTTCATGTTTTAAAAGAAGCAGGTAAAGCGTTTATAGATGACAACGCTATAAAGCTTAGTGCAGCACTATCGTACTATACCATTTTTGCCATTGGCCCGTTGCTGGTTATTGTGCTATCGCTATCGGGAATATTTTTGGGAGAGGCCGCTGTAGAAGGTAAACTGTACGGGCAAATTGAAGGGCTGGTGGGTAAAGATGCCGCAACACAAATACAGGATATTATTACTAACATTCAACAAACTAATAAAAGCACTATTGGGGCAATAATTGGTACAGTGGTACTGGTAATAGGTGCCACGGCTATTTTTACGGAAATACAAGACAGTATTAATTTTATTTGGGCACTAAAGGCTAAGCCAAAACGAGGCCTTGTTAAGTTGCTAAAAAACCGGCTGCTTTCGTTTTCGTTAATTGTAAGCCTTGGGTTTTTATTAATTGTATCGTTATTGGCCAATGCGTTGCTTGACGTGTTGAATGAGCAGCTGATGAAGTTTTTTCCGGACACTATGATTTTTATAATTTATGTTTTTAATATAGCCATTATATTGGCAGTAATTACCCTGTTATTTGCAATAATTTTTAAAGTATTGCCCGATGGAATAATTAAATGGAAAGATGCTTTTATAGGCGCCTTTTTTACCAGCTTATTATTTTTTTTAGGAAAAACTGGTATAGGGTATTACCTGGGCAACTCTACACTGGGCATTACCTATGGTACAGCAGCCTCGGTTATTATTATACTTACATGGGTGTACTACACATCCATTATACTATATTTTGGTGCTGAGTTTACTAAAGTTTATGCGCTTGAATATGGTGGCGGCATTATACCCAACCAAACGGCTGTTTTTATAATTAAAAGCGAAGTAAAGGAACTGGAGCTATCGCCCCGGCGCCAAAAACGGGCCTCCCAATTGTTGCACCCACAACCGCCAAAAGATGATAAAAAGGAAAAAAAACCTGGTTGACCACAACGGTTTATTATTCATACACGTGTTGCGCTGTTTCGCTTTTTTTAAACCTGATCTCAAATAATGTTCCGCTTCCTTCGCCTGACTTTACGTCGACCCTTGCATTGTTGCTTTGAATAATATTTAAGGTGGACGCAAGGCCAAGCCCCATGCCATTTCGTTTACTGGTAAAATATGGTTCAAAAAGGCGCTGCATGTACTCTTCGCTAATGCCACAGCCATTGTCCCGTATATCCACAATACACTCATCGTCGTCAGTAAAAACGCTTACATCAAGTTTGCCACTAGCCTCTTCCATAGCTTCAATGGCATTAATGATGATGTTTAAAAAGGCCAGTGTTATTTTTTCTTTGTCAACAACTGTCATTGTTGGTGCAGGCTCATAGTGCTTTGTTAGCGAAATTCTTTTCAGTACCATTCTATCGTTGGCTTTTTCAATAGCATCGTCAACTACCCATTGCAGGTTCACCAACTCAAGGTTTACCTGGGCTGCAGTGTGCGAAGAGGCAAGCAGTTCGGTAATAATGTCGCCAATGCGTTTGCTGTTGCGCAGTATTATATCCTGGTAAATTACTGCATCGGCGCTTGCCTGTGCATCTTTTAATTGCTCAACCGATAAATTAATATTGTTTAAAGGATTGCGCACTTCATGAGCCAGGGTACGAACCAACCTTCCCGCTGCTGCCAGTTTTTCTGACTGCAGCGTGGCTTTTTCGGCGCGTTTTCTACCGGTATTGTCGTGTATTATGCCTTGTATATATTTTGTTTGATTATTGTTGAGCTCAATACTTGCCGACACTATGCAATGCTTTACCTCGTTATCCAGGCCAACAATATCAATCTCCATGTCGTTTATTTCGCCATTTTCAAGCAACCCAATGGTAAATTCATCGCGGTTTTTACGGTGGCTAAATAGTACAGTAACAGGCTTGTGTAGCAGCGCTTCCTGTTCGTACTGCAGCAATTCAGTAACAGCATAATTAATGTCAATTATCTGTAGGTCAATACTGGCTATAAAAACAATGTCCTTCGATTTATCGAACATGCTGCGGTACTTGCGCTCGTTGGCTTTAAGGGCGCCAATACTTTTTGACCGCTCCAGCGAGTATCTTATACAGCGCTCCAGTTTTTCAGTATTAAGTTCGGATTTTATCAAATAATCGTAAGCCCCATTTTCCATGGCTTTAATGTCAATTTCCTGGGTGCCCTTACTGGTAAATAAAATAACCGGGGCCTCGCAACCACTGGCAATTGAGTCGGTTAAAAGATCCATGCCGGTTTTTATACCCAACCTGTAGTCTACAAAAATAAGATCGAACAGGTTGCCCTTCATCTTTGCCAATGCATCCTCGTACAGGTAGCTCCATTCAACCTGGTATTGCTGGGTGGGAATGTTTTTGATGTATTCGGAAGTAATAAAAAAATCTTCTTCATCATCATCTACTATCAAAATTTTTACAAACCTCAATCCGTTAGTCATTGCATGCTAATTTTAAAATAGCCCCCGGCTTTAATAAAAGCCACTAAATATTTAATGGGTAAATACCTTGCCACCATTTTGGAATAACACCTTTGTACTTGTTATAAGCTGCAAGGTGTACCGGCCATCATGAACTAGGTGTTACATTTCGCTGTTAAATTGTTTGTATTGCTTCATTTTGTTGTACAACGTTTTGCGGTCAACGTTTAGCAGTTTTGCTGCTTTGCTTTTGTTGTAATTGGCTTTGCGTAATGCTTCAATAATCAATTCATACTCAGCATCAATACTTACCCCTTTAAGGCTGGTATGGTTAATGGCAATATCGCGTGCATGTACAGGTTCGGCGGCAACCGGCATGGCAGGCGCAATTTGTACCTGCGCCTCCGCAATATGGGCTGTTGGCGCCGCAAATTGAGGCATTACCGTATCGTTGGTTCCCTCATCAAACTGCAACTTACTATAATTGGTAATTTCAAAGGGCAATACTGATGGGGTAATGTATTCCGTATCGCACAGCAAAGTAGCCCTTTTAACCACGTTTTTTAACTCCCTTAAATTGCCAAACCAAACATAGCTTTTAAAAATAGCCTCTACTTCGGGGGAGTAGCCCTTAATGTTTTTTTGAAGCTCCTGGTTGGTCATATGCAAAAAATGGTTAGCAAAAATCATGAGGTCGTATTTTCTTTCGCGCAGCGGTGGCACGTCAATACTAAACTCGTTAAACCGGTGGTAAAGGTCCTCCCTAAACTTACCTTTGCGGGCTGTATCCAATAATCGTTCGTTACTGGCTATAATAATGCGTACATCAAGCTCAATATCTTTATTACTTCCTATACGGCGCATTTTTCGCTCCTGCACTACACGCAACAACGCCACCTGAATATCGTACGATAAGTTGGCCACTTCATCAAGAAAAATAGTGCCGGAGTTAGCAACTTCAAAATTTCCTACCTTTTGGTTTAAGGCACCGGTAAACGATCCCTTTTCGTGCCCAAACAACTCGCTTGCAGCCAGCTCCTTTGACAGTGCACCACAGTCTATGGGCACAAAAGGTTTATCCTTTCGTTTGCTGCGTTTATGAATTTCCTGGGCAATCGCCTCCTTACCGCTGCCACTTTCGCCATAAATAATTATGCTGTAATTGGTAGGTGCCACCAGGTCAATTTGCTTTAGTATTACTTTAAACTCAGGGCTGTCGCTAAAAATATATTCGCCCGAGGTAATGGTTTTTACCCTGCCATTTTTGGGTGCAACTTCGGCGGGTATTACCTGTGAGCCGGGGCTGGTTAACGGCACAGCTTTGCTACCGAGGGCTTTTCGGATGCTTAACAAAATTTCGTCGGGAAACAGCGGCTTGGTTATATAGTCAAATGCACCAAGCTTCATAACATCCACAGCAATTTTTATATCGCTGTAGCCGGTTACAATAATAACCTGCGCCTGCGGGTACCGCTCTTTAATTTTTATCAATAACTCCTTACCGTTAAAGTCTTCAAGCCTAAAATCGCATAACACCAGGTTAGGTTCGTTTTGCTCAATTTCTTCAAGGGCTTTTTTTCCACTGTGCGCCAGCGATACTTCGTAGCCGTGCTTGGTTAAAAACCGCTTTAATAACAAACACATATCAACATCATCATCAATAACCAATATTCTGTACATAGGTCGTTTTTAGTTTTTTGTTGAATAAAAAAAATAACCTTCAGGCCCACATACGGCGAAGTTGTGCAACAGGTATTTGCAAATGCTCGCGGTATTTGGCAATAGTGCGCCTGGCTACACTTATACCATTGGTAGCTAATATACTAACCAATTGCTGGTCGGTAAAGGGGTTTAATTTATCTTCCTTTTCAATAACACCTTCAATAGCCGATTGAATTACACGGTTGCTTATTACATCGCCCTTTTTGTTAAGAATACCCTCGGTAAAAATATTTTTTAGCAAAATGATCCCAAAATGTGTGTCCACGTACTTATTACTGGTAACGCGGCTGACGGTGGAAATATCTACACCAACTTTGTCGGCCACGTTTTTTAATATCATTGGCTTTAACATATTAACATCGCCATAAATAAAATAATCGCGCTGAATGTCCACTATGGCGTGCATAATCTGCATCATAGTACCTTCGCGCTGTTTAATGGCGTTTACAAACCATTGGGCCGAATTATACTTGCTTTTTAAATACTGTGTGGCTGCCCTGTCGCGTTTGGTTCCTTTTTCGTGAGCAGTTTCCATAAGGCGCTGGTTTACATATAATGAGGCTGCCCGCGATTTATATAGGTTTACTTCTATTTCCTGGTTCTCGTTTACGGTCATTAAAAAATCGGGAATTATATTATTTTGAATCTGCGAGCTGCCGGGTATTTCCTCGGCCACCGGTTTCATTTTTAACGAGGCGAGCAACTTTAAAATAATTTTAAGTTCATCTTCATCCAGACTTAAACTATCCATTATTTTTTCCATGTTCCTGTGAGCAAGATCATCAAAATGCTCGCCCAACAGGCAAATGGCTTTACGCACATCGGGGCCCTTCTTTTCCATTTTATTTAACTGTATCAAAAGGCATTCGCAAATATTTCGTGCGCCCACGCCCACCGGCTCCAATTGCTGAATTGCGTTTATGACCTGTTGTATTTCGCCGGGCTCTACAATCACCCCTTGTTTAAACGAAAAATCGTCGGTAAGGCCTTCTACATCCTGCATTAAAAAACCCGATGCATTCAGGCAATCGATAAGATAATGTGCTATGTGCATTTGCCTTTGCGAAAGGTTGGCAAAACTTATTTGCTCTTTTAGCGAAACTCTAAAATCGGTAAAGGCTTTTATAGGAATATTGGGAATGGCCTCGCTGGTAAAATAGTTTTCGTATTCCAGTTTATAATCCGGTATATCGTCGTAGCAATGTTCCTCCCAATCTTCATAATCCTTTACATTTTCGGTGGCGGCATTATCGGCGGTTACAGTGTCTTCTTCATCCGATTTTTCAAGTAGCGGGTTGTCGTCAATTTCGTCCTGTATGCGCTGGTCAAGTTCTAAAACATTCAGGTGAAATATGTTAAGCATTTGTATTTGCTGAGGCAATATTTTTAATTGCTGTCGCTGTGCTTGTACTTGTTTAATCATATTAATTGTGGAGTTGATTTATTTCTTCTAATCCCCAACTTCTTAACCAAACATCCATTTTTGTAAAAAAAGTATTGAATTAAATGATTAGTATCACTTTACAAATGCTATAATTATATAATAAATTAAATCATTTTTACAAGATTAAATGAATATCTATCAATTGTGTAGAAGTTTGTACCCACCGCAACCTTTCCTTACCCATTAAAAATTGACAAGCGTTGTTTTTGTGGCGGCTAAAATAGCCCTTCATTTTGCTTTAACACGCAGTGGCACACCTAAGTATGTCGCAATTACCTGGCTTAGCCCATATTATCGACAATATAAAAGTGTCCTTTTGTTGCCTCAATATTACCTTGCTTATGGTTGGGCATGCAAAAGGGTTAGGGTGCTGTTGGTATAATTATTTACGAACCCTATTTATCTCTTCGTCACAAAATAAAATACCTACTATGCTACGCTGGACAATCACCTTTTTAATTATTGCTATTATAGCAGCCGTTTTTGGATTTGGCGGAATAGCCGAAAGTGCTACCGGCATAGCAAAGATTTTGTTCTTTATTTTTATTGTGCTTTTTCTGCTGTCTTTAATTGGCGGCAAAAAAATTATCTGAGTTTTTTATACCTGGTGGCCATTTTTTATTGCCAATAGTCGTGTCGTTTTACAGATAAACCGCAATAATTAATGTTGAACAATTATGGGCAACATTAGCCTTCAAATTAATTTCTTGTTAAACTTGACCATTTATTTCCCCAGTTTAGCAATATAATTAGCCTAAAATGCCGATAATAAAATTGGCAGTATTTTTTACTGTTAATAATTATGGGCAAGAAAAAAGTATTAATTATTGACGATGAAGTTGATTTTTGCCTGCTAATGCAGTTTTATCTCACAAAAAAAAACTGCGAGGTTAGTATTTCACACACTTTGCAAGATGGATTGGGAATATTTGAAAACAGCCGGCAGGATGTAGTAATACTCGACAACAATTTACCCGATGGCCTTGGCTGGAGCGAGGCAAAGCATATGCTTGAGGCATCGCCTGAAACGCAGTTGTTTTTGGTAAGCGCTAATTATGGTAATAACAAACCCGAAATAGAAAGCCCCAATTTTCACGTGGTTGAAAAACCTATTTCTATTATGCAAATCAACGACTTTATCAAATAAGTTACACCCTAAATTTGGGCAGGTGTGCTAACCCCGGCATAGCTATAAAACAAATTAAGGCACTTTATACACACCTTTTTAACGTCCATGCATATTTTTTACGGGGGTCGGTGATGCTAAAATGGCTGCCCGTGGGTGGCTTTAATTAAGTTTTTTGCCAGGTAAGGAAACGTTTTCATCGCTTTTAAAAAATACCGGGTGGTGTTATTTCCTCCAAAAAACTGTTGCACCTTACGCCCCACCCATAAGCGACGTGCAAAAACCTTGTTCCATTTATTTGTGTAGTCAATTTCCATTTGTGCCCTGTTAAGGCTATTATTTAAATATGCATTTATACTTTGCATAGCAATTTTACTGGCATGCATAGCCATACTCATACCGTTGCCACATAAGGGGGTTATTAAACCGGAGGCATCACCCAACATTAAAACACCTTTTTCAGCCTGGGTTTTATTGCTAAAGCTTACCTGCGATATAGTAAGGGGCCTATCGTATAAAAACATTGCTTCATTAAATATTTTTTTTAGATGTGGATTGCGGCTCAAAACATTCTTTTCCATTTCGGTAAGGGAGTAGTTGTTAGCCGAAAGGTTGCCGCCTGTGGTGAGGTAGCAAAGGCACGAAATATCGTTTTCAATTTTTGAAATTCCACAATAACCATTGTAAAAGTTATGTAGCGCAATGGTATTTGCCGCATTATTATACCTTATGTGGTATTTAACGCCAATATAATTATTGAGCCCTTTTTGCCTTGCGTCTACAAAATCGCGGTTCCATTTTATATCAAGATTACTACGTTTTCCGTAAGCACCTGCTACCACCCTGGCTAAATATTGTCCTGCACCACATTCAATGGTATACACATCGTTTTCAAATAACACCTCGTTTACCTTGGTTTGGGTAAAAACCTCCACCCCATGCTGCAAGGCCAGCTTATACAAAAAATGATCGAGCTTATACCGGCTTACGCCAAACCCACCAAGGGGTAGCGCAAAAGTTGCTGCACTACCAGCTACATCCGTGGTTTCCAACACGCTTATTATAGGCAAATCCCACATCGAAAGTGGTACGCCAAGGCGTTCTAAAAAACTCCAGCTTTCTAGGCTAATATATTCGCCACAAACTTTATGAAAAGGGTACTTTTCTTTTTCGAACAATATTACTCTGTAGCCTTTTTTTGCTGACTGTATAGCCAGGCAAAGCCCTGCAAGGCCGCCACCTACCACTGCTATATCGTACTTATTATTGGCCTGCATGTTTGTAAATTATTAAAAACCTGAACGCCCATTGCCATTTAATTTGCACAGGTTGTACACCAGCCTGTTTAAAAAGTTTACGCCATTCATTTTTATGAAAGGACCGGGCAACACTTAAAGGGGCATCGTTTTTTACCAGGTAACTGGACGAAAATGATTTTGTTAAGTATTTGATTAACACATAAGCCCATTTATTGCGTTGCAGGTCGTTAATAAAAAAGCCTGCAGTACTATTTAATTGCATCCACTGCAATTGGGTTACCAGCGCTTCGTTACTAAAATGATGGCAAAACAGGCTTGAAAACACAATGTCGGGCTTAGCATCAAAAACGACCTTTGTATAATCGCTTACTTCCCATATAGCTATATTGTTCAATAATTTTCGGGTTTTGGCAAAGGCAATACAAGCCTCCTTTATATCTACGCCAATAAAAGTTGCCGCCACATTGTTTTTAACGCACCATTGGTGAATAGCTACCAGGTTATCGCCCCCGCCACAACCAATTTCGCAAATAAGCAACTGCTTTTTGTTTTGGGTAAACTGTTTTACTGCGCCGGTGGTAATGGCATGCCCTCCAAGCCATTTATTTATAGTGTTAAGTTCCTGCATGTTTAACCTGATATCCTCAAAGGGTATATCATCGCTGTCAAGCATTTCGGGCCTGTACGTCCGGTTGGTAAGGTTCATTATCGGCTGGCTATAAAAGTTTCCATGGTTAGGCCCGGGCCAAAGGCAATACCAAAAACGTTGGCTGGCAAACCATTCATATCGTGCATCATATCTTTTAACACAAACAATACGGAGGCCGATGACATATTACCATACTCGCGTAGCACTTTGCGGCTATGGGCCACCTGGCAATCGCACAGGTCCATTTGCTTTTGTATAACATCAATTATTTTTTTTCCTCCGGGATGTATGCACCAGTGCGTTACATCGGCCGCAGTAATACCGGCCTGTGCAAAGGCGTTGTACACAAGCGCTGAAATATCTTGCTGAATCAATTGTGGAATGTAGGAGCTAAGCGTCATTAAAAAGCCTTTGGTGTTAATTTGCCACGCCATATCGTTTTTACCTTTTAGCGATACCTGCGAGTAAAATGACTGAAGCTTCAATGGCCTTTTTTCAAATGTTTGGCTGCTTACCAGCACCGCAGCACTACCGTCGGCAAACAATAAACTGCTGGCGGCATTGTCAAGGGTAAACTCCTGCTGAAAATGTAAAGTGCATAGTTCGGTAGCTACCAACACTACGTTAGCACCGGGTGTGGAGTCGCATATCATTTTGGCCAGTTTTAAACCATGTATGGCAGCATAACAACCCATAAAATTTACCGAAGTTCTAAAAATGGTGGGCGGTAGCCCCATTGCTTCGCACACCTGCAGGTCCAGCCCCGGCGCACTCATACCTGTACAGCTAATGGTTATTAAGTGTGTAATGGCTGCTGGTTCAATAATATTTTTAATACATTGCTTAATTGCATAAATGGTTAGGGGAAGTGCTTGCTGCTCATACAGCTCCATACGCCGGGTAATATCAGGAAAAGGCTGCGCTGCATCTCTCGAAATAAATGACCGCTCACCATCGTTATTTCCAAAATCTTCGACCACTGAATACCGGGTGTTTATATTGCTTTGATGGTACAGGTAAGCCAGCTTTCGCTTATCAGTATCGTTTAAGGCAAACGCGGCCTGCATAAATTTTAATATATCGTTTTGCTGGTGCCTGTATTTTGGTAATGCGGTTCCTATTGAAATAATATTAGCCAAGTTGTTGAAGTATAAGTATGGTTATATAAGCTGTGCTGGTACAAGTACTGGCAAGCCAGTTCATTTGCATGGTGTACGTAAAGTTGGCCATAGCCTCGTTTTGCCACACCTTCCACGCCCAGCGTAAAAAAAAGTATAGTACCGGTAAAAAAAATAACTGTAATATTAAAAACAAGTTCATTTTATGTATGCTAACGTAATAGCTAAATAACAGGCCAAGGGCCACTGTGTACATGATACTGCAAAAAATAAATGTTCCTTTTTTGCTTAACAGCATGCTAATAGTTTGTACGCCGTCCTTACGGTCAGCATCGTGCTGGTAAATTTGTGTTATGGGGTAAAAACCCCCAATTAAAAATCCGGAAGCAATTAACCCCTGCCACGGCATGTTGATTGTTAAATTAGCCGAGGCGCCATGGTACACCATAAAAAAGGTTAATACACCCTGGTTTAGTATAACCGTCAGGTAACCTATTACAGGATATTTTTTTAACCTGATGCCCTTAAAACTGTACAACCTGCTGCAAATGATGTAAATTAAAATGCAGAAAGCAAATAGTGGCGATATGAATAGTGAACCTAACACACTAAGTGCATCCATTACAATACTTATGGCAAACAATTGGCGGGTGGGCTGCATTGGATTTTTTATGCCACCAATACTTTCCGTATCCTTGTCCATATAACTATTATACCCGTTGCTTGATGGATAAACCAGTAAGTGAAGAATAAGAAAAATTACAGTAGTATGCAGCCAGTTAATATTTGCTAAAAAACTGATAGAAAACCAAAATACAGGCATTAAAAAATAGGAGAAAGGAAACCTAAGTAATTGTATGGTAGACCTATGGATCAAAAAAAAACTTAAATATTAAAATTAGACATTATAAATTAAGCAAACCAACAGTTAAGCTACCCCCGGTAATAAAACTACAAAGGTTGCGCCTGCCCCCAGGTGGCCTGTAGCCGATATAGATCCACCATGGTTTTGAGCAATACGTTTGCAAACGGGTAAGCCTAAGCCAGTGCCGGTATATTCGCTTTTGCCATGTAACCTTTGAAACAATTGAAAAATTTTTTGATCATATTTTTGGTCAAACCCTATACCCTCATCGGTAACGGCTATTTCATAAAAGTATTGATTATCAGCCTTACTACTGCCTGCCTTATTACCCGGTAAAGCACTACCCATTTTACAAACAACTTTAATAACTGGTGGTTGACCCGGCTTATTAAACTTTAGTGCGTTTGACAATAAGTTTTCGAACAACTGGTATAACTGGTATTGAACACCTGATACTTTAGGTAAAGTTTCAACGTGTATTAATGCTCCTTTTACTTTTATTGTATCGCCATAGTTCATCAACAACTTTTTAAAAATGTCGTTAAGGTTAACCTCGCTTTTAGCATATTCATTGGTTGAAGCGCGACTAAATACCAGCAAATCGTCAATTAATTTTTGCATTCTAGCGGCTGCAGCATTCATCCGGGTCAGGTATTGCAAACCCACTGGCGACAAATGCTCCGCTTCTTTTTCTATTATAAGCTGGCTAAATGTTTGAATTTTTCGGAGGGGTTCCTGTAGGTCGTGGCCTGCCACATAACTAAAAGTTGCTATTTCTTTATTGGCAAGTTCAAGTTCCGCTAATTTTTGGCTAAGCAATTGTTTAATAGCTGCGTTGTTATTATCGGGTGTTGCCATAGGTTGCCCCTGGCTAACCAGCATTACACCTTTTGCGCGGCCCCGCAGTTCAACAGCCGTAAAGGTTAGTGCGGCGGTTCGTCCATTTGACCATTGTATATTTTGTACAGGTACTGGTTTACCTTTCATACAATCGTTCATAGGCCCTTGTAATTGCTGCCAAATACTACTGTCAAAAATTTCTATTCTAAAACCTACGTCATCTGCACGCAAGGGCAAACAAGCTTGTTCAACAAAAGCGTCATTATAGGATACCAAACCTCCATCTGCATTAAAAAAAGCCATACCAATGTTGCTTTGGTCAAAAAAAGAACGTAACACCGCATCACTAAGTATTGTGTGATCGTCATTTATGTAAGTAAAATCCGTAGTCACCATTCGTTATTATTTTAAGCTATGCCGTTGTTTATGAGAACGGTTACATGAAATACGACAATATCAAAAGTTCCTTCTAAAAAAAAGATTAATATTTAGTTATATTTTGATAAATACATCACTTATTACTTTTTGTTACTGCCTATTAATAAATTACGCATTGCTGACTAATAAGTGCCCCTACCTCCAAAATAAACCAAATTGACGTTTTGAACAGTAAAATAATCAAAAAATCCGGCTTTAGTTATAACAACGAGATAGTAAAACCACTTACGGCACATATAGGCAAAAAAAAAGGATACCCGAGTTGTTACCTCGGTATCCTTCATTTATAATTAAGGGGTACTTATTACTAACCGCTATGCAAATTATTTGCTAACCAGGTCTTCAACAAATTTGTTTACTTCAGCTATCCTTGCATAGTTAACTGCGTAGTAAATAAATTTTCCATCCCGCTGTGTAACAACAATACCCGTGCGGCGCAATATTGCAAGATGTTGAGATGCAACTGATTGCTCAAGCCGAAGCCTTACGTAAATTTCGGTAACCGTAAGCCGCTCACTCTCGTCAAGCAATTTTATCATTTGCTGCCTCAATTTGTGATTCATTGCCCTTAAAATTAAGGCTGCCTTTTTTAAGTGAAGAAAATCCAGTTTAATGGCATCACTGTTCGATTTACTGGATATAGTAATACTCTGTGTTGCAGTAATCATATTTTTACATTTAAGGGGGTTAAGAAATAAAATAAACAAATAAATAATAATAATAATATAAAATTCTTTAAATATTAAAAACGCTTTACATTAGTAAAAAACTCTTTACTATACAGCGGTTCGGTGTAAGCAATGTTGGAAAACGCTTCATCTATATAGTATTGATATGAAAGTGCTCCTAAATGTGTTGCGTTATAACTAACGTTAATAATATTATATTTGTTTTGTTGAATATGTGGAATTTTGTCACTTCCATTTCCAAAAATTGATATATGTTGATTGTTAACCAATTGCGTTAAATATTCATTTGTTAAAATTTTGGCACAAGATGCTTCTACTTCAATTAAATCGTGCGAATACAAAGCAGTAAAAACCTCCAGGCGCCTTGCATCTATCATAGGGCAAAACAGGGTATCGCTATTTAGTGGCAGGTTATTTTTAATTAAAAAGTTGCGTGCAGCCTTTGCCATTACTTTTAAAGTGCCAATGGCAATTAAAGGAATTTTAAGTGCATAACAAAGCCCCTTTGCAGATGCCATGGCCACGCGCAAACCTGTATAACTACCTGGTCCTGCTGTAACGGCAACAGCATTGATATCGCAAAATTTAAATTTATTTTCACTTATTAATTCCTTAATGGCAGGCTGTACAAAAGCTGCATGATGATTTTGGTTATCGCAATGCTTTATTGCACACAGTTGTCCATTTTTACAAATGGCTACCGATGCGCCAGGCATTGCTGTATCAATGTTAATGATATATGCCATTTAATAATTACTGTCGGTTAATAATAAAAACGACGGCTGGTACCTTTTATCGTTCAAAGCCATCGTAGCCAACAAACTGGCAATTTCTTTTTTTCCTATGGTTTTTGCCCACGCAAAAGGACCATAAGGATAATTAGTACCAAGTTGCATTGCAGTGTCTATATCGGCACGGTTAGCTACATTTTGCCCTTTAGCCCAATATGCTTCGTTTACTATGGTTGCAACAATTCGCGCCGTAATAAAACCCGGAAGGTCGGCAACCAACCGGTACTTCCAACCTAATGCGTTTAATACTTCCCGCAGCCGTATTGTTTGGTTTGCCCAGGCACTTACTTCTACTATTGGCCTGTTTATAAACCCCCGCCATCCATTAATCCGTACCACATTTGTTGGCAACCCTGCTAAGGTGGTACATACCGCATTTACCAAAACAAGGCATGAAAATTTTGAAAGAGCGTGCAAATCAACCGGAAGCTTTTCTTCGGGCAACAAATAAAAAACCGCATCTACACCGTCATAAGCCGTTGGCAAGGCATTCATAAAAACTACACTGCAACTTTGGCCAAAGCCTTTATTTTTACACTCCCGGGCTGTTTTATTGTCGGCTATAAAAAGTAGGTGCATTACAAAAAATAAAATTCTAAAATTAACGGTGACAGGTTTAGTATTGTGCTGATATTAAATATTAAACAAATTATAATGACCAAAACCATCATAAACACAACCGAAGCACCGGCGCCCATAGGTCCGTATAACCAGGCAATAATGGTAAATAATATGCTGTTTATTAGCGGGCAAATACCAATGGATGCGGCCACTGGCCAAATAGTAACTGGTAATATAGCCGATGAAACCCATCAATCAATGAAAAACCTGCAGTCAATATTGAAAGAGGCCGGGTTAAATTTTACAAATGTGGTTAAAACGACTATTTTTTTATCGGATATGGCGCTGTTTGCACAGGTGAACGAAGCGTATGGATCGTATTTTACAAGCGATTATCCGGCCCGCGAAACAGTAGCGGTAAAAGGCTTGCCACGAAATGTAAACGTAGAAATAAGCATGATCGCTGCAAGCTAATAATTAGAAAGTAAGTAAAGGCTACCAGGTAGTAATTACATATTTGGTTGAAAAGGTGACCGTTTCTTTTGGCTCAAGCACTTTTAAACCTATGGCGTTGTTTAGTGCATCGGGCGGTGCACTAAGATTTTCAATGGCAATACTTTGCCTGTGCGGTGGCGTATAAATTTGAAGA
Source organism: Chitinophagales bacterium (assembly GCA_038247635.1). Classification (GTDB taxonomy): domain Bacteria; phylum Bacteroidota; class Bacteroidia; order Chitinophagales; family Chitinophagaceae; genus Segetibacter. The sequence continues at coordinate 17,095 of JBBRUR010000019.1, forward strand.
TAGGGGTATGACTGTGCGGGGTGTATTTCTACCTGTATCTTTTTTGCCGGGTTTCTAAATACTGCCAATGGCTGACATTCGGCCATGTTGTTGGTAAAACAATTATCTAAAAACGTATCGCCAAGGGTGGTAATTGATCCAAACTCCTGGTAAGGAATTAGTTTACCCGTAGGTATTAGGCCGGTAGTAAACTCCAGCATCTCCTTGCTCTGAAACTCCAACTGGCAATCATTTACACGGTCGCCCAATGTAAAGTATGGATGCCAGCCATCACAAATCGGTATTAGCTGTTCATCAATATTTGTAATGGTGGTTTTTAAGCACAGCGTATTGTTTGGTCGCAGGCGGTACTCCACCTCTATGCGGTATATAAACGGGTAGCCTTCTGTACTATTATCGTACACGTATTGCAGTGTCAGCTTCGCCTCATCCTCGGTAGCAACAGTTTCAATTACCGAAAATACCTGGTCGAACACCAGGCCATGAATGGCATTTTCGCCAAGACTAAATTTTGATAAGGCGTAGTGGCCTTCGCCAAAATGATATTTACCATGGTTAACCCTGCAAACAAAAGGCGACAGCTTTGCACTTTTAAAGCCCTTGGTTATATTTTTGACCGCGTCGCCGGGCCCACCAAAACCATCTACTACATTCATAGTATTTCCATGCTGCACTACACAAAATTGATTGAGCAACGCACCAAATGCGTATATCTCCACATTGGTATTTGTGCTTGCATCGGTTAGGGTAATTACCGGAAAGGCCTGGCTATCATTTATTGAAACATCAAAAGGCATAATACTTTTTTTTCGCTTGAATGTAATAAAATTCAGGAACTATCAATAATCACTACCGGCACCTGCACCACCAAAGCTACCGCCGCCAAATAAAGTGCCTTGCTGTGGCTGGCTGCTTTTGCCAAACACTTCGCCAACGGCAATCCCCTCAAGGTTGGGAACATCTATTGTAGGCGTAGTAACTTCTTTAAAAGTAAAACCATACCTGTTTTGTTTAAGGTATTTAACTATTAAATATACTGCGGTTACTAAAAGCAAGCCGCCTAGCAGCAACGCTATTTCAACCGATATTATGTCAAAAAAGTAACGGAAGGTAAGCGCAGATGCAATCAACAATATCATACCCGTTCGTATAAACACTATATCCTTTTTTTGGATACCAGTTATTAGATACAACAATGGTAACAACATGGTTAATACCCAATAAAAGCTGCCCATGCCGCCAGCGGTTGCCACCCGGCTTACCACTGCCGGGTTGGCACCATAAAAACTGCTGACAACATAAAAATTTCCGAAAAAATAGGCGGTAAACAAGGTTGTTATCATTGCTATATAAAGCACCTTTTTATAATAACCTGAATTTTGTGTATTCATCAACTTTACCAGCAACCAATACAAAAACACCGAGGCTACAATACAAGCTATAAATATATAATTAACCTGAAAAACGGAAACCTGGAAAAGCCCATAAAACAAGCAGCCTAAAAAAGACAGAACGCTAATAACACCAGCGATGCTGTCAGTAAACCTAAGCGTAATAAAAAGTGCCGGAATAAAAATAAACAGGCTGCCAAATACCTCCGGGTGTTGGTTAATGGAAAATATCATCATTGCAGAAGAGCAAAACAGCATAAGCACACTCCACATAAGCATATTGTCCACGCCCGAATTGTAGTGCCTGTTTTTTACCATTACCTCCAAACCGGCATAAGTACAACCGCAACAAAAAAGCAATAATGCACCCGGGTTGCTCACGTTTGTAATTAAAGCTGCAAGTCCTAAAAAAGCAAGAACAATGAGCAGGGTTAGCACGCCCAACCCAATTTTTACAAATAAATTAGGAGTATAAAGGTTTATAGGGTAGGCCTGCATCAATTCTTTTTCTTTTGTTGAAGAAAATAATAAATGGGCACCAGCTTCCATAACCTGCTGCTTTATAACAAGGTTATCAAGTGCTGTTTTATGATAGGCTATCATATTTTTTTATAAGGTTGTTATATCTGATTAAAAACATGACAAGGCCAACAGCAGATATAATGATGTACAGGAAAAAAAGGTTAAAAGCCGCATACTGAAACGCACTGCTATAAAGCAACACTTTAAATAAAACGTAGGAAAGGCCCACATAAATGTATAAGGTAGTCATTAGTAAAAAATAGAACGACCGCCTCACAATTGCCTGCCTGAACTGGAAATAACATACTGCCGCTACCAACAAAAACCACAGCAGGTACCATTTATCAATTACCATTTCGGCTGCCAGTAACGATATAATTAATAAGTGAAAACCGAAATTTTTATAGGTAAAAGCAAAGTGCGCTTTAATGTTTTTAAACACTGATAAAAACGCCGCAACCAATAACAAAACTCCCAATGCAATACCACTGTATATTAGTGGGTAACTGCTAAAATCATTTTGTAGTAATAATTGCGACGGCGTAATAACAATACCCGCCCATGTTGCCAGGTTGGTTATAGCAAGGCTCAATACCCCTAAATGATCAAAATAATAGGCCGCCACAAATAATATTACCATTGGTAAAAAGGTAGCAAGGCCATAACTGTTGCCAAATACATTGTATTGAAACTGTAGGTATGCAACCAAAATAAGCAATAATAAACAGCCCGTTAACAACACATAATCGAACCAAATATTTACCGGCAAAACTTTTTGATAACTGAACCCGGTTGCCTTATTAAAACAATACCAAAAACAACCGGCCATGGTGGTAGCTATCAGGCCGGTTATAGCCAAATGACCTATGCTTTCAATATTTTTATAGATAAGTATACCCAGCGCAGTAACTACACAAAAAATACCAAGGTACAAAATGAACAACAGGTCGCTGCGTACTGATACCGGCGCATTTTTTTTATGCTCCTTTACCCGGTTTAACTCTTGTACATCTATTGCGCCATCGCGATACAATTGTTCAAAAACAGGTATTTGAAGCATAAGTTGCTGGTTGATTGTGTAAGATATCATGTCTTACACAGTAATAAAAGAGGTACAACCTAACATTTTAATTTTGCTTGTGTAAACACAGTTACTGATGGGGTCGTTGTAGACCTAACAACTGTTAGCATTGCCACCAATGCCTTAAATTTGTTGCTTTCCACCATTGTAATGTTACCAGTAAAAATTGCCCATGCCAGCTACAAATAATCAAAAAATAAGAATAGTTACTGCAGCCTCGTTATTTGACGGGCACGACGCCGCCATAAACATTATGCGCCGCATTTTGCAAAGCAAGGGGGCCGAAATCATTCACCTTGGTCATAACCGAAGTGTGGCCGAAATTGTGGAGTGCGCTATTGAAGAAGATGCCCATGGAATTGCCATAACCAGCTACCAGGGTGGCCATGTTGAATTTTTTAAATACATGAAAGACCTGCTGGACCAAAATGGCAGCAGCCACATTAAAATATTTGGTGGCGGCGGCGGTACCATTTTACCCTCCGAACTGAAGGAGCTGCACGACTATGGCATTACCCGCATATACAGCCCCGACGATGGCCGCACCATGGGCCTGGAAGGAATGATTGAGGATGTGATTAAAAGGGCGGCCCCGCTGCCCCCCGTCCAATTAAGTCATGCGGGCGGCCCCGAAGGTGGGTTTTTTAACCGCGCGTGGCAGCAAAACAATAAAAATGCGCTAGGCGAACAAAAAGACATCATTACCATTGCCCGGGCTATTACATTGGCCGAAAATGAGGAAGACTATCAACCTTTCTTAAAAGCACTTAAAAGCCAGCATTCACTTAAGGCATCTCAGGCTACAAGCAGGGTCGTTACAATCGGTAATAACCTCGCAACGGTGAACCCTTTGGAGGGCCGGGGGGCCGTTTTAGGTATTACCGGTACTGGTGGCGCAGGTAAATCGTCAGTAACCGACGAACTGGTGCGCCGGTTTTTAACCGCGTATCCAAATAAAACCGTTGCCGTGATTTCGGTAGACCCAAGTAAGAAAAAAACTGGCGGTGCACTATTGGGCGACCGTATCCGCATGAATGCCATACACAACCCAAGGGCTTACATGCGCAGCCTGGCCACCCGCGAAAACGATGTGGCACTAAGCAAACATGTACGGCAGGCCATTGAAATTGTACAGGCAGCAGGGTACGACTTTATAATATTAGAAAGTGCGGGTGTTGGTCAAAGTGATGCTTCGATACTTGACTTTTGCGATGTTAGCCTGTACGTAATGACACCCGAATACGGGGCCGCCAGCCAACTGGAAAAGATTAATATGCTGGATTATGCCGATGTAATTTGCATAAACAAATTTGACAAACCGGGCTCGTTAGATGCACTGAGCGACGTACGCAAACAGTACAAGCGCAACCATGGCCTTTGGGATGCAACCGACGAGGTGCTACCTGTTGTAGGTACCACCGCCGCCAAGTTTAACGACGAAGGCGTAAATGCCCTTTTTTTTAAATTGATGAAAGCCATTGAACGTAAAACCAGCACCCGCTTTAGTAATAAAGAACTGACACAAATAGTTAGCGAACACTCGGTAAAAGGACTAATAATTCCCCCCAAACGTACCAGGTACTTAAGCGAAATAACCGACGAAATAAGACGGTACAACGATCATGCAACAAAACAAGCAGCCATTGCCAGCCAGTTATACCAGCTACATGGTGCCCTTGAGTTATTAAAGCAACAATCCGCGCCAAACGATACGGCTATTTATACATTACAGCAGTTGCAAAAGCACCTGCAACAGCAGTTGCTACCTGCCAACCAGCAACTGTTAAACAACTGGGCCAGCGTAAAAGCATCTTACCAAAAAGAGTTTTTTGACTACGATGTAAGGGGCAAAGTGATCCGCCAGCCGCTGTTTACCAAAAGCCTTAGCCAAAATAACATTCCTAAAATATCGGTACCGAAACAAAAAGACTGGGGCGATATTTTACTATGGCAACTACATGAAAATTTTCCCGGTTATTTTCCTTTTACTGCTGGTGTATTTCCGCTAAAACGCAGCGAAGAAGACCCAACCCGAATGTTTGCCGGCGAGGGTGGACCCGAGCGTACCAACAAACGCTTTCACTACGTATCGCACGGGCAACCGGCCAAGCGCTTAAGCACTGCCTTTGATAGTGTAACCCTTTATGGCGAAGACCCTGCCACTCGCCCCGATATTTATGGCAAAGTGGGCAATAGCGGTGTAAGTATTGCTACGGTTGACGATGCCAAAAAACTATACAGCGGCTTTGACCTTTGCAGCCCCCGCACCAGTGTAAGCATGACCATTAACGGACCGGCGCCCATGATATTGGCCTTTTTTATGAATGCCGCTATTGACCAGGAGTGCGAAAAATATATTACCGAAAAAGGGCTGTGGTCAACCGTGGAGAAACTATACAAAGAAAAATATGACCACACCGAAAAACCATTGTATTACGATCCTTCATTGCCAGGCCGCCACCCGGTAGAAGTATTGGATAACGAAAGCAACGGAAAAGTATTGGGCCTTGGTTTATTGGGTCTTAGTGGCGACGAAGTATTGCCTGCAGAGGTGTACCAAACCATCAAAGCTTCTGCCCTATCGCAGGTTCGCGGTACGGTACAAGCCGATATTTTAAAAGAAGACCAGGCACAAAACACCTGCATTTTTAGCACCGAATTTGCCCTTAAATTAATGGGCGATGTGCAGGAATATTTTATTGAAAGTAAGGTGCGCAACTTTTATAGCGTAAGCATAAGCGGCTACCATATAGCCGAGGCCGGCGCCAACCCGGTTACGCAACTTGCCTTTACTTTAAGCAACGGTTTTACTTATGTTGAATACTACCTTAGCCGGGGCATGAACATCAACGATTTCGCTCCCAATCTATCCTTCTTTTTTAGTAATGGTATGGACCCTGAATACAGCGTAATAGGCCGCGTAGCCCGGCGCATTTGGGCCAAGGCTATCAAATACAAATACAATGGCAACGACCGAAGCCAAAAGCTTAAATACCATATACAAACATCGGGTCGCAGCCTGCATGCACAGGAGATAGATTTTAACGATATACGCACTACCTTACAGGCGCTATATGCTATTTACGATAACTGCAACAGCCTGCACACGAACGCCTACGACGAAGCAATTACGACACCTACCGAAGAAAGCGTTCGCCGCGCCATGGCCATACAATTAATCATTAACCGCGAACTGGGTACCGCCAAAAACGAAAACCCCAACCAGGGCAGTTTTTTAATTGACGAACTAACCGATTTGGTAGAGGAAGCTGTGATGATAGAATTTGACCGCATTAACGAACGCGGTGGGGTTTTAGGCGCTATGGAACGCATGTACCAGCGTAACAAAATACAGGAAGAAAGCCTGTTTTACGAAAGCCAGAAACACACCGGCGAGCTACCCATAGTAGGCGTTAACACCTTCCTCAATAAAAATGGCAGCCCCACCATTTTACCTGGCGAAGTTATCCGAAGTACTACCAACGAAAAGGAGCAACAGATAAGCAACCTAAAGGCATTTAAACTGCGCAACGAAAAAAAATCAACGGCTGCCCTTTATAGTTTACAGGAAGCCGCTATCGACAATAAAAATCTCTTTAACGAATTAATGGAAACGGTAAAATATTGCAGCCTTGGGCAAATTACCAATGCCCTTTACCAGGTAGGCGGGCAATACAGAAGAAGTATGTAGCAACTCGTTATTAAATTCAAAACCTGGTTATTGCCGGGTTTTTTTTGGGACCAGGCAGCAATGCTACTATGAAGCATTGTTGCGACGCATTTCGTTCATAGGCAAAGCCATGGTTGAGCAATTATCCAATTTGTTAATTAAGGACAGCAGCCCCTATCAAAAGCCCGATTTATGTTTTTCGACACCTAAGGTGTGGTTTAATAAATGTAAAAATTAGGTAACCCCTCCGGGGTTGGTAAATTACTTGAACACTATTCCCCGGGTTGCACCCCGGCGCACGGCTTATTATTAGGATAGCCCTCCGGGCTAAAAAAACCAGCAACACAACCAATTTTTACACGCAACGACGTAGGAGTTACCTCATAATTTTCGAGGGTACAACCCGTGGGTCGCAAACCCAGGCAGTTGCCCAACCCCGACAGGGGTTACCTAACAATAGTCCCGGCTCGCCGGGACGAAACCCATGGTTCTTAAACCCACGATGTTTTTTAACCCCGACAGAAATTACCTAACAGTAGTGCCGGAGCGCCGGTATTAAACCCATGGCCCGCACAAACCCAACCCCGACAGGGGTTGTGTTACAGTAATCCCGGCGCGCCGGGATGATACCCATCGATCGTAAACCCACAATGTTTTTCAAACCACGAAAGGGCTGTCTGACTATAACAATTGGAAAACCACCTAACGAAACGACAATCCTTCTTCCAACTACGGAGTGGTTGAATTTGAATAACCACCGTTGAAACCCGTGAAAACCGCTATGGTGTTGGCTTTTAAACTACGAAGTGGTTGAACAACACCCTGTAACTGTAATCTGTAATTGCCAATACATGTGCTAGTACAAAAAACGTGGCCCAACAAATGGGGAAAGCGTTTTTATCAAACAAAACTATGACCTTCCTTACAGCAGATTTTCAACCAACAATGGGTTAGTTAATTCGTTTTACGCAAACAACTATTTAGCCACATATTACCGGCTGGCCTTACCCCAATAATTACTAAAAATATATAGAAGGTGTTTGACGCTAATATTCTATCAAATGGTAATTTTATTTATTTTACCTAGCGCAAAGCTGGCAACATGTTTCTAATGGCCGCAATTTTCCATTGTTTATGATGGCGAACTACAAGAAAGGAACTGTTCATTTGGCGGGTACTTTGCGCAGATTCTACTATGGTGTATTGGCAATCAACCAGGGCGCTACCGGGGGTAAGCAGCCGTATTTTTTCAACTACCAGCGTTCTGCTGCCAGGGTTTGTTTTGCTGCTGGCCAACATACCATCTACCGCCGCCCTTACACCAATTCGCCACTCGCCGGTAGATATTAGTTGGTCCACATCAGCAGTAAGTATTTGTTTTAAAAGTAAAGTATCGTTTACCAGCCGGGACTGTGCGTATTGGTTAACGAGCTTTGTAATTTGCTGTCTTTGTAATGTAGTTGGGTTGCCGTTCTGCGCATTTAATATGCAGGCAGAAGACAATATCAGCAGAAATATAACAATTGGTTTCATTGCTTATAGATTAAAATGAAAAAGCAACTCCCTTAACCAATGTTGCCATTTTGGGCAATCACCAGTTTTTCATACTCCTGTTTATATTCCCATTTCCACCGGCGGTGGCTCCACAGGTAATTGGAAGGATTTTTCCTTATGGCCTCTTCAATTAAGTTTTTAAGTTGTACGGTTAATTCACCTGCCGGCAATGCTTTTGGTTCGGTGGTAAGCAATGTCAAATCAATAGTATAGTACCCCCGCCGGGTACTGTAAAAATGAGCAAATATTACAGCGTCGTTGCTGGACCGGGCCCCTTTTTCAGGGCCACTTAAAAACGGAACCATTTTGTTAAAAAAAGGCATCCAGTACGCATTGCCTGGGTTGCCGGGGTTTTGATCGGCTACCAGCGTTAGCGCATACCTGCCACTGGCATAAGGCCTAAAGCTTCTTCTAAAATTGGTAGCTGGTATCATAATGCCGCCAAAGCGGGTACGCAGGTTGTAAATGAGCTTATCAAAAATTTTATTTTTTACCGGCATATACACCACCATGTATGGGTATTTGGTTACCAGCGACATGGTAAGGCTGCCAAACTCCCAGTTAAAAAAATGAGCGCAAAAAAATTGAACATTTTTGCCACCTTCATACAACTCGTTCGCCACTTCAATATTAACTTTTGTTCGTTTCAGCAACGTTTCTTTTGAAACAGAAAGCATTTTTATAGTCTCAATAAAATTATCTACAAAATTGTGGTAAAAGGCTTTGGCAATCCGCTTACGTTCGCCAGCTGTTTTTTCGGGAAAGGCAATTAACAGGTTGCTGTTTACTACATCTTTACGGTAGGCTACTACATAATAGATTAGGGCATATACTCCATCGCTTAAAAAATACAATACACGCCAGGGTAATAACGACAATAAATATAAAAAGCCGTAAACGATATAGTACATACAATATGTTTAGGATAATATAACCGCAAAAGTACTGCAACCACCAAATGTTGGTTTTATAATATTACATTTTGCAACAGAGGAGTTTTGCCGGCATGATCGGTATTAAAATGTAGCCCCCTGCTTTCTTTTCTAAACCCAGCGCCTTTTACTATAAGATATCCCACCGTAATAAGGTTTCTGAGTTCGCACAATTGAGGCGATAGCCGGGTGTCTTTGTACAACTGCTCCGTTTCTTCAAACAAAAGGTCCAGGCGTTTACTGGCGCGTGCCAACCTTACATCAGTACGTACAATACCTACATAATCGCTCATAACCGAGGTAAGTTCTTTATGGCTTTGGGTAATAAGGATCATTTCTTTAGGATCGGTGGTGCCAGTATCGCTCCAGGCGGGTATTGCCTCTTTAAATTCAATTTTACTAATCACTTCAATACTGTGTAAATAAGCACGGTGGCTAAACACCATTGCCTCTAACAGGCTATTGCTGGCCAAACGGTTGGCGCCATGCAGGCCGGTGCTGGCACATTCGCCGCAGGCATATAAATGTTTTATACTTGTGCGGCCTTGCTCGTCGGTTTTTATACCCCCACAACTATAATGTGCAGCGGGCGCTACCGGTATGGTTTGCTCCATAACATCAATACCAATGCTTAAGCATTTTTGATAAATATTGGGAAAATGATGAATAAACTTTTCTTTATTCATTTGGCGGCAATCCAGGTATACATGTTCGGTACCATCCTTTTTCATTTCGCTGTCAATAGCGCGGGCCACAATATCGCGGGGCGCAAGGTCTTTACGGTCGTCGTAGCGCTCCATAAATGCCTCTCCGTTTTTATTACGCAATATGCCCCCATCGCCCCTCACTGCCTCTGTAATTAAAAACGATGGCGACACCCCCGGCTCATACAAAGCCGTAGGATGAAACTGTATAAACTCCATATTTTCGATACGCCCCTTGGCGCGGTACACCATAGCCACACCATCGCCGGTAGCTATTTTAGGGTTGGTAGTTGTGCGGTACACCTGTCCGTTACCCCCGGTTGCAAAAACGGTAATCTTACTTAAAATAGTTTCAATTTGCTTGGTGGCCGTGTTAAGCATGTATACCCCATAACAATTAATATCAAGGGTGCTTTTGGTAACAAGATAACCCAGGTGGTGCTGGGTAATAATATCAACTATAAAACAGTGATTGATGACTGTAATGTTGGGTGTAAGTTCTATTTGCGCTATCAGTGCCCGCTCCATTTCCTGGCCGGTTACGTCTTTATGGTGCAAAATGCGGTGTACGCTGTGGCCACCTTCTTTACCCAGTGCATATTCGCCATCCTCATCCTTATCAAACTCTGCACCCCACTCTATAATTTCCCTTATCCGTTCCGGGCCTTCTTTTACCACTATTTCAACTATGGCGGGGTTGCATAAGCCATCGCCTGCTATTAAAGTGTCCTCAATATGTTTTTGATAACTGTCGGTAGCATCGTCCCACACACCTGCAATACCGCCCTGGGCATACTTGGTATTGGTTTCGTCGCTATCGGTTTTGGTTATTACGGTTATCTTTTTGTTGGGCATGGCTGCCGATACTTTTAAGGCATACGTTAACCCTGCTATGCCCGATCCTACTACCAAAAAATCTGTTTGCATGTAATTGTCGCTCGTTAATTAATAAATACAAGGGTGTAAAGATATTGCAATGCCACGGTTGGCTCTATACAATGTAACAAGTTGGCGCCCCGATGGGTGCAAAATACTTATTACCTATCCACAAGGTTTTTTATTGACTGCTTTAGGCAATGCTAGCCCGCAAAACTACACTAGCATTTTTCGTTGCTAATTAAAGCCCCGCTTTCCTATTGCATTTGTTTAATATTCAATCTATTTTTAACGGCCATAGAATGGCTTTGAATTCTAAACAGTTATAATAACGATAGTTCGGCTCTTTATTTACTGCTTAAGCGCTTTGCTTATTTCGGCCTTCCACCAATACAAGGGATGCATGGTAATAAACAAAACGTGGACAACTCATATTCAATTTTTCAAGTCTAAAACCAAACCAATGCAAACATTAAAACGATTGAGCGTACCGTTGTCGTTTGAAAAACAACCGGCCCAAAACCTGCTTCTAAAAGTATGGCTTTTTACCCGCGATGGCCGGTATATTGACCAGGCGCCGGTTACAAAAAACAACGCAGAGTTTAAAACACTAAAGGACGTAGATGCCGACAACCTGCGGGTATTAATCACGCCCGACTTTACCGACCAGTTTATTAAGGTGCAAACCATTAATGACCTTGAAAAGTTTAAACCCTACGAACCAGTGTTGAAGTGGGATAAAAACCAACTGGTATTACTGCCCGTACCATCCAAACTGGCCGATGTTTGGCTAATACGGTTTTGCCGCGTAATAGGGCTGGTTAAAAAAGATTTTGTTATTGACGGAAAAAAGGTAGAAAAACCGTTGTGCAAGGCAAGGGTTCATATTTGCGAAGTAGATAAAATATGGTTTTGGATAGACCGTATACCAGATGACATAATACTGCGCATACCCGATATTGTATTAATACCGTGGAAGCCCCTTAGACCACGCTTCCCCTTTCCGCCAGACCCCGGCCCCATTTTTACCAACTTTTTTAAACCGCCCATATTCAGGCCGCTCGTTGGCCCAACCATAAATCCAACGCGCAATGTTGATTTTAAACCAATGGCCGAAGTAAAGCCAAATATTACCATTCGTAACGTTCAACCGCTGGCAAAGGCTACCATTATAGATAGCAAACTAAAACAGCAATTGCTAAGCAAAAATGTGCTCACCATTAAAAACGCGCTGCTCAATAGTTTCGAAGTATTTCATCCCTACTTCTGCAACTGGCCGTGGATATGGCCATGGCTATATCGTTGCGACGAAATAAAAACTGTATATACCGATTTTAATGGCCGGTTCGATACCAACATTACCTATTGGGCGGGTGGCGACAAACCCGATGTTTATTTTTGGGTAGAGTATTTAATTGACGGTGTGTGGACAACTGTGTACCGCCCTGCTATACCATGTTTCACCTATTGGGATTATGCGTGTGGCACCCCTATAACTATTAATGTAACCGACAACCGGGTGCAGGCCGGCTGTAACGAAATCATACCGGGCGAGCAGGTATGGATAAGGGCGGTGGGCAGTACCAGCATTCGTAATATTAAGCAGGACGATGCTGATATTACACCCGTGCAAGGGCTGCCATGGCGCCGAATTGGCCTGGCAAAAACAAGCTACATAAACGATTTTATGGCACCCTTTGGCACCAGCCTTAACCTTGTTATAAAATTTGGTTCGGGACTGCCCACCAATAATTATAAATTTTACCGGTGGAAGGCCATTAAAGTAGCCAATGCCGACCTTTCGCCTTTTAGCGGCGCTACCACAAGGCTTCTTGACAATTCAATTTCAAAACCCTATTATGTTGAGTATATTGACCCATGGGGCGATCCGCAAACCATGACCAAAAGCCATCCTTTGGGACCGGTTACCGGCACCAATTCGCTGTTTCACATACCCCCTGCAAGCCCCAATGGCTGGCTGGGCGAAACAAATGCCACTGCCATTTGGCAAACTGCAGACACAGTATCGGCCAGTTTTGATAGCAAAAGCCTCGACGGCGATGGGCTATATGAACTAACCCTCGAATTGTTTAATCAAAGCGGCACCGAAGTATTGACCGATCCAACCATTTTTAAAGTGCCAAGGGTGGCCGATAGCAGCCTTACCGAAAATGCTACCGCCGCATATCTGGATCAGCATGGCAGCATCTGGGATTTTAAAATGTTGCTACGTATAGACAATAGCGCCACCGTAAGCGATATTTACGATGCACGGGTGGGCGCAAGCCCTGGCGGCCCATGTGGTTTTATCAAATACACCAACCCGGCGCTGCCGCAGCTACAACTAAGCTTTAAGGCCCACCACCCCAGTGGTTTTGCAACGTTTGGTTTTAACACCGTAAAAGGTAACAACACCGAAAGTTGCCCGGGCGATACCGGTGGATTTGTATTTAGCAACACACCGGGCTACAACCGCAGTGGCGATGGCGAGTTCGTAACCAATCCAAACATTAAGCCGTCGGCCATGTTGGGGGCTTGCACAAAAGCAGCCTTTTCGCTAAACCTTAGCGTGTTTGGCCTGCATACCAATGGCTATACCCGCCTACACGACTTTGATAGCGGCGATATCAATGCCTTTGCATTGGAGCCGTAGATCAATCTTGTTTATTAACTAAAAATCCCTTTTGAAGTCGTTTTCAAAAGGGATTTTTTTTATGGGCCAGGCAGTAAAGCCATAGTCAACTTTCAGGGCGTCGCACTCGTGTACGGCATCTTTTCATGGTGGCATGTTAAAAGCGGCTGTCGTAAAATAATAGGGGCTAAAAGTTCGGCCACCTTTGTGGGTCTTCATTAATTTGTGCTACTTGTCGTCATGGCCGCCGAAGTAGCACAATTAGGCTGCCTGGTAAAACTTATACCGATTCCAATTTTTTTTCAAGGGTTTATCACTACCGATAAAATTAACGTCGAAGCTTATTTTAATGCGGTTTCCATTGTCTTTAATGTGGAAAGTATTTGTCAATTAACATTAATGCTGCACAAAAAGTGGCTTTAAAAATTCAAAACTCCTTCCCTAATAAACATAAATACATATTAATTCACAAAAATGAAAAAGCTGAAAAAAGCACTTCAGTATTCCGATGCATCGGAACGACGCAACCGGCGTAACAAAAAAGATATAATGACTGGTCAAAAAAAAATAATTTAGCCGCACTACGGTATGTCGGCTAAGGAATGCTGAAATTAATCAAAGGTTGAGAAGTTTGTCGAGTTTCCTTTTAGCCCCATTAAACTGGTTTTGACTTTTGATCTAACCCCGTACACAGCTACCATATAAAACTGCATCATATTTATTAAAGAAAGTATCCCGTTTTGCATTAGTCAAATTTTCGCTTAAAGCCTTGGCGACAATGATAGGGTCAAATAGTCCCTATAGTGGTATTCGAGTTGTAATAATTGTTGTAGATGCGCAAAAGCTATAGCAAGGACTTCAATATTATTATCATTTAAAAATTTTGTGATCTAAAGGAAGTTGCCTTGCAGCTCCAATTTGCCCAAACTAATTTTTATAGCCATTGCCCAAATGCTGGCAATACTTATAAAACATTTATTGGCTTCTTTTACAATTTCATTTTTTATAGAAACGGGCAGTTGGTTATTTCCATTTAAAAACCTAATAAACACATCAGTATTTAACAGCAGTTCTGTTACATTTAGTTTTTAAAATCATCTCATGGCTCATTAAAGTCGGCATGCATTTTAAAAAATCCTTTTGCCGCACCAAACTTCCTTCCTTTGCCAGAAGGTTGTTTTATTACTTTGGATTTTAAAACCTTAATAAAATCCTGTTTTTCCTTTTTTAGATCAGATGGAAGTGAAGAGATTTCTGTGTATAACTGCAAATCTGTTTTGATATAATCCCTTTATTCATAAAAATAGTCTCCTTTTCTAAAAAATCTGCAAGCTTAAGGCCAAAATTTCTTAAAAGCATGGCAACTACCGACATACAATTTTAAACCTACTTATTTTATCACAACAGCTTTAAATCAAAACAGCCATTAACGCAAAGCAATAAGCACACCTTACCGATACACTACTAAAACCAAAACACTCACTTTAGCAATTTGTCAATTATTGCCTGGTTTATTTATCACCCATTCCCAACCCCTTCCATTACTTCCCGTTCTACCCACACATCACTTTCTTTTAGCAGTTCAATCAACTGGTCTACGGCTACATTGCTGTCTACGTTTCTTTTAACCACCTCTTTGCCTTTGTACAGTGTTATTTTTCCAACACCACTGCCAACATAGCCAAAATCGGCGTCGGCCATTTCGCCGGGGCCGTTTACTATACAACCCATAATGGCAATTTTAACTCCTTTGAGGTGGTTGGTTACCTTACGGATTTTGGCGGTCGTTTCCTGAAGGTCAAACAACGTACGTCCACACGACGGGCACGAAATATATTCAGTTTTGGAGATGCGGGTTCGGGTAGCTTGTAATATGGTAAAAGCTGTGCTATTGATAAAACGTTCGGCAGCACCTTCGCTAATTTCCCCATTGGCAGCATCGTAACGGCGGCCGCTGAGTGTTTCGGCATTTTCATTAAAAGATGTATACGCCTCGCCGGTCATGCCAAGGCAAACACCATCGCCCATACCATCCAACAACAGTGCACCACATTCAGTAGCATAATGTATCAGGTGCTCGTCGGCGGTTTGCCAATAGCTGTTGCACATAATAACCACCGGGTTTTTAATTTTGCGGACCAATAGTTCAATAAACATGCGCCTTACCGCAGCCATTGCATGCGGGTTGGTACTGCTGAGGCACAGCACTACTGTGGGGTCGTTAGCCAATGCATCAAGGTGGGTAAAATGGTTGATAGTGGTATTGTCGTGAAAACAATCGATCATTACAAAATTCAGGCGTGCCCTTTTATCGCCTTCTTCCACAAACCCACTATCCTCAAAAATGGGATAGTATTTCCCGGCGGGGTTAATGCCATCGCTCAATTTTATTGCCTGTTGCCACGCTGCCGGGTATACAATAACCTGTAGCGTGCCTGGCAATGCAAAATCCACCAGCTTATTACCAGTAAAAATATAGTCAGCAGCAGCATCGCTAATGTTCCATTTATCAGTGGCCTCGTTATAATTATACCCAACGCTTTGTAGCAATACCGGTGTTATGTTTTCAAGTTTACTAAGGTCAGCTATTACAACAGGCACATGTTTGTTACCAATATTGCCTACTTCAAATGTTTGCCGGCGGCGGTAGGCGAATGGTGAGTAGGGAACCTCCCCAGCCAAAGAAGTTGCCCCCCCGCCCCCCAAAGGGGGGATTGAGAAGCCATTGCCCCCAGAGGTGGCTACTACAGAATCCGACAATTCTTTAGCAGATGTAAGTGCCGCAGGCACCCCGCCAGGGTTTCCCCTTCGGGGGGTGGAGGGGCCACCGTATCGCTTCACCAAATCCCTGCACACAGGTATTTCAAACTCCGGGTCTTCGGTTAGCGAAACCCGAACCGTATCACCAATACCATCTTCTAATAGTGTTCCAATACCCGCGGCGCTTTTTACCCTGCCATCTTCGCCATCGCCTGCTTCGGTTACGCCAAGGTGTAAGGGGTAACACTCGTTAAACTCGCCCTGCATTTGTTGTATCAGCAACCGGTATGCCTGTACCATTACCTGCGGGTTGCTGCTCTTCATGCTAAGCACAATATTATGATAGTTTTCGTAGCGGGCTACGCGCAAAAATTCCATGGCACTTTCCACCATTCCCATAGGCGTATCGCCATAGCGGCTCATAATGCGGTCGCTAAGGCTGCCGTGGTTGGTGCCTATACGCATTGCAGTACCATATTCCTTACAAATTTTTACCAACGGCGTAAAACGCTCGCGAATGCGGTCTATTTCTTCCAGGTAATCTGCATCGGTATAGTCAATAAATTCAAACTTCTTTTTATCAACATAGTTACCGGGGTTCACCCTCACTTTTTCAACAATACGGGCTGCTATTTCGGCGGCATTGGGGGTAAAATGAATATCGGCTACCAATGGTGTATAGTATCCACGTTTGTTTAGTTCTTCTTTTATATTACGCAGGTTTTCAGCTTCCTTTTTGCTGGGGGCAGTTATTCGCACTAATTCCGCACCGGCTTCAATACAACGGATGCTTTGTTCTACGGTAGCCAGCGTATCCATGGTATCGGTGGTGGTCATGGTTTGCACCCTTATTGGGTTAAAATTTCCCAATAGCAGGTTTCCAATAGACACCTCCCTTGTAGGCAGGCGGCTGGGCGATGTAAGCGAGGGACAATATAATTGCATAATAGCTGTTCCGTTTTTAATGAGTAACAAATTTACGATTTAGTCATTAGTACCTAAGGAAGTTTACGGACAGCAGGCAACCGCTTTTTGACTTTTAAATTAAAATGTTTAAGAAAACCTGATGTTGGTATAATCTTGTATAACTCTACCATTTCTTTTCTACCAATCCTTTTCGGGTTGGTTGTTGTTGCGGGCCTTATTTTTTTGCTGATCTTTCTGAATATTTTTTTCCTCCTGCTGTAAAGCATTTAGCAATTTTTCAGCCTGCTTTTTAGAAAGATTGCTTTTATTTTTTGGCTGTTGAGGCTCCGGATTTTTTTTATCGTCGTTTTTCTGTTGATCGTTTTGTTGCGGAGTTTGTTTTTGCTGCTGCTGTTGTTTCAATTCATTCAATGCCTTTTGCAGGTTTTCGCGGGCCTGTGTGTCATCGGGGGCAAGGCGCAAACTATTTTTATAGGTATCAATACTTTCCTTCAGCTTTTTTTGTTGGCTGAGGCTTACCCCTTTATTATACAAAGCATTGGCTTTTTCGGCTGCCACGGTTGAATTTGTAGCAGCAACATCGAAAGCCTTCTCGGCTTCGGGCAATTTTTTGCCCCTATAAAATGCATTTCCAAGATTGTATTGCGCTTTAACATTTTTTTCGTTTAAAGCAGCAGCTTTGCGGTATTCTTCGGCAGCTTTTTCAAACTGTTGTTGTTTGTACAGTTTATTACCCAGGCTAATCATTTGCTGATCGGCCTGTGCAACCGCAGCGGTTGTCATTAACATAAATAATATCATAGCAGCTACATACTTCATGCAAACCATTTCATTTTACGTTCGGGCACAACTATTTCAAATATCACCAACAGTAATGCCAGCGCTACAAACCATTGAAAAAAAGTGGTGTACTCCCGTTGCTCACCGGTACCAACCTGTTTCTTCTCCATATTATCGAACGAGGCAAGCAGGTTGGCGGCCACCTCGTCGGCGGTACTAAAAAGCTGATAGGTACCGCCCGTTTTTTCAGCCAAATTTTTTAGTTCCTGTTCATTCAGTTTTGAGCTAACGGTGTTGCCCTCACTGTCTTTTTTATAGTCGCCCGTTTCGGTATCTAATATTGGTGCACCTGCCGGCGACCCTATGCCTATAGTGTGCACTATCACACCACTTTCGGCAAGTTGCTTTACAGCAGCTCCGGCATTTTCGTCGTGGTCCTCGCCGTCAGAAATCAATACGACTGCCTTGTACTTTTTCTCTTTCGTATCCAGCGAGGCATCGCAAAGTTTTAGCGCCTCGCCTACCATGGTACCCTGTAGTGATACTGCGTTGGGGGCTGCATTGGCAATGTATAATTTTGCCGCAGCAAGGTCGGCAGTAAGGGGCATTTGCAGGTAGGCCTGGCCTGCAAAAACTACCAGGCCAAGGCGGTTATCGCCAATTTTGTCAACCAACCGGTTTAATACCTGTTTGGCACGTTCAAGCCGGTTTGGTTTCACATCCTGCGCCAGCATACTATTACTAACATCCAATGCCACCATAACATCTATACCCGCCCGTTTGCCACCATCAGTAGCTTTTGGCATTCGTAGGTTGGCTGCCGCTATAACAGACAGGGCCACTACGGTTAGCATCAATATAAACTTTAACCTGAAATAGCGGGCAGCGTAATTGGCGGTTAGTGCATTAACCAACTGCTCATCGCCAATGCGTTTTTTGGTTTGGTTTTTCCAACGCAATACCCACATAAACAACAGGCATAATGGTACTAAAAGCACCAATGCCATTAAAAAACTGGTATGTTGAAAAGAGATCATTGCCAAATAAATGCTGCCAAACAAAAGGCTGTTAGCCGGCTATTTTTTTCCTTCAAAAAAGCCAAGCTGTTTTAGTATGCTGTTAAAGATTTTTGTGCGGACGGTGGTCATGTCCATGTTGCGCGGACCTTTAACATTTAACACAAAAGGGTATGGGTGATTGTTTTCTATGATCCAGCCAACCACCCATCCTATGGATTCGCCACTTTCGTTATAACCCCAGGCGGTTTTGTAACTGAGACTATAGTTGCTGTTACTTTCGCGTAGCATAACCTCTTTAACTATACGCTGTGACCGTTTTTGAAAAGGTAATTGTTCAAAAAATAATTTTTTTACCAGCCCAAGTTGCTCATCGGCAGTCACTTTCATACTATTGTCTAACCAAAAAGTATCGATTGTACCAATAATCGCCTTTTTATATTTGCTTGCATAGCCCAGCGTGTCAAGAAATTGTTGCAGGGTGTCTTTACCAATGCTGCGTGCCACCTGTTGATAGTAAGGCACAGCCGAATATTCAAAGGCCTCGGCCATGGTAAGGTCTTTGTTCCAGGTTTTGGCGGTATCGCCGTTGGGAAATATTCTTATTTTACCGTCCCAGGGCAATATCATTTTTTCGTTTACTATGCGGCCTGTTTCAATACCTACCAATGAGTTAATTATTTTAAAAGTAGAAGCAGGTAAAAAAGCACTGTCTTTAAACCACTTTAAATTGTAAATGGTAAAATCTCCCTGGCCATTGTCGTAAATACCAAAGGAACCTTGTACGTTATTTTCTTTAAAATATTTTCCAAGGCTTTCATCAACTGTAACATTATTTGGGCTACAGCCCGCCAGTAAAACGGCTATGACCGCTGAAAATATCCATTCTTTCATTACAAAAAATTTGGGCAAAAGTATTGTATTGTGTATCACAAATATTGTTAGCCAATATAACCCAACGGTATTTAACACAAGTGGCTTATCAATTGTTGGTTACCAACAACAGCGCGTTTTGTTAACAGTAAGCATTAACGGGGCATTGCTATTGCGGCACTGCCTGATTGTTTAATACACCCATTTCGTTGCCTACCTGTATAAATGCATCAATGGCTGCATCAAGATGTTGTTGTGTATGAGCGGCGCTTAACTGAACCCGTATACGGGCTAACCCTTTGGCCACTACGGGGTAAAAAAAGCCTATAACATATACTCCCTTAGTTAATAAAGCCGCAGCAAAGTTTTGTGCAATTACTGCATCGTACAACATAATGGGCACAATGGGATGGTCGCCGGGCTTTATGTCAAAACCAACATCGGTCATTTTAGTGCGGAAGTACTGAGTATTATATTCCAGTTGGTCGCGCAGGGTGGTGCCGGCAGTAAGCATATCTAACACAGCAATGGAAGCACCTGCTATGGTTGGCGCAAGCGTATTGCTAAATAAATAAGGCCTGCTACGTTGGCGCAACATTTCAATTACTTCTTTACGGCCCGATGTAAAACCACCACTGGCACCGCCCAATGCTTTGCCAAGGGTTCCGGTAATAATATCAACCTTGCCCACAACATTACGATACTCGTGTGTACCACGGCCGGTTTTACCCAAAAAGCCGGTTGAGTGGCAATCATCCACCATTACTATGGCATCGTATTTCTCCGCCAGCCCGCAAATTGTATCCAATTGCGCAATGGTTCCATCCATGCTAAAACTACCGTCGGTAGCAATCATACGGCTTCGCGACGATTGGGCGGCTACCAGTTTATCTTCCAAATCGGCCATGTTATTATGTTCGTATCTAAACCGTTTTGCCTTACACAACCGTATGCCATCAATAATGGAAGCATGGTTTAGTGAGTCGCTGATAATGGCATCTTCGTCGCTTAACAGCGGCTCAAAAAGCCCGCCATTGGCATCAAAAGCTGCAGCATATAAAATGGTATCTTCTGTACCCAAAAAGGCCGAGAGTTTTTCCTCCAGTTGTTTGTGAATATCCTGCGTTCCGCAAATAAACCTAACACTGCTTAAGCCAAAACCATGTGTATCGATTGCCGCATGGGCGGCGCTGATTACAGCTTGATTTGACGAAAGGCCAAGATAATTGTTGGCACAAAAGTTTAACACGGTATGGCCATTAACCTCTATTTCGGGGCCTTGCACGCTGGTAATGACCCTTTCGTGTTTAAACAAACCTGCTTCGCTAATTTCAAACAGTTCGGCCGTAATGCGGGCGGTAAATTTTTCGTTCATATCGCTTTATTTATATAGGGTAAAGGTAACCAAATAGGCCCCGAGGTTTTTACGTTACCAATTTCAACTAATTATTAAACTTTAAATACAACTTTTTATACCGGTGTTTTAACACCGTTAAGTAATGTGAAAAATAGGATTGTTAACTAATTGCCAAATACAAAATATATTAATTTAGTGCGTTTTTAGCTGTAACATTGGGCCGCTAAGTTCGTATCAGCAATCAATTAAATACTTGTTTATGAAACCAAAACCACTTCAACGTTTTATATTTAGTTTGGTTGTTTGTACCTGCTGCATTGTTTTTTTATATGGCGCAAAAAATATAGCCAACGAAAACTACCTTATTCAAAAAAAGTACGGCACCACGGGGAGCCTACAGCGCCCTGCACCTTCGCTTGAACTTACGAGCAATGATTTTATTTTTTTTGAAGCAGTAACCAAATACATCTTCACATCGCTCCGTCACTAAGTTTTGTATTAAAAAATTCGTAACTGGTGTAACTTTTTTTTTCCGCCGGCGTACTATCCTCAAAACTATTTATTACCACTGACCACTGTTTATGACCGAGGACCAATACAATGAATGTGTAACCCGTTATGCCGACAATGTATACCGGTTTATACTTAAAAATTTAAGGCATGAAGAAGATGCGAGGGATGTTGTGCAAAATGCCTTTGAAAAATTATGGCGGCACCGCGACGATGTAGTGTACGAAAAAAGCAAGTCGTATTTATTTACAGTGGCCTACAACCAAATGATAGACCATATACGAAAAAGCAAAAGGACCAACCACCGGGATATTACAGAGAATGAAGACGTGGCTTGGAGCCATCAGCCACATAGTAAGGATGTATCTAAAATATTACATACGGCCCTGTATAAGCTAAATGACCTGCAGCGGAGCCTGGTATTATTGAAAGACTATGAGGGATACAATTATGAAGAGATAGGCGTAATTACGGGCCTAAACCAAAGCCAGGTAAAAGTTTACCTGCACAGGGCAAGGCTTACTTTAAGAAATTACCTGGTAAGCGTAGAAAATGTGTTGTAAAAACATTAACAGGTGTAAACGAAAAGCGGAAAAAAATGAAGCACACAATGATTGAACACGATAATTACGAAACGTTTTTACTACTTTATATTGATAATGAACTAACAGGGCAACAACGGTTAGCAGTGGAAGATTATGTGGCGATAAACCCTTTGGCAAAAGCAGCATTAGAAGTATTGCAAACCAGTATCCTACCGGCCGAAAGTAACATCACTTTTGAAAATAAACATCTTTTACATAAAAAAGCCAGTGGCATAACGCTGGCCAATTACGAAGAATATTTTTTACTATACACCGATAATGAATTAGGCCACCAACAAAAGGACGAGGTGGAACATTTTGTGTTAACGCATCCACCTTTACAAACTGCCTTTGAACAATTATTAAAAAGTAGGCTTATCCCTGACGCTATGGTATTTAGCCATAAGGATACACTTTATAAAAAACACCAACGTAAAGTGTATCCAATGTATTGGACAAGGCTTGCAGTAGCTGCCTCGCTAATTGGTGTTGCCGCATTTTTATATATTGTTGTACCTGCAGGCAACACCAGCCGCCTGTCAATAGCTGGCAACACCACCATTAGTACAATTAGGCCTGCAAATACACCCACCGGCAAGGCAACAACAACGCTGCCGCAAATTAAAACTACTTCGGCCCCGGACAATGCTGACACACAAACTGGAAAAATAGATTTGCCAAAACAGGTGGAAAATGTACAGTATGCAGCAAATAACCGAAGGCCTGCACCTTTGCAAAAACTACGGACATTACCCCGGTTAACCAACAATACAGTGGCCATAGCAGTGGGCGACAATAGCAGCCCACAATTTGCCAACAATGTTGCCCAGCCGATTGCGGAAGAGCGTTTGCCCAATACAATAACTGCTGCCCAGCCTACAACCAGGCCTGCAAATATTACGCTGTCAAAAGCCCCGTTAGCTATACAGCCAGTAGCCGAAGCCACGGTACACCAAACGGTTTATAAAGTGTTAGACACCAATACAGGTGACGAAAACAACGTATTACTTTTAGGTTCGGCTCAAATTAATAAACACAAACTTAAAGGATTGTTACGCAAAGCATCTTCGCTTTTTGACCGAAAAACCGACAGAACAGCAAGGGAAAAAACCATCAGGATAGCCTCGTTTGAACTTTGAGGCAAACACACTTTAATTAAAATTTACTAAAATGAAAAAAGCATTTACACTAATGGCAGCCCTATGGGTTGCCCAGGCAACTATTGCCCAAACAGACACAACAATGCAAACCAGCGATACCGTTAAGGTGGGCAAGTTCATTATCATTAAAAAGAAAAAAGGCCAGGATGGAAACGATGGCAATAGTGACGTTTCCATAGTAATTAAAAAGGAACCAAAAAAACCATCAAACCTTAGTACCAACTGGTGGATTTTTGACCTTGGCTTTGCCAACGTTAACGACCAAACCATGTACAATACGCCTGCCGCCAACAACTACCTGCGTACCATAAGGCCAGGCGAAGCAGCCTTTACCGATAGTGACCTTAAACTTAGAATCAGCAAATCGAGTAATGTAAACATATGGATATTTATGCAACGCCTAAATATGGCCAAAAATGTGGTTAACCTAAAGTATGGTCTCGGGCTTGAAATGTTTAATTTCAGGTACGAAAACAACGTCAGCTACAATAAAAACCCTGCGTATATTTTTCGCGACAGCGTTAATTTTTCAAAAAATAAATTATACGTTGGCTACTTAACCGTTCCCTTTATGGTAAACATAAACACGCACCCAGGCAACAAAAAAGCGCTTAGCTTTAGTGCAGGGGTAAGTGCAGGTTACCGCATAGGTAGCCGCAACAAACAAAAAAGCAACGAGCGGGGCAAAGAGACAATACGCGGCGATTTTGACCTGGAACCTTTTAGGCTGGCCTACATTGGCGAGTTGGGTCTTGGGCCTGTGCGCCTGTTTGGATCGTACAGCATGAACCCATTACACAAAAACGGTT
Source organism: Chitinophagales bacterium (assembly GCA_038247635.1). GTDB lineage: Bacteria > Bacteroidota > Bacteroidia > Chitinophagales > Chitinophagaceae > Segetibacter. The sequence goes on from JBBRUR010000019.1 coordinate 41,233, forward strand.
TGGAGCAACGCCCCTATAGTATTGGCGTAAGGTTTAGTAACTGGTAAACAATAGCTGTTTCCCTACTTATAGCAGCAGCCGTATGTTAGGTAACCTGCTAATTAATTGAAATTTTTAAAAACCGCCAGGCTTCAACAATGCATCTTACATTTAATTGTTGCGTATTTAAAGGGTATTACCTCACCGGTGATTGACATACAAATAAAAAAAATATTAAGCATTCCATTAACTGGAATGCTTTTTTATTATTACTACTATCAAATACTATTGAAATTTATAGCTTTTAAAATAATTTGGGATCATCGTATTATTACCAATGCAGATGTAGAAATTTTACTATTAACAAAGTCTTAAAATATTGTATTGTTGTGATTGAATAAAAAATTTATATAAACCCTTATTCTTAAATACTTTCACCGCCATAATTAAATGCTTATATACAACCAACATATCCCGGTATCGCCTGGTAATAATAACTGTTATTACCTGGTAATTTTAAATGTTTAGAGTTGCATTGTGTTTACCAACAGCTTTTTCAGACACCAAATTGTACCCTACTTACAGTATGGAACACATTAAACAAACTAATGATTATCCCCTATTTGGTACAATCAATGCTGAATACAATCATGATAAAAAAGGCTGAATAAAATTACCAACTGTAAGAGTGCGACCTTTATGGTTAAAGAGGCAGGCTGCAACGACTGATGAAAACTGCTATAAAGACCGGTTCCAAAATATCAGCACCAGAGTGCGGATATGCATTAACGAACTTGTACGTTAATGCGATTTGGCGTTTTTTAATCATGACTTTAATTGCTGCATTACCACATTCTATACTTCACAAAAAGGTATTGCGCGTTTTATTGGCTCACAAAACAAAGCGCATTAGGTTACCTGGCAAATGACGGCTGAAGAAAAACAGGCGGAGAAACAAGTATTTTCGTGGTTGTCGATAATTGTTGCGAAAGCATTCCCGAGGCCAACAAAATTGAGCGTTCCAGTAAAATATTTAAATCGATTTTTGACAGGACAGACAATGTAAAGTTTTTTGTGTAGCTCAATTTTCGTACACAGTTTTTTAATAGTAAGGCGTATGAAAACGGCTTGCAACAATCATGGCAAAAAATTGATGGTGAGCGATAATATTTTGGACTATGCAAGGGCTACAGAAAACACGGTGGTCAGCATTTATGGAAGACTTTAAAAAAGCGCTGAAAGGTGAAAAAGTGAAACGGGAAACTGGGATTATTGATAAAAAGGATTCTGACACCTTTTACTTTGGGTTAGAGTACTACCCCCGTTTACGAAAACGATTTGCCAATCGGTATTTCGGTCCCGGTTTCGGAAGTTACTGACCGAAATAAATACAAGGAAAACATTCAGCTTCAAAACAATAAATTAAAGAAGATTGCATTATTCAGTTGCACCAGCTAAGGCAGCCATTTACTAACCTATTGGGTATACTATTATTTATGAATGTTGAAGGCATAAGCGACGACGACTACCTTATGAACATTTTTAAGCTTTTGGCCCGGCAACCTGACAATGTGGTACGCAATATTGTGTTGGAAGCATAACAAACCACAGAAATATTGGGGCTAGTTTATTACCCTAAACGTTGAATTACGACAGTCCTACACTTATTTGGGCCAACGCTTACTCATTATTATCTGCTACCGTATTGTAGGCCATAATAAATATTGCCCCCAGGTTTTTATGAGGCGGCACATAATCATCAAACATTTCGTTACCCTTAAAGCGGCTGTTCAGGCTGCGCCAAATGCCTGGCCAGTTAAGGTCTTTACCTTGCCTCAGTAGTTCGGTAAGGGTTATAATCATGGGCTGGTTAATAGTGCCGCTTCCAACCTGCTTACTGGCAATTATTTGGGCGTAAGGGCAAATATTCAATACATCGTGCAGGTTATGATAGCCGCCACAACTACCCAACAACACTACCCTAGCCGATGGCGCTAATTGCTCAATGGTGTATTTTACAAAATAGCTATGACCACGATGTATGACTACGGTAGGTTGTATATTGTTTTCGGCCAAATAATTGTTTAGGTCGGCCTGTGCTTTTGCGTCCAAATCCTTCTCGCTATCCAAAGGTTTGTTGGCATAGATAACTACTGGCGTTCCACTGGCGGAGCTTACCTCAATCCACTCAGGCTTTTGTACTATTTTCCACAATGAATTGTTATAGGCAGCTACAAAATTGTTAAATACCGTATTGCCGTCCTTATCGCCATAAAAAAATTGTTGCACTATAATTTTTCCGCCAGCGGTATCCTTAAGCAAATTTGCGGGCATGGTATATACACCGGGTATACCATATTTGGCCGAAACATTTACCTTGTTAGCGGTATCTATACTCAAAAAAATATTGTTCATGATATCGTAAATGATGGCCCCACGGCGGTCGGCAGTTGCAGTTAGTTGATTATAATTGCTTTGCACTTCGTTCAAAATGAGTTTTCGTAAACTAGTATCCGAAATACTTGCATAGGAGTCGGCTACATCTACCGCATCCTCAAGGGTATTGGTTTTTTCAAGGCCATTTACAAAAGCCCTCATCAAAATTTCGGAATTTTGTTTTGACATGCGGCGCAAAAAGTTATCGAGCGTATTGTAACCGGCAGCCATTTTTATAAACTTCTTAAAAAAATTGAAGTTTACGCTTAACAGCAAAGAGTCGCTTTTGGGGTCCTTCATCCGCTGAAAAATACGGTCGTATACTTTTAAATAACTGCTGGTATAAATTTCAGTTTCGCCCATAACACATAGGTAGTACAACTCCTGAGGGGTAAGTGTTTCAACAACCCGCATTCTTACATTATCGGGGCTTTCGTGCAAACCATTAATTACGTTTATAAACAGCTCCTTCGACTTTTTTTGCAGCATACCGGTTAAGGTATTCATTACCATGGGTGTGTCCCGTTGCCTCATTCGGCCCGCCGCTTCAATTTGTGTTTTAACCAGCAGGCTAAAATATTTATTATCGTTGTTTAATGTTTTTGCTATTTCATCAACCGTTGTTTTACCTCGGTACAGGTCGTCCAAAAACGGAAAATATAGCCGCCCCTGGTTTATAAGCGCCAATTTGCTAATGATTTGCACTAACGGATCATCTACCTTACTAATGCGCATACCCAAAGGCGAGTTGGCCGATTGAGCATAGGTATAAATATCTTCCTGGTTGTTATAGGCCGCCATTTTTATGAGGCTGTCGGCAAAAGTAACGTTGGGGTTTAACGACAAAATGGGCAATATGCGGTTAGGATCGCGTTGGCAGGCCTTAAGCACCAACAACTGCTCAACATCGTCCTTACCTATATTTTGCTTGTACGGAAACGCCCGTGAAATAATATCATCCACCTCAAAATCATATAACTGCACTATGGAAACAATGGATTGATTTTGTTTTTCAAGTTCCATAGCCCCGGAATAGGCCATTATTAAATCGGGAAGTTGTAAGGGTTTTATACGCCGGGCACGGCAATCCATTTCAAATGCAGCCAAAATATCGTTTAGGCCGCGAAGAAATTTTATTTTGCCATTAGCATCTAACGAGTTGTCAAGTTCAATTTTATTTTGAAGGCCGTCAACGGTATTAAACAGTGCAAAGGTTAGCTGCTGGTTTACCTCTTCATCATTACCGGCGACAAAAAAATTGTCTTTTTTCTTATCAATTTTATCAATATCCTGCTGGCTTTGATTAATACGGTCGTGAAAAATTTGCCTCATCATTGGTATTTGCGGCGGCTGGGCAAAAGAGAGGTTAGATAGGAATAAAACAAAAAGGGTGTTGTAAAATTTACTCATTATGTACATTCAACCTCAAAAATACAACCAAACTATTGCTTAAATTTTGGCCCAAGTGTTAAGATTTAGGCAGGCTATGTACAGGGAATTATTTTGACTTAACAATTTTATAATGGCACGATTAGCAGGTGGCATACCTTTAAAATTATTTTTGTGTAAATAAATTGTTAATGGAAACGCCGAAAAAGAAGGTTTTAATTGCAGATGATGAGCAGGATATTTTAGAGATTATAAGCTACAACCTTGAAAAGGAAGGCTATGAAATTTATACCGCTAAAGATGGAGCCGAGGCGCTTGAAAAGGCCATAAAGGTAAAGCCCGACCTTATAATACTTGACATTATGATGCCGCGAAAAACCGGTATTGAAGTTTGCGCAGCATTGAGGGCTCAACCCGCCTTTCATGATACGTTGATTATATTTTTGACCGCATTAAGCGATGAGGCGTCGGAAATTAAGGGTCTTGAACTGGGAGCCGATGACTATATTAACAAACCTATTAGCCCTAAAGTATTGGTTAGCAGGGTAAATGCAGTATTTAGACGTTTGCAAAAAGAAACAGGTAAAATTATTATCATTGGCAACATTACCATTGACCCTATAAAGTTTTTAGTGTCCATTGATGGCAATGATCATACCCTGGCCAAAAAAGAATTTGAATTATTATACCTTCTTGCATTTAAACCGGGAAGGGTGTTTTTGCGAAACGAAATTCTTAACCAGGTATGGGGTTCGGAGGTAATTGTTGGCGACCGAACTATTGATGTGCATATAAGAAAAATAAGGCAAAAATTAGGGGTAGACTGCGTTACTACAGTTAAAGGCGTTGGTTATAAATTTGAAGTGTAGCGATTATTAAAGGGCTATTTATACAAAACAAACGCTTTGTTTTTTTTTAAAGCATAGGCTGTCGGAATAATGTATTTATCCAATAGTTTTACTTTTATGCTACCTACTAAAAATGTTTCGCCGCAAAGGCTTTCGCTACTTACGGCATTAGTTATATCTGTACCTATTTCTATTGGCTATTATTTGCTTCACCCCGACTGGCTTATTACCACTTTGGCATTTACGGCTGTATTTGTTGGAAGTTACTTATTGATACAGTTTACAATGGAGCGTTTTATTTTTAGAAAAATAAAATTGATCTATAAGTTTATTTACCAAACCAAAGCCACCAAACGCGAGGAAACCTATTACAAATACATTTTACCAAAAAAAAGCATTGATGAAGTACGGCTTGATGTAGAAAACTGGGCAGAGCAAAGGCGTCAGGAAATTGAACTGCTTAAAAAGAACGAGGCCTACCGAAAGGAATTTCTGCAAAACTTATCGCACGAATTTAAAACGCCCATTTTTGCCATACAGGGTTACGTTGATACTTTGTTATCGGGCGCCATTGATAACCCCGCGGTCAACATTAAATTTTTAACAAATGCAGCCAAAAATGTTGACAGGCTGGTGGCCATGGTAAAAGACCTTGACGAAATAACCCGGCTTGAAAGTGGGGAGCAACCATTAAATAAATCATCGTTTATTATACAGGAGCTAATAAAAGAAATATTTGAATCGTTAAGCATTGAAGCCACTTACCGCAACATAAAGTGCAGTATAAAAAAGGGTTGCGAAACGGCACTAACCGTTTATGCCGACAAAGAAAAGGTGAAACAAGTATTGGCCAACCTAATAACCAATGCTACTAAATACGGCAAAAAGGATGGCAATATTGTAGCCAGCATATACAATACCGATGGCAAACATGTATTAATAGAAATAAGCGACGATGGCATTGGTATTGCAGAAGAGCACCTTCCCCGCATATTTGAGCGTTTTTACCGCACTGACCGTGGCCGTAGCCGCTCGGTTGGTGGGTCGGGCATTGGGCTGGCCATTTGCAAACATATTATTGAAGCTCATGGGCAAACCATACATGTACGCAGCAAGCCCGATGTTGGCACAACCATTGGTTTTACCCTCGACTCAAAAAAAGAACCCGCAACCTAAGCCTGACTAATAACCGCCATTACTGTATAAAACGCGGTTTTCTAATAACAACCTCCGAGCCGCGGGCCAACATTACCGACGATGGTTTTTGCGATAAAACCGGTACAAACTGCTGACCATATTGTGCAGCCACATCGCAATTTAGCAGCCAGTTTTTTATGGGGTATACCTGCCAGCGTTCATGCTCCACACCATACTCAATGGTTGTGTTGGGGTTATACTGGTTGTACCCCCAGTAGTGTTCAAAAATAAATTCCTCTTCGCTGCCAGCCGCAATGGGTTGTAAAACATCTTCGGCTTCAATATGCATTTCGTTCCATTTACCCTTATTTTTCCATTGGTACCGGGCATTTACCAGGCCACTTTCGTGCTCAATATGATGCTTCATTGGGCGGTAACTATATTGTTCGTGGTACAACAGGTTGGCCATGGTGGCAATGGCTATCCTTGGTACAATTTCGCTTATAAACACTACCCCCCGCCGCACTTCATTGCTGGTTTGGTGTTTTAAATACAGGCGCAGGTTTACTTCTTCAAAATTGGTATGAAAGGGCCACCGAACACCAAATACCCTTGCCTGGTTAAATAAAAACCCCACCACACTTACCAGGGCCTTGCCTTTATATAAGTCCAACTCAGTAAATTTTGGGAGATACGGAGCTAAAATGGCCGGATCTGCTTCGTAATTGATCATGACAAGGTATTCCCATCGTGCACTTAAAAATTGTTTTTTGGAAGACATGGAAATTATACACATGTTTTAGCGCTATTGTTCGTACAAGTTTTTGTAATAAGCAATAGCAGGGATTCTAAATTGCATCCTCCAAAAATAAATACTGATTAAAACAATGACCATCCGCAATCTGATGCGGGTATTTTGGAACCGAGCTTTATAGCATTTTTCATCAGTCGTTGCAGCCGGCCTAAATAACCGTAAAGGTGGTACTTCTACAGCTAGTAATTTTATTCAGCCTTTTTTATAATGATTTTATATTCAGCATGAAGTGTACCAAATAACGGATAATCATTAATTGAAACTAATGTCAAAAATTTGTTATCTGGGCAAATAGTCACAGTCATAAATGAACAAAAGCGTAACAACAAATAGAAGCACATTATTTCAGCATCAGGTCCTTCTATTACAAATATCTTTCCTGGCTGAATATGTTATTTAAATTTTATTTTTTTCCGAGGACAAAAATTGAAATAATTGATGAAAAACCTCCAATTCCTAAAATACTTGCTGGGAATGGCTGGTTTAAATATGAACAAAAATAGCAGCCCCAATAAATAAAATTGAAAGAATAAAACCCAATATCTGTCCACGACCAGACCTTTTATTGTCATCATTTACTATTTTATCGTTCAGAATATGTCTGTTAGTCGCATTCGCTTCATTCATTTTTAGAACTCTATCTGCTGCACCCGGTAAAGTTTTTTCATATTCTTTCAAGATGGCAGGATGTGGTAACGGGCCAGCAAACATGCTTTCTTGTCTTACCACAATTATAGAAATTTGTGCTATTTCTTTCAGTTGTTCTTCTGAAAGATCTTTCAGTTTTGGATTTTTTTACATTCATCAATAACCTCTTCAATTTCATATTCGGGAACTACAGGTTCAGGCCGACTGTTCAAAACAGAATTTTCTGCTTTTTTAGATAGATTTTCATTTTGATTAGACATCTATATCATTTATATATGGGTAGTTTATTTCACTAATTCTTTCACCAAATGATATTTTTTAGGGGCATTATTATTAAATGTACCGGCAATAATTACTCCAGTTACCTTAAAATCATTTGCAATAACATTAAAATCATCAAAGTTTGATGTATATAAATTTTGACATGATTTGGCTTTATATAGATCAAAAAGGGAAGCAAGACCAGACAAAAATGTTGGTCGCCGGTATGAACGATATATCATTCTGTATTTATTCCGAATATCATTTTTGTTTTTCATTGTCTTAATTTTAGTCATTGAACAAAAAATATTTGATTACAGATATAAAAAAAGAAAATCTTACGATAGTTAAATAAAGTCTGCAATTACCAGGCTTTCATGTGTCTTGCAAACGTTTAAAAATCAATCGAAAAATAGTGATGAACTAATTTAATGCCTACCAGTATGGCAAAAGAGTACATTAACAGGAACATGAAAAACTGTGCCTAAACCATCCAATTTTGTTTGTTACAATGTAAACCTATATGTTTGCAACGGCAAGTCTTATACGACCAGCTCCTATTGAATCCCTCAGGGCAGGAATGCAGCAAGGGTAAATGGTTGAGCGGTGCGATGTAAGTAACTTGCCATTTTTTTTGCCTTAAAGTGAGGTTTTAATAGTAACCGAGATTCTTTTTCCGGCAGTTTTAAACCCACGGCAGCTTTTAAAAATTCAATTATTGCTTTTGCCCCTTGGTTTCCGCCACTCTTCCAGCAGTTCCTGTTCGGTTTTTAGTGGTGGTTCGTAAGTATTCTTTTTTAAATAGATGGTTTTTTTTGCTGTTAACAAATGATTGCTTTTTAACTGAACGGAAACGACAATAGAGTCGCAGGCATACAGGCTATCAAGCAACAGGCTGTTTCCCTGCCAGTGGCCTGCATTGCTGCTAAAAACCACCTCAGTACCCATTAATGGGTAATAACTGCTATTGCTCATTTTGGCCACCACATTAATGTAGTTATGCACCCCTTTTTTAAGGCTATCGGTGTAAAGATCAAAAAAAATACTTTCAATTTTTTGTGCCTGGCCCTTTGCGGTCATTAAAACAAATAAAAGCAGTAAGTATTTTTTCATACAAGGGTGATTGCAATATTTTGTCCAATTGTAACGGACCATAGGGAGTAGCTACCAAATAACTGTTAAAACCCAAGGCGCCTGCTGTTAAGGGAGTTTATGGTGGTGGCGCCTATTAGCTCGTCGTGGCGGCCCGCCAGTGCCCTGTAGTAAACCAGTATAGTGTAGTCGTTCTCGGTTTCCCAATAGTTGCCATCGGTTTGTTCTGCCGATGCCTTGCTGCTCCTGTTGTCAACATCTTTGGTTACATATGAATAGCTATAATAGCCTTGCTTTAGCAGCATTTTTTTTTCGTATACGCCGTTTTGCGCATTATAGGTAAGCGCCGCGGTATCATTTACGTTATACATATTTAACTGGCCTACCAAAAAAAGATTTTTACGTGGGTAAGGCTGGTTATTATTAGGTACAAACGTAAAATGAACTTCAGCATAATCGCCCTGCCACCATGGGTTATCGCTATCGGAACTTTCAATAAAAAAATGGCCGTTGTAATCCCTAAAATTTATTTGCCGCTGGGTATTTCGTTCTGCATCGGGCTCAACAATAACCTCCCTGGTTTGACGGTCGTAGGTTGTTTTGGCCACATGCGGACCTCTAAACCTAAAACTGCGCAGGTCAACCCAGCGGTATTCCTTTCCTGCGGGAAAAATAGCCTCGTTTTCGGTATTAAATTCCAGCAAATTACCACGAATAAAGGTGGGCTTCAGGCCGGTGATGGCATTATCCCACCGATTGTTTTGTAATATTACAGCAGTTATTTGTTGCTGGGGGTTTAATACGTTCAACTGGTTTTTACTTACCGAAAACTGCACTTTTTGGTGTGTTTTAAATATTTCAGAATTAAATGGCTGTAGTATTTGAGAGGCAATATCGGCCAGTGGCTGCACCACCAAAACACGGCGGGTAAATGCAAGTTTGCCGGTATCGCCATCTAAATAAACTTTTAGTAAATAGTTGCCACTTTTGGTGGGCATAGAGTTGCGGTCGGGCAACATAGCCTGGTAATGAACATATCGTGTAAAGGCTACCGACGACACTCTGTACTGGCTAAGCCGAATGTTACTAAAGCCCTTAAGGTAATCAAAGGTGCTAAGGTTGGCCGGCCTCCAGTCGGCATTGCACAGCTCAAAAGCTGCAAAATAATTTTTTACTCTGCCGTCCAAATCATCAAAATGCAGCTCTACCTGGTCGGTGCTGTTTAAGTTTATAATTGGGTAAGCCATTTGATTACCTCTTAAAAAAACATTGACACCTGCAATATTTGGCATTTTAATAACATCAACGTTGAACTGGGTAAAAACAACAGAATAAAGGAATAGTAAAGGGAAGATTATAATGGCTTTGCGCATGTATAAATGGTTGTGGCTTTAACAACTGCTGACAAGGTAATAATAATTGGGTTTGTTGCATTGCCTATGCAAGTGTAGTTTTGAAAATAACAAAAACCCTGCCGATTGGACATTGCAATAATGATTGCAAAACGCATAGCGTTTAATGCACAAAAATCGTTTTCGCGGTTTATTATAAGGCTGGCCATAGTTGCCACTACCATAAGCGTAGCTGCAATGATAGTTACGTTGGCCTTTGTCAACGGGTTTCAGCAAACTGTTAGTCAAAAGGTATTTAGTTTTTGGGGCCACCTAAGGGTACAACAATACGAACCCAATAAAGCACTGGTAGCCGAAGAAAGCCCATTGGATAAGGATGATAAGGTAGTGGCCGAACTTAAAAAAACGCCCCATATCACCAATGTTCAATCGTTTGCTACTAAAAGTGCCGTTTTACAACAAGGCACTAATATTGAAGGCATTTTGTTTAAGGGGGTTGAAAGTGACTACAACTTTGACCATCTTACAAATTTTTTAATAGCGGGCCGGTGGTTAAGTTTTGACGATACCCTTTATTCCAGGGAGATTATTTTATCGCAGCCGTTAGCCCAACAGTTGCAGATTAAGCTGAACGATACTATCAGGATATATTTTATTGACGCAGTTGGTGGGCGTAGCAATTTTAGGCGATTGACCGTTTCAGGCATTTACAAAACCGGTATTGAAGAATACGACAAACTGTTTGCCTTAGGCGACCTCAGGTTAATTAACAGGCTAAACAACTGGTCGCCCAACCAAATTGGCGGGTATGAAATTTTTTTGGACGATTACCGGGTTATGGATAGCATTAACGAACAGATTTATTATAAGGGTATTTTGCCCGAAAAATGGATAAGCCGCACTGTGCGGGAGGTGTACCCCAACATATTTGACTGGCTGAACATACAGGACGTTAACCGCGATGTGATTTTTATTGTAATGTCGGTAGTAGCCATTATAAACCTGGTAACCTGCCTGTTGATTTTGGTACTTGAGCGCACCCGCATGGTAGGTATTTTAAAGGCACTTGGCAGCACCAACCAGACCATTCAGAAAATTTTTTTATACCACGCCAGTTATATTACACTGCTGGGGGTGGGCTTTGGACTTGCCCTTGGGCTGGGTGTTTGCTTTTTGCAACAGGCCACCCATTTTATAACATTAGATGAAACCGCCTATTATGTTAACAGTGCACCTATTTATATTATTTGGTGGCAGGTAGTGGCTATATGTGCTGGTACGTTGTTGGTTTGTTTTGCATCGCTAATTGTACCTACACTAATTGTAAAACATATACAACCGGTAAAAGCTATACAGTTTAGATAAAAGCGGTTGATGAGTGGACGAAGGCGCGGTATACATCTACCTAAAAAACAGACCCATTACCCACCAACCAAATGCGATAAAATAATACCCGTAGCTACCGCAGCGTTTAAACTCTCGGCGTTGCCCACCCTTGGTATAGTTACCGCATTGGTAATAAACGGAAGTATATAATCCCTGATACCTTTTGACTCATTACCGATCACCAATATTGCTTCGGTTGGTTTTTGAATTTTATAAACACTATCGCCTTGCAGCAAAGCACCGTAAACAGGCACGTTCACACCATCTAACCACTCATTTAATGGTTTGTACCAGCAGTAAACCCTGCCAATGCTACCCATAGTACCCTGCACTACTTTAGCATTGTAAAAATCGGCACAGTCAACACTACATATAAGTTGGTTAATGCCAAACCAGTCGGCAATGCGAATAATGCTGCCCATGTTACCGGGGTCCTGCACACCATCTAACACCAACGAAAGTTGCCCGTTAATTACCGGCTCGGTAATTACTTGCCGTTGGCGGGCCAATACCAACACCTGGTTAGGGGTTTGTAGCTGGCTTATCAGCTCCAATTCACTTTCCGAAATAGCCGTTACAGGCGCAGCCATGGTTACGTTGGTATCTATCCACGATTGCAGTGCATATACCCCCACTACATCGTACGATCCTTCCAGTATTTCGGTAACAAGTTTAGGCCCTTCGGCAACAAACACTTTGTCCTCATCCCTTTTTCGTTTGTGGCATAAAGATTGGATATATTTGATTTCTTTTTTACTCAGCATCGTGAATATGTTTTTTAATCCAAAGCCAACAAATATCTCTTTTTTACCTGTGTGGCTGGGTTTTTTGTTGATGGCTTCCTGTACGGTTGTAAAGCAATTTCCTAAAAACAATCCTTTTGTTTATCAAACCAATATAAATGTAAAAGGCAATGTTAGCCGTGACGAAGAAAAGAGGCTTGAAACAGCCCTTCAAAATTATTGGGATGATAGCCTTAAAGTACCCACTGTAGTTAAATATGGTGTAAGGACCATTATTAAAAACCCGTATGTTTTTGACAGCAGCGATGTAACCATCAGTATTGCTTTTATGCAATCTTATCTTAACAGCCAGGGATATTACAACACAACCATTAATGATTCTATTTGGTATACTACCAAAAAAAGCCAGGTACGGGCCAACATTTTAATGGATATTTCGTTGGGCAAAAGCCTTACCGTTGACTCGCTTAACTTTGCTTTTGCAAATCCCGAACTTGCCAAAATAGCGGATGGCTATAAAAAGGAAAGTCTTTTAAAAACAGGTAAACCGTACAACAAACAAAATATTGCGGTTGAACTAGAACGGCTGGTTACACTTTTTAGGAAGAATGGTTATTACAAAATAAACCGCGAAAACCTGGTAGCGGTGGTTGATACTACCGATGTATCGCTGCTTACCATAACACTTGACCCTTTTGAACAGGCCCGTCTGCTGGCCGAAGCGGCAGAAAAACGCCGGGTAAACCCTACAGTAGATGTGGTGATTACAGAAAGGGACACCACCAGTAAATTTTTTAAATATTACGTAGGCGATGTTTACTATTACCCCCAGTCACGAATAAACGATATAGCCGACTCGCTAATGAAACAGCCATATAAAATTGTTTACTCACGCAACAATAAAACCAGCAAACTTAACAAGCCTTTTATACACTTTAGGCCTCTTAGCGAACATACCTACCTGCGAAACGACAGCTTATACAACGAAGAGCGCTATTTTAAAACCATTAGTGCCTTTTCGCAATTGGGCACGTGGAGCCAGGTAGATGTGAGGACGGAAGAAACCTTTGATACTTTACAGGTAAAGCCAGCGGTAACAGACAGCCTTACCGGGCAGGCGACAGACTCAGTAAAGATGCTTGACTTCCATTTTTTTCTTACACCAAACCAAAAGTACTCGCTAAGTACCGACCTGGAGATAAGCCGCAACAGTGGAACCATTTTAAACGGCAACCTGCTTGGCATTGCCAACAATATTACCCTGCGCAACCGAAACGTGTGGAAGGAAGCCATACAAGCCAGCACCGTAGTGCGCAATGGTATTGAACTATCGCTGGCAAACAACACCCCGCTGCAAACGTTTCAATCAAGCATATCCCATACGCTAAGCATTCCCCGGTTATATTTTCCTTACGGCAAGCGGGCACTAAAAAAATACGACGCCTACAAAACCCTTGTAAATTTTGCAGCATCGTATACGGAGCGCAAGGCATTTTTCAGGCTACGGTCGCTGGTAGGCTCCTGGGGCTACGAAACCAAAAAACGAAACCACACCATATTATACAAGCCTATAAATGTGGAGTTATATACGCTTGATACATTACAGGGGCTGATAGATGCGTTTACCAAAAACCCTTTTTTGCGTACTGCCTTTAACACCGGCTATGTTGTTAGCCAAACGTTTACCTACAACGTAACCTTTGCTGGCCGAAACCCCGCTGTAAGTAACAATTTCAGGTTTTCGGCCGAGGAAGCTGGCGGCCTTTTTGGGCTTTTTAGGGGATTAGACGACAAATTATACCGCTATTTAAAGGGCGAGATCGAACTTAAAAAAGTACGCAACTTTAATAAAACATCGCTGGCTTTTAGGCTGTTTGGCGGTATTGGGTACAATTACGGTAGTGGTGCCACCTTTGGTCAGTCGCTGCCATTTTTTAAACAATTTTTTTCTGGCGGGCCCAACAGTATGCGGGCATGGTCACTGCGGCAACTGGGGCTTGGCTCATCGCTTTTAAGCGATACTTCTACCAGCTTTAGGGACCGCTTTGGCGATGTACAACTGGAAGCCAATATTGAATACCGGTTTCCCGTTGCCAACTTTAGCGCAGTTAAAATAGGCAGTGCCGTGTTTGCAGATATTGGTAATATCTGGAACCTGAAAATGAATGAAAGCAACCCTAACAGCATGTTGGAGTGGAACCGGTTTGCCCGCGATATTGCTGTTGGTGTTGGCACCGGCCTGCGGCTTGACTTTAGCTATTTTTTAATAAGGCTTGACTTTGCCTATAAAGTAAAAGACCCGGCACGCATAAAAAATAACGGTTGGGTAAACATAGCCGATTTTGAGTGGCGCAATAAAGAGTTTGAAATTTCGTCGCCCGATGGAGTAGTACTTAAACGTAACAATTACGCATTGCAACTTGGTATTGGATTGCCATTTTAGGGCTACACTATTGTACAATAAATTAAGTGCCGGTAATTATTATACAAACTGGCTGCTTTGTTTTAATGTGTTTACCGGTACCCCCGAAATAAATTTTCCGTACCAGTTACCCGATGTTTTTATAATACGCTTTTGAGTGGCAAAATCAACATGCACAAGCCCAAATGTTGGCACATAGCCCTCGGCCCATTCAAAATTGTCGGTAAAGCTCCATACAAAATACCCCGTTACATTTATGCCTTCATTTTTAGCCCGTAAAACCTGCTGAATATGTTTTTGCAGGTATTGGGTACGTTCAACATCGTGTACAATTCCATCACTTATTTTGTCATTAAAGGCTGCGCCGTTTTCGGTTACCACCAGTTCTTTTATATTGTATGCACTATACTTTTTTAGCATTTCGTACATACATTCAGGGTACACTTCCCAGTTCATTGTGGTGTGGGGTACATTACGTTTTTTTGCTTCAATAATTTTGGCCCAAATAAGCGGCGTAAATGGCGAGTGGCTCACAATTTCGCGGGTGTAATTTTGAACACCAACAAAGTCCATGTCAAATGCCAGCCGCTGCTCATCGCCATCTTTTACATATTGCTCTAAGCGTTGCAACGTTTTAAAATCGTTAACCGGGTAGCCCAACCCAACCAATGGCTCAATAAACAAACGGTTTACCAGGGCATCTACCCTTATGGCCGCCCTATGGTCGGCCCCGGTTGCGCGGTATGGCTGTATGTACGAGCACGATATGGTAGTACCCACCTTGCAGCCGGGTTGTATTGCTTTTATTATGCGTGCCCCTTCGGCCTGGCATAGGGCTGCGTGGTGGGCAGCCGCCAAAAAGTTATTTAACCCTTTACGCCCAGGTGCGTGTACACCTAAAAAATAGCCTGCACCGGTAAATACCAGCGGCTCGTTCAACACCATCCAATGCTTTACTTTGTGGCCAAAGGCCTTTATGCATACTTCTACAAAATTGCCAAACCAATTTACTACCTCGCGGTTGGTCCAGCCACCTCGTTTTTCAAGCGCCAGCGGAAGGTCCCAATGGTAAAGGGTAATCCATGGCTCAATACCCAGCTCATTGCAAAAGTTAATTACCTTATCGTAAAACTCAATTCCTTTGTAATTAATGGCACCAGTACCATTGGGTAAAATGCGGCTCCACGAAATAGAGAACCTGAAATTGGGGATCTTCATTATGCTCATTAACGCAATATCCTGGGCGTATAAATTGTAAAAATCGCAGGTAGTATTGGCCTGGTGTCCACCAAAAACTCTTCCGGGCGTATTGGCAAAAGCATCCCAAATTGACGGCCCTTTGCCGTCGGTATCATGCGCACCTTCTACCTGGTAGGCCGCTGCCGAAACACCCCAGTTAAATTCATCGCCAAATTGTCCGCTATTAAACTCCATATCGTAAGGTTAGCTATTCAACATAATTTTTAATAGTGATTGCTTCCTGAATTTTTTAAGGGAATATACCTTTTTGCCGGGAAGCAGCACTTCATTTAAAAGGTGGGCCGCATGTTTTGCGAGTATGGTGTCCAAAATATGTTCGGTCTCGTTGGGATAATCAACCACCACTTGCTCACTATACTCAACCCACTGGCTTATTTTTTCAACATGTTTCTTTTTTAAACTTTTTATTACCGGTACCCCCATGTCTTTTAGCGCAGCTGCATTGCATTGTTGCTCATATTGCCCCTTCATAGGTATTACCAGTAACTTCTTTTTAAGAAACAATGCCTCCGCCGGCGTTTCAAAACCTGCCCCGCAAAGCATACCTGTGCAGGTAGCCATGCTTTGCAAAAAAGCATCGTTATTAATGGGGTGAACGCAAACATTTTTTTCGGTAAAAGGCTTTTTGTTATGTTTAGAAAACACCTGCCACTGCACCCCTTTTACCTGGGTTAGTACGTTCACTATCCTGCTGTCGTTATAAGCTGGCAGGTATACGGTGTAGTGTGGCTTTACCTGCACAATAAGGTCGCGTACCTGCTGGCGTATTACCGGGGTGTAAATATTTGAGTCGTACGCCTTAAAATGAAATCCATACTGTACGGTTGTTGGCGCATATTTATTTAAAATTGCCCTGCCCAACCTATCGGCTGTGTTGGGCCTTGGAGCGTTTTTATTAAGCACCGCCGCCTGGTGGCTAAGGCCTATGCAGGTTTTGTTTTTTTGATAGCATGCCCATGCCGACACTGGCTCAAAGTCGTTTATTACATGATCGTATTGTTGAATGGGCAGGCTGTTAATCTCATCAAAAAAAACCCGCAGGTTGCTGCGTTTGTAGGTTTCCAATAGGTCAATACCCCCCTTTTTTCCAAATACAAAACCAAGCCCTTTACATTTATATTTTATATTAAAGGGAAGCTCCACTTCCGATTGGGTGCCACTGATAAGCACGTCAACTTCGTGCTTTTTTTGAAGCAGGGGTACAATATCGCGTGCCCGGGTAACGTGGCCGTTACCGGTACCTTGAATAGCATATAGTATTTTCATAGGCGCATTAAATTAAACTCGCTCAACATGTTGTTGAACAGCACATCGTTGCTCAACTCTTCGTCCGGCTCCTCAACTTGCTGTAACATTTTTATGCGCTCGGCCTCGTTAAAACGATACACGCTCCACTGGCCGCCAGCATACTCAAGGGCAGAAAGATTTTCAATCCAATCGCCAGAATTTAAGTACATAATAGAGCCTTCGCTATTGGTTATTTCCCTCATTTCGGGTTGATGAATATGACCACAAACAACAAAGTCGTAGCCGTTGCTGATACCTATATCGGCACTGGTTTGCTCAAAATTATTAATAAATTTTACCGCCGATTTTACACTGTTTTTTATTTTTTTCGAAAGAGAAATTTTACCTTTTTTAAACACCTTTTCTGATATAAAATTGGCAAGGCTGTTTATTACTATCAGCATATCGTAGCCAATTGCACCCAGCTTAGCCAACCATTTGCTGTGCTGCATGGTCACATCAAATACATCGCCATGAAAAAACCAGGCTTTTTTACCGTCAGCTAAATCAAGTATTACCTTATTTACCAACCTGAACGAACCCATACGCAACCCCACAAATTTACGCAGCATTTCGTCGTGGTTGCCTGTTATGTAGTACGTTTTTACGCCCTTGCCCATAAGCGTTATCAGGTGCTTTACCACCTTCATATGACTTTTGGGAAAATACTTTTTACTAAACTGCCAAATGTCAATGATATCGCCGTTTAGTATAATGGTTTTAGGCTTTATGCTTTTAAGATAGTGCAACAGCTCTTTAGCGCGGCAACCATAGGTGCCAAGGTGCACATCAGAAATAACTACAATATCTACTTTTCGCTTTTGTTTATTCATTGCATGGCAGGATGTCGTAAAAAGGTAGATAGGCCCGAAAACAATGGTATACAAATTTTTGAAAGCAGGTTGTAAATGGCTGAGGTAGCCCTGCGATACCCATATCCTGCTGTAGCGTGGGTGCAACTCAAGCTATTTTTATGTTGAAGGGTAGACATTTTGGGTTTGGTAAGTTTATCTTCTAAAATTACCGAACTTGTTTAATCGCAATGTTACCTACATGTTATGTCTATATTAAGGCGGGCAAAAAAACGCCCTGTAAAAACAGGGCGATTTCAAAATAAACGCTCAACGATTGACTACTTTAAAACCCTTAAAACCAGTGCAAAATTGATTCAGGAACATTACTTAATTGTAAACAAAAAGGAATGAAATGATTAATTAATACTTATAAAAACGAAAAAAGCCCGTTTTTGGCAAACGGGCTTTTTAAATATTGAGTATTAGTTACTTCTTAATAAAACTCTGAACAAAATTGACTTCACCAGTTGTAATTGAAACAAAGCTTACAAAATAGCTTCCGTTGGCTAACGGCGCAACGTTAAGCTGATAGTTGGTACTACCTTCAGTTATATTAACCGCCTTTTGAATTACTATTCTTCCAAACACATCA
>JBBRUR010000020.1:0-58587 GCA_038247635.1 Chitinophagales bacterium
AACTCCGATCTTTCATCTGTCATCTCTTGCAACTCATAACTCATAACACGAAACTCATAACTCCTATCTGTCATCTCTTGCAACTCATAACTCTAAATTCATAACTCCGATCTGTCATCTCTCAACCTCTCAACCTCTCACAACTCACAACTCATAACTCATAACACTAAACTCATAACTCCGATCTCTCACCACTCACCACTCACCACTCATAACTCTAAACTCATAACACTAAACTCATAACTCCGATCTCTCACCACTCACCACTCACCACTCACCACTCATAACTCATAACTCATAACTCATAACTCTAAACTCATAACTCCTATCTGTCATCTCTTGCAACTCATAACTCTAAATTCATAACTCCCTTCCCCCCTCTTTTGATTTCTCCCCTGCTAATTCTATATTGCGGTAATAATTACCAATGAAAAAGAAGATCTTCTTTAGTTATTCGCGGATAGATGGCGCAGCTTTTGCCATTAGGTTGGCCCTGGAACTTAAAAAAGAGGGCTTTAATGTTTGGATAGACCAGCAAGATATTAGAGCAGGTACCGAATGGGACCTTGAAGTTGAAAAGGCGCTGGAAACCTGTGACTGCCTGTTGTTTATTGAAACTGCTGCCTCCATTTCATCGAACAACGTGTTGGACGAAGTTTACTATGCGCTTGAAAATAAAAAGAAAGTTATCCCACTTATACTTGTTGATAGTAAAACCCCGTTTCGGCTTCAACGATTGCAACACATTGACTTTTCTAAAAATTACGCCGTTGGGTTTACCCGTTTACTAAACGAACTGGAAAATGAGCAACCGGCCTTACTCGTTTTTCCATTTGAAAATGATTGGCTGGCCAAAAAAGAACTACCTGTTGTAACCAAATCAAGGAGTATTTTATTGGCGGCCGCCTTCCTGCTGGTAATAGTTGTAGCATCTGTTTGGTACACTTCACTAAATAAAAATGAGCCAGTGGTAAAAAGCAATGGTGGACAAGTACCCGATAGTGCTGCCAATGAGTTGCAAGGCAATAACAATTTGCCTGAACAACCATTTAAAAACCCGGTAATTACTACCAATGATGCTAAGGCTCCGACATTATTGCCCGACAAAAAACAAACAGTGCTTCCGCAAAAAAGAAAGGAGCCAAAAAACAATTATATTAAACAATCTACTGAATTAAATGAAACATTAGCGGGCAACTGGCAATTAATGGGTGTAGAACCAACGGCCCGGTTAATGAGCGGATACCTTAAAATAACATCTGATGAAATTCAGAAAATATCAATAAAAAGTCATCTGCAGTTTTATTATTTCAAGGGTAAAGAAAGCTCTTATCCAGCGGTATTTAACGCGTTCGCCAACTGCACATCGTGCACACCGGCAACTAATATAAAAATTACTGCCGAAGACATAGCCATAGGTTCTCAAACTATTAAAACCGATAGTAATGGCGATACTATTTTGAATGCCGGCTTCAACAAATCTATTCGCGGAACCATTACCCTTCGCTTTGTGGACAAAAAGACGGCCATTATAAAAGTGCGGCGAACAGAACCAGCAGCATTGGGGTATGGTTTAACAATGGCGCCGTTTGAATATAGCTTCCGGTTTAAAAAGGAAGACTAGGCAATTAAATGCTGCTTCAAAAAATTTTGGATGAGAAAGTTAATAGCAGATCATAAACATGCTTATTATTGAATTTTTTTGTGGTTAAATTTCCCTTTCATAGTACCTAAATTATTGTTCAAAAAACCAAAACACTACTGGTGATTTTAATTACATTTAAAAATTAACATAAATAGACACTGACGCTCAACTTAGCTGCCGTATTAGAAGAAAGTGCCAAAAGATTTGCTGCCAAAACAGCGCCGGCTTTTATGAGTACTACCCTTACAACTGGTAAATGAAACTGCCAACCAGGTTGCCAATGGTTGTTGGCCATAGGTATAAAACCGGGCGATAAAGTTGCCTTGTCGTGCCCAAATGTGCCGGCCTTTGCCTTTATTTACTACGGTATTTTAAAGGCTGGTGCAGTGCTAGTACCCTTAAGTGTTTTGCTTTAAAAAGAGGAGATTGAATTTTACCTGAACGACAGTGATGCGAAAGCCTATTTCTGCTTTACGGGATCGGCGGAACTACCAATTGGCGCCATGGCCATGAAGCTGTTAAGGCACTGATGCCTGCGAACATTTTTTTATGGTAATGCCCGCGCCGGGCATGAAGTCTGTAATTGAGGGTACGCAAACACTCAGCGATTTTATACAGGACAGATCGACACAATTTGAAATGCACCATACCAGTGGTAATGTACCTGTGTAATCATTTACACATCAGGCACCACCGGGCGGCCAAAAGGTGCTGAGCTAACCCATGCCAACCTGTTCCTGAACACGATGATCACCATTGACCTACGATCGGCTGAAACCGAAGATGTAATGCTGACTGTATTACCGCTACTCCATATTTTTGGAATGACAGTGGTAATGAATGGCGGCTTTTATAAGGGAAACATATTGGTGCTTGTGCCCCGGTTTGATGCCGAACAGGTATTGCTTGCTATGCAGCAACACAACGTAACCGCATTTGTAGGTGTACCCACCATGTATTGGGCGTTGTTGCATAATACCGATGCCAAAATTAACTTTGAAGTAATTACTAAAAAACCTAAACAAATGCGCATCGGGCGGTGCATCGCTGCCGGTACAATGGCTAAACGATTTTGAAAAGCGTTTTAAGGTAGAAATATTGGACGGCTAAGGCATAAGCGAAGGCTCGCCGGTAGCAACCTTTAACCAGCCTAAACTGGGCAGAAAACCGGGCTCGATAGGAACACCGATATGGGGTGTTGAAGTAAAGCTGATTGACCTTGACGGGAACACCGTGGCCAATGGTGAAAAAGGCGAATTATTGTGCCGCGGACACAACGTTATGAAGGGATATTACAAAAAGCCCGACGAAACAGAAAAGGCACTGCAAAATGGCTGGCTACATTCGGGCGACATAGGGGTAAAAGATGAAGATGGCTTTTTTTATACAGTGGACCGCATAAAAGATATGATTATCAGGGGCGGTTTTAATGTGTACCCAAGGGAAGTTGAAGAAGTGATGATAAAACACAAAGCCGTATTGCTGGTGGCCATTATTGGCGTGCCGCACTAAGAACATGACGAGGAGATAAAGGCATTTGTAGTATTAAAAGAACATCAACAGGTAACCGAAGCGGAGTTGATGATATGGACCAAAGAACATATTGCCTCCTACAAGTATCCACGGCAAATTCAATTTATACCCTCGTTACCCATGAGTGCAACGGGTAAAATTTTGAAGAAGGAATTGAGGAAATGAGGCAGTGGGGTTGCAAAATAAAAGAGCGTTGACAATATGATTATGTATCCATACAAACCCCCGTTTAGGCAACCCCTCAGGGGTTATTAAACTTCACGTTATCATTAGCACCCCGGCGCGCCGGGGCTATTGTTAGGTTAGCCCTCCGGGCTACAAAACAAAACGTGCGGTCGCTAAAATGCCAATAACTTGTACAGCCGCAAACAACAATTCACTTCAACAAAACTGTCTTCCCTGTTTGTGCCGACCGCCGCGCTGCGTCTAAAATTTTTACCACTATTATATTTGTTTCCAGCGAATACAACCCGAACTGCGGCTCCTTAATTCTTCCGCTAACCACATTGGCCAGGTAGCTGAATGGATCGGTATAAACACCCAACGCATCGGCTGAAACAATCTCTTTTCGCTCAATTTTGTCCCGTTGATTTTTCATGCGCATGTCTGTATTATTATCTGCAAACACATAACCGGTTTCGCCATACACCTCCATATCTTTTCGGCTAAAGGGCCAGTTCCAACTGGCTTGAATGATACATTGGGCCGAAGGATAATCAACTATGATTGTAGCATCATCATCTACCTTAGAATAAACGGATGGCTTGAACTGCCGGGTAACAGCAGTAACAGAAACGGGCTGCCCGCCTTTCATTAAATACGTCATCAGGTTGGCGCCGTAGCAACCAAAATCTATTAGCGCACCCCCACCATTTTGTACAGGGTCGGTTAGCCATTTAAAAAACTCCGGGTTTACCCCAATTTCTTTTGGACCGTTGTGGCCATCGTGTATTACCACCTTGCGCAGTTTGCCCACATAACTGCTGTCATTTACCAATTGATACGTTTTAGCGGTGGTTGGATACCAACTTGTTTCGAAGTTAGTGAGCAGGTATATGTTGTTTTTGCGGGCAAGGGCGGCCATTTCTTCGGCATCGGCAAGGTTGGTGGCCAGCGGCTTTTCAACCATTACATGTATACCCATGGGGGCACACGCCTGCACCACGGCTTTGTGTTCATAAATACTTCCAAAAGCAACCACCGCCACTGGTTTAACGGTTGCCAGCATTTGGTTTAGATTGGTGTAAAAAAGGCCGGGTGGCAGGTTGTATTGTTTTGCCAGCCGGGCCGAGAGGTCTATATCGGGCTCAAAAATACCTACCAAAATGGCGTCGGGTTTATTGCGGCGTAATATCCATGGCACGTGACCATGGGTGGCGCCGGCAGCGGCTATACGTAAAGGCCCATCAAATGCCGGCGATTGTGCCTGGCTGGCCGTAACAACTATTGTTGCGAAAGTTATTAGGTAAATGATAGCAGCTACCTGTGCTTTTAATTTCATCCGCAATGGTTAATGTTGACTAATGATGTTTTTTGCCGCTAAGGCGCCAAGGCACCAACAGGCGCTAAGGTTTAATTAAACAAGGCGTATTTTGTTTGATGTTTTTAAATTGAAAATTGAAGTATAAATCAGCTCACACAATACTTTTTGTTTTGTTGATAAGCGGTTTACCGTACAAGAGTGCGACGCAACGAAGCCCCATTAATTAACCAATGCAAGGGCCAAAAAAAGCTTTTCTTCTTCCACCTCCCGACTAAAAACTCCCAACTCCAAACTTTCTTCCTCTAACTCCTGACTAAAAACTCCCAACTTTCTTCTTCTAACTCCTGACTAAAAACTCCCAACTCCCAACTTACTTCTTCCCACTCCTGACTAAAAACTTCCAACTACTAACTTACTTAAACAGCGTCGCTCAAACTGGTAAATGTAAAGTCCCTGATCTTCATTGGCGGAACAATCATGTTAAGCGTTCGCTCGGGCTTGCCTAATTCTTCCACATTGTTTAGCATAATAACGGGGCTTTCGTTAAACCTAAAGTTTTTGATGGGGAACTGTATTTTTCCGTTCTCAATATAAAAGGTTCCGTCGCGGGTGAGGCCGGTTAGCAACAGGGTTTGCGGGTCAACAAAACGGATGTACCAAAAGCGGGTAACAAGTATTCCTTTATCGGTTCCTTTTATCAAATCTTCCAGCGATGAAGTACCGCCTTCCATAATCATGCGTCCGGCACCAGGCTGTGGTTCCACACCTTTTTTTTGTGCCCAGTAACGTGAGTAAGCCAAATTTTTTACTACCCCGTTTTCAACCCAAACAGTCTTTTTTATAGGCAGCCCGTCGCCGCTAAAAGTTCGTGAGGGCAAATCGGGGTGCAGGGGATCGGTATAGATGTTTACCTTTTCGTCAAAAAGTTTTTCGCCTAGGCGGGTGGTGCCACCTTTTTTGCTCATATAGCTGCGACCTTCATCGGCAGTGCGGGCATCGAAACCGCTGAACAGGTTGCCCAACAAATCGCTGGCCGCCAGTGGTTCTAATATTACCGTATATTTTCCCGGCTCAATTGCTTTTGCGTTGGCCGAACCATTGGCTTTTGATGCGGCAATTTTGGTAAGTGTAAGGGTATCGAGTTTAGTAGCATCGTTAAAACTTTTACTTACATAGCCTGAGCCTGTGCCTGCCTGGTTACGCATGGTTACCGAAAACGACACGTCGCTGTCAGTGTTATAGGCAAACAACCCTTTGCTGTTCATCATGGCGCTAAAGCCTGCCTCGTTTTCTAAAAAACCGGCAGCTTCAAGGTTGGCATCTGTTGAAACTTTCAAACTTTTTTCAACCGCAGTTGCCCGCATATCGGGGTCCATTGCAGCGGTAGCCTTGTTGTAAGCAATTGAATCAAGATAGGTTTGTGGCCCCAGCAAAGGCATATACTCAGGGTTTTCGGGAGCCAGTTGGGCAACCTCTTCGGCGCGTTGTACTACTTTGGCCAGCGAGGCATCGTCAAACTCGTTTATGGTTGCCGTACCCGATTTTTTACCGAACGATGCTGTTACTGCAAGGCTTAACCGGCTGGCACTGCCAGCAGTAGATACCGAGTTACGGGCATACCTAATGTTGCCACCCTCGCTACCCGAAAGGTTTACCTCACACTCGTCGGCTTTGTTGTAGCTAAGTACTTTTTTTAATAATTTTTGTGCTTCTTCTTTATTTAAAATAGCCATAGTTGATAGTTAGATTTTGCGTGCCGTGTTAATTACGTTTACCCCGTTAAAGCGGGTGGTGCTGCTGCCATGCGAAACTGCGTTTGATTGCGCTGGCTGACCCTTACCATCGTTAAAAGCGCCGCCTAAACGGTAATCGCTTTCGTCGCAAATGGCAGTGCAACTGTTCCAAAATTCCTGCGTATTGGCCTGGTACGATACATCTTTTAGCATACCGGCAATTTTGCCATTTTTGATTTCGTAAAACAACTGCCCACCAAACTGAAAGTTGTACCGCTGCTGATCTATCGAGAACGATCCATCGCCAATAATATAAATGCCTTTCTCTACATTTTTGATCATATCGTCAACGCTGAGCTTTTTTGTTCCCGGCTTTAAACTAACATTTGGCATGCGCTGAAACTGCACATCGCTCCAGTTTTGCGAGTAGCAGCAACCCTGGCTTTCGTTCAGGCCAAGTATATGTGCCTGGTCGCGTATGGCCTGAAAGTTTATTAGCACACCATCTTTAATAATTTCCCACTCTTTGGTTTGCACGCCTTCATCGTCGTAGCCTACATGCCCCAGCGATCCGGGTTGCAGTTTATCGGCATGAATGTTTACGAGGTCGCTGCCAAACTTGAAGTTGCCCGATTTCAACTTTTCCATCGATAAGAAACTGGTACCAGCATAGTTGGCTTCGTAGCCCAATACACGGTCAAGCTCGGTTGGGTGGGCTACTGACTCATGTATGGTAAGCCAAAGGTGGCTTGGGTCTAACACCAGGTCGTACTTGCCCGGCTCAACCGATTTTGCTTTCATTTTCTCAGTTACATCGGCCGCCGCATTTTTTACATCTTCCATCATATCGTACCGGTCTTTGTAACGTGTTACAATGCCCAATACTTTGCTGCCTGCTGTTGGCTGCAGGTACTCATACCCCAGGCCTACCGGGCTGCTTAGCGACCGGCGGGTATCGAACTTACCCGAGGTCTTGTCAATTTTGGTAACAATAAAGTTGGGGTATAGCCGATGCACATCCTGGTCAATGTACGACCCATCGGTACTGGCAAAATACTTTTGCTCGTTTACCGCAAGTATGGCCGAGTTTACAAAGTTTGCACCGCCTTCCATTGCCAGTGCATTTACGCTTAGTAATAAGTCAACCTTATCTTTTACCGGCACAGCAAAGGCGTTGGTTACAATGGGTGTTTTCCAACTTACTTCGCCATAGCCTTTTTGTGGGGCCAGTTGCACTGTATTGGCTTGTATTTTAGCATTGGCTTTGGCCACTGCCACGGCACGTTCAGCGGTTTTGGCCACCTCTTCTTTGGTTACATTATTGCTGGCGGCAAAGCCCCAGCAGCCATTGGCAATTACGCGAATGCCTACACCAAAATTTTCGGTATTGGCAATATTCTGTACCCTTTTTTCGCGGGTAATTACATATTGGTTCAGGTAGCGGCCTATGCGTACATCGGCATAGCTGGCGCCCTTGCTTTTAGCAGCATTCATGGCCACATCGGCCAATTGCTTTTTCATACTCACATCCATGCCTTCATTCAGGGCTTCAAGCGGGTCAATGGTTCTTGCAAACAGTTCCGGGTTGGGTAACATGATTGCACCAAAGCTCATGGCCGATAATTGTAAAAAGTCTTTTCGTTTCAAAGTAGTGCCATTTGAGGTGAAGAATTAAATAAGCAATCTATTGATTTTTTATCAGCAAAAATTTGCCTGTAAAAGCAAAGCAGGTAAATAGTCAAAATTATCAGGGGAATTTTGGGCGTCGGCTTTTGATTTATAAGTCAGCCCCGGTTTGTTATACCGTTCCGGTTTACAGACACTTAACTACAAAGGTAGTTGGTTGGGGGAGCAAGGTTGCCCACCCGGTACTTAGTTGCAAAGCAACCCGAAAAAAATACTTCATTCTATGCAGAAAACCCTGCAACAAGTTCCAGAAAATGGTATACAATCGACTTAACTTTTGACCATTCACTTTTGACCATTCAGCTATTGACCATTCATTCTTCACTTTTTAATTTTTAATTTTTACTTTTTACTTTTTACTTTTCCTCAGGATACACCACTCCCACCTGCTGCCTTACCGTAGTCATTACCTGCTGGGTAATCCCGGTCAACGCATGGGTTACCACATCGCTTTCAACTTTCCCTTTTAACAGGCAATCGTTTACATGTTGTATTTGAAAGTTGTAGCCTTTGGTGGTACGGTCATCTGTAAAAGTCTCCAACAAATTATGATGGTCGTCGTACAACATCGCCTTGCTTGCCTTAAAAAAGTCGGGTATTTGAATGTACCCGCCTGTACCGTATATAAAAGCAGTGTTGTTCATAATATTAACCATGCTGGTAAATAAGGTGGCGGTCACCTCCCCATATTGCAACACCATGCCCAGCCGTTCGTCTACCCCGGTTTCGGCAAGCACCCCCGATGTAGTAATAGAGTCAGGCATTTGCCGGGTTAGCAACGTGGTAAGGGCCACCGGGTAAACGCCAAGGTCAAGCAAAGCACCCCCAGCCAAGGCGGGGTTGTACAGGCGGCCATCCAAATTTTTTTCCATCGGAAAACCGAAGCAGGCATCAATTACCTTCAACTGTCCAATACGGCCATCAGCTATCCATTGCTGCATTTTTATAATGACGGGTAAAAAATAAGTCCACATGCCTTCCATTATAAATACCTTGTTATGTTGGGCAATCAATTGCAATTCTTTCCATTGGTGGCTATTGATAGTAATGGGCTTTTCGCACAAAACCGCTTTACCACTTAACAGGCATTGTTTGCATTGCTCATAATGGAAATTATGGGTGGTAGCAATGTAAACGGCAGTCACTTCAATACTGTCGTATAACTGCTGGTACAAAAAAGTGTTAGGTATTTGGTACTGCTCCGCAAACATTGTAGCCCGGTTTTTGCTTTTGGAAGCAACGGCAACAATAGAGGCATGTTTTACACTGCTAAAATCGGCAGCAAAGGAGTGTGCTATTTTTCCGGCGCCTAAAATGGCCCATCTAACTAAATTGTCTGATTGTTTCATACAAAATATTTATTTTATGACTTAACATGGTTATTTTAAATGCATTATGCACCATTTAATTGGAGTAATAATAATTTATCCGGGTACCGTTTATTGCACTTATGTTTGTTAACAAACCTTCCTAACAATCCACGGGTTTATTAAAGTATACGAAATATTAAATTAAATACAAGGTTATAATAATTAGAAACATTTATTGACAACAGTTGGTAATAAATAATCACTTTGCCACACCACTCCTTTAAAGCATACTATAATACCATTAATTTAGTAAAACGGTACCAGCAATTATTGCAAAAAAATATTTATCATTAGCAAAAAAATAACCATACGCTGCCTTTGTTTTGTATTGTGTATAGGGCTACAAACCAATTACCTGCATGCACAGGATAAATTTGTAACCGTGCAACTAAAATGGTTGCACAGGTTTGAATTTGCAGGGTACTATGCAGCCGAAATAAAAGGCTTTTACAAACAAAAAGGTATTGATGTAAGGTTAAAACAAGGCGATCGGTTTCACGACCCTGCTACGGAAGTACTACGAAACCGGGCCACCTTTGGTGTGGGCGACTGCGACCTGTTGATAAATTATGAAAAAGGGGACCCTATAGTAGCCATGAGCGCTATTTTTCAACATTCGCCCTATATAATACTAGGTACACCCAACAAAAATATTTACTCGCCCAGCGATTTAATTGGCAAACGAATAATGACCAGCGACGATTATGGCTGGCCACAAATGAAAGTAATGCTGTACAAAGAGGGCATACCCCTCGATTCAATTACTGAGGTACCACAATCGTGGCGTTTGACCGATTTAATTACTAATAAGGTTGATGCCATTACCGGCAATATTGGTGTTGAACCCTTTGAAATGGAAAAGAAAGGACTGGATTACACCTTTATACAACCACTTGCTTATGGGGTAGATTTTTACAGCGATATACTTTTTACACAACGGTCGGTTATTGCCAATAACCCAACCATGGCCGAAAACTTTAGGCTAGCTACCATTGAGGGGTGGAATTATGCCATCAGCCATGTGGACGAGATGGCCAATTACATTTTAACCCTGCCGGGTGTAGCCAACAGGGGCGTAACCCGCGAAGCATTGCTGTTTGAAGCTGAACAAATGAGACGGTTAATGGCACCCGAACTGGTAGAAATTGGCCACATGAACGAAGGTCGCTGGCAACATATTGCCGACCTTTATAATAGTGTAAAATATACCAGCCGGAACGTATCAATCGAAGCCTTTTTATATAGCCACGAACAGAATTACATAAAGGAATTTGTACATAAAGCGGTTTACATAGCTATTGCTATACTGTTGATTATTGTAGGTATCGTATTATACAGCCTTAGCTTAAAACGAGCTGTACGAAACCGTACTGTTCAGTTGCAAAAAGAAGTAGAAGTAAGCAACGATACGCGAAAAAAATTAATGGTAAGCGAAGAAAGGCTTGACCTTGCAACCGAAGGTGCCGGCATTGGTATTTGGGACTGGAACGTGGTGGACAATACCATTTACCTGAGTGGTATCTGGAAAAAAATGCTGGGATATACACCCGACGAACTTCCCAATACCATCGACACCTTTTTTAACTTTATACACCCCGACGATAAGGAAGAAGTATTGGAAAAAGAAGCTATGCACATACAGGGTAAAAGTGATCGCCTGCAATTTATTTGCCGTATGATGACCAAGCCGGGCGTATACAAATGGGTACTTTCAATAAGCCGCGCCGGTATAAGAAACCCGCAGGGAAGGGCTACCCGTATTTTAGGTATTCAACTGGATATTGACGATATTAAAAAGAAAGAACTGGAGCTGAACCAACTATCGCAGGAGCTTTTGGTAAGTAATAAAGAGCTAAAGCAGTTTGCTTATATCACCTCGCACAACCTTCGCTCGCCAGTTGCTAACCTGCTTATGTTAATGCAGATGTTTAAAAAAGAAGAACTGAAGGATAAGAACAAGCTGCTTTTTGACAAAACAGATCTTAGCATAAAACAACTTAATCAAACGCTCGACGACCTGAACGAAATTCTTTCGGCCAGGTTTACCGCCGAAAAGGAGGAAGATGTTTTTTTTGAAACGGTATTGTTAGAAGTTGAACAGTCCATTTCGCAGGAAATTTATAACAGCAAAACCATTATTCATTACGACTTTGAACAGGCCGAAAGCATCCTGTATTCCAAAAAAACGCTTCAAAGCATACTTTTAAACTTAATTACCAACGCAATTAAATATGCCAAACCCAACGTGCCGCCGTTCATGATTATATCAACATGGCAAAGCAAAGACTGGATAACGCTAACCGTAAAAGACGAAGGTATTGGTATTGATCTTAACAAACATGGCAACAAGTTATTTGGCCTATACCAGCGTTTCCACCTTGAAGCAAAAGGGAAAGGCCTTGGCCTGTACATAATCAAAAACCAGGTAGAGGCACAAAACGGAAACATACAGGTAGAAAGTAAGCCCGGGGTAGGCACCACTTTTACAGTTAACTTTGCCCGCAAAAGCGTATTGCATGAGGGTGGAGTCAGTAAATATTTTGTTAGTGGATGATGATGAAATTACCAATTACCTAAGCAAAGAGGTTTTATTATGCCATTTTGAAAATGCGGCCATAGATGTTACCATGAGTGGCGAGGAGGCTTTGGAAAACCTTGTTCAACGTTTGCAGCGGGCTGCACGATTGCCTGATATTATGTTGGTGGACATTAATATGCCTTCCATGGATGGCTGGGAATTTTTAGCCATGTTAGAAAATCTTTCAGGTTACGATTTTAGCAGCATTAACATTTTCATGTACACGTCGTCGGTATTTTTTGAAGATATCAACCGCGGTAAAAATCATAAACTTTTAAAAAATATCCTTACCAAACCGCTCGATCAACAGGGCATTAGCGAAATGGGTAAATCATTGGTTCAAGCATTGTAATATGGTTTAAATAAAGGTGTGCTACTTAAACTTCAGCTTAAAAGTACCTCTTCATTTATTACTCAATATTTACCGCTTTGGCATTATCTTGAAAAACAAAATATTGTTACCTCAAGGTTCAGATCATGCCAACCTATTTAAAACAAATTTTACAACATTATCCGCTTTCACAAAATGCTGCTACTGCTGTTTTTGGTACCGGCCTCATTAATACCACCTGGCTGGTTACTGATGGCAGCAACCGTTACATACTACAAAAAATAAACACGGCCATTTTTACCGAGCCGCAAATTATAGCCGATAACACTACAACTATCGCAAACTTTTTACAGCTACACAACCCCGGTTATTTTTTTGTTACTCCTGTCCAAACGCTCCACGGTACTCCGTTGTTGAAACTATCGGCCAGCCATCAATACCGGCTTTTTCCCTTCGTAGCCAATTCGCATACTATTAATGTAGCCACCCAACCAGCACAGGCGTACGAGGCAGGTAAACAGTTTGGCCAGTTTACGGCAGTTTTATCGGCAATGCCCCTACAGCAGCTACAACCGGTAATACCGCAATTTCACGACCTTGTTTTACGGTACAACCAGTTTAGCAGTGCATTGGTTTCAGGTAACCCTATGCGTGTTTTAGCAACGCAGCAACAGGTAAATTTTTTACAAAGCCGTTCCTCCATTGTGCTTACCTACCAGCAATTAGCCGGTTCGGCTCAATGTATGCAACGGGTAACCCATCACGACACTAAAATAAGCAACGTTTTGTTTGACCCAACCGACAAAGGCATTTGCGTTATAGACCTTGACACCGTAATGCCCGGCTATTTTTTTAGCGATGTGGGCGACATGGTACGCACCTATGTATCGCCGGTAAGCGAAGAGGAAAACGACATACGTTTGGTAAAAGTTAGAGATGAATATTACGAGGCCATTATGATTGGCTATCTCCGGCAAATGAAAGCCCACCTTACCGAAACCGAACTGGCCAATGTAACCTTCGGCGGCATATGTATGGTGTACATGCAGGCACTGCGATTTTTAACCGACCACCTCAACAACGATGCCTATTACGGAGCCATTTACAATGGGCAAAACCTTGTTAGAGCCAACAACCAAATTGCATTGCTACAACTTTTGTTACAAAAAGAACCAGCACATAAAGCAATGATTAAAAAAGCAATAGGCCGGTAAAGCATTATCTGCCAACAGCCATCTGTTACCTAAGCATCAATTTAATATTGAAATTTTATTGGTAGCAATCTATTCATTTTTTTATATTCGATGCACAGAATATAAAGGCATACACAACTGTACATATTACCTCCTTTCATCTAATTTTTTATATATAGAAAAAGATTGCCCCCCATGAAAAAAATTAAAGTTGCCCTGCTGGGCGCCGGTTTCATAAGCGATATACATATAGAAAGCTATCACCGTTTTGTGCCCGATGCCGAGGTAGTAGCGGTGTACACACGTGATGCGGCTAAAGCCAATGCCTTTGCCAAAAAGCACAATATTGCCGAGGCCTATCACCATATGGATGCCCTTTTTGCCAATTGCGAATGCGATGTGGTAGATATTTGTCTGCCTAACTTTTTACACCACCAGGCAACCCTTAAAGCCGCTGCTGCAGGCAAGCATATAATTATTGAAAAACCTTTGGCAGTAACGCTTGAAGAAGCCGATGAAATGATATTGACCTGCAAACATCACCATGTAAAACTGATGTATGCTGAGGAATTGTGTTTTGCGCCCAAATACGAGCGGGTAAGGCAAATGGTAAATCAGGGAGCCATTGGTGAGGTTTACATGCTAAAGCAAAGTGAGAAACATTCAGGGCCCCACTCCGACTGGTTTTACGACATTAACCTTGCCGGAGGAGGCGTGTTAATGGACATGGGTTGCCACGCCATTGAATGGTTTAGGTGGATGAATAAAAACAACCCTATCAAAAGTGTATATGCCACCATGTCTACCGTATACCACAAACAACGCACACAGGCCGAAGACAACTCGGTAACCATTATTGAATTTGAAAACGGCGTTACCGCAGTTGCCGAAAACAGTTGGGCCAAACATGGCGGCATGGACGATAAAAGCGAAGTATACGGAACAGGCGGCGTAATATATGCCGACCTGTTTATGGGCAATGCAGCCCTGTCGTACAGCAAAAACGGCTACGATTATGCCATGGAAAAAGCCGACACCACCATTGGCTGGAGCTTTACTATTTATGAAGAAGTTTTTAACCAGGGCTACCCACACGAGCTAAAGCATTTTATTGATTGTGTAAAAAACGACCTTCAGCCACTGGTTACCGGCGAAGACGGAAGGGCAGTATTAGAAGTAATTTATGCCGCCTATGCATCGGCAGCCGAAGGCCGCAAAATTATGCTGCCGTTCAATCCACATGTTACCAAACCTATAGACCTTTGGCTGGGTATTGCAGAAGGATATTAAGTTAATAGTGCTTCTTTACATCCAACTATTTATTTAAAAAGATGAATGCATCACAGTTCTTTTCGGCGAACATGATTTTTCTTTGAGCATCATCCCGATCATCATTTTTTTTCGTCTAAAAAAAAATGCCTTTCACCGTAAATTATTAATATGCAATTAAGCGTAAACAACACCTACCGCGATATAAGCAACACAGCAGGTACACAATTAATTGAGTTGCTTGGTAATGTAAAAAACCCTTTGCTATGTACCGCGTCGGGCGATAGTCCGCGCGGCCTGTACCAATACCTTGCGTTACAACAAAAGGTGCAAACTGTACAAACATCGGGTTGGTATTTTGTCGGGCTCGATGAGTGGCTGGGCATGAACGGAAGCGACACCGGCAGTTGCCGCTACTACCTCAACAACGATCTTTTTGGCCCGCTGCAGGTAAACAACCAACAGCTTTGCTTTTTTAATGGCCGTGCTACCGACCCGTTGGCAGAGTGCAGCAAAACCGAAAATTTTATACGGGAGCATGGACCCGTACAGGTAGCCATTATTGGCTTGGGTACCAATGGCCATGTAGGCATGAACGAGCCCGGCACACCAGCAAACAGCCGTTGCCATGTAGCCGACATTGACGAAACAACCATGCTGACAGGGCAAAAATATTTTACCGGGCCAACCCAACTTAATAAAGGCCTTACCCTTGGTATTGAAAACCTGCTGGCCGCAAAACATATATTTTTAATGGTAAGTGGCCTTAAAAAAGCAGCCATTGTTGCACAGGTAATGCAGGCCAATATTTCAGAAAACATTCCCGCTACGCTGTTGCGCAATCATCCAGGCCTGCATGTGTACCTTGATAATGAAGCGGCCTCGCAATTATAAAAGCACCTTTATATGCACAACGTTATTGGCATAGACCTTGGCGGTACAAAAATTAGTGCTGCCCGTGTACACGCAGCAAATGTGCAGCAACTGGTAACGCAGCCTATAACGGCTGCAAACCACCTAACCCAAATAATGGAGCAAATTTTTGCTGTAATTAATGCATTACTTAACAGCCGTACAAAGGCTATAGGTATTGGCATACCGGGCCTGATTGATGTTGAGCAACAACTGGTGTACGACCTGGTAAATATCCCTGCGCTAAACGAACTTCCTCTACAAAAAATACTGGCAGATAAATACCAGCTACCTGTTGAAATAAACAACGATGCCAACTGTTTTGCCATAGGCGAATACCACTTTGGCCAGGGCAATAGTGTAGCAAGTATGGTAGGCATTACCTTAGGCACTGGCATGGGTACTGGCATTGTTATAAATGGGCAACTATATAGTGGCGCCCATGTGGGCGCCGGCGAATTTGGCATGATAAACTACCGCAACCATACCTATGAATATTACACCAGTGGCAGTTTTTTTAACAATGTTTACCACATAGCAGGCCAGCAGGTATACACAATGGCGCTTAAAGGTGATACCGCGGCGTTGCACATGTATAATGTTTATGGCACCCATGTAGGCAATGCTATACAAACCATTTTGTTTGCCATTGATCCGCAGGTAATTATTTTGGGTGGGTCGGCTGCAAAAGCGTGGCCATTTTTTAAGCAAGCCATGTGGGCGTCTATTAACACCTATGCCTACCAACGCTCCCTGCGTAACCTGCACATAGCAACATCGCATTTGCAAAATAGCGGAGTGCTTGGCGCTGCGGCCTTGTGCCATATGCATTTGTAATAGGTTCTTTTTTTTTTCTCCTATTTATAAAAATTTGTACCAACCATAAGTTGGCCAAAGTTAACCACTGGCAGCATCAACCAGTATAGGCTTTGCCAGTTTGTTTTCGTGGGGCAGAAATTTGGACGGTCCATCGTTCCGCTCTTTTATCTAAAGCCCTTAGCATTGTAAATATTGTTGCAACTGCATTGTAGTCTCTTCCTATAAAAGCAACCAAACATTACGCGGTTACGTAACAATAAATTAGACAAGAACATCTGCCCCTAAATATTGCGGCACAGCTACCCTATTTACTTGCCTGTTTACCTATTGCGCATTACCGGCTTTCGCCCATTGCCGCCTTTTTATTTATCTATTCTTATCTTCAAAGCGTTGGTACAAAGTATTTATTGAAAAAGTTAAGTATGAAGAAAAAACTATTTAAAAATGCCAGGTCAATTTACCTGAGTTGTATTGTCGTTTTTTTTACAACGAACCTATCCGCGCAAACCCCAGTCGATACTACCAAATCAAAAAGCGGTGGTAAAAGCCAGGCAAAAACCTATAAGGACATTGTAACTAAAGATGCAAGGTCTGATGCCGGCGTATTTACCACGCATAAAGTGGGCGATAAATATTATTTTGAAATACCCGACAGCTTGTTAGGCCGCGACTTTTTATGGATTACCCGTTTGGCCAGTTTACCATTGGGCCTTGGGGGTGGGTACGTAAACGCTGGCTCAGAAGTGAATGAGCAAATGATTGAATTTGTAAAATACGATAATAAGATCCTTATTAAAAACAAGTCGTATAGCAACGTGGCAGCAGATAGCTTACCTATATTTTTATCGGTACGTGCTAACAATTACCAGCCTACCCTGTATGCCTTCGATATAGCAGCTTACACGGCCGATTCGTCTGCAGCGCTTATAGATGTTACTAAATTTTTTCTGAGCGATGTGAAAGCCATCAGCGCCATGCCGGCAAGTTTACGCCGCGATTATAAAGTAAGTAGGTTAGATGATAACCGCAGCTTTATTACCAGTATAAAAAGCTTCCCTCAAAATGTTGAGATAAGGCAAGACCTGAGCTACGAAGCAGCCGAACCGCCAGGCAACCAATCGTCGGGTACCATTAGCGTTTTGGTAAACCAATCGGTAGTCCTGTTGCCTGTAGTACCCATGCAACCAAGGATTAACGATTATCGCGTTGGCTACTTCACCGTTCGTAAAATAGACTATGGTTCCGAAGCGCTAAAAAGTGACGAAATATCGTATATCAGGCGCTGGCGCATGGAACCAAAAGACGTGGCAGCCTACCAAAGAGGCGAACTGGTGGAGCCGGTTAAACCAATTGTATATTACCTTGACCCAGCTACGCCGGATAAATTACGCCCCTATATAAAAGCAGGTGTGGAAGCCTGGCAAAAGGTATTTGAAAAGGCTGGTTTTAAAAATGCGATCCTCGCCAAAGACCCTCCCACCCCGCAGGAAGATCCCGACTTTAACCCTGAAGATGTACGTTACTCTGTTATCCGTTATGTAGCAAGTACCACCCGCAACGCTGTTGGCCCCAGCGTATCAGACCCACGCAGTGGCGAAATAATTGAAAGCGATATTATTTGGTACCACAACCACCTGCGCAGTTACCGCAACAGGTATTTGCTTGAAACTGGTGCCGCCAACCCCAGTGCCCGCACCTTAAACACGCCTATGGACGAACTGGGCGAAATGATGAAATATGTGATCACCCACGAGGTGGGACATGCGCTGGGTCTGCCGCATAACATGAAGGCGAGCTCAGCCTACCCTACCGATTCACTTCGCTCAGGCACCTTTACCCACAAGTATGGCATAGCAGCCACCATTATGGACTATGCCCGTTATAACTATGTAGCTCAGCCGGGCGATAAAAATATTCGGTTTGTACGCCAGTTAGGACCCTATGACGATTACGCAATCAATTGGGGATACCGTTATTTACCCGATGCCAAAAGTGCCGAAGATGAATTACCAACATTGGCCAAATGGATAAACGATAAAACCGGCGATCCCCTGTATATGTTTGGTAGTGGCAATGGCAGTTACGACCCCGACAGCCAAACCGAGGGTGTTGGCAACGATGTAATAAAGGCCAGTGAATATGGTTTGAAAAATTTAAAAATAGTGGCAAATTCGCTGTATAACTGGACGGCCAAACAAACCAACGACTACGACGATTTATCGGAATTGAGTGATGAATTACTGGGTGTTTGGAGCCGGTATATTGGCCACGTAGCCACCAACATTGGGGGCGTACACGAGGAGCGGTTAAAGCCTAATCAAAAAGGATTTATCTACACACCAGTAAGCGCGGCAGAGCAAACAGCCTCTTTAAACTGGTTGTTGAACAATGCCTTTTCATCGCCCGACTGGTTGTACCATGCCGAAATAAGCCGCAACATTGACCCCGCCGGGTTTGTAGAAAATATAAGGGCACTGCAATCAAGGCATTTGAATAATTTACTTTCGGCCGATAAAATGGCCCGGTTAATGGAAAACACTGTTTACAAAGTGGATTACAACGGGCTGGACATGATGAACCAATTACAAAAAGGTATTTGGAAAGAAGTATATGCTGGCGGAAGGAGCATTGACATCTATCGCCGCAATCTTCAAAAAGCTTACCTGGAGCGGATGAACACCCTATTGAATGATGAGCCTGTAGCCGGTGGCCGGCGCGGACCATCAGTAGATGTTAACCAGTCCGACATAAGGTCTATTGTTCGCGGCGAGTTGGTTGAACTGCAGCAGCAATTAGGAAAAGCGAAACTGGCAGGTGGCGACCAACTAACTGTATTTCATTTAAACGACTGCCTGGCTCGTATAGAGAATACGCTAATGCCGAAGAACAAATAATTTTAAAATAATTTTTGAAAAGTAGCCCATGGCCAAATGCAGCCATGGGCTTTTTGATGTATTAAATGCTTAACTTAAAATGCTGTAAAACATAACAAACAAAAGGCTTTAAGCAGCAAAAAGGGGTATTTAAAAAAAAGATTGGCAAAATGTCAATCTTATTTGGCGGGTTGATTATTTCTTAATTAAATTACAAAAAAAATGGCCCCTCCGTAGAAACGGAGCGACCTTTAACGATTGCTTGCCATATGAAAATTTTCGAAGTAAATGTTGTGCTGAATATCACAGCTTATTACAGAAAATTTTGACCTTTAACGACTACCCCATCCCGATTGCTTGCCGCATGTTTTCCTTTTCTGTAATACAAATGTATAGCAGGGCAGGTTGTGCTTAAAACTAACATGGGTACGTTTTACTGATGCCAAACCAGTTTAGCTTTTGTTAAAACCCTTTGTGGCATTACATCTCAGGTTAATTTGCTTATTATGTCCAACCGTTTTTCCGATCCATTATTCCAGTTGATACATTCACTTGAAAAATCCGAAAAAAGGAATTTCAAACTTTATATCAAACGTAATTCGGCCAATGAAGACCTAAAAATTATACGACTGTTCGATGCACTGGACAAACTATCAGAATACGATGAAGTTTTGTTATTAAAAAAACTGGCCGGCATTGAAAAGCCGCAGCTATCCAATCTAAAAACACACCTCTACAAACAATTACTGGCCAGCCTTCGACTATTAAAAAGTACCGAAAGTATTGACCTTCAATTGCACGAGCAACTGGACTACTCCCGTATTTTATATAATAAAGGTCTTTACCTGCAAAGCCTAAAAATTTTAGAAAAGGTAAAAGAACTTTCCATTACCTATCACCAGGATAGTTTGCTACAGCAGGCAATATCAATGGAAAAAAAGATTGAAACCCTGCACATAACCCGAAGCATACAGGACCGTGCAGAACGCCTGGCACACGAGGCCATAGAAGTGAACGACCGCCGCCGAATGATCACCCGCCTGTCTAACCTTGCCCTGCAACTATATAGCTGGTACATTAAAAACGGTCATGCCCGCAACGAAAAAGATGAATTAGGGGTAAAGAAGTTTTTTAAGGAAAACCTACCCTCGCATGCATTAAAGCAAACGGGCTTTTACGAGCGTCTGTACCTGTACCAGAGCTATGCTATTTATGCTTTTATAAGGCAAGACTTTTTAATGTACTACCGCTACAATCAAAAATGGGTAGATTTATTTGAACGCGAGCCTGCTATGATACCCGTTGAGATGAGCCATTACCTAAAAGGCTATCACAACCTGCTGAACGCTCATTTTGATTTAAGGAATTACGAAAAATTTAACCAGGTGCTGCGCCATCTCGAAAAATTTGAGCAAACCGACCTTGTGCAGGGTCACGACAACTTTAGAGTGCAGGCGTTTAACTATATTAACAGTGCTAAAATTAACCAGCACTTTATGCTGGGCACTTTTACTGAGGGACTTTCGCTGGTATCATATATAAATGAAAAACTGGAGGAGTATGCCTTATTTCTTGATCCTCACCGCATATTGGTGTTTAACTATAAAATGGCCACCCTTTATTTCGGCTCGGGCGATTACAGTACCAGCATTGACTACCTGCAAAAAATAATGAACGAAAATGTAAACCTGCGTAGCGATCTTCAATGTTATGCCCGCCTGTTACACCTGATGGCGCATTACGAATTAGGCAACACCGAAATTATTGAGTCGCTCA
This sequence comes from Chitinophagales bacterium, assembly GCA_038247635.1. Taxonomy (GTDB): domain Bacteria; phylum Bacteroidota; class Bacteroidia; order Chitinophagales; family Chitinophagaceae; genus Segetibacter. Next base: position 21,202 of record JBBRUR010000020.1, read on the forward strand.
TAAAATCGGTATACCGCTTTATGGCCCGTATGGAAAACCTGACCGTTATAGAAGAAGAAATGTTCAGGTTTTTACGCCGCAGTTTTCATGTGCCTGCCCGAAAGCTTAAACCAGAGTTCGAAAAGTTTTTGGAAAAAATAAAGCATTTCGAAAAGAGCCGTTTCGAAACCCGCGCCTTTGCATACCTCGATATTATTTCGTGGGTAGAAAGCAAGGTGTACGAAAAACCAATGAGCGAAATTATCCGCAAAAAATATATACAAAACAAGCGTAGCCTTATTTACAACAAACAACAGGTAGCATAACCTGTTGCAAAAACAATAAAAAGTAACCCTGTAACAATGGGCAAACGCTTTTTTTAACTAACTTTATACTTCACCAAAGAAAAGGAGGTATTCATGCAATCAACAGACCAATCATGGAAGCCTTTGGTTAATATCGCTTAACCGGGTTTTATCCATTAAATAGTTCTGCCGGCAAAAGCGCCGGAGGCCATCGGTATCAGCCGATGGCTTTTTTATTGAGGCTGTTTTATTTGGATGGTTAATAAGTAAAGCTTCACAACTTTTATTCAAAACTTTTTTGTGGCACACTAATTTGCATTTAAAATTATAGCATAAAAAAGCTGCAAAAAGCACAGCGGTATCCCATGCATGCTCAGGCGTCAACTAAATACGCTTTTTTGGGAGCAATCATTCGTCCTTTATTTAAATTTTGTTGTGTCACTCACTTTTACCGCATCTTTTTATGGCAACTTTTTAAACGTTATTTTTTTTAATACCCTAATGTGGTATAGTTACTATAGTATTTTACCTATGCTAACCTTTACGCCTACCCAATGCAGCAACAGGAAAAGACCCCGGCTAACGCCCCCGCCGCCTTCTGGCAGGCAGTCGGGAGGGCAGCTTACGAGTCATCAAATCGAAAATGAGTAGCCGAAAAAATGAAATGACCGCCCCGTAAGTTTCAACGGGTAAGATTTTGGGTATAGCTCACTTTTCATCAACCTTACCTTTAACAATTTGCAGTAATAATCATGATTAAATTTTCGTCTTACTATTATAAAACAACCAATTTTAATAAACGAAATTATTGCCATGGTCAATAGATTTAGTACCCAAACATTTGCGTTCTTTTTATTTTTATCTACCAGCCTTAATTGCCAACTGGTCAATAGCCAGGATAAAAAAGTGGCCGCAAAAAATACTGGTATTACAGTAGTGGAATTGTTTACGTCCGAAGGTTGCTCAAGCTGTCCTTCTGCCGATGCGCTGGCGGAAAGGATATCGGGCGAGGATTCAAACGTATTTGTATTGGCCTATCATGTAGACTACTGGGACCGTTTAGGATGGAAAGATCCTTTTAGCCAATTAGCTTTTTCGCAAAGGCAGCGAACGTATGCACAACAGTTTACGCTGGAAAGCGTGTATACACCACAGGTAATAATAAACGGGCAAAAAGAGTTCGTAGGCTCAAACGAAGCAAGGTTGAGATATGCGATTGCAACAAAGTTGAGCGAAAACAATTTGATGATAGAAGCTAAACGCGATGGCAGACAGGTGAACATAGGTTATTCATTAAGTAATCGCCCAACCGGCGATCTCTGTTTTGCCTTCATTCAACCAAATACCACAACAAAAGTATTAAAAGGCGAAAACGGCGGAAGGCAACTTGACCACGTTAACGTTGTTAGATTTTTAAAAACCATTCAAGCCAAACAATCTGCAAATCTGGACATTATGCTACCACCAGATTTGGATGATACAAAGCTAAACCTGGTAGTATTTTTACAATCTAAAAACATGGAAATTACTGCCGCAGCAAAAAGTATTTTATAAAAAACAACGGTTGTAATTGCTTTCCTTTTATTACTGGCGCTTTTTCCGTTTAAGATGGGCATTACTTTTTGCAGCTTGCCTGGTACTATCTGCTAAATACTGCGCCTTTTTAAAAATAAAGCTATCACAATCGGCCTGCAATTGAAAAATGATAATAGCTGTTTTTTGCCTGCTGGCTTCCGTTACCTGCCTTTTCCACAATAGTAATTCTGCCTGCGGTTGTTGATTACAGGCAACGAAAGTAAAGCCTAAAAAAATCAATAATTTTTTCATTGGTTATCCGCAACAATTTGTGCCTTTAAAGTGTCTGACTTTAATATTGAGTCAACTAATTTAGGTATTGTAACATGCTGCGTAGTATCGCAGCGCCTGTTTATTTGGCTGTAGGCGGAGTCGATGGAAGCGCTTGATATGGAATCAATTTTTTGCTGGTAGGTTAGGCGTTCTTCGGTATTGACCGCAGGGGCACAGGCAAACAAAATATTCACAAATAAAATAACAGCCCAAACGGTTACTTTTTTGTGGGGACTGATATATAGGAGCATACAATTATATAAATGACAGTACGTAGTAAAAGTGGGTAAAAAAATAAAAATAACCTTTTTGTTAGTGTGTTTGCTGCTTTGCGGCAAGGTCAGCATATTTGCCCAAACATCGGCAAACGATACCTTGCAGGTATATGCATTTGTTATTGATGGCGATACCATACCCGGTGGCCGTATGCCCGATGCATACGTACAAACCAAAATACTGGAAAAATGGAAAAAGTATTGGGCCGAATGGACAAGATTGCGCAATGCAGTATATGTTACTTATCCGTATGCTAAAGCCGCCGGAAGAATTATGAACGAGGTAAACGCCAAATTAGTAGGCGTAACCGATAAAAATGCCCGCAAGGCCATTATTAAATCCCGTGAAAAAGACCTGAAAAAAGAGTTTGCCGACAAGGTAACTAACCTTTCGGTATACCAGGGCAGGGTACTTATGAAGCTCATAAACCGCGAAACCGGCAATAATTGTTTTGAAATAATTAAAGAATATAAGGGCGGATTTGCAGCCGGTTTTTGGCAAACCGTTGCCTCCATATTAGGCAGCAGCCTGAGGCAATCGTACGAGCCAACCACCAACGACAGTGCCATGGAGCAAATTGTACAGGATGTGGAACGTATGTATGGCCATCGCATTTAGCCTTATTAAAGGCGTTTGCAGCAATTGCGTAAGAACACAGACTGTGTAACAGACCATCTCAAAACCAATCAATTAACTCCAATATCTTCCACCCCCAACAACCTGTATTTGTATAGTACAGCAGGGTAAGTTAACAAGGTTAATACATTTAGAAAGATTACCTTGCAACGCTAATACCAGTTAACATTTATGTTTGAAAAATTGAACATTTTGGCTTTTGGGGTACACCCTGACGATATAGAGTTGGGATGTTCGGGAACTCTGTTGGCATCGATGGCTGAAGGAAAAAAGGTTGGACTGGTGGATTTAACACAAGGTGAACTTGGCACGAGGGGGACAGCAGAAACCAGGAAAACAGAAGCTGCAGATGCCGCAAAAAGCCTTGGGGTAACAATAAGAGAAAATCTGGGATTGGCCGACGGCTTTTTTTTGAACGATGAACACCATCAGCGAAAGGTAATTGAAGTGATACGAAAATATAGACCTGAAATTGTGTTGTGTAACGCACCCGAAGACCGCCACCCGGACCATGGGCGAAGCGCAAAGCTGGTATCAGATGCAGCATTTTTATCGGGTTTAAGAAAAATTGAAACAATAATTGACGGTGAAAGATTATTGGAGTGGAGACCATCGTATGTATTTCATTACATTCAGGATAGGTTTTTACAGCCTGATTTTGTGGTAGACATTTCGGACTATATGGTTAGAAAATTGGAATCGGTGCTTTGTTACACAACTCAATTTTATAACCCGAACCTTAACGAACCTGAAACGTATATATCAAGCCCTGACTTTTTTGACTCGGTTAAAGCAAGGGCAATGATGTTGGGAAAACGCGTAGGCGTAAAATATGCAGAAGGATACGTAACCGATAAAATGATAGGCATAAAAAGTTTTGACGCCATCATTCAAAACAAAACTTAACAGTCTAAATAGTATAAAAAAGCAACAATGGTTACACCAAAATTTCCAAAAACAACTATATCCTTTCACCAGGAGTTGAAAAAAAGAACTAGTGATTACTTTGATTCCAAAGGAAAACTTCCCACCGGTAATTTTAAATTATACCTAAAAGCAATTATTTTGGTTACAACTATTGTAGCATTGTATGTGCACCTGGTATTTTTTACCCCGGCAGCTGTTTGGGCTATTGCTGAGTGTTTAATGTTAGGTTGTGTAGTTGCCGCTATTGGGTTTAATGTAATGCACGATGGTGCGCATGGTAGTTTTAGTAAATACCAGTTCATAAACGATATTGCCAGCAACATTGCAAATTTTTTAGGTGCCAGCCAGCATATGTGGAAGTCAAAACACAACATTATTCACCACACATATACTAATATTCATGGTGTTGACGATGATATTGAGGCAAAACCCCTGTTGCGCCTGTGCGATGAGCAGGACCATTACAAAATACACAAGTATCAGCACGTATATTTTCCTGCCGCTTATTCGCTTTTGTACATTTATTGGATATTTGTTACCGACTATATCAAATACTTTTCGGGTAAAATTGGTAAGGTAGCCCTGAGAAAAATGACTTCAAAAGAACACATTGAATTTTGGTTTTATAAAGTGGCACATGCCTTTATATTTGTTGGTTTACCTATTTATTTTGTTGGTTTTACGGCGTGGATTATTGGCTTTTTATGTATGGGATTAACGGCAGGTTTTGTGTTAAGTATTGTATTTCAACTGGCACATACTGTTGAGCATACACATTTTCCCCTGCCTGACGTTGCTACCAATAAAATGGAAGATGAGTGGGCCATACATCAAATAAAAACCACGGCTAATTTTGCTACGCAAAACAAAGTTATATCGTGGTTGGTTGGTGGTTTAAACTTTCAGATAGAGCATCATTTGTTTCCAAAAATTTCGCACGTACACTACCCTCAAATCAGCAAAATTATAAAGCAGGCTTGTGAGGAGTTTGGCATAGAATATATTGAATATCCCCGTTTAAGGCAGGCAGTTGGTTCGCACGTATCGTTTCTTCGCCAAATGGGCAAAGCTTCATAACTACATTAATTCTTTAAAAAAAAACCGGTAATTAATTGCCGGTTTTTTTTATGCTCTTTAGTGGGTAATTACTACTACTGCCTATCTGTATTATTGGCAACTTGCAGGCATCATATCGTCAATCATTTCTTTAATTCTTGTTATCACTTCCCTTTTAGCCTCGCCCGATTGTGGTTTGGTTAATAAAATAAATGCGTATTGATGGCACCTATCCAACACCGGCCAAATACCCGTTAATGATGGTGAGGTGTATACAGTAGCAGGTCCATCGGTTTCGTTTTCAAGCATCCAAACGCCGCTGCCATAATCCATATGTTCCAAACCTTTGGGAGTATTTTTTATGTTGGGTCCTATCTCTAACCTTTTAAACATAGTTATAATCGATTCCGGAGTTAACACCTGTTTGTTATTGAACGTGCCATTGTTTAACAACATAGCTAAAAAATTTAAATAGTCCGCCGCAGAGGTTTTCGCCCCATCTGCAGCACTTACCGCGTCGTTGTAATTCTCGTTGGCAAAGCTGGCGTTACGCATATTTAGCGGCCTAAAAATGCGCTCCTGCACCATTCGGTCGTAGGGCTTTTTAGTAATCACCTCCAGCATGCGGGCAGCAATATTAAAACCAATATTGCTATACCTAAACTCTGTCCCGGGGTTGGTGCCAATCTCCATTTTAGCGGCGTAGTCGTTAACCTCATCTTCCAACGTTTTGTACTTGCTTTTTTTAAACAGTTTACCAATACCTTCAGCAGCTTCTATGCCCGTGTTAAAGGTTAAACAATGGCCAAGGGTAATATAGCCTTTACCATGCCTGGCAAATATGGGCAGGAAATCGCTCACCTTATCGTTAAACGAAATTTTTCCCTCCTGTACATAGGTCATTACGAGTGCCGCAGTTATCCACTGGCTGGCTGCCGACACTGGCACGGGTGTTTTAACGGTAAACTCACCAGCTTCTTTTTTATATACCGGCTTATCATTGGCATATAACATAAACACATATTGCTTTCCTAATTTATCTTTTAAACTATTAAGCCCCGAGGTAATAGATGCAGTATCAATTTGGGCAGCCACGGGCTTAGTGGTTTCAATCATCAAAAACATTAGCACAAAGACGGGTAATTTTCGTAAGCTCATTTTTGATTTCAATTTAAATTACCCGTTCCTACTTTACCCAAAAAAGTTTTTAAATAAATGATAAACTATTGCCAGAGGCGATTTTTTATCGCAAGTAGCTGATGTTCACCCTTCAAAAGCCGCTGTTGAGTTTGCCTTTAACGGCATAATTAAATCGGAAGCAGTCAAAACAAAAATGATCAAGATGGCCCAAAAAAAGTAAAAGTTCATTACTATAATAATACCCACATAAATTAATACAACAGCAGCCATGCATATTTTCCGTGTTTTTGAGTGCCAGATAATTAATGGGTACAAGGTCTTAGTCAATAATACCTTCCACCCAAGCCACACTAATACCACCGGAAATTTTGACAACCAGATTAGGTTGACTGTATCAAAAGGAAATTGCCTTAACCACAGCCAAACAGCCTTGCTATTAAACCATTGCTGCCCCCAAAGCCTGGCAAAACCGGCATAAAATATACCATGCACAAATGCAATTGTAGCAAACGCAAAAACAGGCCCACCTTTATTTATTTATCGGCCATTAGTGCAGCAAAACTAAATTTCTTTTTAAGAATATGCCCCATAACTGAACAAGGCATCTACCGGCATAAAAATAATATAAAACAACGCCAGGCAAATGGTTTATAAGGAATGGTAGTATTGAACGAACGCTTTGTTGCTATGCACAGGTGGGCAAGAATAACAAAAACATACACCTTAAATTTCATGAACACAGTTGAGCCACAAATTGTCGCTAATTTCAAGGATAATTTTAGCAATTGCAGAAGCTATTAAAGTAAGGTCAATGTTATACCAAAACAATTGCTAATTCATTATTAGCTGCCTCTACTGTAATGACGCAGACGTTCTAATCTATAAAAGGGGCACTGGTTTTAGAAGGCTGCATTTTTTTCGCTAATGTAACGGCTGGCTTAGCCACTTTTTGTACCCGCTGAATAATGCTAAGTACAAACCCAACTGTCATAACAATTATACCCAACCACAATACATTTATAAACGGAAACTCATACGCCTTTAATGTTACAAAATCTAAAATACTATTGGTTTCCCTTACTCCAATTTCCAGCAATCCCTTTTCCTGATCTTTTACCTGGTTAAACTGTACAATAAGGCTTTGGGCCATCACGGTATCGGGTAATCTTTCTATCAAGCCATTTTCTACCTTTAGCAGCGGCTGCGCCGAATAACGGCTGCCATTGTTAGCTATAACGGTAACATTAAGCGCAAGGGCTGTATCGTTTTGGCTAAACGTATATTTTGAGTTTGTTGGGTTAATTACAACATTGTCTACTATCATTAAACCTTTACTATAAAACAACGTATCGCCCAATTGAATAGTAGTATTTTTAAAAGTAGTGGTATCGTTGGCCTTAGCCTGTTTAGGATCGCTTAAAAAGGTTAAATAGGCAAAAATGTCTTTATTCCAATAATGCTTTGCATCGGGGTTGGGGGTAACGCCTTCACTTCCCTTGTTATTTTCGATAATATCAGGATAGAGGCTAAATGTTTCTTTCGACTTTTTATTCTCAAAATTGATTTCATAATACCGTTTGCGGTCACGCTCATTCAAAGTGTCTTTAGTAAAGGTGACCGTGTATTTGCCCATATCGGTGGCTATCCCTTTTATCAGCGTAATATTTTCTAACGGGCTTTCTTTATCGCCAATTTTTAAAGGCGACATGTTAGTGGTATTATAGCTAAGCACCGATTTTTCGGCACTTGAAATTAATATACCCAACAGTGTCATGGCAAAACCCACGTGCGCAACCGACGCACCTGCAGCCTTTATCTTTCCTTTCATTACAAGCCATATATAACTAAAATTGGCTACTATGCTATACACCGCTGCAAACACAGCTACATGAATAGCCACCAAAAATCCTATACCCTTTTTATCGTAATCTAATCCACCCCAAATACTAATGGCTGCGCTTAGCGCTACGGCTATAATAGTAGGTGTTGCAATTTTGGCAATAAGGTATTTACGCGTTGTGTCCTTATATTTTAAGTATTGGGTAATGGCAGTTAGCAAACCAATAATGATTGCTACAAATATTTGCACCTGGTTGTGAAAACCTTCGGCATCGTCGCCTACTGCCCATTTAGTGCCAAGTACTTTATTAAAAACAGGTAACGATGTGGTAATAATAATTACAGCGCCCGACAAAAACAAAACCAGCGCACCAATAAACATCCAGAACTCGCGGCTATAGGTGCTTTCTTCTTTTATAATAGTGGGTATTTGTTTGCTACGTATAAAGTACAAAGTAAAAGCGGGAATTAGAAAAACCAATATGAACAGAATGAGTTGCAGGTTCATACCCAGGTCGGTAAAGGCATGTACAGAAGTATCGCCCAACACACCACTACGGGTAAGAAAGGTGGAATACAATATCAATAAAAATGTGAGAATATAAAAAACATAAGTGGTTTTTAATGAATAACCACTGCTTTTATAAATAAGGTTAGTGTGCATACCAGCAATTAAAGTAAGCCACGGAACCAGTGAGGCATTCTCGACAGGGTCCCAGGCCCAGTAGCCACCAAAAGTGAGGCTTTCATAAGCCCACGCAGCGCCCATCATTACGCCTACGCCTAAAATGGCTCCTGAAAATGCGGCCCACGGAAGTGCAGGTTTGGCCCAACCCTTATGGTCCCTGGTCCAAAGGCCGGCAATAGCATAGGCAAAGGGTATTAAGGTAGATGCAAACCCTAAAAAAAGTATGGGTGGATGAATAACCATCCAATAATTTTGAAGCAACGCATTTAACCCATTACCATCTTTTACAAACGAAAGATAATTGGCCTGCGAAAAAATAGGCGAATCCTTCATTTCGTTACGTAACAATACAAAAGGGCTGCTTCCCACTTTGATATTAAAAAAGTAAATACCCACCAACATGGTGGCAAGGCAAAACTGCATAAAACTAACCACGGTCATTACCGGGGCTTCCCAGTTTTTAGAGCGCCATATCAATATCCAACCCAATACACAATGCCAAAAGCTCCAAAGCATAAAACTTCCCTCCTGGCCTTCCCAAAAACAACTAAGCAGGTATTCAACCTGAAGCGCCCTGCTGCTGTGCTGCCATGCATATTTATATTCAAAAAGATGGTTGGAAATAATGTAATATAGACTACCAAAAATACCTATGACAGCAACCGTTTCAAGTAAAAATGCCACGCGGGCAAACCGCAGCCAGCCTTGTTTTTCGCCCGGATTGCTTTTTTTTGTTGCTACAAAAAATGCAACGGTGGCTGTAAGAGAAGCCACTAAAGAAAGCACAGCAAGAAAATGCCCTAGTTGCCCAGGCAATAAATGTTCTCCTAAAAATTCCATGTATCTTATTTATTTTCTAAAGCTAAACGCTTGTCAGATTTACCATCCTTAACAGACGCATTGCCTAATTGTTTTTGGGCGGCGTTCATATCGTCCTTGTACTTACTCGGGCATTTCAACAGGATATCTTTACACTCAAAATGATCGCCCTGCACGCTACCCTTTAACACCAAACGTTCGCTTTTTTCCATATCGGTAGGTTTAGTGTTGCGATACACTACGTTAATGGAATTACCAAGGCTGTCAACTGCAGTAAAAGCTAAGTAATTAGGATCCTTGACCGCATCGTATTGCAGGCTATTTTGCTCCATTTTGGCAATAAGATGCACAAATTTTCCAGGCTTTTGTTTTGCCGACGACACCGTGTCGTACGTAGTAATATCGCCCATAAAGCTTAGCAAAACAGCAATACTAACAGCAATAAAAATAAGGAAAATAATATGTGTCTTTTTCATCTAACGCTTTTGTAAGCGCAAAGTTAGTTTAAAAACAGTTTGATGATTAACCTGTTGGATTGAATATTTGTTAAATGAAAGAGGTGAAAACCCCTTGTTTTACTTATGCATGGCAGCCTACTGCATTTCGTTAAGCATTTTTCTGCCTTCTTCTTTTAATTGAGCATCGTCGGCAGTACGCAGCGGTAATTTTACCAGCTTATTCAAAATTTCAACTGCCTTGGCAGGTTTTTGATCATATTTGTAAGCCTTGGCAAGGTCAAGGTAGTTGATCAAAAAATACTGGTCGTACTGTCGTGCCTTTTCCATGTAGGTAAACGCATTTTCTATTGAAGCGCCAGGCAAACCGCCATACAGCAGTTTTATCGCTGCCTTTTTTGCCCAGGCAAGGTTTACCATTTCGTAATTCCATTTACCCATTACATAATTGGCCCGTGCGTGATTGGGATTTATAGCCAGCGCTTTTTCCGCATAAGTTTTTATATTTTTTACGTGCTCCAGTGTTTTTTTAGTATCGGTTTCTATGTCAGTAAGGCGTGCTGCTACCAACGCACGAACATAATATGCATCGGCCGAATTAGGGTCTACAAGCATGGCCGCTTCGGCATACCCCATCGCCTCGTTAATATACCTTGATTTTACCTTTTTATCTTCTTCGCGATTGCCTATTGCACAAGACAGCTCGACAGTGTGCAACAGGCAAAAAAGATTATTCCTGTCAATTTTTAAAGCCTCTTTATACTTATTTAATGCTTCCTTTTCCTTTAAACTACGTTCAAAGTTTTGCCCGTCTTTTATAAGTGTATTTACATCTTGCGCAACTAATTTAAAATTGGCAGCAATTAGTCCGATTATTAATAAAAACCGCATCATTGATTATTTCTATTTAATTTATAACTAACACCCACCGAGCCTTCAAAATTGATAACAGGCGGCCGCATTTTGGTAATCGAAATTTCCACCTCCTCTGCAAGGGAAAACTGTGCCAAAATATCGTTGGCTACTTTTATAACAAAGGTTTCCAAAATAGGGCTGGGTATTTCCATTTCCTTTTTTATAAGATTGTATAAACCTCCATAATTGATAGTTTGGTTAAGATCGGTCAGTAGCGTTTTAGCCGGTTGATAGCTTACCGACAGGTTTACTTCAAACTCGCCACCCAGTACTTTTTCCTCTGCAAAAATTCCATGAAAAGCATGAAAGCGTAAATGTTTAAGATATATTGTCATCATGTTTTTTACAATATAAATATTTTTAAGTGGCTTATGTTTGGCACTGTTAGCTTTAAAAGCCTTGTGAAAACATTAAAATACCGGATATGTTTTATACCCGGCAAAATGCATAAATTCATTTAATCAAAAACCTTATAAAGTATTTATTAACACTATATTATCACCTATTAAGGCCCGGTTTTAGTTCTCCATCGTGTTTTAATGGACACCTTTTGCCCCAAGGTATCGCTCAGAATCCAATGCCGCCATGCACCCGCTGCCAGCTGCTGTAACCGCCTGGCGATAAATTTTGTCCTGCACATCACCGGCCGCAAATACGCCTTCAATGTTGGTTTTGCTAGTGCCGGGTACTGTTTTAATATAGCCCGCCTCATCCATTTCTAAAAAATCGCTAAAAATACCGCTGTTAGGGGTATGGCCAATGGCTACAAAAAAGGCGCTTACTGGTATGTCTGTTACCGCCTGTGTTTCGTTATTGAGCACCTTTACCGCTTCTACTTTTTTATCGCCCAAAACCTCCATTGTTTCTGAGTTCCAGTGCATTTCTATATTCGGCGTGGCCAAAACTCTATCCTGCATTATTTTAGATGCCTTCATTTCGCCCTTTCTTATAAGCATATGCACTTTTGAGCAAATTTTAGAAAGATACAATGCCTCTTCGGCAGCCGTGTCGCCGGCACCTACAATTGCCACTTCTTTTCCTTTAAAAAAGAAGCCATCACACACAGCACAGGCGCTTACGCCGTAGCCATTTAACCGTTGCTCGCTGGGCAACCCAAGCCATTTAGCCGATGCCCCGGTACTAATGATTACCGAATCTGCTTCAATTAATTTGTCTTCATCTACCCAAACCTTATATGGCTGAACCGAAAAATCAACGCTGGTAGCTAATCCAAACCTTATATCGGTACCCATACGGGCCGCTTGTTTTTCAAAGTCTACCATCATTTCCGGCCCCTGAATTCCATTGGCGTAACCGGGATAATTTTCTACTTCTGTGGTTATGGTTAACTGGCCCCCCGGTTGTATACCCTGGTATAAAACGGGTTTTAAATTGGCTCTCGCTGCATAAATAGCTGCAGTATAACCCGCCGGTCCCGAACCTATAATCAAACAATGTACCCTCTCTGTATTTTCCATCAGTGTATTTATATTTTATAAGAATTTTACTTTTTAGTCGCAAATCATTGCACTACAACAAATTATTAAAGATATGGTTAACCACCCTGTAGATAGAGACGCAAAATTTACAAGTTTATTACAAACTGTTTTTCTTACCTGGGTACTATAAGTGAGGAAACCTGGACTGAATAGCCACAAAATGCACCCAGCCCCCCTTTAACGTTTCCCAATACAGTGGTGGGGGTAGAAAAAGGATTACCAATACTTTGATAGCTGTATTCTATTGTACGCCAAAAATCGAAAGTGGCTTTGTCAATATTAGCAAATTTTACTGTAATTGTGTCCCCCTTATTAAAAAAACCAAAGTCTTCAAAATCGGGGAGATCGTTGCGGTTTATGCCTTTGTCAACTTGTATGTCATAGGTAGTGCCGTCTACCACCTGGTCGTCGAAAACAGAGGTTGCTCCGGGCAAAAATTCGCCACGGCCAACTTTTGTAAAATACCTTATATAATTTCCAAAACCTGGCGGATCGCTTACCCTGCTCATTAGTACCACCCGGTTACTATCTTTTTCGGCAATTGCGTTTTTCCACCAAATGCTATCCACGCGTTTGGCTGGCAGTGGTATGGCGGTACTTGCCTGGTATTTTACACCATTCGCTTCAATATTTAACTGGTAACGTTTTCCATTTTGCCCTCGTATGGCATTTGGTGACGTAATACTATCGGTACTGTAAAAACTTATGCTAAACCCGTTAGCCAACGCAATGGTATATTCTTTTAACCTGTTGGTTTTTTCGCCATCGGTTATGGTTACAATAGCGTTCCGTACCAGCGAATTGTTTAAGATTTGCGGAGTTATATTATTAAAAAAATCCAGCGAATTACTTAAAAATATTATGGGGTATTGGTTTGTCTCAATATTTCCGTCAACCACCATTTGCGCCTGCTGGCTTTTGGTTCGTATATCGATCGTTTTTTCGCACGAAAAGAGTGCATACGACAACACAATTAAGTAGACCAAATTTTTCATAATGCAAATTTAGGGTATGCAAGTGTTGTAAAATTGTTGAATGATGATAAACAGTGCATACTATCTTTATCAAAACCAATACCGGCACAATTGTTTTATAAGATTATTTAAAATAAAAAAATCACAAAAAATTTGCTATGCCCAAAAAAAGTAATATACTCCTGCTGGCTGTATTGTCCATATTTTGTTTTGCTGAAAGTTGTGTTCCCAAAAAGGACCTGTTAAGTGCACAGTATCAATTAGGTAGAATGCGCAGAGACAGCACCCAAATGGATAGCAAAATAAACATGCTGGAAAAAAATGTGAACCAGTTGCAAGACAATGTGGCCAAGTTAGAAAACGCCCGCATTGCGCTTGAAAACCAGTTAGAGGCCACTAGGAAAGAAGCCAACAACAGGCTACAGGATGCAAGCAGCCGTTTGCAGGAAACAAGCACTAAATTAAACGATGCCAGCAGTCAACTAAACAAAAGCCAGCAACAAATTGCCGATCAACAACAACGGCTGGAGCAATTGCAGCAACTGATAGATCAACAAAAACAAAACACGGAAGCGCTTAGGTCAAAAATAGCCAATGCCCTTACCGGCTTTAACTCAAGCGAGTTAACGGTGGCCAAGAAAAATGGAAAAGTGTATGTAAGCCTGCAGGAAAACCTGCTTTTCCCATCGGGGAGTGCGGTGGTAAACCCAAAGGGAAAAGAAGCCCTGGGCAAACTAGCCGGGGTTTTGAACGTTAATGCCGACATTAATGTAAATATAGAGGGCCATACTGACAGCATACCTATGCGTGGCAAATACGAAGATAACTGGGAGTTAAGTACTGCACGGGCCAATGCCATAGTACGCATATTAACCGAAACCTATTTTGTAGATGCAACCCGTGTAACTGCAAGCGGTCATAGCAAATTTGACCCCGTTGATACTAACCTTACCAGGGAAGGCAGGGCAAGAAACCGCCGCACTGAAATTATTTTAGAGCCTAAACTGGATGAATTGATGCAGCTTATACAGTCCGGAGGTAGTGAGTAGCAGCTTGTTATTAAGCCTTTTGCATTATATAAACGCTCCAGAATTAATTATTTAAGAAAAACTTTAAAGATTTAGTATAATGATAAAAGCCACCCAAAAAGGTGGCTTTTATCATTATGTTGAAACTATTATTATCCTAAATATGCTTTAAGGGCATTGCTATAGCGCGCCTTTTGCAAACGTTTTATGGCTCTTTCTTTAATTTGACGAATACGCTCTTTAGTCAGGTCGTATTTCTGACCAATTTGCTCAATAGTTACGCCGTTCTCACCATCTAAACCAAAATAGGCATTTACAATTTCTGCCTCACGGGGCGATAGTGACTTTAACACACGTTTGATTTCTTCTCTCAAACTATCTTTCATCACGTCATCGTCTGTATCATCTCCACCCTCCAGCAAATCACCCATTGCTACATCTTCTGCTTCGTGCACAGGTGCATCAAGCGAAGTATGACGGGTGTTGCTTTGAAAAATATTATTAATTTCCGTCTCGCTCATTTCCAATATCTCAGCCAGTTCCTCGGTACTTGGCTCTCTTTCATGCTCCTGTTCAAAGGCCATGTAAGCCTTGTTAGCCTTGTTGTAAGTACCAATTTTATTTTGAGGTAAACGCACCAATCTTCCCTGCTCGGCCAAAGCCTGCAAAATTGACTGACGGATCCACCAAACAGCATACGATATAAATTTGAAACCTTTAGTTTCATCAAAACGTTGCGCTGCTTTAATAAGACCAAGGTTTCCTTCGTTAATCAAATCGCTTAGCGATAAACCCTGGTGTTGATATTGTTTTGCCACCGATACCACAAATCGCAAATTGGCTGTTGTCAGTCGCTCCAAAGCCCGCTGATCGCCCATCTTAATTTTTTGAGCAAGAATAGTTTCTTCCTCGGGTGTGATCATGGGGATCTTTGATATTTCCTGGAGATACTTTTCTACTGCCTGGGAATCTCTGTTGGTGATTTGGGTGGCAATCTTAAGCTGCCTCATAGTGTAAGGGGGTTATGTGAATAAAAAACATTTAAATGACACCTGTCATTTGATGAAGATTGCAAAAAGTACTTCAAAATATAAAAGATAAACAGTTAAACGTGGGCAAATTTACAATTTAATACGGTTTTTTTTTGACTAATTAACCACAATTGTCTTTTTTAACATAAAATAGTAAAAAAACACTCATTAATCCTCTCTGTCACTTGCAATAAAAAACCTTTGAAGCTTTATTTAAATATTGTAAACGTCAATATATTAATGTTGTTCACTAATTGCCATCGGTTTGTCAATAGCTTTTTTAAATTTGTTTTCGCAAGTATAAAAAAATAGACAAAAAGCATACCCTGATACCATTGCGAAATATGGCATTACCTTAATTTCGCTCCCCTATGATAGATTACCGGTCTGATACGTTTACACGCCCTTGTAAATCAATGCTTGAGTATATGTGTAGTGCGCCCGTAGGCGACGACGTTTTTGGCGAAGACCCAACCATAAATAAACTGGAAGCAATTATGGCCACCAGTTTTGGAAAAGAAGCGGCCATATTTTGCCCCAGCGGAACAATGACTAACCAAATTGCTATTAAATGCCACACCCAACCGGGCGATGAGGTTATTTGTGACAAATTATCGCATGTGTACATTTACGAGGGCGGCGGTATTGCTTTTAATTCAGGCTGCTCGGTAAAGTTAATTGAGGGTAACCATGGGCGAATTACTGCAGGGCAGGTGTTGGAAAGCATTAATCCCCACGACATTCATAAGCCAAACAGCAGCTTGGTAAGCCTTGAAAACACCGCCAACCGCGGCGGCGGTGGATGCTATGACTTTAGCGAAATTAAAAAAATAAAAGAAGTATGTAGTGAACATGGGCTTGCTCTGCACCTTGATGGGGCACGATTATATAATGCATTGGTGGCCAAAAACGAAAGCACACAACAATATGGGCAAACCTTTGATAGTATATCTATATGCCTAAGCAAAGGGTTAGGTGCACCTGTTGGAAGCGTGCTGGTCGGCAGCACCCAATTTATTAAAAAAG
Source organism: Chitinophagales bacterium (assembly GCA_038247635.1). Taxonomy (GTDB): domain Bacteria; phylum Bacteroidota; class Bacteroidia; order Chitinophagales; family Chitinophagaceae; genus Segetibacter. Next base: position 37,643 of record JBBRUR010000020.1, read on the forward strand.
CCCGCCGAGTGCGCAAAGTAATGGGTGGTGGCATGCGCCAGGCGGGTTACCTTGCTGCAGCTTGCCTTTATGCGCTTGAACACAATGTGGAGCGCATGGTAAATGATCACCTGCATGCGCAACAGTTATACCGTGCGTTAAAACAAAAAGATTTTGTAGGTAATTTTTTACCTGTAGAAACCAACATTTTAATATTTGAAGTAATTGGCAGGTTTACGCCGGCATTGTTGGTTGCCCGGTTAAAAGAGGAAGATATATTGGCCATAGCCATATCAAAAACACAGGTGCGTTTGGTATTGCACCTTGATGTAACCCCCCAAATGGTTAAAAAGACACTTGACATTATAGCAACACTGTAACTAAATTGTGTCGCAATTAAACATTCCAAAACAAAAGCACTTATTCATGCTTCCAAAAATAAATCCTACCAATACACAGGCCTGGTTATTGTTACGGCGCCATTTTGACGATGAAATGCAACGCAATCACCTGCGCAAGCTTTTTAGCGCCGATGCAGACCGTTTTAGCAAATTTTCAATTGAAATGCCAGATATGGTTTTTGATTACTCAAAAAATGTTATTAATAGCAAAACCATGCAGCTATTATTGCAGCTTGCCGAAGAGTGCAGGGTTGAGGAAGGAATTGCCGACATGTTTGCAGGCGAAAAAATAAATGAAACAGAAAACAGGGCGGTGTTGCATGTGGCATTGCGCAATGTATTGAACACGCCTTTTGTTGTTGATGGACAGGATGTAATGCCCGGGGTTAACAGGGTTAAAGAACAAATGAAAAACTTTTGCCACCTTGTACACAGCGGGCAATGGAAAGGATATACTGGCAAGCCAATAAAATACATTGTAAATATTGGTATTGGCGGCAGCGATCTTGGACCAGTAATGATTACTGAGGCATTAAAACCTTACTGGGTACCGGGTATAAAAACCTATTTTGTTAGTAATATAGATGGAACAGATATTACCGAAACACTTAAAAAAGTTACACCCGACGAAACCATATTTTTAATTGCCAGTAAAACCTTTACCACCCAGGAAACCATGACAAACGCCCAAACAGCAAGGGCGTGGTTTTTACAGCAAGCAAACGATGAAAAGCAGGTGGCGGCACATTTTGTTGCCGTAAGCACTAACGAGGCAGCAGTAACTAAATTTGGTATATCGCCACAAAACATGTTTGTTTTTTGGGATTGGGTTGGCGGCCGGTTTTCGCTTTGGAGCTCCGTTGGCCTTAGCATAGCGCTCACTATTGGCTACGATAATTTTAATGAGTTATTGAAAGGCGCTCACGATGTGGACCTACATTTTAAAACCGAAAAATTTCAACAAAATATTCCGGTAATTATGGCCCTGCTGGGGGTATGGTACACCAACTTTTTTGGTGCCGAAACCGAAGCCATTTTGCCTTATGACCAATACATGCACCGTTTTCCGGCCTATTTTCAGCAGGGCGTTATGGAAAGCAATGGCAAAAGTGTAGACCGTAATGCCTACGAGGTTAATTACAAAACAAGCCCCGTAATTTGGGGCGAACCAGGCACCAATGGTCAACACGCCTTTTACCAGTTAATACACCAGGGAACCATGGTGGTACCATGTGACTTTATTGCGCCGGCTATAAGCCATAACCCCATAGGCGACCATCACGAAAAACTTATCAGCAACTTTTTTGCCCAAACAGAAGCGCTGATGAATGGAAAAACCGAGGAGGAGGCAAGAGCCGAACTGAAGGCTGAGGGTAAAACCAAAGAGGAAATTAAAAAACTGGTAAGGTTTAAGGTATTTAGCGGCAACAAGCCTACCAACTCGTTTCTTGTAAAACAAATTACCCCCTACACACTTGGGCGGCTTGTGGCTTTATACGAGCACAAAATTTTTGTGCAAGGCCTTGTATGGAACATTTTTAGCTTTGACCAGTGGGGTGTTGAACTGGGCAAACAGATGGCCAACAAAATTTTGCCCGACTTATCAAAAGCCCAGCCCGAAACCGGCCACGATACTTCTACTAACGGGCTTATTAATCACTATAAGTTGTACAAGAAAGAAAGTGCCATTGCAACAATAAATGTTGCCCATGCATAAATGCCAGCTTTTTGTTGATGGTGTTTTGAAGAAACGAAATGTAAGCGCTTTTTTTAAGTCCAGGAGGTTTATGCTGCACATGTTTACTCCGTTCACCACGCCTAAGCCAGCCGGACGGTATTTGAACAGGCAAAAATGTAACTTGAAAAGCAAATGTCCGTTATTGATTAAAACCCTTGAGCTGGCTTGCCTGCTTTGCCAAAGCAATCAACTATTTAGTGATGTAGGCAAGCGCTCATTGAGGTATATAAGTCAGCCTTTATGTCCTGAGAAGTATGATAGCTACATTCAAAATATTTTTTAAAGAAAAGGAAATGCCTTTTTGTAATAAATAATTTCTTACCAAAGCAGTACGTCAAAAAACACCATCGGTTTTAATAAAGGGGCTTAAATTTACTGGAGATACTGGGCATATCACCATTCGTTGGCTACATAAGGGGCATAAAAAAACCCATCTGTCCTGAGGGGTTTTTAAACTTCTATAATTTTTTTACCATTTATCTACTTCCTCGGTTGAGTGGTTGTTTATCACTTCCACTTCGCTAATCACAGGTGCTTCAAATACATGTAGGTGTTCGGCTTTTTCGCTTTCCATTGATGTTTCCTTTTCCAAAACTTCTGGTACTGCCACTTCGGCCACTACAACAGTTTCCTGGTGGGCGTAGGTACTTCCTTCACCATTTCCTTCTTCGTAATTATCGTGATTAAACGCATCAAAGTCAAAATCGGGCATCAGGTCGGTCTTTACATAATCAACCGCTTCGGTCAATGCTTTTAAAAACTTATTGAAATCTTCTTTATATAAAAATATCTTATGCCTGTCGTAACCATTATCGTTAAAACGTTTTCTACTTTCGGTAATTGTCAAAAAATAGTCGTTGCTTCTCGTGGCTCTAACATCAAAAAAATAGGTCCTTCTCTTTCCCGCCCTGATCCTTTTGCTGTAAACACTTTCAATTTTTTGTTCGTTGTTGTCGTACGCCACGGTAAATAGTTTATGTTAAAGGTTTATTAAAACAATAGGTTACAAATATAGTATTAGTTTTTAATTGCCAAAATTTAGATGGCTTGTTAGCTTTATCAATTTTGATTGGTATAAACAGGAATTTAAATTACAGCTTCACTTTTTTGTTGGGCAGCTATTACTTGTGTATAATATAATTCGTAATAATACCCTTTGGCATCCATTAAATTTTTATGGGTTCCCATTTCTGCAATACGCCCATTGTCAAGCACTACTATTTTATCAAAATTAAAAAGGGTGAATATGCGGTGGGTAATAATGATGGCGGTTTTATTGTTTAGAAACTGGTAAAGATTACCAATAATGGCATTTTCGGTAGCCGTATCAACGGCACTCAGGCAATCGTCGAACACTACTATTTGTGGTTTTTTAATAAGCGACCTTGCTATGGACAACCGCTGTTTTTGGCCACCGCTTAAGGTAACGCCCCGCTCACCTACCATAGTATCGTATCCTTTTGCAAAATGGTGTATCTCTTTATCTACGCTGGCCTGTCTGGCTGCAGTGGCTACCTGGCCTTTTTCTGCCGGGTTCTCCAATCCAAAGCTGATGTTGTTTTCTACTGAATCACTAAACAAAAAAACATCCTGTGGTACGTAGCTTATTTGCTGCCGCAACTGGCGTAGGGGGTATTCGTTCAGCTTTTTTTGGTTAATGGAAACCTGGCCAATGGTAGGCTCATAAAACCTAAGCAGCAACTGGGCCACAGTTGATTTACCGCTACCTGTTTTACCCAAAATCAACACTTTTTCACCTTCGGCAATATGAAGGTTGAAGTTTTTAAGCCCTACAATTCCGGTATGAGGATAAATAAAGGTTACGTTGTCAAACCTGATATCTCCCCGTACTTCCACTTCTTGTTTTAAAGCAACATCGGTAATGGCAGGTTTGGTATCTAAAAATTCGTTCAACCTTTTTTGACTGGCCGACGCACGTTGTATCATACTGGCCACCCACCCAATAGCACTTACGGGAAATACCAGCATGTTTATATACAATACAAACTCCACTATAACGCCCACCTTACCGGGGTCGTTTAATGCCTGTATGCCACCAATTAAAATAGTTGCCAGGGTGCTAATGCCAATCATAAGCGCCATGCTGGGAAAATAAATGGCCTCTACTTTTGCCAGGCCGATAGCATTACGTTTATAATCTTCGCTGTTTTTATTAAAAAACCCCAACATGGCTTTTTCCTGAACAAACGACTTTATCACCCGTATGCCCGAGTAGCTTTCCTGTGCATTGGTGGTAAGGTCGGACAACAGGCCCTGTATTTTTTCGCTTCGTTTATGAATAATGGTATTAACTACATAAATAGTAATAGCCAGCAGTGGTAATGGTGCCAATACGTAAAGGGTAAGCATAGCATCTTTACGCACCATATTTACTACGCTAAGCCAAATAAGGGTTACCAGGTTAATAAGGTACATGACGGCTGGCCCAGTGTACATACGTACGCGGCTAACATCTTCGGTAATGCGGTTCATAAGGTCGCCGGTGCTGTGGGTGCGGTAAAAATTAATATCTAGTTCCTGGTAATGTTGAAAAACCTGGTTCTTTTGGTCAAACTCTATCAGGCGGCTCATTACAATAATAGTTTGCCTCATAAAAAACATGAGGATGCCGCGTAAAATGGCCAACACCAATAACACAATGCTGCAAATGGCCACCAGCTTAATAAAATCGTTTTGAAGCAGGTCCATTTTGCCAATAAACCATTGCACCAGCGGATCGTGCCAGTTTTTCTCTACAATAGGTTTGGCACCGGGTAACCTGTTTTGTACCTGGTTAATAACATAGCCGGTAACCTGTGGCGCCAAAACCGCAAAGTAATTGGAGGCAACTACGAAAATCGTACCCACAAAAAAGCGAACCCTGTATTTCCAAAAATATTTATTGACAGCTTTGAGATGTTTCAACCGGTAAAAATTTAGACAAAGGTATGAGATGCAAAAAAACCACGTGTTTTGCACTCCTGCCTTCTACAATTTGTTAGTTATTCAACTACAGGCAAACACCTTAGTTTACATTAAAGTTTAAAGGCACATTCACCTTCAAACTAAAATTTCTTCCCATATTAAACACGCCCTGCCTGCCCGTTACATTGTTTACATCAGTATATTTTAACCGGCTTAAATGGTTTTGATAGGCTACATCGGTAATGTTATTGGCAGCCAGATATATGCTTATAACGGGCCTTCCTTTTTTTGCAATGGTGCCGCCAAGGCCCATATTTAACAGGCTGTAACCGGGGGTAGCTGTTTCGGTGTTAAAACCAGTAAAGGCATTGTTTTGTGCAAACGTATTGTCCAGCTCCACCTTTAGGTAAGCATTTTTTAGCGTTTTACCGTTGACTAAAAAATCGCCCCGCAGGTCGTTAATCAGGCGGGCCGCTGGTATAAAGGGCAGGTTGCTGCTACCATCCTGCACCTGCCCCAGTTTACCCCGCACGTACGAAAAGCTGTTTTCGAAATGCAGCCAGTCTAGCGGGTGCGGGTGAATATCAAGGTTGGCCTCAGCGCCATACAAAGCGGCATTGGCCTGGCTAAAAGTAAAGGCAAATAATGTCTGTCCATCTTTATCAATCAATGAGTCGCCACCACTATCCGCATCTATCTTTCTATAATACATAAAGTCCTTAATACCGTTTAAAAATATACTGGCCGAAAACGATATATGTTGGGTAGTAAACTCAAATCCCCCATCGGCCTGCAAACTTTTTTCCGATTTCAAGTTGAAACTTCCGTACTCGTACCGGTTGGTACCCTCATGGGCGCCATTGCTTGCCAGCTCGGGAATACTCGGTGCCCTGAAACCACGCGCCAGGTTTAGTTTTAAGGTTATATTACCGGCCTCGTAAGCCAACCCCGCACTTACTGAAACGTTTGAAAAGTTTTTGCTGAATGCCTTGAATTTTATTTCGCTGCCTTCGCTAAAGGCGTCGGCAATAATATGCCTGTTATCAAACCTAAGCCCGCCACTTACCGTTAGTTTATTTAGCCGGTATTGCGAATAAAGAAACCCACCAATATCAAACAAACGATACTCAGGTATCAACACCTCTTTGCCATTGTTGGCGTTGGTTTGCCGCATACCATTAAGCCCCAGGGATGTTGACCAATTGTGGCGCTTTTTAAAATGATATTGCAGGTTATAATTTACGGTTAGCAGGTCAAAATCCAGATCGGCTCGTGTGGGTGCTAACACTTCGCCAAACTCTTGCCGCCTGTTTTGCTGGTAGCCAAGGGTTGCTGTTAATCTGCCATTGCCCAGGTTAAAACTGTTATCGGTGGCCACTTTAAAATGTCTTACCCTTTGGCCGGGTACCGACGGTTGGATAGTTGTACGGCCCTGCCCGGTATACAATGGCTCTTCTACCTGTCCGTTAACCGCCGTGAGGTATAAAAACTTACCTGTGGCGCTATCGCGGTCCCCTTCTATTAAACCCAGCCGTTGGTCAAAGCTGCTTATATATAAATGGCTAAAGCCCCAGGCCTTGTGTAGCCCAACATAGGCTCCAAAATTATTTTCGTTAAAACGGGAATTGGGCACATAACCATCCAGCTTATTTTTATAATCCCCTGCGCCTTTATATGTGCCATTTGCACCCCATACATAGCCATTATTATTTCCACTAACATCGGCATGAAACGCCCGTTGGCCATTGTTGGTTTGGTAGTTGGTTAAAAAATTACCTCTGATTGTTTCGGCAGGTGTCGGTACAATGGAAATAAAATTGATAACGCCTGCCAACGCGTCGCTACCATACATAAGTGAGGCAGGACCTTTTAACACCTCCGCTTTATTTACATTTAATTCATCTATTTCAATACCATGTTCGTCGCCCCACTGTTGGCCTTCCTGTCGTATACCATCGTTTACTACCACTACCCTATTATAGCCAAGGCCCCTTATTACTGGTTTTGAAATAGCAGGCCCAGTTGATATTTGCGATACACCCGGTGTGCGGCTTAATGCATCAATCAGGTTGGTAGAGGACCCTTTTAAAAAATCTTCTTTTTGAATAATATTAACTGGTACCGGTGTTCGCTTTACCGGGGTTGCCGACGATACGCCCGTTACTGTTACTGCTTCGGTTTCCAAAAACGATCGCTTTAACGAAAAAGAATTGAGATCGTCGGAGGTAATGTCAACCGTTTCAACCATAGATGCGTACCCTGCATAACTAATTTCCACAATGTACTTACCCGCAATAAGCGTATTTAAAACAAACACCCCTTGTTCGTTGGCTACAACGCCACGGCGCAGGTCGGGCAGGTAAACAGAAGCCCCAGGCAATGGTTTAGCGCCATCCTGATCCGTGATGATACCGTTAAAATTAACGCGTACTTGCCTTGCCGGGGTGCCTTGGGCAATGGCGTTTAAACAAAAAAATAAAGAAAGGCCGGTAATAGTAAATATCTTAAGGAGATACATAATTGAAAAGTTGTGGTAATTAAAAATAGCGGAAGGGCCCCGTGGCAGTTCCGTCAGATACTTGCAAATACAAAACCATGAAGGTTTTTAAAATAATAGTGAAGGAGGTCCGCGATGGGCGCTGTACGCCCGCTTTAGCGAAATATACGGTGTATGGTAATAAAAATGTTGACCTGTTGCAACGGTGTAGGTTACAACATTTTGTATGGCGGAGACTGAAACAAAAGGCGACTCAGCAACTACATTATTTAGTTGGCAATGGAAAGCCGCTATTACCAATTTCAACCCCGTTGCCTGTTAAATTTGCCGATTGTACATCTTTATGATCGGCCAACCAATTGTGCAGCACTTTTTTAGGAGTATTGCCCAGGGCTAATACCGCCAATAGTACTAAGCAAACAAGGGCCCGTATAATTAAGATGTGCTTCATTTTTGAAACAATGTTGCAAATATATATTAAAACCATTCAAGTTGCATCAATTGCTTTTGCTGTTATTTGGTTGGGAAAGTAAATAAAGTTATTATTAGACCACAAGGCCCCAAAGTTGTTTTTTAACTGCACAGAGTGCTTAGTTTAAAGGGTTACTAATAACTTTGCAAAAAAAAGGCTTATGGCAATTACGCTCTCAAATATTGGCACCGAAGTACAAGAAGACGTGGATGTAATAACGCTGCTTGACGAAAGTTACCAGATTGTAATGTGGAACGATGAGGTGAATACATTTGAATGGGTAATAGAAACACTAATTGAAATCTGCGGCCACTCCACCGAACAGGCTGAGCAATGTGCCATGATTATTCATACAAAAGGAAAATATGCAGTGAAGCAAGGCAGTTACGACGATTTAAAGCCCCAGGTTGATGCCATTACTGAACGAGGCATTAGTGCTACCCTTGAGGTGATTGCCGGGTAAACAGGCCCATGCTGCACTTATTGCTGCAATTATACTTATAATCTTCACAAGGTTTTTTTATCATTGGTTATTGGTGTGCAAATAATAATAACACCCGCAATTTATAGGCTATCGCCTTGTATTTTTACTGATGCCATTGCATGTACTCAACGATAATTTATGGTTTCCCCCGGCTACGGACGCGCTGCCCGATGGCCTGATGGCCATAGGGGGCGACCTATCTATTGAACGATTATTATTGGCATATCAAAAAGGCATTTTCCCCTGGTTTGATGGCGATGTGCCTATGTGGTGGTGCCCTGACCCACGGTTTGTATTGTTTCCTTCAGAATTAAAGGTGAGTAAAAGCATGCGGCAATTGTTGAAAAAAGAGGCCTTTAACTTTACCACCAATCAAGTTTTTGAAGAAGTAATTAGTAAATGTAAACACGTGGAACGATATGGGCAGGATGGCACATGGATAACCAATGAAATTGAAATAGCTTATTTAAAACTTCATGAACAGGGCCTGGCACATAGTGCCGAGGTTTGGCAAAACGGGCAGCTGGCAGGCGGTTTGTACGGCGTAAAACTGGGTAATATATTTTTTGGCGAAAGTATGTTTAGCCTGGTAAGCAATGCCAGCAAATATGCCTTTATAAAATATGTGGAAATTATAGAGGCCGAAGGCATAGAGGTTATAGATTGCCAGGTGTACACCCCCCACCTTGAAAGCCTTGGCGCAAAAATGATTGACAGGGCCAGCTTTATTACACTTACCGATAGACTAATTAACCAGGCTGCCACTTAATTAAATACGTTTTACAAAAAGTTATTTGTTGTAATTAATGTTTTGCCAAACCATTGGCGTTGGTTAACGTGGCACTTTTATAATATTATCGGCAAAACCACCTCCTTAGTTCCCCCCTCTCCATAAAAACCACCCTCAAAATTTTGTAGGCTTTGGCAAATGCCAGCCTGCTATAATGCAGTTTCGCCGCTCATTACCTTCCACTTAATGTATAGCAAACCATAAATATTATCATTAAACTTTACCTGTCAATACTTACTTTTAGCCCACTAATAAATCGCCAGACAGTATGATAAAAAAATTTATAGGCCTTACCCTGGCCTTGTCGCCAATTGCCGTTTTCGCCCAAATGGTGGGCATCATTCCCGCTCCGGTTAAACAAGTTCCCGGCAAAGGATCTTTTACTATTTCGGCATCAACCAAACTGGTGTATACCAGCGATTCCCAAAAACAAACTGCCGGCTTTTTTAATAGCTATCTCACAAAATATTACGGCTTTAGCCTTACAACCGCCAAAAAAGCTACTTCAAATTATATCGATTTAACAACCCGCACATTTATTAAACAGCCCCACAATGGCGAACGATATACGCTTAGTGTAACACCTAAAGCCATTGCAATTGCTGGCGACTCCTACCAGGGTACCTTTTACGGTATGCAAACCTTAATACAAATGTTGCCTGTAGAGCCTGCTAAAACATTAAAAATTCAGGCAGTTGAAATAGAAGATTACCCTGCCTTTGCCTACCGCGGAATGCACCTTGATGTAGGTCGGCATTTTTTTGAGGTGGACTTCGTAAAAAAGTATATCGATTTTATTGCCTTACACAAAATGAACACCTTTCACTGGCACCTTACCGAAGACCAGGGCTGGCGGATAGAAATAAAAAAATATCCCTTGCTGACCGACGTTGGTGGTTTTAGAAATGGAACCATCATTGGCCATCACCCCGGCACGGGCAATAATAATCAACGGTATGGCGGCTTTTACACACAGGACCAAATTAAAGAGGTGGTACAATATGCCGCCGACCGGTTTGTAACCGTAATACCCGAAATTGAATTACCCGGCCACTCATCGGCAGCCATTGCGGCTTACCCGCAACTAAGCTGTTTTCCCAACGAGCCTACTGCTATAAAAAACAACACCCCCTGGAGCGGCAGCCGCGAAGGCAAACAGGTACAGCAAACCTGGGGCGTGTTTGAAGATGTATTTTGCCCAACCGAATACACCTTTTCGTTTTTAGAAGATGTGCTGGATGAAGTAATAGCCCTTTTCCCATCGCAATACATACATATTGGTGGCGACGAAAGCCCCAAAGCATCGTGGAAGCGGTCGGCCTTTGCACAACAATTAATTAAAGAAAAAAACCTAAAGGACGAGCACGGCCTCCAGAGCTACTTTATTCAACGTATAGAAAAATACCTAAATAGCAAAGGCCGTAAAATAATTGGCTGGGACGAGATACTTGAAGGTGGCCTTGCACCCGATGCCACTGTAATGAGCTGGCGCGGCGAAAAGGGTGGAATTGAGGCCGCCAAACAAAAGCACGATGTAATAATGACCCCGGCCACGTATGTCTATTTTGACCACGGACAAATGAAAAAAGAAGACTCCTTGCACATTGGTGGTTATTTACCTACAGAGCAAGTGTACAAATACCAGCCCATACCAAAGGAACTTGAAAGCGAAAATCACAAATTTGTGTTAGGCAGCCAGGCTAATGTTTGGACGGAATATATTCCTAATGAATCAAAAATAGAATACATGATTTTTCCGCGAATGACCGCTTTGAGCGAAGTACTGTGGAGCAAGTCTAAAGACTATGAAGGATTTAAAAAGCGACTTGAAATTCAAAATAAGCGGTACGAACTATGGAATGCCACCTATAGCAAAGCCCCGCCTGATAAACAGTAAAATGCTTAAAAATAAGTTAGCACAGCGTTTACATACTGTTAATACCTAAATGTAAACTTCGCACTTAAATTATTTTAGTTAATAAATATTGCCCGCATGTCACACCCCCGCGCTAATATGGATCTTACTGACAGTTTTGAAAAAATACCGGTAAAAATCTTTTTAACCCCAAAAGAAGGATCAAAGTACGTTGCTGATGAAATAGCGGCGGCCATCAAAGAAAAACAAGCCAGCAATCAACACATTGTTTTAGGGCTTGCTACCGGTTCAACGCCCATTAGTTTATATAAGGAACTGGTGCGCCTGCACCGCGAAGAAGGCCTCAGCTTTAACAATGTCATCACCTTTAACCTTGATGAATACTACCCGCTAGAAAAAGATGCGCTGCAGAGTTACCACCATTTCATGCACCGGCACTTATTTAATCATGTAGACATTAATGCCGCCAACATAAACATACCCAACGGCGAGTTGCCTAAAGAAGAAATTAAGAACCACTGCCACGGGTACGAACAAATGATTGCCAGCAAAGGAGGTATCGATATTCAAATATTGGGCATAGGCAATAACGGCCACATTGGTTTTAACGAACCCGGCTCCAGCATATTTTCTAAAACAAGGCTTACTACGTTAGATAACGGTACGCGAATGGCCAATGCCCGCGACTTTTTAAATATTACACAGGTACCACGGTTGGCCATTACCATGGGCATCAGCACCATATTAAAGGCTAAAAAAATATTGTTGATGGCATGGGGTTTAAAGGCACCCATAGTAGCCCGATCGGCCGAGGGGCATTTATCGGAACAAGTACCCGCCAGTATTTTACAACAACACCCCGACTGCACTTTTATTGTGGATGAGACCGCGGCGGTTGAACTCACCCGCAAAAAATCGCCGTGGCATGCCGGCGAAATAGAGTGGACACCTGCTATAATAAAGCGGGCCGTGGTAAATATGTCGCTAAAAACTCAAAAGCCAGTACTAAGCCTTACCGCACACGACTATAACGAAAACGGCCTTGGCGACCTATTGGTTGAAAAAGGCGATGCTTACGAAATAAATTTGGTGGTTTTTTATATGCTTCGCGATACTATTACCGGCTGGCCCGGCGGCAAGCCCAATGCCATCATACCCGGCCACCCCGAGCGTAGCGATATACAACCCAAACGCTGCCTGATATTTTCGCCACACCCCGACGACGACATAATAAGTATGGGCGGCACTTTTATGCGCCTGCACGACCAGGGGCACGAAGTACATGTGGGTTACCAGGCAAGTGGAAACATTGCGGTGACCGATGAGTTTGTAACCCGCTTTTTAGACTTTGCCGTGGGCTTTGAAGACATGTTTGGCATGGACAATAAAACCAGCAAACAAATATTAAGCGATGCCCGAAAGTTTCTGTCAACCAAAAAAAACAACGAAGTGGATACTCCCGAAATAAGGGCCATCAAGGGGCTTATACGGGTATGCGAAGCCAGGGCCACCTGCCGTTATGTGGGCCTAACCGACGACCGGGCACACTTTATGAATCTTCCCTTTTACGAAACAGGTACCATAGAAAAAAAGCCGATGGGCGAAGAAGACGTTTTGATAACCATGGAACTCCTAAATAAAATACAACCACACCAGTTGTACTGCGCCGGCGACCTTGCCGACCCGCATGGCACACACCGGGTTTGCCTTGAAGTAATTTTTGAAAGCATGCACAGGCTAAAAGCCCGGGGCGAGGCATGGGTAAACGATTGCTGGGTTTGGCTATACAAAGGCGCCTGGCAGGAGTGGGACATTACCGAAATTGAAATGGCCATACCCATGAGCCCCGACCAGGTAATGAAAAAGCGCTTTGGCATATTCATACACCAATCGCAAAAAGATATGGTGCCTTTTCAAGGCTCCGACGCAAGGGAGTTTTGGCAACGTGCCGAGGAGCGCAACGGCAATACCGCCAACCTATACGCACAACTTGGCATGACGCAGTATGCAGCCATGGAAGCGTTTGTACGTTGGAAAGATTTTTAGAGGATCACATGGCTTTTTTTGGGGGTCAGAAGTAATACTTTTATGAAGCTTTTGTTGCAGCCGATACATCGTAACGGTTCAAAGGTATTTTTTCATAGCATCGATTTAACCGGGGCAGCTTCTGCTTAGCTTGTCTACGGGTAGTACCCGTGTACTCTGGATAACACTATTCGACGAATTATTTACAATAAAAATTGGCGGGGGATTTACGATCTGTCATTCTTCTATCTATCAAAATATATTACCACGTTTTATCGCCAGGTAACCAATGTCATCACCCAAAAGTGGTTCGATGGAGATGTCCTGCATTAATTATGAAAAAGAGTTCCCGCTGCTTTAGGGCTTTTTAATTATTTATGTATCTTTTACCCTGGACTGCACCCAGGGCAATGGTATCACGGCCCTTCAGGCCTTCCTGTTTTAATTCAACCGCGGCCAATTTCACAAACGAAGTTGTATTTAGCTACGGCGTTTCACAGCCCTTCAGGCCTAACTATTTTAATTCAACTAATGCCTGTTTCACAAAATGAAAATGTATTGAGGCTACGGGATATTAAGGACATTAAGGCCTTCCTATTTTAATTCAACCATCGCCACCACCGGAAAGTGATCCGATGGAAATTTACCATTGTACATATCCGTTAAAACGCCCCAGCTTTTAACAGCAAAATGATCAGTAACAAAAATGTGGTCAATCACTTCTTTACCCGGCCTGGCGCGGCCAAACCCGTTATAGGTTGAGCTGTTTAGGTAAGGATGATCTACCAGCGCAAATACATCAAAAACATAACCCGACATAGCCAGCATGGCGTACCACTGGCTGTGGTGATTACCATTTAAATCGCCGGTAAAAATTGCCGGGGTTTTGCCAGCTACCTGTTTTATTTGTTTAAGAATAAGCCGGGCACTTTCTATCCGCGCCTGCTCTCCCTGGTGGTCAAAGTGGGCATTAAAAAAATAAAAAGTGTTACCCGATAATGTATGCTTCAACTGTACCCACGAGCAAAGGCGGTTGCAGCAGGTGGCGTCCCACCCTTTCGATGGTTTTGCCGGCGTTTCAGATAGCCAGAAATCGCCGCTGTTCAACAGGTCAAATTGATCCTTTTTGTAAAAGATAGCCGAATGTTCTCCTTTTTCCTTTCCATCATCTCTACCCACACCGCAGCGGCTGTATTGTGGCAAGGCATGTAAAATATCGTCCAGTTGATTTTTAAGTGCTTCCTGCGTACCAAACACGTCAAAGTTATGAAAGCGTATCAGGTCGCTCACCACCGGCGACCTGTTTACCCAAAGGTTACCACTATCGCCCGGGTTATCGTACCGTAGGTTATAAGTAGCTACGGCCATAGATTGTGCCATCGCTGAAAAGGCCGTTGCAGTTAACAACGTTGCCAGAAAAAATATTTTCATCATCATGTTCCTACATTTTCATATGGTTAAAAATTAATAATGGTAGCTTATTACCAGCCAGTTAACCATAAAATAAAGTTACTATCGGTATCCGCTACATTTAAATTAAAAACGGTACTCTCAACCCTAAACCCCTTCAATTAACAAACCAGGGCCATCATGCTGGGCTTGTCTCAGCATGGCCCTAATGCCAACAATTTACATTCAATCTGCAGCAGCGGTGGGTGAAGCACGTAATTTATAATTTTATTAAATTAACTGAATGGCTCTAACAATGTGGATATACCCCTGGGCTATAATCATGGAAGCCCTTCAGGATTATTTTAAGGACTATTACTGCCAAAACAAAAAAGGAAAATTGGCACTGGAGCACTTTACTCAAGGCTTCCATTTATTAGTTTACATTTAAAATTTTTAAAAACTTTTGCACCCCGCAAACAGGTAGTCAAACCAACACTTTTATGCTCCATTGCAAAAATGATTTCTCATATAAAAAAAGAAATAACCCTTTGGATAATTACCAATAAGAAACACCCACACCGTACTAATTGAAATAGGAATTTGCAACAATATCTCAAAAATATTTACCTGACATTTATATACGAATATGTTAAGGCCGTGTATATTTACATCGCAAATTAAAAGGAGCCCTGCTCCAATGCATCATGAACCACTACACCAAGTTTATATTGTCTCGCTGCCGTCAAAGGGTAAAGCCACCCGAGGTCCACTCCAACTAATTTATTAGGATTTAAGTAAATTATGTAAAGTGCCTCAAGGCACTTATAACATTCTATTGGTACTGCTTTTTCGCAGCGGCCATTCAAACAATTTATATTTAAAAAAATGAAACTTCTGTTAGTTGCATGCATTGCAGCAATGGTTGGTTATGCCAGCACATGCAATAAATCGGCTCAAATAAACGTTCCCAAACATCCCGCAAAATACCCCTCTACACAATCAAAGAAAAAAAGGGTAATTATTGAATACCGTAACCTGCTGTTGGTGGCACTTGATAATAAAGACCGCCTTTATAAACACCGCGCTTTACTAATTTAGTTAACGCCAATCTGTTGCTAACAGTTTGCATATAATTGGGAAAATATTTCGGTTTAGAAAACCAAAAAAACGATTAACTACTTTGTTAGGGCTAAGTATACCCTATATTTATTAAAACATCTATCTAATCACCTAAAAAACATACAAAATGGCCAGCATCGGTAAAAAAATACTATCTGCTTTTATTGATATAGAAGACGAGAAGCAAACGGAAAACGTAGGGTCTAATCCTACGTTGCAGGTAACAAAAAGTGACAATCAGATTGGGAACAAAAACCCGGTCGGTAGCTATTATGGGGAGGCAAATGAAAAGTTTAGGAACTATTTTGAACAGCTTTTTAAAGAGTCCAACCTGCAAGGACCCGATTACTTTGAATTTTTAAAAATGGTAGAAGCCATGAGCAGCATACCCGACGAAAAAATAAGGTATGTTTCGGCCTTTGCCGGCCTTTCTGTACAAGGTCTTGATAAATCCAAACTGGTTCATAGTGCGCAGGAATATATAAATATTTTAGACGCCGACTCTGTACATTTTAACGCCACTATCAATACTACTTTGACCGAAAATGTTGAAAGAAAAAAGATTGAACTGGCAGCACAGTCGCATAGGATACAAGCGTTAACAAAGGAAATAACACAACTAAACGAATCCATCCTAACACTGGGAACCGAGATAGAAGAAAACGAAGAAAAGATACAAAACAATGTAGGTGGCTATGCAACCGAATTAGAAAGGTTTAAAGCAAAGATTGCCGCCGATATTCAAAAAATTAATTCACTAATTTAAGCAGCAACATGAAAATACAAAACAGCCTTACAGAGAAAAAAGCAATGCCCGGCTGGTTTTCAGAACCAAAAAATGTGGCAACTACCGTAATTGGGGTAAGCCTGTTTGCAGGCGTATCGTACTTTTTTCTTACCTACGTTTTGCCATGGCTGGTAAGCGTAACCTGGAACCTCGTGAACCTTATTATAGGCGGCGTAATACTTGGCTTTCTGCTATTGATCGTAAGCAACAAAAAGTTCTGGCGAGCCTTAAAATACTTCTCCGAATTTATAGCCAATGCTACCATCGGATTAGCTATAGAGTTAAACCCGTTTAGGATTTTGGAATATAAAATAGAGCAGGGATATAAAGACCGCGAAACATTGTATAAACAGGGCGCACGGTTAAAAGGAAAACATTCCGAACTAATGGATAAGCTAAACGATAAAGAAAAGGAGTTGCAGCTAAACGCCACCAAGGTCAAGATTATTCAGGCAGAAAAACCCGGCAGCAAACAGGTTGACCTATATGCCAATAATGTGCTGAGGTGCAAAGAGTATATAGACAATGTATCGCCTATAGTAGGCGACCTTGATAAACTTACCAGGTTTTCGGATGCGGCCTACGAAGAAAGTGGCATTATGCTGGAAGACGCGAAGCTGGACCTGGAAGCGAAGAAGGATCTGTACTACTCAGTAACAACAGGTTTGTCGGCCGTATCGGCAGCTATGAAAGCCTTTAAAGGCGATGATGACCTAAACCGTGATGCAGAAAGAGCACTGGCCATATTAAAGGTGAACATCGGCGAAAAGATTGGCAACATTAAATCGGCCATAGATGTAACCAGCAGGTTTATGGACGATAAGATTTTGGAAGACAAAGCCAAATCGGCCCAGGCCATAGTGCTCATCAACGACTTTAACCTGAATAAAGACTTTAATTACACAAACAACGCATTGGCACGTGATAGCAATGCAGGTAAACTAAAAGGAATAAACATTCCTGACAGGTATAAAGGCCTGTTGGATTAACAAACCACCTTAAACAATTTAAAACATACTATAATGGCAATTAAATTAAAGCCAGCAGGCAAATTACTCATCATTGCGGCAATAATAACCGGTTCAATACTGGCTGTGCGCTGGTACCAGGCACGCCCCAAAGAAGTTGCTCAATCGATAGAAGTAGGCCAGGTAGCGCTTCCCGACGCCCCCGAACCATCGCTGGCTGGCAATGCCACCAAGCTTGCCTTACCAACCAGTAGCGAGGCCATTAACGGTGGCACCCAAATTACCTGGGAGCGAATGGCATGGAACAGCCAGTTTTCGGGCATGTATGCCAATGGTGGTGTACGCACCACCAAAGGCTCACTGTTTGATAATGCAAAACTGGATGTGACTTACATAAGACAGGACGATTGCAATAAGCAAATGGCCGACTTTGTAAAGTTTGCACAGGAATACAAAAGCAATCCTAACACACCGGGTGTACTTATCACCTTTATGGGCGATGGCATGCCCGCCTTTATGACTTCGCTGGCTAAACAAATGGAGCCATTAGGCGCCGAGTATCAGCCGATTATTATACCTGTTGCCCACGGCAAGTCATATGGCGAAGACCAACTGATGGGCCCCACCTCGTGGAAACAGGACCCTAAAAATGCAGTGGGCAAATGTGTGGCCGGCGTGCTAAGAGATGGTGACATAAACATAATGATAAAATGGGCAGGCGATAATGGTATAAAGGTAAACCCCGACGAAACGACCTACGATGGCACCGCTATAAACATAATAGCAGCGGCCGACTTTTTAGATGCTCCGGCCAAATACATAACCGGCTACAGCGAAAAAAGACAGATTGTAATAAATGGTAAAACCACTGGCCGGGACACTACCGTTGGCGTAGATGGCGTAGCCACCTGGACACCCGGCGATGTTAACGTTGCGCAGAAAAAAGGCGGACTGGTAACTATTGCCAATACAAAACAATATGCCTCGCAAATGCCCAACCAAACCATTGCGGTTAAAAAGTGGGCCTACGACCATAGAACCGATGTGGAGAACATGATTATAGCACTTGCACAGGCGGGCGACCAGGTGCGTTCGTTTAACGATGCTAAGGAGTTTGCTGCAAAAGTGAGCGCCGAAGTATACAACGAACAGGATGCCGCCTATTGGTTGAAATATTATAATGGCGTAGAGGAAAAAGACATACAGGGTTTAAAGGTAAACCTTGGAGGCTCAACCGTATTTAACCTGAGCGACATGGCCAACACTTACGGACTTGGTAACGATAAAGTTGACCGATACAAAGCAGTGTACAACACCTTTGGCAACCTGATGGTAAAGATGTATCCGGCCATTATGCCCACGTTTATGGCCTATGAAAAGGCGGTGGACAAATCGTTTCTAAACAGTGTGATCTCCAACAATCCCGGGTTGATGGAAGGCAAGGCCATTGAAGCCAAATACGCCAACGAAATGACCTCGGCGGTTTCGTCAAAGTCGTACTCCATCGAGTTCCAGAGCGGCTCGGCGGTAATAAAGCAGTCGTCGTATAAGCTGTTGGACGAAATATTTGAATCGGCTGTGGTGGCCGAGGGTTTAAAGCTGGGCATCTATGGTCATAGCGATAACAGCGGGTCCGATGCGGTAAACCTTCCGCTGTCGCAACAAAGGGCCAACGCAGTACAGGAGTATATGATAAAGAAAGGAATGAAAGACGCCCGGCTGGAAGCCAAAGGCTATGGATCGACCAAACCAGTAGCGGACAATACAACCGAAGCCGGTAAAAGCAAAAACCGCCGGGTAGAAATCGTATTGGGAGAATAACCACATGCATGGGGAGGGCAACTTCCCTATGCTTTACTTTACTGCCGCAAAGGCACGAAGACACGAAGAAACGCTAAGGAAGTAGAATATAGGAGTAAAAAGCATAAAAGCTAATAAAAAACTTAGCGCCCCGTTGCGCCTTAGCGTGTTAACGGCAATAAAAAACTTAGCGCCTCCTTTGCGCCTTGGCGTGTTAGCGGCAATAAAAAACTTAGCGCCCCTTTGCGCCTTAGCGTGTTAGCGGGCACAAAAACTTAAACATGGAAAAAAATATAACAACACAAACAAAAGTATTTACTGACGTCGTAAAATGGCTGGTCATAGCCGCCATTACCATTGTATGCATTGTAACGGTATACTTAATAGCATACCCGGTGTACAACGTTTACAAACAACGTAAAGAAGGGGAGGCTCAACTGGCCCACGCACAATCAAGCAAAGAAGTGGCCGTGGCAGAAGCTAAGGCAAAAAATGGAAAGCTCAGCCCTGCTTGCCCAGGCCGATACCATCAGGGCGCATGGTGTTGCCAGGTCAAACGCCATCATAGGCGAATCGCTTAAAGACAATGAGGCCTACCTGCACTGGTTGTGGATAGACAATATTGAAAAAAATCCGCAAGCTGTTATTTACGTGCCAACGGAAGCAAATTTACCTATACTGGAAGCGAACAGGTTTAGCAAAATGCAAACCACTGAAGGTAAAAAGTAAACAGCCATTAAACTACATAGCCACAAAGACACTAAGACGCAAAGAAACGCTAAGGAATATTCCAGCGGGATTTTCAAAAAACTTAGCGCCCCTTAGTGCCTTGGCGCCTTCGCGGCCTAAAAAACAACACATGAAAAATATATTAAAACCATTTGGTCGTATCAGCAGGCAAACAGTAGCTATAATGATTGCTGTACAAATACTGCTGGCGCTTACGCTTTGGCAGGTTGGAACCAATGGATTAATTCCTACCCCAACAAAGGTTTTAGAAGCACTGGGCAAACTATTATCCTCAAAAACTTTATTCGACAATGTGCTGGAAAGTATTGTGCTTACAATAAAGGCAATGATGGTTTCTATCATTATTACCCTATTCTTTTCGTACCTGTCGGTGTTGCCGTTTTTCAATAGCATTGCGCGATTTTTGGTAAAGTGTAGATACCTTACCTTAACGGGGCTCATCTTCATTTTTACATTGCTAACCAAAGATGGTAGCCAGTTGAAATTATCATTGCTGGTTTTTGGTATCGTACCATTTTTTGTCACTTCGTTTATGGCAGTAATTATTGCAATTGACAGGCAGCAGTACGACCTGTGCAAAACCCTTGGCTATAACAATTGGGAAACCTTGTACGAAGTAATTATAGTGGGCAAAGCCGACGAGGTGTTTGAAATACTGCGCCAAAACTTTGCCATATCGTGGCTGATGATAACATTGGTAGAAGGATTGAGCATGAGCGAAGGAGGCGTAGGTACATTATTGATTAAATACAACAAGTACAACGACCTGACCAATGTGGTAGCCCTGCAGGTGGTGATATTTACCCTGGGCCTTGGCTTCGATTATTTATTGGGAACGCTAAAACATTGGCTGCTCCCCTATTCTAAATTTGAAACACAACCTTTATAATGACATACGTTAAACAGGAAATATTATTGGAGGCAGAGGATGTTAACCTTAGT
>JBBRUR010000021.1:0-57901 GCA_038247635.1 Chitinophagales bacterium
ACCCCAAAAATGAATGAAATACTCAAAAGTTTATGTGGCCAAATGAATGAAACAAAAACCATTTATCCACAAACAGATTTAATCATTATTTTCAAAACGGGTTAGCTCTTGTTTGCGCGGGATCAGGAGTTCTGAAAGTAGTTTCTGCTTTGCTCATGGGCAAATTTTACCCCAATATGGATTTATAAAAATCAAAGCGTGTTGTAGGGTTAAATAGAACCCCAAATGCTCTTAACAAACTCGGTTAGGTTCTACGTTTGACCCTCAAGGGCCAGCCCGCTGTTGAGGACTATCTATGAACCGTAAGTTTATAGGTTTTAATAAAGGCTAATGGTTCCATACCTGGCTTTTGTTGCTCAATTTTGTCCCTGCTTTGGATTGGTTAAATTGAGAAAAACCGGGCGTAGCAATGCTTCTGGCTTTTTGTTATAAATTTATTTGAAATTTATAATTACTATCCGCAATCTGGTGCCAGTATTTTTTAGAACCGGGCTTTATAGAAGTTTTTATTTGACTTTGCAGCCCGCCTCTTTGACCATAGAGGTCGCACTCTTATACTGTTGCTAATTTTATTCAGCCTTTTTTATCATGATTTTATATGCAGCAGTGAGGGTACCAAATAGCGGATAGTCATTAAATTTATTTTATAAATTAAGCGAATAATTGCCGCGGTATTGCCTTTGCACAAATTGGTTGGCAGGCTCAAAATTGGTGATGCGTTGGTTTTCACCATCCCACAGCAATTGCTTTCGGCCAGGAAAATCCGATTGTCCACCACCTTTTTTAGTTTTAAAATTGTAATTCTTCACTGCTAAATTTCCCATTAACACGGTTTCGGTCAAAGGCCCGCTTTTGTCAAACGACGAGCTGGTATATGCACCATACCCCTGTTTACAGGCGTTTACCCATTGGGTTTGATGGCCCTCGGTACCGCCCGCCACAAAAGGATATTTTGATGCAGGCAGGTTGGTTTGCGCCATTAACCGGGTGGGTAACAAGGTAGGTTTACGGCCAAATAGCCCAGCCATTAGTTTGCCCTTTGACCCCTCAAAAATAATCCCTCCATCCAACTCGCCCATTGGCTCATTGGGTAACAACTCGTTAGGGCGGCGGGGTTTAATGCCGCCATCGTACCAAACCATTTCTACCGGTGGCATAGCACCCCGTGCAGCAAATTGTATATAAGTTACTGACGAGGGCGGGTAACTGTCGGTAAATACTTCTTCTTCAAAAAAGCCACTGTATACCGAGCCAACACTACAGGTTACTGCTGTGGGATATCCAAGTTTTAATGCGCGGTACGGAACATCTATAAAATGGCAGCCCATATCGCCCAGCGAGCCGGTGCCAAAGTCGGACCAGCCACGCCAGGTGGCGGGTAAATAAGTTGGGTTAAAGTCGCGATAAGGTGCAGTGCCCAGCCAAAGGTCTTAGTCTACTTCTTTTGGAATGGCAAACTTACCTGTTGGTGTTGGTATTCCCTGCGGCCAAACGGGTCGGTTGGTCCACACATGCACGGTGTTTACATCACCTATTATTTCTTCCTGTATCCATGTTTCAACCAGCCGGGTATCGTTGCCGCTACTGCCCTGGTTGCCCATTTGTGTTACCACCTTATATTTTTCAGCGGCCTTTGTAAGTATGCGGGCCTCGTAAATATCGTGGGTAAGGGGTTTTTCGCAATACACATGTTTGCCCAGTTGCATAGCTGCCAGGGCCATGGGTGCATGCATGTGGTCGGGGGAGGTTATAATTACCGCGTCAATATTTTTATATTCCTTATCAAGCAGGTCGCGTTAATCGCGGTAATAGGGCGCCTTTGGCCACAATTGCTTTGCCTTAATTGCCATTCGGTCATCCACATCGCACAGGGCTACAATGTTTTCGGCACCTTTGTTATAAGCATATGGCAGGTTCACCTGGGCTTTTCCGCCTACACCAAGGCCGGCAATATTCAGCTTGTCGCTGGGGGGTGTAAATCCCCTGCCCAGTACATGCCTTGGCACAATATAAAAAAATGCCGCTGCAAGGCTGGCATCTTTTAAAAATTTACGTCTGTCTGTATTCATAGCTCGGTAATCGTTTTAAAACAACTTACAAAAACAAACACTCGCAATCAATTTTAATAACCGCCTATCTGGTACTTCTGGCCGCCCGAGCATACCCGGCGAAACTCACGTTCGGCTGTTTTGGGAGTATTGATTACTTTATAAAAATCGTCGAGGTACCGTACGGTTGCTTTTTTGTACTTATCGTCAATGTAGCGACAGTCGGTATAAAGCTTATATATTTCATCTTTTAGTTTATTGTAAAGGGCAATGTTTGCTTCAAATTCTTTCATTTCCTGGCAATAGCCCCTGTAAACGCGTTCGCGTACACTACTTAATTGTAGTTGCTCGGGCGGATTGGCATACGGTGCACTCACTATGCCCGAGTGATCAAAGTCGTACGGAATAGCGGTAGGCACAAAGGCTGAATCTTTAAAGGCAAGAATGATGTTGTGCAAATAAGGTACTGACCAATCGGTATTACCTATCAGGTATTCAAACATAGCTACACGGGTAAAATCTTCGGGGTCAAGTCGCTCAACGGTAACCTTTTCTTCATCTCTTATATTATTATCATCATTTCGTTTGGCAGCTTTGTCTTCATCTTCTAACAACATGCAGTATTGGCTTTGCGTTTTTACTTTTCCTGCCGAATCTTGAAACGTTACTTTAGCAAGGCGGGCACGTAAGCTAAAAGGGGTTAAAATGTTGTAAAGGCGGTATACCAGGTACTCACGCACCACAAAATCGTCGCCCTGGCAAGGGGTTACCAGTTTTAGTTTATTTTGTTTTTCAAAAACGGTGCCTTTAATTTTTGCCCCGCTGTCAATATTGATCCACAATGGCGGCATAGAGCAATTTTCGCGCATGCGCCTAAAATGTCCTCGCGATTTTACCCTTATGCCAATAGTGGCCGCACCCAATGTTTGATCGTTTACCTGCAAAAGCATTGGGCGGTATTGTACGGAATTAGGATCGCGGTCGCTGTATACATCCCTCAGGTTGCCGGTGAGTTTAAACTCCAGCAACGAATCGGATTGAAACAATGGACCGGGTTGGTATAGCCCCTTTTTTTCGGCTTTTTCTTTTTTTGCTTTTGGCTGGCTATCCTGGGCAATGGCTGCATTAAAAATGCACAATAGCAAAAACAAAACAACTATGCAAAGGCGGGCGTTGAAGGATGTGGTCACGATAACAAAATTTAAGTACAAGATAATAAACTAGCACTGTCAATCAAATTATTATGACACATTGCCGCTGCTGTATTTAAAGTATCGGTTACACTTTTAAACTATTATAATTTTTGCATTCATGCTCAATAGCCTTGTTGCAATACAAATGGGCAACGTAAAGTCGTTTAAGCCCCGCCAGAATAATTTTATTGGAACGCGCTGCCCGGCCGAAGCAGGTTAAACAGACAAGTAAGGCAGCAGAATAAATTTGAGCCTGGCGCAAAAAAGTTCCATTGTTATATAGCTTTCGGCAAAAAAATAATTTGCGTACATCGGCTAATGTTGATTATTGCCTAACAGCTTCTCCTTCTTTTTCACGTTTTTCCTTTTTCCTAAAAAAGCCACGCAACAAAAAGTTGTGCTGCAGTGCCTCCAGGTTTTCGTCTAATTTTTGGGAACTGCTGTTAAGGCTGCGCATCGTACTTTTTAATTCGGTGCCTACATTTTCGTTAATCAATAAAACGCCGATGGGCGTGTTAGGATTATTTAAATTTTTGCCTAGTGTAGTACTTGCTTGTTGAAGGTCGTTAATCACAGCCTGGCCGGTTTTGGTAATTTCTTCTATTTGTACGGCAGAACTTTTTAGGTTAGCGTATAATACGGTATCGTTAACCAACTCATTAGCCAGGGTACCCTTTTTATTAAGCCGGGCGGTGTACGAAGATAGCGTATTGGTTAAGCGCTGCGTGTTGGTGGCTGCCGATTGTAAGGTGGTCATTACCTGCTGCAGATCGTTGACGAGGGTTTCGTCGGTCAACAATTTGCCAATGGTGCCTTCGCCTTTGTTTAGGCGGTTGCTGATGGTCTTAAAATCGCCGGTGATCTCCAAAAGGTTCACGTTATTTTTTTGCAGTGTTCCAAGCATTTCTTCGGTTGATACTGCTTTTTCAACCGTCAATAAGTCGCCTTCAACTACCACAGGTTGGTTTACGTTTCCACCGTAAATAACTACTATTTTATTGCCTATTAAACCATCGGAACTAATTTTTGCTTTTGAATCGCTGCGGATGTATTGCACCGAGGTTTTTTGTACATCCAAATCAACCTCTACCTGCGAGGTGCCATAAAAAGCAATTCTTTTTACCGTTCCTATTTTTACTCCCGAAAACCATACGTTGTTACCCTTTTGTAGTCCTTGCACATCATCAAAAACCGCCTTTACGGTTACAGAGTTCTGAAAAATCTTTTTTTGGCCGCCAAGGGTAAGTACCATGGTTATTAAAATAGCGATACCAATAAAAATAAATATGCCTACGGTGAATGCCGTTTTGTTGGGATTTGCTGTTTTCATTATTTAATAAAGTTATAGTTGTAAAAATCCTGTATCCGTTGGTCTTTGCTGGCAAACACCTCTTCAAAAGTGCCATGGTTTATAAATTTGCCATCAAAAAGCATAGCTAAACGGTCGCTGGTTTCTCTGGCACAGCTTAGGTCGTGGGTAATAATAATGCTGCTGGTATGGTATTTTTCGCGCACCTCCCGTATCAGCGTATTTATCTCAACACAGGTTATTGGGTCAAGGCCCGCAGTTGGCTCGTCGTAAAGCATTATTTGTGGCCGTAGTATGAGCGTTCGGGCAATACCAATGCGTTTTTTTTGCCCCCCCGATAATTCTGAAGGCCACTGGTCAATGGTTTCACTTAGGCCTACAGCATCCAATACCTGCTCTACCTGATCGTCAATATCGCGTTTTTTTAAGTTTTTTACGTTGCGGACCAGTGGAAATTTAAGGTTTTCACCAACGGTCATACTATCGTACAATGCGCTGTTTTGAAACGAAAAACCAATTTTTAACCGTAATGCCATCAGGTCCTTTTCATTCAGGTTTTCAACCTGTTGGCCCAGCACATTAATAGTGCCGGTGTCTTGTTTTAGCAACCGTACAATTATTTTAATAAGCACCGATTTACCGGTACCCGACCTACCCAATACAGCCAGGTTTTCCTGTTGATGCAAGGTTAAGTTAACACCTTGCAGCACGTGTTTTTCTCCAAACGACTTATACAGGTCGCTTACTACAATTACGGGCTCTACATTATTATTAACTTCTGCCATTAAGATTAGCCCCTTATATTATTAGTGATCTGAACCAAAAGTATTTCTTCTATAAAAACGAGAAACATGCTTAATACAACCGAGGAATTGGCAGCCTTTCCTACGCCCTCGGTACCCTGGCTGGCATTAAAGCCTTTATAGCAGCCTACAATACCAATGGTAAAACCAAATGCAATCGATTTTACTACCGAAGCAATTAAATCAAGAAAAGAAATTTTTTCAAAGGCTATTTGAAAAAAGGATACAAAACTTGTCATTTCGTTACTTGCCACATTAACGTACGAACCTATCATTGCCACAAAACCTGTGTAACACATTAATATTGGAATCATAAAGGTGGTAGCTAATACGCGTGTAACCACCAGGTATTTAAAGGGATTAATGGCCGAAACTTCCATGGCATCAATTTGCTCGGTCACCTTCATACTGCCCAATTCGGCCCCAATATTACTACCTACTTTGCCTGCTGCAATTAATGCAGTAACCAGTGGAGCAAGCGCTCTTATAATGGCAATAGACACTAACGAAGGCAACCAACTGGTTGCGCCAAACTCGGCCAGCGATGGCCGGGATTGCTTTGTAAATACCAGTCCCGTAACAAAACCGGTAAGCGAAATAAGGGGCAACGACTTATAGCCCACCTCGTAACACTGCCTTATCGTTTCTTTAATTTCTACCTTACCCCTGAAAGCCTCTTTAAAAAACCTTGCTACAAAACTTGCTGCATGGTATACATCCACAAAAAAAGTTTCAAAGCCCTTCGAAATAAAATAATTCCCCGATTTGCTGGTCTTCATATTAAATTTTTTCTATGATACCGAACCAGGTCGGTATTTATTACAAAGTTTTAATGACTATCCGCAATCCGGTGCTTATATTTTAGCGCCGGGCTTTATAGCAATTTTAATCAGTCCTTGCAGCCTGCCTCTATGACCATAGAAGTCCCACTCTTGTACTGTTGGTAATTTTATTTAGCCATTTTTATCAGGATTTTTTATTTAACATTAAGTGTAACAAATAGCGTATAATTATTAAAGTTTTAAAATCTAAACTCATCAATCTTAACTACAAAAAGGTTACTGCCACTACTTAACAAATTGTGTACCTGTGTAGCGTAAAAGTTGCATTAGCCCTGCCAATTTATATTTTAATTGGTGTTTGACTAATAAAAAATTTATTAGATGTCACTAACATTACACAAAGTTTTGTCCATGTTTTTAACAAAGTAAAACGTAACGCTTTTTATGCCTTACCTGCCATAACTTTGCACTTCAACCTAAAAAAATAATTGACAAAGCGATATCAAAGAAGTATGATTTTTATAAAGTACTCCTCACATGTTGCTTTTAATACAATTAAAGTTTCGGCCAACAAAACCTACCTATTTACGTTAATAAGCAATCAATTTGAAAGCCATTTTAAGTAATTCAACCAAGCAAATGAATCTTTTTGAACAACAATCGCACGAATTTTTAGGCCGCCATATTGGCCCCAACAATACCGAGACAGCCGATATGTTAAAGGTTATTGGTATGGACAGTTTGGAAGAACTGATAGAAAAAACCATTCCAGCCTCTATTACCTTGCACAAAAGCCTTGATGTGCCCGAACCGGTGAGCGAATTTCAGTACCTGAACGAGTTACAGGAAACAGCTTTAAAAAATAAGGTTTTTAAAACCTACATTGGCCAGGGGTATTACAATACTATTACCCCTTCGGTAATTTTGCGTAACCTTTTTCAAAACCCGGGATGGTACACCCAATACACCCCTTACCAGGCAGAAATTGCGCAGGGCAGACTGGAAAGCCTGTTGAATTACCAAACAATGGTTAGCGACCTAACCGGTTTACCGATAGCCAACGCATCGTTACTTGATGAAGGAACCGCTGCTGCTGAAGCTATGGCCATGCTGTTTAATTACAAAAACAAAGGCGAGAATATAATTGCCCCAAAGTTTTTTGTTGATGACAATATTTTTCCTCAAACAAAAGGGGTGCTTGAAACCCGTGCTACACCAATAAAGGTGCAGTTAGTGTATGGCGATTATGCAACAACCGTAATTGATGAAACTTTTTTTGGCGCTATTGTACAATACCCAAACAGCAACGGAAACATTAACGACTATCGCGCCTTTATTGAAACCGTACACCACAACCACGCACAAGTAATAATGGCCACCGATCTGTTGGCCCTTACCCTGTTAACCCCTCCCGGCGAGTTAGGTGCCGACGTAGCAATAGGCAATAGCCAGCGGTTGGGTGTACCTGTTGGCTTTGGCGGACCGCATGCTGCTTTTTTTGCTACTAAAGATGAGTTTAAACGAATTATACCGGGTCGGATAATTGGCATAAGCATAGACGCAAAAGGTAACCGTGCCCTGCGTATGGCATTACAAACCCGCGAACAACATATACGCCGCGAAAAGGCGACCTCCAACATTTGCACAGCGCAGGCATTGCTTGCCAACATGGCCGCTATGTACGCAGTGTATCATGGGCCCCAAGGCTTAAAAAATATTGCAAAACGTACCAGCCTATTGGCAAAGGTGTTGAGCGATGAGTTACAGGAAATGGGTTTTGTACAATTGAACGAATATTATTTTGATACGCTCAAAATACAGGTTGAAAATGTAGCTGCGATTAGAGAAAGGGCGGAATTGCAGGAAATCAACTTTTACTATTACAACGATACAACCCTTGGTATTTCGTTAGATGAAATTGCCACCCGCCAGGATGTGATAGACATTCTACATATTTTTTCAGAAGTGGCAGGGTTGCCAAATGCGCAGGCTACGTTTAGCAGCGAAGTATCTCTTAATAACATTCCTTTTGGCCTTACCCGTACCTCATTGTTTTTAAGGCACCAGGTATTTAACAGCCACCATAGTGAAACCGGGATGATGCGGTATCTTAAATTTTTAGAAAACCGCGACCTGAGTTTAAACAACAGCATGATTGCGTTGGGTAGCTGCACAATGAAGCTTAATGCAGCCACCGAACTAATACCTGTTAGCTGGCCCGAATTTAGCAGCCTTCACCCGTTTGCCCCCGCTAATCAGTGGTTGGGTTATCAGCAAATATTTACCCAATTAGAAGCCTGGTTAAGCAGTGCCACCGGTTTTGCAGCCACTTCGCTACAACCCAACAGCGGCGCACAAGGCGAATATGCAGGTTTGTTGACCATTCGTGGCTACCACGCCCATAACAACCAGCAACACCGCAACATTATCCTAATACCTATTTCAGCACATGGTACTAACCCTGCAAGTGCAGTAATGGCTGGCTTTAAAGTAGTGGTTACCCGCTGCGACGAAGAAGGTAATATTGATGTAGAAGACCTTGAGAACAATGTAAACAAGCACAAGGATAACCTTGCGGGGTTAATGATCACCTACCCCTCTACCCATGGCGTGTTTGAAGAAAGCATTAAATACATTTGCGACCTCGTACACGATAATGGTGGTATGGTATATATGGATGGGGCCAATATGAATGCGCAGGTTGGGTTAACAGCACCTGGCATTATTGGTGCCGATGTGTGCCATTTAAATTTGCATAAAACATTTGCTATACCACACGGTGGCGGCGGTCCAGGCATGGGCCCCATTTGTGTAAACAATAAATTAGCACCCTTTTTACCCGGTCATAACAAAGGCCTTACCGGCCAAAAACACAATGCAGTTAGTGCAGCGCCTTATGGTTCGGCTTCCATTTTGCTAATTAGTTACGCTTACATTAAAATGCTGGGAGCTTTTGGTTTAAAACAAAGTACGGTATACGCCATTTTAAATGCCAACTACATGAAGACAAGGTTGGAAAAACATTATAAAGTATTGTACAGCGGCAAAAATAATACCTGCGCCCATGAATTTATTATTGACCTACGTCCTTTCAAATCGCTGGGTATAGAAGCCGAAGACCTGGCAAAACGGTTAATGGATTATGGTTTTCATGCACCTACGCTTAGCTTTCCGGTGGCAGGCACTATTATGATTGAGCCTACAGAAAGCGAAAACAAAGCAGAACTGGATCGTTTTTGCGATGCTATGATATCCATTCATGAGGAGATTGTTTGTATAGAAGATGGAACTTTTGACCCCATCGATAACCCGCTGAAAAATGCACCACACACCGTGCGTATTATTTCGGCCGACGAATGGAAACATGCTTACACACGCAAACGAGCTGCATTTCCGTTGGATTATTTAAACCAGAACAAATTTTGGCCAAGCATCAGCCGCGTAAACAATACCCACGGCGACCGTAACCTGGTATGCACCTGCGAGCCCGTTGAAGCCTATCTGGAAGAAGCAGTGAACTAATTTTTGTTAGAGTTTCCTGATACTTTTTTTTATATCATTTACTCAAAACATCCGCAGCAAATTGTTGCGGATGTTTTTGTTTAAGAAATCAAATTGGTTCCCGGTACACAATTGCAAAAACGCAGTTGCATTTGCATTCGTTTATACATTTTAACAGAGAGCTCCGGAATATTTATTTTGCTCCGGCTTCGGCCCATCGTTAATAATTGATATTTTGCTTTTAAAAGCAAAAAAATAAACTTGAAAGCCTAATTGTTTAATCATTGCCGACAAATCCACCCCTTTTTTTAATTTTTAATTTTTATTTTGAATTATCCCCTTCAAACTGGTCAAACTTGTGTTTAAACAATACGTTAAACGTGGTAAGGCTTCCATAAATGCGGGTGATGTATTGCTGCAGGTCAACTTTCTCTTCGTCGGTCAAAATTTTGTGGGCATTAATTTTTTGCTCCATTACCCTGAGGCGATCACGCAGCATTACTATTTTATGAAAAAATATTTCGATTTCCACTTCCTTTTCTTTAAGGCTGCTATCGCCAGGCTTTAGTATCATCAGGCCATTTTTCCATTTATCGCCCAACGGTATAATCTCCGTAGAGTCGCTCCACTCCCGCAATATCTTTATCAAAGCATCTTCGGCCTCGCTAAAGCTTACATTGTAGTCCGGCTCTATCCGCTCAATTACTTCAATCATAAAATCCTTCGCTACCGTTTTAATACCATCGGCAAAAAAACAAACCTCGTAAACGCGTTTATGCAACCGTATCACCACCCCCTCGCCAAACGTTGGGTGCTTAATGCGAGAACCAGTTCCTAGTAATTCCATGATTTGTAGAGTTATAAATAGTGAGTTGTCAAAGCTACAAGCTACAAGTTCCAAGCTACAAGTTTAAGAAACGAATTGCACATTTAACCCTTCATTATTAACTATACACACATAATTATTTCACGGATCATGTTTCATTCACAATTGACCATTCACCGTTTCAAGTTTAAAGATTTCATTATTCACGTTTCACGTTTCACACTTCTTTCACCTTTCACCTTTCTTTCACCTTTCCACGTGTCACGTTGTATTCACCTTGTCACAACTCACTATACACCATTGACTATTGATCATTCACTTTTTAATTTTTACTTAAAAACTCACATCATCTCACTCAACTCCAGCCAACGCATTTCCTTGTCATCTAAAGCGTTGGTTAATTCCCCTATGCGCACACTTGCTTTGGCTATTTCGTTAAAGGGCAGGGTGGCAAGTGCGTTTTCCAGTTTTGTTTTTTCCCTTTCCATCTCCTTCATTTCTTTTTCAAGCAATTCAAATTCACGCTTTTCTTTAAAGCCTGCTTTTTTTAATACAATTACGGTGGCTGAGGCAGCCATCGCACCAGTGTTTCCTAACGGCTTTTCTTCAACCAATTCTTTTGTAGTTTCCCCTTTGCTTTTTTTATTTTCCAGGTCATTCCACTTATCCCCTTTCTTTTCGTTGGCTTTTAACCATTCGCGATATAATGTATAGTTACCGGGAAAATCCCTTATTTCGCCACCACCTTCAAATACAAACAAATGGTCTACCAGCCGATCCATAAAATATCGGTCGTGACTTACTATCAACAGGCAACCCTGAAACTCGCTTAAAAAGTTCTCCAACACACCCAGTGTAGGTAGGTCAAGATCGTTGGTAGGTTCATCCAATATTAAAAAGTTGGGGTTCGAAAAAAGGATGACCAGCAGTTGTAGCCGCTTTTTTTCGCCACCACTAAGCGAACTTAGGTAGGTGTATTGCTTATCGCCACTAAACAGAAACAACTCCAAAAACTGCGAAGCGCTTATGCTTCCTCCCTTGGCCAGCGGAAAACTTTCAGCAAAAGTTTTTACATATTCTATTACCCGCAGATCCTCTTTATACTCCATACCCTGCTGCGAAAAATTTCCAAAAACCACCGTTTCGCCTATGTTTACTTTGCCACTATCGGCCTGTTCCAACCCTTGCAAAATATTTAAAAAGGTAGATTTGCCAACCCCATTTTTTCCTACAATACCTATCCGTTCGCCGCGGCTAAAAGTATATTCAAACCCCTTCATAATCACCTTATCACCATACGATTTATTTACTTTTTTCAGCTCGGCTATCTTGCCTCCCATACGGCTCATTTTCATGCTCAGTTGTACCTGCGCATCTTCAATTTTCTTTTTGGCCTGGGCCTGCACTTCGTAAAAATTATCCTGTCTGCTTTTGCTTTTGGTGGTACGGGCCTTTGGCTGTTTGCGCATCCACTCAAGCTCCTTTCGGTAGGTATTTTTGGCCTTATCAATGGTGGACAGTTCACTTTCTATACGAGCCGTTTTCTTTTCAAGATAGTTGGCATAATCGCCCCGGTACGTATGAATGTCCGACCGGTCCATTTCCCATATTTCTTCGCAAACGGCGTCTAAAAAATACCTGTCGTGGGTAACCATCAGCAGCGTTACATGTTCGCCATTCAGGTAGTGCTCAAGCCACTCCACCATTTCTACATCAAGGTGGTTGGTTGGTTCGTCCATAATTAACAAAGTGTGCTGGTGTTCAAAACCAATATCAATGAGGGTTTGTGCAAGGGCAACTCTTTTTCGCTGTCCGCCACTTAGGCTACCAACCGCCTGTTGCAGGTGGTGAATATTTAGTTTACCCAGTATCTCCTTTACTTTGGCTTCAAACGTCCATGCATCCAGCTCATCCATGGTACCCAATGCCTCGGCAATGGCCATACCATCATCGGCTTCCACGGCCGCCTCGTATTCCTTTATCACCTTTAAAACCGGGTTCTCTGTATGAAAGATATTTTCTAATATCGATTTACCTTCTTCAAACTTAGGGTCCTGCTCAAACAGGGCTACCGTTACATCTTTATTTATCCAAACGGTACCACTATCAGCAGTTTCCTGCCCGTTTAAAATTTTTAATAACGTACTTTTCCCCACGCCATTCCTGGCCACCAGTGCAATTTTATCGCCCTCGTTTATATGAAAAGAAATTTTATCGAAAAGCGGGTTTACACCAAAACTTTTCGTCAGGTTTTCAACAGTTACGTAATGCATATGGCTACAAAGATAAGGAGGCTTACCTGCATGAACCTTACGGTAGCAACGCCCATCTTGGGTTTAAGAAAAATATACTTCAGCCGTGTAGGTAAAGAGCAAAGTAGCATAAAGTTTTATATACCTAATGGCTTGTTGACTGATATATTACCACACATCCCTAAATAGTAGTTAGCCTTAAAAAACGCAGCGATGTAACCAAATCGTATCCTTACATTTGTCAAAAGCCAATTTCTCTGCACAACTAATTACAACATCTTTAAAAAACTTTTTATCAAACAATGACGGGCGAACTTGTAATCACCTTAGCTTACCTCAGCTATCTTCGAAGAACAGTAAAAAAATTTTCGCCCGATCCTCTTTGGCAGGAAATATTGAAATACTCATTTTTTGTAACCCTTGCTATTGCCATTATAGGGTTGATATTAAAAATTAATAGCAATCTTCTATTTCTTTGGACCTTTTTTGAGGCAGCATTAGTGTACATTACCTTTAAATACAATGTGTTTGAGCAGGCCCGTAGAACCATGTATGGATTGCTGCCTTTAATGATTTTGCTTTTTATAGAAAGGCTCATACAAACAATATCAGTATCTACTTTTGACCAACTCGATAACTATTTTAATATAGCAAAAAGTATTGCCCTTACCTGGATGGTTGCCATGATATGGCTTTCGAACCGCCAGCGTAAAGCACTTGAAAAAGAGCGGCAAAAACGTTTGGCCGAAGAAGAACGACACCGGCAAATAGAAGATCAAAACGACAAACTGGAACGTTTGGTAGCGGAGCGCACGCAG
Organism: Chitinophagales bacterium; assembly: GCA_038247635.1. Lineage (GTDB taxonomy): Bacteria > Bacteroidota > Bacteroidia > Chitinophagales > Chitinophagaceae > Segetibacter. The sequence goes on from JBBRUR010000021.1 coordinate 13,533, forward strand.
GAGCTGACACAGCAAAAAGATGCATTGGAAGAAACACTGGCAGAACTAAAATCTACTCAAAAGCAATTGGTTCATTCTGAAAAAATGGCCTCGCTGGGCGAGCTTACTGCAGGAATTGCCCACGAAATTCAAAACCCTTTAAACTTTGTAAACAACTTTTCGGAGGTGAGTGTTGAATTACTGGCCGAGCTGTCAGAAGAATTAAGAGCGGGAAATACCAATATGGCCTTAGATATTGCACACGATATTGAAAAAAATCTTGAAAAAATTACGCACCATGGTAAAAGGGCCGACGGCATTGTAAAGGGAATGCTGCAGCACTCCCGAAGCAGCACAGGCACCAAAGAGCTTACTGATATAAACGAACTTGCAGATGAATATTTTAGGCTTAGCTATCATGGACTAAGAGCTAAAGACAAAAATTTTAATGCGGCATTGCAAACTGATTACGACGACCAAATTGGACTGTTAAAGGTTGTACCACAGGACTTTGGCAGGGTAATGCTAAACCTTTTTACCAATGCATTTTATGCCGTTTCAGAAAAACGAAAAAAATTGTACGCCAACGACCTCGCATACGAGCCAAAGGTAAGTGTTGAAACAAAATTGACTAAAAGCTATAGTTACGGCGAACCCGATACTATAACAATAACCGTAAGCGATAATGGTTTTGGCATACCCAGCAATGTACTTGAAAAAATATACCAGCCGTTTTTTACCACAAAACCAGCTGGTGAAGGTACGGGCCTTGGCTTGTCCCTTAGCTACGACATTATAACCAAAGGCCACGGGGGAAAAATGGAAGTAAAAACCAAAACCGGGGAATTTGCAAAATTTATTGTACAGATACCAGCTTTACGGGAGTGAAAAGTGAATTTACCTACCAAACCAGAAATATAATAGGGGTTAAATTGTTAATGGGGGTTGTATTGCTTATTTTGCCCAAAAAACTTTCGACAGCAAATTATTAAATAATTTAATGTCAGATGTTAAATAAAAATACCAAGTCATGAATATATTAGTGGTTGACGACGAAAAAGATATGAAGGTATTATTTGAGCAGCGTTTTAGAAGGGAGATTAAAGACCATAAAGTTGATTTTGCCTTTGCCAATTCGGGCGAGGAAGCACTTACTTATATGAAGGATCACCAGCACGAAGCTGTTTTAATATTGTCGGATATAAATATGCCCGGTATGAGTGGCCTGGAGCTTTTAAAAAAAATAAAAAATGCTTATAAAACACCACCACCTGTTGTAATGATGGTAACCGCCTACGGCGACGACGAAAATTATAAAAATGCCATGGACCTTGGAGCCGACGACTTCCTGACCAAACCAATAGATTTTACTCAATTAAAAGAGAAACTGAAAATATTATAAAATGTCCAAAATATTAGTTGCCGACGATGAAGTGGATCTTGAAATGTTGATTAAGCAAAAATTCAGGAAACAAATACGCGACAATAAATACGAATTTGTTTTTGCTCTTAACGGCGTAGAGGCCCTTGAAAAATTAAAACAACATCCCGATGTAGCTATTGTACTTAGCGATATTAATATGCCCGATATGGATGGGCTGCATCTTTTAAACAAACTAACAGAAAGCAACCCGCTTATTAAAACCGTAATGGTGTCCGCTTATGGCGATATGGAAAATATACGTACTGCCATGAACAGAGGTGCCTTTGACTTTGTAGTGAAGCCCGTAAATTTTGACGACCTTGAATTGACCATTGAAAAAACCCTTGCCCATGTAAACCAGCTAAAACAAACCGTAGAGGCAATAAAACAAAATAACATATTAAAAATGTATGTTGATGAAAACGTTTTGAACTTTATGAGCGGACAGGAGTTTGAAGCCACCCTGTTAAAAAACGAAACCATTAATGCTACTATCGTTTTTATTGATATATGCAGCTTTACCCTCATTACCGAAACAGAACCTGCCGACCAGGTAGTTAAATTGCTAAACTGCTATTTTGATGTAATGGTGCAATCAATAATTGGCCACCAGGGCTATGTTGACAAATTTATTGGCGATGCAATAATGGCTGTTTTTAAAGGCGACCGGCACCTTGACCGCGCTATTGATGCCTGTATAAACGTTCGTAAAAATATTGATGAGTTGGCCAATAAACCCAGCGACCTTAAGTTTTTTCCTAAAGTGGCCATTGGCATAAATACGGGCGAAGTAATTTCAGGAAACATAGGCTCCGAAAACCTTAAACGGTTAGATTATACTGTTATTGGCGATGTCGTAAATACCGCCCAACGCTTGCAATCGGCAGCCAGCGATGGCCAAATAATGGTTACCGAGGCAACCTACGAAAAAATAAAAGATGCCTATCAATTTAATCGCATTGGCGATATTCCCCTAAAAAACAAAACCAAAACGTTAACCATTTACGAAATATTGAACTAATAATGAACCGCTTACTTATTTTTTTGCAACCAGCTTTAATACAATTTCCGGCTTTTGTTGTGTTATTCAAATTCCGCTCTGTAGCAATTCACGTATACGCTAACAACGCTATTGTGCAATTACATTAAGGTATATATACTGTTGCCTTACCCTTTTTACTTGCGATATTTGAACCCCCTAGCAGTTTTTCAGCATGATTTCGCCCAACACCATACAACAAATTACCAGCCGCATAGATATTATTGAAACGATTAGCGAGTTTGTAAAACTAAAAAAAAGAGGTGCCAATTATTTAGGAAACTGCCCCTTTCACAACGAAAAAAGCCCCTCCTTTACCGTATCGCCAAGTAAAGAAATTTACAAGTGCTTTGGCTGTGGTAAAAGCGGTAACACCATTGGCTTTTTAATGGAGCACGAAAAACTCGGCTATGTTGACGCCTTAAAATGGCTGGCAAAAAAATATAATATCGAAGTTGAAGAAACAGAGGTTAGCCCCGAAATAAAACTACAGCAACAGGCCGCCGATAGCCTGTATGTGATCAATAATTTTGCTCAAAAACACTTTACCAACAATCTTTTTAGCACCCACGAGGGTACCGATATTGCATTAAGTTATCTTAAACACCGTGGCTTTAGGGAAGAAATTATTCAAAAATTTCAATTGGGTTATGGCCTTGAGCTACGCAACGACTTTACCAGCGCAGCCCTGCAAAACCAGTTTAATACTGAGTTTTTGGTACGCAGCGGGCTGGTAACCAACAGGTACGATCAATTGGCCGATAATTATAGAGGGCGTATTATTTTCCCTATTCATGGTGTATCGGGTAAAATAGTTGGCTTTGGGGCACGGGTAATTAAAAGTACCGACAAGGCTCCTAAATACATCAACACGCCCGAAAATGACATTTATGTAAAAAGTAAAATTCTTTACGGAACCTATTTTGCACGGCAAACCATTGATAAAATGGATGAATGCCTGCTGGTAGAAGGATACACTGACGTAGTAAGCCTGCACCAGGCAGGTATAGAAAACGTGGTGGCCAGCGGCGGTACCTCGCTAACCGTTGACCAGCTTAGGTTAATAAGAAAATATACCAACAACCTTACCATTATTTACGATGGAGATAGTGCCGGGGTAAAGGCTGCGCTGAGAGGCCTTGACCTGGCCCTGGAAGAAGGCCTGAACGTTCGGTTGGTACTAATACCCGATAACGAAGACCCTGATAGTTATGTAAACAAGGTAGGTGCTTTGGGCTTTAGGTCGTTTATAGATGCCAATAAAAAAGACTTCGTTATTTTTCAAATGGAAGTAATGCTGAGCGAGGCGGGCAACGATACGGCAAGAAAGGCATCCGTGGTTAATACCGTAGCCGAAACGCTTAGTAAAATAAACAAAGCCGAAGATTTTACCCGCCAGCAGGATTATATACGCCAGTGCGCTGCACTTTTAAAAATTGACGAAGGTGGATTAACCAACCTGGTAAACAAATACAAACGAGACAAACTTGAAAAAGATGATAAACGCTCCCAGTACCAGCAGCCGGGCACAGCCAACCAGGAGCCATTACTGGCACCCGACGAGGTATTAGGTCTTGTAAACCACGACGAACCTCAGGAACGAAATTTAATTAGGGTACTGCTGGAATATGGCCTTTTACCATGGGACGAGGACAAAACCATGGCCGACTTTATATTTGAACAAATGGACTTTTTTCATATAGACAACAGCGATTTTTTATATGTGTATGACACTTATAAAACGGAATACCACAACGGCAACCAGCCAACCAGTAAAACGCTGCTATACTACAACAACGAAACTATGCGAAAAGTAGTTACTAACTTAGATATGCACCCTTATGAGTTAAGCCCCAACTGGGATAAAATTATGGAGGGCCTTAACATCAATAACCGCGATGTTAGCCGCGAGGATGTATTAATGAGCGTTAACTATTTTAAACTGCGGAAAATAAAAAAAATGTTCGACGAAAATCAAAGAGATATGGAAAATACCACTGTTTTTGACGAGCAGCTTACCCTTATCAAAATCCATCAGCAACTAAAGGAAGAAGAACAAAAAATCACCAATTTACTGGGCACTGTTATCTTAAAATAAAAATGCATTCACTTTTAACAATGAATGCATTTTTATCTAACTCAGTCAACCTGCTATTTTTCGGTAGGAGACTTTTTTCCTGCCAGCAGTTTTTCTACAGTGGCCGCTACCCTGCGTGTTCGGGTATCCTCGCGTTTGGCACCTTCAATCCAAACCAAATACTCATTTTGGTGGCTTTCGGGTAAACTTTCAAAACATTCCCTGGCTTTCTTGTTCCTGGTAAACACTTTTTCCAATACCGCAGGCAACACCAAAATCTCCTTGTCAAATTCTTCTTCTTCAACAAGTTCGTCCACTTCAATGTCTAAATCCTCAATGGCCAATCCAGCTTCGCTTTTTTTAAACTGAAGGGCTGACCAAACATGATCTAATGCCACTTCGGCAATAGTTTCATACTGGTTTTCGACTAAAATACGCCAGCTACAATCGCGATTTAAATCGCTTGAGATTTTACTGCTGGTTTTGGGGTAGGCAACCCAAAGTTTACCCTCATCGTGCATAGCAGGAATAACTTCACTTAAAATACCATTCAACTGATTTCCATTGATTGCAAAAACCAATGCAAAATCAATTTTTTTAATGTTAAGCAGCGGAGTTACGTTTTTTGAATACGACAACTTTATAAACTGCTTTTCAATGGATGATGGTAATCCCTGGATTAACAGGTTCCTTTCATCGGTTAATTCTAACTTTTCAAACAAACTTTGATGCGACATGCCTCAAATAGATTTAAGGGTTATCGAAAATATAGGTATGCAAAGGTAGAAAAATATACGCTATTTTAAGGTAAAAAGATAAATTTTATTAAATTTTCATCAACTTTTGTTCAGATTTTGTGTTTTAAGGGGCTATTTTCCACCCACCGGTTTGTAGTATTTTAAGGCATTAGGCATCTGTTTTTCTAACCTTTCAATGCGGTTACCCTCTGACGGATGAGTACTCAAAAATTCAGGTGGTTTTTGACCGCCACCGGCAGCTTCCATCCTGTTCCAAAGTGGTATTGCTTCGCGTGGATTGTAGCCGGCTAACGCTGCATAAATTAATCCTAACTGGTCTGCTTCATATTCCTGATTGCGGCTGTGTGGCAATGTTACTGCCACGGCAGAGCCAACCCCATACGCCTGCATAAATAAAGCCTGCGTTTGCTGTGGCTTACTTGATAAGGCTATCGATAACGCTACACCGCCAAGTTGTTGTATAAGGCCCTGGCTCATACGCTCTTTACCGTGTTTGGCAATGGCATGGGCTACCTCGTGGCCAACTACCACACCCAGCGCTGCTTCATTTTGAGTTATAGGCAACAAACCGGTATACACCACTATTTTTCCTCCGGGCATGCACCACGCGTTCACGTCGTTACTGGCAATAAGGTTATACTCCCAGTTAAAGCCCGACAATTCGTTGCCCAAACCTTTCTTTGTATAATAATTTGTCACTGCCGCTGCTATTCTGGAGCCTACACGCTTCACCATTTCTGCATCTTTACTTTGGCTTGTACTTACCACTTTACTTTGCGATAAAAACTGCTTGTATTCATTTTTTGCCATATTGGTAACTTCTTCATCGCCAATCAGCGACAGTTGTTTTTTACCTGTTAAAGCATTGGTTGTACAAGCTACAACTAGCATTGACACCGAAAACGCAAGTATTAAAAGTCTGGATTTCATATTCATATATTTTCGGGCATATATTCAATAATGATACCAATACATTGTTGCATACCTGCGCCAAAATTTTGTAGTGCATCTAAAACCAATATTTAAAAAATTAATGTATAGGTACAAACACTTTCCGCACACAAGTGCCGCTATAAAATGTCAAAAAAATAATCAAAAAAGAAGGTAAGGTGGAGATCTAGTCACCATTTTTGCGCTTGCTTTTACGTCGGTCGCGGTACTTCAAAATGGGAATTTTGCTTTCGGTACCTTTTAAAATGCGATTTATATTTTTTGATGCGTAAGCATTACCATTAGTGCAACCGACACTGCAAAAACCCTGTACAATGGTTCTTTTTCATTAAAAATAAAAAGAATAAAAATAGCAAAGGCAAAACTTGCCAGTATACTACTTAACGATACAAAACGGGTAAGATATAACACCAATAAAAAAATTACCACACAAAACAAGGCCACTACAGGTTGAATGGCTATGATCATTCCAAATAAAGTGGCTACTCCCTTACCGCCTTTAAAGTCGGCAAAAATGGGGAAAATGTGGCCAATTACCGCTGCAAGGCCTAAACCGATCATAAAGTTGGTACGGTCCCACTCATCGCCTAAATAATGTGGCAACAATAGGTACAGCGAGGTTGCCACCAAACCTTTTAAAACATCAACCACCATTACAAAGGTACCCCAACTGCTGCCCAACACTCTATAAGTATTGGTAGCACCAGCGTTTCCACTACCATAGTCGCGTATATCTACACCAAAAAAATACTTGCTTACCCAAACCGAAGTAGGGATGGAGCCAAGCAAATATGCAATCATGATAAATATAAATTCACTCATTTGTAGCAATAAGGTTAAGTGACAAAAAATATTAGCCTCAATTGTTTAATATAGGCATTTTATGGCAATGAAAATTGTAGGGTGATCCAATTATTTTTCTCCTGCCTGTTTATTAATGAAAATTTAAGCTTAAGGCATTGTATCACAATTTCTTGTTCATCGCTTAATAACAAACCGCTCAATAAAAGTATGCCGGGCCTTGTCATTGAATCTTGCATTGCTTTTAAGTTGTCAATAATAATATTTCGATTAATATTTGCAAGTATAATGTTGAATTGCTCTTCCGTTGTAAAAGCCGAAGCAAGCCGGATGTCTATATTATTGCAACCGTTTTTCTCTACGTTCTCGGTAGCATTTTCTATACTATACTCCTCGTTATCAATAGCCAATACGTTTAACGCACCTAACTTTTTGGCTAAAATAGCCAACACCCCTGTACCTGTTCCAAAATCGGCTACTGTTTTGCCTAAAAAATCCATGTTTTGCATTTGCTTAACCATAAGGTAAGTGGTAGCATGATGGCCGGTACCAAAACTCATTTTGGGTGTTATTTCAATATCGTATGGCGCGGTGTCATTTGCCGGGTGAAACCAGGCTCTGATGGAGCAAAAACTATCCACCAGCACCGGTTCAAAATTACTTTCCCACAAGGCGTTCCAATTTTGCTTTGGCAATAGACTTTTGGTGTACGTTACCCCCAAACCATCAACAGCAGCAGTCACATCCTCCTCATTAAAATGGGCTTCATCCACGTAACCCAACAGGGCATCGCCGGTTTCCTCAAATCCATCTAAGCCCGCGTTTACCAACCTGGCAATCAACATATTACTATCAATTTGGCTAGTAAGTAATATGGTTATCAGTATATGATTATTCATTTTATAAACTAATTAAAAAGCAACACACTGTATGCTATTATGCTAAGCCTTGGAAAAATAAATAGCTTTGGCAATTTCTTAAAAAAAATCAAAACAATTATCACAAAAATTATCAAAACAAAAAAGACCCGAAAAGCCGGGTCTTTCTTTTAAAATTTCTTAAAAAATATTTATCGTCTTTCGTCCCTGTTGCCCATTAAGCCATCTTTCATTTCGGGCTTAGGCATTAAAATTTTTCGGCTTAATTTAAATTTTCCGGTTTTTGCATCAAGTCCTATCAACTTCACCTTAACTACATCGCCTTCTTTTAACACACCGTCCATACTTTCAAGGCGCTTCCAGCTTATTTCGCTTATGTGCAGCAAGCCCTGCTTTCCGGGCATAAATTCAACAAAAGCACCAAACTCCTTAATACCTTTTACAGTGGCTTCGTACACATCGCCTACTTCGGGCATTGCAACAATACCTTTTATCCAGGCTACAGCCTTATCCAACCCTTCTTTCTGTGCCGAAAAAATACTTACCTCGCCCACGTTACCTACTTCTTCCAAATTAATGGTAGTGCCTGTTTCGCGCTGTATTTCCTGTATCACTTTACCGCCCGGGCCTATAATAGCTCCAATAAATTCTTTATCAACAAACAATTTGTGCATACGTGGCGCATGGGGCTTCACATCTTCGCGAGGCTGTGGCATACACTCGTACATAGCATCCAATATATGTAAACGGCCCTGTTTAGCCTGGTTCAATGCTTCACGCATTACATCCATACTTAACCCGTCTACTTTAATATCCATTTGCACACCGCAAATACCATCGCGGGTACCGGTAACTTTAAAGTCCATGTCGCCCAGGTGATCTTCATCGCCCAATATATCGGTCAATATTGCATATTTTCCGTCTTCGCGGGTAACAAGGCCCATAGCTACACCGCTTACGTGTTTAGCAAAAGGCACACCTGCATCCATCAACGCCAACGATCCTGCACAAACAGTAGCCATGCTTGACGAGCCATTGCTTTCCAAAATATCGCTTACGATCCTAACGGTGTATGCGTAATCTTTATTAGGCATAATTTGCTTTAAGCTACGCAGGGCAAGGTTACCATGTCCTACTTCGCGGCGGCCAACACCACGCATCATTTTTACTTCGCCAGTTGAAAAAGGAGGAAAATTATAGTGAAGGAAAAACTTTGAGTAGTCGGACTTGGCTGCACTTTCAATCAACAATTCATCCAAAGGGGTACCAAAAGTTACCGTAGTAAGCGATTGGGTTTCGCCGCGGGTAAACAATGCAGAACCGTGTGGCATTGGCAGCGGATCAACTTCCATTGCCAGTGGTCGCACTTCGTCTAACTGGCGGCCGTCAAGGCGTATTCTGTCGTCCAACATCATATTACGAACCACTTCCCATTGTAGATCGGCGTAATATTTTTTTACCAGCTTTTTATCACCATCAATAATTTCGGTGCCAAAACTCGCTACCAGTTCATCTTTAAGTGCCGAAAATGCACTACTGCGCTCGTGCTTGGTAACGCCGCTTTTGGCTATTTGGTAAACTTTATCTTTTGCAAAAGCTTCCACTTTACCTTTTATCTCATCGTTGAATGCTGGTTTTTTATAATCTCTTTTACCAGTAACGCCTTTTAATTCGCGTAGTTGTTGCTGGGCTTTAATTTGTATCCTGATGGCATCGTGGGCAATCTGTAATGCCTCCACCAAATCTTCTTCTGAACATTCTTTTCCCTGACCTTCCACCATCATAAGGTTCTTTTCGGTAGCTGCTATCATAAATTCGTAGTCAGCTTCGGCAAGTTGGCTCCTGGTAGGATTGATTACCATTTCGCCATTTACTTTTGCCACCCGTACTTCGCTCAACATTTCTTTAATGGGAATGTCGGATACTGCAAACGCAGCAGAGGCAGCAAGACAAGCCAGTGAGTCGGGCATAATTTCGCTATCACTGGAAATAAGTGAAATAAGCACCTGTACATCGCACAAATAATCTTCGGGAAACAACGGACGCAACGCCCTGTCAATTAGGCGGCTGGTCAAAATTTCGTAATCATTCAACCTGGCTTCTCTTTTAAAAAACGACCCTGGTATACGGCCTGCACTGGCAAATTTTTCCTGGTAGTCCACAGAAAGAGGGAAAAAATCCTGTCCGTCTTTAGGCTCGGAGTTGGCTACAACAGTTGCTAAAATAATGCAGTTACCCTGCCTAACCGTTACCGAACCATCGGCCTGGCGGGCCAACTTTCCGGTTTCCAAAAAAACCTCGCGTCCATCTCCAAGATTGAGCGATACATTTATAGGTTGTGTTAACATAAAAATTGTTTGTTTTAGGTGAAAATGATGGCAATTTAAAAAGCCAATTTCACCAGGTTTTAAATATTTTTTTGCCCTAATTTACAAACCGATAAAAAACAACTATTCCCAACTGAAAAAGTACAGTTGGGAATAGTATTTATAAGGTAGCATGTAAGATTTATTTTCTTAAACCAAGCTTTTCAATAAGCGCACGGTAACCCAGCAGGTTATGTTTCTGCAAGTATAACAACAAACTTTTGCGGTTGCTTACCGATTTCATCAGGCCACGCTGGGTAGAAAAATCTTTTCTGTTGGTTTTAAGGTGGGCGGATATTGAAGTTATACGCTCAGTTAATAGGGCAATCTGGCCTTCGATAGAACCAGTGTTAGCGGCTGTGCCACCAAATTCAGCAAAAACGTTTGCTTTCTTTTCTTTAGTTAAATAAGACATCTTTGTTTTTTTTAAATCGACACCGTTTATTTCATCTTTTTTTTACGTGCGTGCAAAAGTAACATAATATTGTAAAAGGAAGCAAATAAAGATCTTCTTTTTATTGATATTCAGAAGCTGCCCGTGTTCAGTAGCACATTTTGCAGTAGATATTTTCAGTACTTATTGTTTGCTGCTCTTTATGTTAATTAAATAAAAATATAAAGAGTTCTATAAACGAACGCCACATTTCCTCAATAAATCCACGGACTTTAGCGGGCTTTACTTTTTATCCACATCATTATAAAAACAAATAATTGCAAATGAAGTTTTCTATTATTACCATCAGAAAGTTTCAGTGTTTCCATTTATGCGCCATGAAAGCTTTCCGGCACTCCTTTATTATCAGGAACATTAACACCCATGGCCGCCTGCCTCATATTTGTTGCCAGTTCGTGGCCAAGATATTTTTCAATGATATTGTGAAGTAGATAAATGACTGGTGTAAGCACCACGGCCATCGTAAACTTATATAGATAGTTGACTACACAAATGGCCAATACCAATTGCCAGGTCCAGCCCCTGCCAATTTTAAAGGCAATAAACAATACAATAAAACTGTCAACAAGCTGCGAAACTACCGTTGACCCGGTAGCCCTCAGCCAAATATATTTTTCGCCGGTAGCTTTTTTAATACGATGGAAAACGGTGACGTCCACTATTTGGCTAACCAAAAAAGCTACAAGGCTACCTAATATAATCCACATACCCTGGCCAAAAATTGAACTAAAAGCGTCGTTCATATTACCAATATTATTTTCAGCACCCGACCCAATCCAAAAATCGGCAGGCGGAATTTTAATGGCGAAATAGAACATTAAAAAAGCATACGATATTAGTATAACAGCCGTATACGAAATGCGCCTAACGGCCCTTGGTCCATAATATTCATTTACTATATCGGTCATTATAAACTCAAGCGGCCACAGCAAAACACCGCAGGTAAGGTTAAATGCCAGCCCCGACTGCCCAAACAAGGTAAAGTTGAATGGCTGTACCCCAAACAATTTTTCCAGCGAAAATATTTTTCCCCCAATGCACTCAGCTATTAATGCATTGGCAACAAAAAACGAAGCCATACCAATAAACAACTTGACCGATTTATTTTTTAAGATAGAGTGTATCATACATTAAAATAACAGGAAGAAGAAAATTTGAAAAATAAAACACGCTACATTAAAAATGGTTACCGGCAACGGAAGGCTGACTGGCTTTTTTGATAAAAACAGCGAAATGAGAATAATATGTATCGATAGGTTTATAAAGAATGATAAGGGATAGCCGGTAACTATAATAAATGCTTTAATACCCTCGCCCAGTGGCAGATTTGCAGCCCTCAGCACAAGGCAAACAATAAAAAATATGTTACAAATAACCGCTACCCTTGCTACAAATAAAAGCCCCCGCATTAAAATTTTTAGTGTAAAATAGTATTATTTTGCCATCCGCTTAAAACATCTACATGAATAAAATTGATTGGAAGAAGGTATTACCACATGTTATTGCGATTGGAATTTTTTTAGTGGTTGCGTTTATTTATTGCAAACCTGCCCTGCAGGGTAAAGTGTTGCAGCAAAGCGATATTAGCCAATGGAAGGCCATGAGCAAGGATATTTATGACTACAAAGAGAAATTTGGCCACGCCCCGCTTTGGACCAATAGTATGTTTAGCGGCATGCCGGGCTACCTGATAGCTGGCGAAACCAATAACGACGTACCCTATTATTGGAGTGAACTCTTATCGCTTTTTTTGGGTAAGCCTTTCCAGTTTTTCTTTTTAGCCTGTGTGTGCTTTTATTTTTTAACGCAGGTATTGCGCGTTAAAAGTTGGATTGGTATTATTGGAGCGCTGGCCTATGCCTATGCAACCTACAATGTGGTGATAGTATCGGTAGGCCACGACACCAAAATGTTATCCATCGCTTTATTGCCTGGGCTGGTGGGCTCGCTTATACTTACCTACGAACGACAATACCTATGGGGGGCTGCGTTTACAGCACTGTTTGCAGGCGCCCTCATATCGCAAAACCATTACCAGATTGCCTATTATGGAATGATTGTTTGCTTTGCCATGACCATTGGGTACATTGTTGGCTGGGTTAAGGCAGGCGAATTTAAACACCTCGTAATTGCCTCAGTAGTTACCCTTTTATCGGGCCTGACAGGCGTTTTTAGCAATGCAGTAGTTATTTTACCCAATTACGAATACACCAACCAAACCATTAGGGGTGGAAGCGCCCTGGCCGATGGAAACAGCAATGTGGGTAAAGAAGGCCTGAGTAAAAGCTATGCCTTTAGCTACAGCATGAACATTGCCGAGCCGTTGGTATTGATGGCACCCCATATTTGTGGAGGCAGCATTAACCCGGCCGAACTGCCCACCGAAGATAGTAAAGCGGTAGAAGCCCTGCAGGAAATGAACCCACAGGTAGCTCAGCAATTGCAAGGCGCAATAGCTGCTTATTGGGGCGAAGCACATACCTCGGGCCCCCCATATGCCGGTGTAGTAATTTGTTTTTTGGCTATAGTAGGTTTTGTGGTGTTAGATGGCAAACATAAATGGTGGATACTGGCAACCATTGCACTAACCGTTATGATGAGTTGGGGTGGCTTTTTTGAAAGTTTCAATAACTTTTTGTTCAGGTATCTGCCTATGTATAATAAGTTTAGGGCACCGGGAATGATTATTATTGTACCAACCCTGCTTGTAGGAATGATGGCTGTTATGAGCCTGCAAAAAATTTTGTTTGGTTTTGATGATAAGAAATTGCTGATGGCTCAATTAAAAAAGGGGCTGATGGTTACTGGTGGCGTTTTTGTGGTGCTATTGCTTGCTTATTTTGGGCTTGGTTACAAGGGCGCCGGCGATACTGCCATGATGCAGCAAATACAACAAATACCCGATGCAGCTACCAAAAGCACTTTTGAAACAGCTGCTTCATCCCTTATTAATGGGTTGGTTGAAGACAGGAAGCGCATATTTTTTGGCGACATACTTAAGGCATTATTTTATGTAGCTATTTGTGGCGGTGCCATTTGGCTGTATGCTAAAAATACTTTTAAAGCTGGCGTTGCTTTGGCAGTTATAGGTGTGTTGTCGTTTATTGATATTATGTCGGTAAATGTTAAATACCTGAATGCCGACAATTACCTTGAGAAGGAAGAAAATGACGCCTCGTTTGTGCCAACTGCGGCGGACCTGGCAATAATGAAGGACACCAGTACTTACCGTGTATTTAACGTGGTGGGCGATAATGTGCCGGTCGCTTTTAACCATGGTGCCCTTCCTTCCTATTTTCACAACTCCATTGGTGGTTACCACCCGGCCAAGCTGAGCATTTACCAGGATTTGATTGAAAAACAGTTGTACAATTTTCCGCGTAGCATGAACGTGGTTAATATGCTTAACACAAAGTATATTATTTATGGTGACCCAAAAAACCCGCAGATACAACAAAACCCAGATGCGCTTGGGCCAGTTTGGTTTGTAAAAAATGTACAATTTGTACAAACCCCACAGCAGGAAATGTCGGCGCTGGACAATCTTAACACCCGCGATACAGCGGTGGCCCAACAAGCATTTGCCGATATTTTAAAGGGTGCCGGAAATGCTGATTCAACTGCCAACATCAAACTAATAAATAACAACCACGATGTGGTTACCTACCAATCGAATACTGCCACCCCGCAGGTAGCCGTGTTTAGCGAGGTATATTACGACAAAGGCTGGAATGCCTACCTTGACGGCAACAAAGTGCCTTATGCTAAAGTTAATTACGTGCTGCGTGGTATGACGGTGGCGGCTGGCCAACACACCATTGTATTTAAGTTTGAGCCAGCCAGCTATTATCTTGGCCGCACCATAACTACTATTTGCTCGGTCTTAACCATTTTGTTATTACTAGGGGCTATAGGTACCGAAATAAAAAATACAAACAAAAAAACAATAGCCTCCCGTAAACCAATGGCAACCGCATGAAAATAATGAGCCTGGTATGGTACAACGTACTTCCGGCGCATTTTGGAGGCCAAAAAGGAATAGCCGAGTTTAACCAGGCACTTGGTCAGCAGGGTTCGCTGGTATGCCTTTGCAGTAAAAATAATACACCCCGTGGCAACGAAAGCTACGGGGTATTTAATTGGCTGCCCAATAGCAAATGGCAAATAGTAAATCCCCTGATGTGGTTTGCAATAATAAGGTTTGCCAAAAAGCAACAAATAACTCATGTAATTATCGAACACCCTTACTATAGCATTACCGGCTGGCTATTAAAAGCCCTTTGCAACTGCACTATTATTACTCATTGCCATAATGTGGAACACCTTCTTTTTAAAACACGAAAGCGTTGGTATTGGCCCGCCATAAAATTGTTAGAAACCCTTGCCTGCAGTACCAGTAGCGTGGTAATTTGTAAAACTATTGACGACCAGCAGCAACTGGTGAAGCATTGTGGGCTTGCGGCCGAAAAATGTATGATCATACCCTTTTGTACTGAGCTTAAGGATATTACGGGAAAGCAGGTTGCCCGGCGAGCAATACAAAAGCAATTTGGGTTAGATGAAGGGCAGAAGATATTGCTATTTAACGGCACGCTGGACTATGAGCCGAACGCACGGGCAGTTGCCGAACTTGTGCAGTACCTCTGCCCATTACTACCGGCTAATTATACAATAATAATTACCGGCCGAAATGAATTTAAAGCCTTTGCCCGCCTCAAAAGTCTCCAGGCCAATAACTTTATAATGGCCGGTTACGTTTACGATATTGACAACTATTTTTTAGCGGCAGATGTGTACATTAATCCGGTAATGGACGGCGGCGGTATGCAAACAAAAAATATTGAAGCATTAAGTTACCATTTACCAGTAGTTTGCTGGCAAAACAGGCTACAGGGTATTGAAGACGAACTAACGGGTAGCAAGATAATTGTTGCAAAACCCGGCAGTTGGAACGACTTTTTAGCGCGTGTATTAATTGCCGATATTATACCCGAACAAACACCCCAACATTTTTTTATCTATTACAATTTTGCCTACCACATACGCTTGCTAATTAACCGGTTAATAAGGCCCCGGCCCGGTGTAATGTAAGGTTTTGAAGTTTGACAAATGGAGCCCAACTTTGCCATCATGGCTTTACCCTATATTAGCATTGTTTTACCGGCTTATAATTGTAGTAACTATATTGCCAAGGCTATTGAAAGCGTGCTTAATCAAAGTTTTACCGATTTTGAATTAATTGTAATTAACGATGGATCAACCGACGACACCTCGGCCATTATACACGAATACGACGACCCCCGGGTAAAGCCATTTGACAACCTTACTAACGAGGGGCTGGTATTTACGCTAAATCGTGGTATCACGTTGGCCAACGGCCAGTATATAGCCCGAATGGATGCCGATGATATTTGTATGCCCAACAGGCTGCAACTACAAAAGAACTGGCTGGATGAGCATACTGAAACAGCAGTAATAGCATCTACCATTTGTTTTATAAACGATGGAGGAGCTAAGACCGGCCAATGGACCAAAGATCAGGCTACCACCACTTTTTCATCTATAAAAAAAATGATGGTTTTTCAAAATTGCATAGCCCACCCAACGGTAATGCTTCGAAGCCAAATTGCTAAAAAATATCAATACAATAAGGAACAACTACACTGCGAGGACTATGACCTTTGGCTGCGCCTGCTAGCCGATGGCCACCGCATTGAAAAAATACCGGAGGATTTGCTGCAATACAGGGTACACCCAACGTCGGTTACAGGCACCTACCTGCGTAAAACCAATCCCTTTTTTAAACAATTTTATTGTAAAAAAAAATTTTTACAACAGCGCATAAACTATGCACGGTGGGGCAAATTTGAAACTCTTGTTTTGGCGGGCATGTTGTACGACGGCGCTATGGGAACCGCCAAATCACTAAAAAGTAAATTGGGCAAGTGAAGTATTGGCACTACATATTAAAGCGAAAAATAGAGGACATGCTGATGTACCCACTACTATTGGCGGGCAGGGCATGGTCGTACTGCAAACCGCTGCCACCAGCCTACCGCGTTTATTTCTTTTTTCCTTTTTACCATACTGGTGGTGCCGAAAAAGTACACACACAAGTTGCACAGGGCCAGGGCGGAAGCGACTGTATTGTTTACTTTACCCGTAAATCGGCCGATAAAAGATTTTATAATGATTTTGTTGCCTCGGAATGTGTAATAAAAGATATCTCGCTGTGGTGCGACAACAAGCTTTTGTACTTTTTAAATATTTTTTACCGCGGGTTTATCAGCGCCCAAATCAACCGGCAAAAACAGCCTTGCGTAGTATTTAACGGGCAATGCAATTTTGCCTATAAAATTTCGCCATGGATAAAGGCCGGGATTAAACAAGTAGAACTGTCCCACTCCTTTAACACCTTTTCGTGGATACGGCTGCCGTTTTTACCGTTTATTGATACTACTGTTATGATAAGCAAACAACGGGTACAGGACCATTATGCGCAGTACAAACGGTTACAAGTACCGGGTGCCTTCGCACAAAAAATCAGCTATATCGTAAATGGCATTCCACTACCGCAAATTGTGCCGCCTAAAAATATTGACGGCGATATTACCATATTATACGTAGGCCGCGGTACCACCGAAAAGCGGGTGCATTTGGTAGCACAGATGGCCGAAAAAGTACACCTGTCCAAACTACCCGTAACCTTTGTTTTTTTGGGCGAAGTAAAACAAGCCATACCTGCCCACCTATTGCCCTTTTGTACTTTGCTGGGCAATAAGGAAAATGTTGCGGAGATTAACGAGGCATATGCATCTGCCAACGTGGTCATTATTACTTCTTTTACCGAAGGGTTTCCTATGGTTATTGAAGAAGGTATGGCATGGGGTTGCTCCATTATGGCCACCCCTGTGGGCGACATACCCTATCATGTACACCATCTGCAAAACGGCTTTCTATTTTCAACAATAGGTACCGAAGAAGTAATTGTTAAGGAGGGGGTAGATTTTATACAACACCTTTGCCATAACCGGCAACTGCTAATTGAAATGGGTGCCAACAATACCACTTATGCCTATGCTACCTTTGGCATTAAAAATTTTAACCAACGATATAAGCAAATTTTACAACCCAACCAACCCAACCAACCCAACCAATTATGAAGCCACTCAGTTTTGTAATTATCACTTACAACCGTGCTGCAGATATGCTTGCATTGGCACAAAACATTAGTGGCTTGCACAGGGCTACCGAATTATTGCAAGATGTTATTGTGGTAAACAATGCCTCCACCGACGATTACAGCAGCGTAGAAAATTATATAACAAACAACGAACAGTTACCCTTTCAATTTATAAATGCACCAGAAAACCTGGGCGTAACCCGCGGAAGAAATTTTGCGCTTCAATTTGCCAAAGGCGGGATTATTATTTTTTTAGATGACGATGCTGAGCTACAAAACAACGATGCATTGGAGCAGGTCATCCACGCAATGCAGCGGCCCGGCATAGATGGCCGACAGGTAGTTATAGTATCGTTCAAGGTGTTGTATTACGATACTTTGCAAATGCAACGGAACGCTTTACCACATAAAAACTTTGACGCGTACCAAAACAAAAATTTCTTTTTTACCTACTATTTTGCCGGAGGTGCACATGCTATACAACGCGAAATTTTACAACAGGTAGGTAATTTGCCCGATACCTTTTTTTACGGTATGGAAGAGTACGATGTTAGTTATCGTATGCTAGACAGGGGCTATTGTATTGCGTATGATAGTAGCATTGTTATGTTGCATAAAGAAAGCCCGCTGGGCCGTAAGCCCAAAAGCGATAAGCAGCGTATGATGTGGGTTAATAAATCGATTGTAGCCTATACTTATCTCCCTAAAAAATACTTTTACTTCACTGCCGTAATGTGGTCGATAGAGTACATACGAAAAGTTGGGTTTGATATAGGCGGTTGGATAAAAGGTTGGCGACAGGTTTTTAATATACCCCAGGCGCATAAACGGCAACCGTTGCAACAAAGTACACTACAGTATTTAAAAGATGTAGAGGCAAGGTTGTGGTATTAAACCAGGCTCCTAATTTTAAAAAACTTCCGCACCCAATAAAAAGTAACAGGCTGTTTAAACATACAATAAATAATGAAAAACAGGCAAAGATTTAGTGGAGTGACTGTGGAGTTCTTAAAAAGTGTAAAAAGATTATTGTCGGTAGCGCTTTTATTTGCAGTTACCTCCAATTAAGCATGTAAAAAAAACCTACCCTGCTTGTAGCACAAGGTATTGACCAAAAATTTGCTTTGCATTATTCCTTACCACACCAAACAGTCAGGCCAATAATAAAAATTCAATTCTTATAAAATGCTACAATGATCGAAGGGATGCCATAATTGGCAGCGATGTGCCGGTTTGGAATACTACCATTGCAAAAATGCCAATTAATACTGCGGACACTTTAATGCTGTCTCACATTATTTATAATACCAATAGTAGCACCGGCATTTTAAGTGCGGGCGCCACAATAACTTATTTTAATGTAGAAGAAAAACTTTAATGGCAAAAATCGATATGGAAACTATTTTCATTGAGCCAAACGGATCATTTATTCGGTGCGTCATGGTAGCTTAAAAGCCAAACTACAAAAGTTTGACTAAAAAGTTGTCGTTATTGCACTAAAGTTGCTTTACCGAAGATCAATAATGAAGCGTTATTGCGGGCTACTACCAACAAACTTTCCTTACTGCGGGTAACTACCATTTTTACATCTCTTATTTCGCCCTTAGCAAACAAACCGCTGGTGGCGGGGTTTGCAAATTGATATTCACCCCTTTTTGTGCCGAGCAAAGTGGTTCCGTAGCTTGCATCAAAACGGCCGGTTTGCGGTTTAAGACCAAAAAAGTTACCTGCAAGAAACAAGTCGCTTATTCCGTCGCGGTTAAGGTCAGAAACTGCAATAGTAAAGACAGGACTTAACTGCGCCATCACCGGCAAAGGCTGCATTGTAAAATTACCCTTACCATCATTTATAAAAACACACGACTGTGTTTGTTGTACGGATAATACAGTAGCGTTTGCTAATTGCTTTGAGGTAAAAACCTGGTCCATCGGTTTGCCAGCATAGTCTTTAAACATCAACAGCCGTTTTTTTAACTCGGGTATTTGTGCCTGCATTTCGCCCTTGAGCCAATATGGATATGCTTTGCCATCCGATTTAAAATAAACCGGGACACACTCCGTGGTACCATTATTATCAAAATCGTTCACGTACAGGCGGGCAGGCTGCTGCTGGCTGGCTTTTATGTTACTGTTTAATCCAAAATTACCAGCTACCAGGTCAGCAAATCCATCGCCATTAACATCGGCAACCTCCAGGCAATTCCACCAACCCGCTGAATGTGGAACTTCGGTTGCTATACTAAGTTTTCCCTTCACATATTTTAAAATTGTTATTGGCATCCAGTCGCCCACTACCACCAGTGCGGCCTTTGTATTGCCATCAACATCGGCCCAATGCGCATCGGTAACCATACCTAGTTTTTGTAATGCGGGGGCAACCGTTTTGGTTACATCTGCAAACACTCCCCTGCCCATATTTTGCAATAATGCCGATGCTGGCAGCACGCCATAAGCGCCAACAATGTTACGGGCACCTATAAAAATATCGGGCAGTCCATCGTTGTTAAAATCGAGCACAGTAATGCACGACGCATTCATGTTGGGGCTAGCAAAAGTAGTACTACGGGTAAAGTTTGCCTTACCATCGTTTATATATAACCTGCTAAATAAAAAGGCGCCATTTTGCAATTGCTGGCTTCCTCCGGAAGCTATTGCAAGGTCCTGGTCGCCATCGCCATCGGCATCAAAAAATGTGGCATCCACATCTTCAAAAAAACGGTCGCGGGTAAAGGCAGGTTCGTCGGTACGCTTAAAGGTACTGTTGGTCTGTTGTATAAAAAGTTTAGCCGTATCGTTGGTAGCTCCTCCCACAAAAATATCGTCTAAACCATCGCCGTTTACATCAGCAACGGCCAGCTTTGGCCCCTCGGTAGATAGTAGTTTTGGCAACAATCTCTCAACATCAAAATCAACATATTCGTTTTCGGTGTGCAGGCTGTTGCCTTTAATGTAAGTTTCAGATATATCTGCAAACCATGGGGCGCTGCTACCCTTTGTTGTGCCGGCATTTATTACCGCATTTAATTGGTGTAAAACAATGGTAGTATCAACTTTTACATTTATTAGTTTTTGCCTGCCGCCGCGGGGCCATTTAATCACCAGGCTATCTACCAATGTTTGTTTACCCACACCGGCCACCAGCACAGGGTTTACACTGCTTTGAAAGCCGCGGCCTGGCATTTGGTTTAACAACTGTTGCTGGCCGCCTGCAAACAAAGTAACCGTTGCCCCATACCCAAAAGTGTTTTGATCACTGCCCCTAAGTTGCATGGTAAGGTAATGGTTACCCAGGGTTTCGCTTGCGTTGTTTTTGTACACAAACGAGGTAAGGTTAACATTGTTGACCACAAGGTCAAGGTCGCCGTCACCATCGAGGTCGGCATACGCGGCGCCATTGCTAAACGATGGTTGACCAAAACCCAGGCTTACCGTATTATTGGCAAAACGCAGGTTTTGCTGGTTTTGAAATGCATAGTTGGTAATAGGTACCGCAGGCATTTTTTTAAGCATGGTACTGAGTATCGATCCGCCATTGCTAAGTTGTGAGCGGGCTTCTTCACTGCCAATAAATTCCAAAAAATCCTGGTCGGTAAGGTCGCGGCTAAGGCCGTTGCAAACATATAGGTCCTTCCACCCATTGTTGTCAAAATCAAACCAAAGGGCGCCCCAGCTCCAGCCGGTAGCATCTACGCCAGCCAGTTGACTTATTTCGCTAAAGGTACCATTGTGGTTATTTAGCTGCAGGCTGTTGCAGGTAAGCTGCTGATGAAAGTCGAACGCATTGCGGCTGGCCTGCACATCGTAATCATCAAACTTTACGGTTGTTTTAAGGCGATAATCATTTTCGGGCAACATTTCGGCAGTAAAAATATCCAGGTAGCCATCGTTGTTCATATCGGCCATGTCGGTACCCATACTACCATTACTCATGTGGCCAAGGGCATTGTTCACCACTTCTTTAAAAGTGCTGTTTTGCTGGTTAATATATAGGTAGTCCTTCTCAAAAAAATCGTTGCATACATACATATCCTCCCAGCCATCATTGTTAACATCGCCGACTGCAACCCCAAGTCCAAAGGCAATTTCGCCTCCATAAATTCCTGCTTCGGCACTTACGTCTGTAAACTTACCGTTGTTGTTGCGGTATAAACGGTCGCCGTTTATGGGGTCGCGTACATTGCGCAAACTGCTGCTGTATCCAAAGCTTTGAAACGATTTTGGGCTATTGTTCAGTACAAAGCAGTCAAGGTCGCCATCGTGGTCGTAATCAAAAAAAACTGCCTGGGTTGATGGGCCTTCATCGTCTAAACCATATGCTTTGGCTTCTTCATTAAAAGTGCCATTTTTTTGGTTAACGTAAAGCTCGTTAGCGCGGTCATCGCCCAATATTATTCCAGCATTACAAACATAAATATCCAGCCAGCCATCTGCATTAATATCAACCATACTAACACCTGTGTGCCACCAATGCCTGCTGCCCAGGTTAGCTTTAGTGGTTACATCTTCAAAAGTAAAATTGCCCTTATTAACGTATAGTGCATTGCTGCCCTGGTTGGAGGTAAAAAAAATATCGGGCAGGCCATCGTTATTTATATCACCAATGGCCACACCTCCGCCATTATAAAAATTGTGATAGTTGAAAATATTCATTTGGTCGTTGTCCTGTACGGTATTAATAAAATTGATACCGGTGGCGGACGAAGGTTGCAGTGTAAATAGTGTGTTAGCTGATTGCCCTTTGTTGCTTTGTTTGCACGACGCCACTAATAACAACAAAATAACAAAGGCGGGCGTTAAACAATTGGTTAAACAACTAAACCTGGCAATGCTGCGGTACATGATGCAAATATAAAATAGAGTTATTTGGCATACTAAGGTTTATTAATAACAGGCGGGCATATTGTTTTCTTTAACAAAATCTGTTTACAGTAGCTAGCCGTGTAGCATTTTCTATTGTTAAACATTTGTACTTGTTAGATTTAACTCCAATTAAAAACGCATAATTTGCAAGCATGAAACGATTTCTGCTGCTATCAGCTTTGGCTGTATTTGTTTTGGCTGTTTGCATCTACGCTTTTATTCCTTCGCAATTAAAAATTACCAACGTAAAAATTACCGCAGTTAATTCCGATGCAGCATTTAGGTTAATAGGTAACCCCGCCAATTGGCAAAAATGGATTAATGAGCCAAACGTGTCTGCTACAGGAACAAGTAAAGACAATGCTTTTACCTACCATAATGTTACTTATTCTATTGATGAAATATTGCACAATGTGTTGAGGATATCTATAAAAAATGGCGATAACATTACCAGTAGTATATTAACCCTTATACCAACAGCAAAGGATACTACCGCCATACACTGGGAAAGTGAAATTGCCACCAGCAATAATCCGTTACAAAAAGTACAGGGCTATCAACGGGCAGTTGCTGTTAAAAAAAATATGGCAGATGTGCTTTATAGGCTCAATACTTATTTATCAAAAGAAGAAAATGTTTATGGAATGAAGTTCACCATTGCTTCTACCAACGATACAATTTTAATAGCAAAAAAAACAATGGAGGCCGATTATCCATCAACTAATGCATTGTATGCTTCTATAAATGCTATTCGCAATTTTGTTGAAAAAAAAGGTGCCAAACAAATAGCGCCCCCAATGCTTAATATTACCAGGCAAGATGACGGTAAATACCAAATGATGGTGGCGCTGCCAATTGATAAAAAAATAGTTGCTGAAGGCTCATTTTTAAAAAGGCAATTGGTAGCCGGCAATTTTTTAATTACCGAAGTACAGGGAGGCCCCGCAATCATTAATCATGCGTTAGATATGATGCAACTGTATATTTCGGAAATGGGTAAAACATCTATGGCCATACCCTTTGAAGTAATAATTACAGATAGATTGCAACAGCCTGACAGTACGCAATGGCTTACTAAAATTTACTTTCCAATTGTTCGGTAACTATACAAATCCATTTTAGGGTAACGCTGTATTGGCCTTGGCCGCAAGTTGCTGTTTATTAGTATTGTTCAGTTGTAATAGCATAGCCTTATCGCTATTTCGTATCACCAGCACCTCCACTTTGTTAGCCCTTTTTATTTTTTGCAGATGTTTTGTTTGACCCTTTATCATTAGACCCTGCATTAATTCGGCGGTAAAATTTCCATCGCCTTTATTTATTAGCACTGTACCATAATCCGCATCGTAGCGGCCCATTTCAATATTATTATCGTAGTAGTTGCCGGCCAACAATAAGTCGGGCAGGTTGTCACCGTTTGCATCTATGGTTACCGCATCTTTATACGAAGTAAACTGAGCATTCCACGGCAAAGCCTTGCAGGTAAAATTTAATTTTCCATTGTTGATGAATACAGCATTGCTAAAATAATCAGCTTCATAAACCTGAGCTGTGGCCAGTTTGCTGCTGGTAAACATTTTAGTGAGCGTGGCCTGTGCAAAATCCTTTGCATACAGAAAGCGCTTTTTCATTAAGGGTATTTGCTTTTCCAACTCGGATTTGCTTGCATATGGCAACTCTTTTCCTTCCACATAATAAGTAAGCACCTGTTCCTTTTTACCATTGTCGTCAAAGTCGTTGTAATACAATTTAACAGGTTTGTTTTGAGAAGCTTTCAATCGGCTGTTCAGGCCCAGGTTTCCTGCTACCAGGTCAATATCACCATCGCCATCCACATCTACCGGCAATAAAAAATTCCACCAACCCTTTTGTGTAGCCAATTCCTTTTTGATAAAGTTTCCATGGTTGTTAATAAAGGCACTGGGTACGCCCCACTCAAGCGATAATAACAGGTCCTGGTCGCCATCCCTATCCAAATCGAACCACGAGGCATTGGTAACAAACCCTATGTTAGACAGGCCCGGAGCAACGGCGTTGGTTACATTTTTAAACCTGCCGGTGCCATCATTTTTAAGTAAGCAGGACGTAGGTATTTTTCCATAATCCCATGGTACGGTACGGGCGCCAATAAACAGGTCCATAAAACCATCGTTATTAAAATCAACCGCTGCAACTGTTGAAGCCGTTAAAAATAAATTGGTAAAGGCATCGGCCTTAAGTTCAAGTGTACCTTTTCCATTGTTCAGGTACACTCTTGGCGTCAGGTATTTTTCCTGGCCAAAATATTCGTTACCACCGCTGGCTACCACCAGGTCCACGCGGCCATCTTTGTTTACATCGGCCCACGTAGCCCCTACATCTTCGTAGGTACTGTCGTTATCAATTGCAGGTTGCCGCGTTTCGGCAAAAGTGCCTACAGGTGTTTGCAGGTACACTTTACTTTTATGGTCGCGGGCCGAGCCAATAAATATATCATCAAGGCCATCCTTGTTTATGTCGGCTACGGCTACCGCCGGGCCTTCGGTACTAAGTAAATGAGGCAACAACGACTCACGGTTAAACTCAGGAAAAGCATTTTCAACATGCGTATACAAAAGGTTGCCTTTAGTGGTAACGTCGTTTACAGTGGCCATGATTTTATCTGTTTTCGGCATAAACCGGGCATAGTCAAGGGTAGGTAAACCAGGTGTATAATCAATAATCATTACTCCGCTTTTACTTTCAAGGTTTACGGCCTGGTATGTATTATCTGGCCAAATAAGTATTACAGAATCTATAGCGGCTTTATCTAACCCAATATGCAGCGGTATTTCCATGCTCGATTGAAAGCCATGCACCGGGTATTTTTCGTATAGCCTTGTTCCATTGCTGGTATAAACGATCACCTTACTACCCACCGCATTCCGGTTATTATCCGGCCCTTTCAACTGCAGGTCGGCATAGTTGGTAGGTGTAACATTGTTAGTAGTATTTTGGTAGATAAGGGCTGGTTCATCAATATTGTTCACCACAATATCAAGGTCGCCATCATTGTCAAAATCAGCATATACTGCCCCGTTACTGTATGTTTTTTTATTGTTGCCTATTGCGGCTGCAAGGTCTTCAAACACAAGCTGCCCATTGTTTTTATAAAACTTATTGGGCAGTTTTATTTCGGGAAATTTATCAATGAGTGCTGCATTGGTCTCATTCATTTTATTGTCCAAAATCTTTTGCTGTATTTCATTGTCCGAAATAAAATTGATATAATCAATGTCATTCATCCGCTTGGGAATACCATTGGATATAAACAGGTCTTTCAATCCATCGTTGTCAAAATCTACCCAAAGCGGTGCCCACGACCAATCGGTTGCCGCCACGCCGCAGTATAGGCCAACCTCGCTAAATTGGCCATTACGCCGGTTAAACTGCAGGTTATTTCGGGTGTATTGAAAATTGTACCCGTAGCCAATTTTACGGTAAAAAAGGTCATATTCATCTTCGCCCAACGAGCGCTTTAATACATAGGGGTCGGCCGGTAACATATCAACCGAAATAATGTCGGGGTACACATCGTTGTTAATATCGGCAGCATCCACACCCATCGAAAACTGGCTGGTATGCATAATGTGGTCGTTCAGCTCATCTTTAAACCTTCCATTTTTTTGGTTTATGTACAGGTAATCATTCTCATGAAAATCGTTGCCCACATATATATCGGGATAGCCATCAAGGTTAATATCGGCCACCACCACCCCAAGCCCATAATTAATGGCCGAGCTGTTGATACCTGCCGTACTGCTTACATCGGTAAAGCGTTGCCCATCGTTGCGGTACAACCTGCCGCCCGATAATTTATTTACGGTTCCTTCAAATTCCTTTCGTGGCCTGAAGGTGCCGTTTTCGTGTACAGAGTGGTTCAGTAAAAACATGTCAAGGTCGCCATCCTGGTCGTAGTCTAAAAAAGCTGCCTGCGTACTAAACCCCGAAAAATCGAGGCCGTATTCAGCGGCCTTATCTGTATAGGTGGGTGTGCCACTCTTATCGATGCCCTGGCAGATCAGCAACTGATTTTTACTTTGCAGGCTGCGATAATTGCCTACCCTGCAAACGTATATATCCAACAGCCCATCCTGGTTTATGTCTACTACCGATATGCCTGTACTCCATGCATTATCGTTAGGTATGTTGGCCGCTTTGGTTACATCTTTAAAAACCATATTGCCCTGGTTAAGGTAAAGGGTATTGTTACCCTGGTTAGCTGCAAAAAATAAATCAATCTTACCATCGTTGTTAAAATCGCCGGCGCCTACCCCTGCCCCGTTATAAAAATACATGTATTTAAAAAGGTTAAAGGAGTCGGTTGAGGTAAGTTTGTTCGTAAAACTCAGGCCGGTTTTATTGGCCTCCAATACCTGGAACATTGGCTTTGTTGACGGCTTTTTGTTGCAAGCCACCAATAAAACCATGCACAGTACTGCTTGCACGTATATACAGGCCAACCAAAATTTACGCATCATAAGGCTGTGCCGTTAATCAGTTTATCAGTAACAATAAAATGCATCATCATTTCTGTATTAGTTTAATTATTTATTTACGAGGCTATATTGCTTCTGCAGGTTTTTTGTTAGCCAACAAGTATGGCCAAAGAGGTTGCGCACCTTTACTATACCATGTTGTTGAGCCTTAAAAAATCTACGCTATTTTTATTACCCTGTCATTTTACCCTTTTTGTTACTGCAACACCAGCGGATTTAACAACGCTATACACCGCAGGGTAATCACTATTACGGGCAAAAATTAGTTGGTTGGTTGTATTGCCTTTAATCAATTTTATGTCCCGCACTTCGCCCTTTACTTTTATGCCCGATAACTTGCTGCTTATCCAGTTGAAGTTGCCCTTTCCATCGTTCAAAAAAACATCGCCATAGCTGGCATCTAACTTTTCCAATTGAGGCAAAAATCCCGATCGGTTGCCGCCTGTTACCAGGTCTACAAACCCATCATTGTTCACATCCATAGTCAATATTGTATTAACGCTGGATAGCTGTGCCCTCACCGGCAAAGGCTGGACAGTAAAGGTTCCATCGCCGTTATTGATGGCCACAATTGATTGGGTATGATTAAACTGCTTAATAGTTGCTTTATCTAACGCACCCTTACCAAATAATTCAGTAATTGTTTTTTGTGCAAACTCATGGTTTTTTAGATTTTCCTTTTTTATAGACGGCACCTGTTCCTGCAAATCGTTGCGTAAAAACACCGGCTTATCTTTTCCATCAATAGTACGGGTTAGCAACTTGTCAACATCTCCGTTGCCATCAACATCGGCCAGCCATAACTTAACCGGCTCAGCTTCCGAAGGATGCAGATAAAAATTTTCGCCGATATTACCCAGCACAATATCCTGGCGGCCATCGTTGTTTACATCGGTAGTAGTTACTGTTTGCCACCAACCAAACAACTGTTGCAGGTTGGTTTTTTGCTCAATAAATTTTAAACCGTTGTTGCTAAAAATTCGCGGAGCCATCCACTCTCCCGCTATAATCAGTTCTTTGCCTTTATCGCCGGTTACATCGGCCCAAACAGCGCTGGTAATCATTCCTATCCGGGCAATATCGGGGTTTAGGTTATCTGCCACATCTTTAAAATGGCCACTACCATTGTTTACCATTATATAGCTGCGTGGGTTGGCGCCATAATCGCGGGGTACGTTTCGTCCTCCAATAAAAAGGTCAAGATCGCCATCGTTATCAAAGTCGTTGGCTATGGCTACCGCAATATTATCACCATTATTTTCAAAGGCTTTGGTATCGATAGTAAAGTTACCTTTGCCATCGTTTTTAAACAACCGTAATTGAATTTGGCGACTATTAGGTGGTGCATTGTTACCACCTGGCCCAATAAACAAATCAAGGTCACCGTCGTTATCGCTATCAAAAAACAACACTGCTGCATCTTCAAATTCGGCAAATTGTTTAAACGATGCCTGTGGGCTTACTGTGAACTTTCCATCTACACTTTGAAGGTATAGTTGCCCCTGTTGTTTGGATGTACCACCTATGTAAAGGTCTTCCAACCCATCGCCATTAACATCGCCTATGGCCATTGACGGACCTTCTTTTGATAGTGCTGCGGGAATATTACGTTCGTAGTAAAAATCGACGTTGTCATCTTCCCTATGCATTTGTATTGACGTTGAAATAGAGTCGAAGTAGGTAAACCCGTTATTGATCCTAACAGGTAATTGAATTGGCTGGCGAAGGGCCACTTTGCGCTTGTCAACTATGTAATTACTGTCAGCTTTTACTTGTAGCATCACACTGCTGGTTCTGTCGGGCCAGGTAACCACTACCGAGTCTACCTTATCTATAGTTCCCAAACCTATCACCTGTTTATAATCAACCGACGATTGAAAGCCCCTACTGGGCATCAATTCGCGGTAAAACATTTTACCATCACCATAAATTTTTAGTTTACTACCAATGGCAAAAGTATTTAGGCTGTCGCCCTTTAGTTGAAGGCTTATGTAGTGCGCCGGCGTTTGCTGGCTTGCATTGTTTCTGTAAATAAATGCCTCACTGTTAATGTTGTTTACTACCAGGTCAAGGTCACCGTCATTATCAAGGTCGGCATAAGCTGCCCCATTGGAGAAAGAAGTTTGCGTAAATCCCCATGCCTTTCCAGCATCTTCAAATTGAAGGTTTCCGTTGTTCTTAAACGCCTTATTAAGCATTGGGTTAACAGGTATTTTTTTTAGTATCTCATCTACCCTGTCTTTTTGCCCTGTCAACACCATTTTATGTATCACATCGTTGGCAAAAAAGTTCATGAAGTCTAGGTTGGTAACGTCTTTATTTACCCCGTTACAAACATAAATATCGTTGTACCCGTCATTGTCGGCATCAAACATTAAAGCACCCCAACTCCAGTCTGTAGCATCTACCCCACTATAATTGGCTATTTCGCTAAAAACACCATTGCCATTATTCAGCTGCAGGCAGTTTTTCATGTACTGATGGTAAAAGCCAAGTTTTACCTTTTGGTTATAGATATCAATATTGTCAAATGCACCGAGCGTCTTTAATCTATAATCATCTTTTGGAAGCATGTCGGTAGTAAAAATGTCAGGATAACCATCGTTATTTATATCGGCGATATCCGATCCCATACTCGAAAAGCTTGTCTGGTTCATGCAGTCTTCTAACCCATCAGTAAAAGTGCCATTGCCGTTGTTCACATAAAGATAATCTCGCTCGTAGCTGTCGTTAGCCACGTAAATGTCAGGGAATCCATCGTTGTTAATATCGCCCACGCTTATGCCTAATCCAAAACTTATCAGCGTTCCATGAATGCCTGCTTCTTTTGTTATTTCGGTAAATACTCCACTGTCATTTTTATATAGGTGATCACCACCGTCTTTAATAAAATCAGCTACAGGCCAGTCTTTTGCCATCATATCCCTACGGTTAGCGTAGCCAAGGGTGTTAACAGGCATTGGGCTGTTGGCTATTAAAAAACAGTCAAGGTCGCCGTCGAGGTCATAATCGAAAAAAGATGCCTGCGTGGAATATGCTTTTATATCGAGGCCGTACTTTTTGGCACTTTCGGTAAATGTTAGATTCTTATTATTGATGTAAAGCTGGTTGCGCCGGTTACCATTGGTCATATGGCCCGAATTACAAACGTAAATATCTAACCAGCCATCTTGGTTTAAATCCACAAAAACTACCCCGGTACTCCATAAACTGTCCTGCATAAAACCAGCCTGTCGGGTAATATCGTCAAACTTAAAATCGCCTTTATTAAGGTACATTTTATTGTTGCCCATGTTAGATGTAAAGAAAACATCGGCCAGCCCATCATTATTTATATCGCCCATACCTACCCCTCCACCATTGTAAAAATTGCGAAACAGGAAACTGTTTTCCAGTTTCCCATCTACCACTTTGTTGTTAAAGCTGATGCCGGTATTGGTTATTAATTCAAATAATAGTTCTTCTTTTTTGGCACAACCAAAAAGAATAATCCACGCAACCAACGAAATAAAAATTTTAAACATCAACCTTTAAATAAACAATATTAAAATAAATGGAAAGGTAGCAACGATACGCTGGTATTTGGTAAAATCAGGCAGTTAAACCATCCTAACCGTAACAAGCAAACTGTTAAAAAATGACATGCTTTATTTATCAGTAAATTCTATATCCCATAAATAACAAGGGCCCCAATTAAGGAGCTCCTGTAAATATATCAGCCAGCAAAATTAATAACCTGTATTCTGCTTAAGATTAGGGTTTGCTGCCAATGCCTGGTTAGGAATTGGGAATAACAAATTTTTTGCATCGGTACTGGTTTTAAACTGCCATGGTTTTGAAAATAAATTAAAACGTATCAAGTCAGTTCTTCTAACACTTTCCCAATACAACTCGCGACCTCTTTCAGAAATTAACGTATTCGGATCGTTTACCTTGTTTGGATTTGCGAGGGTCATTGATGACAATGGCGGTGCGTTACGCAAAGCCCGCAGTTGGTTAACCATTGTTAACGAGCCTGGAATATCGCCGGTTCTAAAGCGGGCTTCTGCTACCATTAACCACGCATCTGCAAACCTAAATATCATTAGGTCGTTACCGGCGGGGCCTCCGTAAAATTCATAATCCGGTACGTACTTCACTACCCTAATTCCAGTCACTTCAAGATTATTGCCAGTCTCGATCATATTTGCAGCAATAGCAGGCGTATAAGCCAATGGATTTCCTTTTCTATCTTTAGTAGCGACGTTTAGTTCATTGAACTGTTGCCCAACCAAAAAACCTGGGCGTAAACCCGAAATATCAGTAGCACCGCGGTAAAACCGACCACCAATACGACCGTCAAACAAAGTATCGGAAGGTCCAAAAGCGGTAGGTGTAGCACCGGTGTTAAAGCTGCTGTAGAATTCGCTGACAGTTGAAAAACCGTTCCAACCGGCGTTAGGATTTAAGGGGGTGTATGAGTTGTAATGCAGGGTCATATTCCAACGGGCCTGCGGGCCACCATTGTTAGCAGCTACTCCACCAGTATTCACGTAAGTAAAAATACCTTCCTTAGATTTTGCACCATTATCCGGACTAAAATTATCAAAATAATTTGGCGTGATAGAGTAACGGCCACTGGTAATAATGGCATTACCAAGGGTGATAACCTGCTGCATATCGGCTGCGGCAAAGGTCGGGGTAGCTTTGTTTAAAAAAGCACCCTTGTTAAGAAAACAACGCATGAGTAAAAAGCGGGCTGCATCCTGGCTGGCAACAGCACCGGGTGTTGTTGGTAGGGCAGGTAGTGCAGCGTTTAATTCAGCTATTATGAAATCGATTGCTACAGCACCTGTTCGGACCACCGGGGCGTTTAACAGGTTTTCACCTGGCTCCCTAAAAGGATATTGACCATAAAGATCTAGCAGATGATAAAGAGCAATTGCTCTTAAAAACCTTGCTTCAGCAGCTTGTTGTGCAGATGGCTTAAACAACAAAACGTTGGTAGCATTAAAGTTTAATTTGTTAAGCCCGTTAAATACATTCAACACCTGTTGGTGATCGGCATTCCAATTGTGGCTATGCACCACCCTCCACACTCCGTTATCGTCCCAGTCGCCACCACGGGTAGGTACCAACGACTCGTCAGTAGCATTTTCCTGTAACGAGAACAATTGGTCCTGGCTGTGCAGTAAACCTGTCAGGTCAGCATACGCTGCCTGAACTAGGCCAGCAGTACTTCCCGGCGTAGCAGATACTTCGGCGCTGGTAAGTGTACTGTTTAAGTTTTCATTGAGTTTTGTACACCCTGTCATTGCCGCTACCGCTACAAGCGATAAGGCAAAGTTTGGAAACATTTTATTACGGTTCATACGACGAGATTTATTTGTTATTTATAAAGAAAAATTTAAGCCAAATGTGATAACTCTTGGTGTTGGATATGGCACGTACTCAATTGACCGTGAAGGATAAGAGTTACTGCTCTTGTCTATATTAACCTCCGGATCGAAGCCGGTAAACTTGGTTAATACAAATAAGTTGCTACCACTTACAAACGCACTAAAATTCTTAACGTAATTTCCAATATTTCCGACACTGTATCTAATAGTAGCATTCCTCATTTTAAAATAGTCACCTTGTTCAAGAAAGCGTGTAGAAGCACCTACGCCGCTAGAAACACCTTCGCCTGAATTTAAGGCTGCCTTATCAATATTTCTTCCCTGGGCTAAACCAGCAATATTAGTTACTGCCGTAGCGGTGTTGTTATAAATAAGAAAACCGAAGGCTCCACCCATATTGATACTTAAAGTGAGTTTATTATAACGTAGCGATGTACTAAAACCTGCCAATGTTTGCGGATTTGGATCTCCTGCGAACGAAGGATCAGCACTTAATAATTGTTTACCACTTGAATCAAAACCGCCAAACGTCTTCAAGTAATACGCGTTAACAGGCTGATTGTTCGTAATAACCTGGGCTAAAGTTCCAGATACGCCCTGTCCGTTTATTTGGCCTGTCGGCACAAAATTGTCACGGTTGGTATTGGGATCGGTAAAGTTCTTAACATCATTCGTATTAAAGGATATGTTAGCATTTACATCCCATGTAATTTTGTTGGTTTGCACAATATCTGCACCAATGGCTATTTCTACACCCGAATTTATCAGGTTAGCATCTTCGAGATTAACAAACGAAATGGATGCAGGAGCCGGTTGAATAGCATTGGTTTGAAAAAGTATATCTGATGTATTTTTATTATAATAATCTATTGAACCATATATTTTGCCTTTGTTAAGAGCAAAGTCTAAACCAACGTTATAGGTCGCGCTTGACTCCCATTTTAAATTTGGATTACCATTCACAATTTGAGGGAACGTAGTAAAAGTATTTAATATAAATTGCTCTTGCGATGATCCGGCAGGGAACTCCTGGTTACCTGTTAAACCAAACGAAGCTCTTAGGCCAAGATTACTAAACAGCGTGTTTGACTTCATAAAGTCTTCGTTGCTAATGGCCCATTTAACACCGACAGCGGGGAAATTACCATACTTATTGTTTGCACCAAATCTGCTTGAACCATCTCTTCTCAAACTTGCCGTAACTATATACCTGTCTAAATAATTTAAAGTAGCGCGAGCAAAAACCGATTGTATTTCCGAAGTTGGATTTGCAAAGGTATTGTAAGGATTTTGGGTTAGGGCGTTTTGAAAAATGCTGGTGTAGGGAATGTCGGTTCTTGTTGTTTGGGTAAGGTTGGTTTTAAATCCCCGGGCGTCAATACTTCCACCAGAGAAATCTGAATTCCAATATTCGTAACCTGCTACTGCATTTAAACTTAATTTACTACCAAGATCCTTAGTATAGTTTAATGTGTGCGTAAAGGTCTGAGTTAGTAATTTGGCATCGCCAATGGCTGCATTGCCAAGCGTAGATAAATTTGGTATACCAGGAAGCCATCCCTCTACGTTTATTTTACGGATACCCGTTCCGTAATTAATACCGTATAAAAATTTGTACTCAAGATTTTTAAGGAACGTGTATGAAACAGACATATTGGCCAAAAATGCGTTTACACTACTTTTATCGGAGTATGCGTCGTTAAATGCAAGGGGATTACCAGATCCATTTGATGGAAAATTATATAAACCGTTTTTGGTTAACGGTTCGGTAGGGTTCCAGCTAAGAGCAGAGGAAACGATATTACCGGTAGAACCGGCGGTATTAGATACGCTGGTTAATACCTCACCATAATTACCTGCTATTATATTGAAATCAATGACAAGCTTTTTATCAAGAAACTTGTAGTTACCGCCAATGGTACCAAGATATTTATCCAGCGCTGTTTTTTTCAAAAACCCTTCCTGATGCGATCCCAGAAATGAGGCTCTGAATTTTCCAACTTCGTTTCCACCGCTAAAAGCGACTGAATAATTCTGAGTGAAACCTACCTGTGTAATTGCCTTTAGAGCATCGGTGCTGGTTCCGCCATCAAATGTTGCAGGTTGATTAAATTTCTTTAAAGCGCCCCTGTATTCGCCGGCATCTAATACTTCAAAACGCTTAATAAACCCTGCATTTACACCATAGTTCGCTCCTACTTCAATTTGCATTGGGCCAGCAGAACCTTTTTTAGTGGTAATAATAATAACTCCATTTGCACCTCTGGCTCCATAAATGGCAGCTGAAGCCGCATCCTTTAACACCTCAATTTGCGCAATACTGTTTGGATCGATAAACAATAATGGGTTTGAACTTGGTGTACTTCCAAAGGCATTTCCAAGGTTGGGCCGTGCCGATGAACCGTCTAGCGGAACTCCATCAACCACAAACAATGGATTACTATTTGACCTGATAGAAGAGTTACCCCTGATTTGGATAGTGGCGGCAGCACCCGGCTGGCCACTTGTGTTGGTTACTTCCAAACCGGCCACTTTGTTTTGCAGCAACTGATCGGGGGACTGTATAAGACCCTGGTTAAAATCTTTGGCCTTTAATGAAACAATAGAACCAGTAATGTCTTTTCTTCTGGTACCGCCGTAACCGGTAACTACCACCTCGGTAAGGTTTTGAGAAGAAGCAGCCATGGCGACATCTATGGAAGTAACACCAGCAACAGAAACAATACGATCAGTAAACCCTATGTAAGATATCCGCAGTGATCGGGCATCAGCAGGAAGGTTGATAGAAAATGAACCGTCAGGTCCTGTTTTGGTAGTTATGGGCTTACCAACTACCGATACGGTGGCCTCCACTAACGGAGATTCATCGCGGTTGTCGGTAATTTTTCCAGTAACTGTTTTTGATTGAGCAAAAATGAGTGATGGCGCACCAATCACTAATAGGCATAGCCAAATTTTGAGAATTCGCATGGCAAGTTTAGTTAAGTTTAAAATTAAAAACAGGTTTTAAAATACGATAACTAATTAAAAGAAGAGCCATTTTGACTCATCTCTATCAGCAATCGTTGTTTATGGTGTAAAGTAAACACATTAGTGACAGTTAATCTTTACTATCTGCTGCATATTTTAAGATATTTTTTCATTTTTGATTAATAACCATATCAATAAATAATTGAGTAATAATAGTATATGTTATATTGACACTTATAAACTTTGATATATATGATATTTAAATCAAAATTGTTTAAAGTTGACTATTCTGTATTTAGGATGTGCAGGCACATGTAATACTTAACTGTAAAAAAATAAAAGAGTTGAACTTTTATCCTCACTACATTTACGTCGTTTATTTTTTGTATCTAATAAACCTAAAACTTTAAACAAAATTTTTTCTGTAGATTATTTGCGCTGCAATACTGATAGCAATTTCCTCGGGGGTTTGGCTTTTTATGGCAATACCGGCTGGTGCCGATAAAAAAGAAAGCAATTCTTCAGGCCAATTCTCAGCTCTGTAAGCTGCCATCATTTTATCTATTTTTTTCTGACTTCCCAATATGCCAAAATAACTGCACTTGTGCTGCCTCAAAGCTCTGATGGCAATATCGTCTGTACGATATCCTACGGTCATTACTATTATATATGCATTGGCGACCGGGTTTATAAGCGTTTGTAGTTCGGTATAGTCCTGCACCAATATTTTTTGATGCGCAAAGGTGTTTTGATTAAACGTAGCCAGGCACTGCCGGTCGTTATACAGGGTTATGTAAAAATCAAGCGGCTGCATTACGGCCGAAAGTGCCAGCGCACAATGGCCACCACCCACTATAATCAAATTATTTTGAACGCCTATTGTTTCGCTAAACTGCCATTGACTGTTGCCGGCATTTACCAGCCCCATGCTTTTGCCTGCCATTTGTGTAGAAAATAAGATTGAACCGGGCAACAACTGCAACAGTCCGGTTTGTAATTGCGAAAGTGTCCTGGCTATTTTGCTGATTACAGGCCCATCGGCCAATTGTATGGTTTTAAGTAACAATGTTTGCTCTCCCGAGCATATCATACCGCTTTGATCGGCTCCGGCAGATTTCTGATGCACCTGCCTGTAAAGATTATCTTCTGCAATCCCCGACTGTAGTTTTGAAATGGCTAATTGCACAAACTTATGTTCCATAATTCCACCGCCAACACTGCCGGTCATTTGCCCTGCACTATCCACGGCCATGCAAAAGCCCTGCCTGCCGGGGCTACTACCTTTACTGTGCACCACATACAATAACATTACCGGTATTTGCTGCTGCAAACGGTGCTCAATAAATGTCCAAACCGGTAACTGTTTATTCAAAACTTTGTAAAATGAGAGGTGATGTTTCCGCTTTAAGGTAGTTACTTTTTGTGTTGAGCATTTTTTACGATTGTTTAATTACCAACTTCCACTGCCCATCTTTCCACAAAAAATAAAAATGTAAAATGATTGATGGAAAGGGTCACCATTGTTGCGACCAAAGGAAAGTTTACTGACCAAATAACTGGGGCAACTCATCTACCTAAAAAATAATTACTTACCAAGGCCAATAGATTCAATAACAAACCCTGACGGCTTATTGGCAACTTCACCGCCATTTCCATTAATAGTGATGGTTACCTTTTCCATATTGACCATGGAAAAAATCGGCCTACCTGCTGCTTTAAACTGCAACGGCATAAAACCGGGGTATGGCCGGGGCAACAACAATCCGTCATCTAAAACAAATTGTTGTGCCGGGATTCTAAAAGTTTTAATAGTTCCCAATAAGTTAACAGATGCCGACCACGATGCCCCGTTTTTATCCGTTAGTGTAATTTTGGCTTTCAGCGGTGGGGGTTGCGTAGCTGCAGCCTTTACAAGCAATGCATTAAATCGTTTCGTTTCTCTTCCTAACCACTTATCGCCAAAATAATACTGG
Source organism: Chitinophagales bacterium (assembly GCA_038247635.1). Classification (GTDB taxonomy): domain Bacteria; phylum Bacteroidota; class Bacteroidia; order Chitinophagales; family Chitinophagaceae; genus Segetibacter. The sequence goes on from JBBRUR010000021.1 coordinate 51,140, forward strand.
AATCCCATTTGGTCACCGGCAGTCAAGCGATCAATCTCTATGCGCAACAACAGCTGGCCATGTAAAGTACCAACTACGTAACTGGTAGTAAAGCCTCTTCGGTAGTTGGGATAGGTGACTATAAATTTATCGATAGTTGGGTTATAAATTTCCAGGCTGCTGTAGGGGGTTGTCACAAAGGTTTTGTAATGGCTATCTGCTAGTCTATCCCATACATACGGGTTGCCTTTTTCGTTTCCGGGAAATGTGACGTATTCAGTATCGACACCTTCAACAATAATTTTATAACTCAACTCTCCGGCAGTAACCATGCTGGCAGGCACCACAGCAGTATATTGGTAGCCATTACCGGGGCTCATAGGTAATGTGGCATAAGCATTAGGGCCACCACTAAAATTATTTATCTGCACTGTAATTTTATGCTCCGGGGTAACGCCTGCAAACAATGCATTAATGACAAAAAACGTATTAGCCGTAACTTCAAAAGGCGGGTTGTGCCTAACAAATGGCTCCCCAGATGTTGGCTTTGGGGCCTCAAATTCAGCTAAGCCAAGGTTGCTTTCAGCAGGCATTTTTGTTTTACCGGCCACGACATTTGCCGCTGTAATCATATAGGTTCCCGGCGTGATTAAAAATTCATTTGCCGTAACAGTTACCACTGCACTATTTCCTTGGTTCAATGCCTGCACTTTAAAATTTTGGCCAAGGTTGGCTAACAATATACGCATAGGCTGGGCCCGCCATTCAATACGGGTAACCTCTTTAGCAGGTGAGGCTTTTTCAAAGGGGTCGCGAATTTGAAGGGCATCGGGCATCACTTCTAAGCGCCAAATACCTTCTTCTATTTTATCAATAAAATAAGCACCAGTGCCATTGTATTGCACCACTGGCGAAGTACCCACCCCGGCAATGTGTTGCAAAATATTTTCGTTCAGCGGTTTGGTAGTAGTACTGTTGGAATAATAAAACTCCCGCGGACCATTCATTTCGCTCAATTGGTTTAGATAGCTCACTCTAAATAAATTAAACGAACTATCGGCCGGGTAAGCGCCAAATTTTGCATAGCGCGGAACCGCATGAAAGGCTTTTGAAGCAATAAGTAAACTAATGGCCTTTGACGGCGTGTAGGCAAGATTTACATAATGGGTTTGGTACTCGGTATTTACCTTGGCAATCGCCATGGGGTCGTAAGCAAATTGTGTGGCCCAATGAAAGCCAGCGGTTCTAAAACTTCTGGCCATAGCGGGGTACATATTCGATTGTAGTATGTCGGCCGCATCAAACTCGTACACCATTTTTGCCTTGTTTGCAAATGCGGCAATGGTATCGAAGGGTATTGCATATACATCCACATTGGGCAACATATTACCTTTTACCTCGTGGTTGGCAACCAACCCGGTGGGGTACCATTGAAAACTTACGCCCTGCACATTTGCGTTGGCTGCCGCAGCAGCATACGAGGGGTTCTCACTAATATTATAAAATAGTGGCTTGGTAAAACCGGTGCTTTTAACCGCTTCCACAAGCCGGTTAATATAATTGGTTACTGACGATATTGTGCCGCTGTGGCGCGGTTCGTTGTTTAATTCAACCGCAATCACGTAGGTATCGTTGCCATAAGTGGTGTTGGTATAAGGATTAACATGTGTAAAAAACTGGCGTAGGTAGTTCTCTTGCGCTTTAACAGCAGTGTCGTTTACCGTTACCCGGCCCTTGCCATACTTTGTTGAGAAACCTGGTGTGGCCTCATCTTTTTCGGGATAGCCGTTACCCCAAAAGGCTATGGGCGTAATGATGGTTTTTATGTGGCGTTTTTTAAGGGTGGCCAGCAAAAAATCAAAAAGGCGCAGGTGCTCGTTTTGTAGAAGGTTACCAAACGTATCGCTTATTTCGGTGTCCCACACGTGCACCCTAAATGCATCAAAGCCCAACCGGGCCATGTGGTAAACATCTTGCTCAATAGCCTTTTCAATATCTACGTTTAACGCTTTATGGGCACGGTAGGAGAATGCAAATGGCGTTGTATAATTCACTCCAAAAAAAGCTGCCTCTTCATCGGTTTCGGTGTACTTCATTACTCCCTTCGCATCTACATACACGAGGTTGGAGGTACCCGCCTGCCCGATAGCCGCACTAATGGTAAAACAAACAACAAGCAACAGCAGCAAAAGCCTTTTAAATTTCATGGCGGTAGGGTAGTAATAGAAAACACGCTCCATTTACAATTTTATAGCAACCGATATGATTGTCCATTACGATTTACCAGCCAGAAACGCTGGCCAATATTTAAACAGATGAACTTATTTTTCAAGCGCTGCTTCAACTTTCTCAACGGGGGCCGGGTAACGGTGTTGGTATAAGGCAATCAACACTTTTTCGGGGGTTAAAGGTGCAGCAAAGGCAACGTTGGCTAATGGGTTAAAAGCATTAATGGCATTGCGTATGGCAAAGAAAGCACCTAACCCATACATCAGCGGCGGTTCGCCAACGGCCTTCGATCTAAAAATGGCAAGGCTATCGGTGTCGGTTTGTAAAAAATCGATATCGATGGTTTTGGGTACCGAATAAATATCGGGCACTTTATAAGTGCTTAAAGAATTGCTACGCAGTTTGCCCTGGTCATCGTATATTATCTCTTCCATTGTCATCCAGCCCATGCCTTGTACCAGGCCGCCTTCTATCTGACCCTTATCAATTGCGGGGTTCATGCTGGCGCCAAAATCGTGTACCAGTTTTACGGCATCAAGCTCGTAGGTACCGCGTAAACAGTCTACCGTAACCTCAGTAATGGCAGTACCATACACATGGTAGGCAAACGGGTGGCCTTTCTCTTTAGTAGCATCATAATTAATGACCGGCGTAGCATAGTGCGCATGTTCGCTCAGGTTTACCCGTTGTATGTATGCGTTCAATACCAATTGCTCCCAGGTAATATTGGTTTGCATTTCATTACACCAAACCACGTTGTTTTTTAGGTAGATATTTGCAGTTGTGTCGCATTGCAACAATCCGGCTGCTACCTGCTTTAGTCTTTCAACAATTGCTTCGCATGCCATTTGTACTGCCTTGCCATTAAGGTCGGCAGTGGCGCTGGCTGCACTGGGGCTTGTATTGGCAATACGAAATGTATTGGTACTATGTAGTTTTATTTTAGCAGGATCGATAGATAAAACAGCACTGGCCACCTGCAATAGTTTGGTATTGACCCCCTGCCCCATTTCAACCGCGCCGGTACTTACGCCCACGCTACCATCGGTGTACACATGCACCAGTGCCCGCGCCTGGTTCATTAACGTTTTGGTAAACGATATTCCAAAACAAATAGGTTGAAACGACAGTCCCTTTTTAAATATTGGATTGGTTGCATTAAAGGCTTTTGCATCGGTCAGCAACTTTTGCACATTGTACAGTTTTTCGGCCCTTTGCCAACAGGCCGCAGCTTCGCTTTCGGCTTTTTGACCATACGGAAACTCATGGCCGGTCTTAATTAAATTGCGTTTTTGTATCGTATATGCCGGCACTCTTAATGCATCGGCTGCCTTGTTAATAGCCGCTTCAATTACAAACATGCCCTGCGGACCACCAAAGCCACGAAAGGCCGTATTGGGTGGCAAATTAGTACGACAGCTATAGGCGGTTGCTTTTACATTGGGAATAAAATAACTATTGGTGCAATGAAACAAAGTGCGCTCCAAAACTGCCGGCGAAAGGTCGGCGGCCGCACCCGCATTTTGATGAAACACGACCTCGTAAGCAAGTATTTTCAAGTCTGCATTTAACCCAATAGTAAAGTCAGAGGTGTAAGGATTTCGTTTTCCAGTCATCCGCATATCTTCCTTACGGTTAAGGGCATATTTTACCGGTCGCTTTAAATGAAAAGTGGCCAACGCACACAATATGGCCCACATAGTAGCCTGGTCTTCCTTACCGCCAAAGCCACCGCCCAGCCTGGTAACCTCCACTTCTAACCGATGCATGGGTATGCCCAACACATCGGCCATGTGCCGTTGCACCGCCGTTGGGCCCTGGGTAGATGAGTACACTTTTATACTGTTGTTTTCGGCGGGTATGGTGTAAGCGCCCTGCGTTTCAATATATAAATGTTCCTGCCCGTTTGTTTCGGCAGTGCCTTTAAATATATGGGTACACTGTTGCCAGGCGTCGTCAATATTACCTAAAGTAAATGTACGTGGGGGAACAATCAATTCGCCTTTTGCTCTCGCCTCTCTTGCATCGGTAATAATGGGCAGCGGATCTATTTCAATAATAATTTTATGCAAGGCCGCATAGGCCACCTGCGTACTTTCGGCTACTACAAAGGCTACCGGCATACCTACAAAATTTACATGATGAACGGCCAGTAAAGGTTCGTCGGGTACAATACCACCTATTTGGTTGCGGCCGGGTATATCGGTATAAGTAAATATGCGCTCTACACCGGGCATTGCGGCTGCAACCGACACATCCAACCGGGTAATAATACCATTGGCAATTGGCGAGCCAAAGGCGGCGCCGTACAACGTTCCGTTCAATACCGGAATGTCGTCGAGGTAAATGGATTCGCCGCGGGTATGTGTGTGCGAGTCAATGTTCTTCATGCTAACCGATCAATAATTTTTCAACCCGCAATGCAGGAAAAAAGGTGAGAAAATGCGCTTTGATTAACTGGCCAAGCAATAGCGATTTATAGGCGGCGGAGCCGCGGGCATCACTTATGGGTACTATCTCGCCCATAGCTATCATTACCGCCTCCGTAACCACTGCTTCACTAAGTTGACGGCCACATAAAAACATAGAAGCCTTTTGTAAATACATTGGCAGTGGCCCTACCCCACCGGCCGTTAGCGATGCATCAACAATTGTTTCGCCATCTATTTGCAGGCTCACGGCACTGTTTACACTGGCAATATCCAAATGGGTTCGCTTGCACACCTTTTCAAAATTAAACAACGAGCCGGGAGCGGGTAATTCAAACCAAATTTTTTCAACATATTCATCGGATTCCTTATCTATTATTTTGTACCCCTTATAAAAATTACGGAGCCATACCTCCCGACTTTCCCCACCTTTTTTAATAACCAGTTTTGCATTTAATGCTAAAAAAAAAATGGTAAGATCGCCTATTGGCGAGGCATTAACAAAATTGCCTGCAATAGAAGCCATGTTGCGGATAGGCGTAGACGACACCAGTTTCATAAAATGATGCAGCCGTGGAAAATGATGGTGAAAAACCGGGCTTTCCAGCATATCAGTTACGGTGGCGGCGGCGCCTATTACACAGGTGTTGTCAATTTGATAAATACCCTTTAGTTCGTTATCCGGCGCTAAAAACCGGATATCGCTGAGCACCATGTTTTCGTGTTGCTGCACGTATAAATCGGTACCGCCGCCCAGCAGCCGTGGAATATTATTTTCAGGAAGTAAGGCTCCATTCAGTGTACCCGACAAATCTTTTAACCGGGACTGTATGTTGTTGAAGTATAACGGTAACCAATCGTGTTGCGTGGCAAACAATAAAGGATTTTCTTCTGTTCGTTCCTGTAGCAGTACTGCCACTTTTAAGGCCGCCTTTTGTATTGATTTGTACCCCGTACATCTGCAAATATTACCATCAATACTTGCAATGGCATTAGCAGGCGTTGGCTGGTTATGGCTAAGGCAAAAACCCGCCAGCGACACTACAAAGCCCGGCGTACAAAAACCACATTGCGTAGCACCTTCATCGCTTAAAGCCTGTTGTATAGGATTAAGTCGGTCCATATTTAATCCTTCAACCGTTACTATGTGCTTGCCATTAGCATTGCCAATGGCCATAAGGCAGCACGTAGCAGTCCGGTATTGAAGCCTGCCTTTTTGAAGATCGCCTACCAATACATTACAGGCGCCGCAATCGCCTTCGCGGCAACCAATTTTAGTACCGGTAAGGTGTTGGTCGTACCGAATAAAATCCAGCAGAGCAGTACCTACCGGCAGGGCAGTACTCACTAACTTTTTATTTAAAATAAACTGTATCAATACGTAAGGGTTAAACAATTAAAGTTAAGGGAAAAGTGCCTTGATTACACTCTTGACTAAGCCCTTTGCCCACGTACATAGTTTGATGTTGTACAAAACAAATCAAGGTTTTTTTGGGCAAGGCATTTGTACATTATTTAGCGGTAGTGGCAGCCTGCCTCTACAACCGTAGAGGTCGCACTCTTATATTGTTGGTAATTTTATTCAGCCTTTTTTATTTTTATTTTATAATCAGCATTACGTATACCAAATAGCGGATAGCGTTAGTCTTTACGCATTTAAAAAAAAATACAAAATGTTTAAGGACTAACGGTTTGTGTAAATAGAAGATTTGCCCTTGTTGTTATTCCATGGCGGCCGCGCCATTTTAGGGTGTTGTTCCCTACTTTAGGAACAATAGAAAAATAAGCCTTAAAGTGCAATTACTACGATACCAACCTCCCACTCCATTGTGTTGCTGACAAAACCGACGACAAAAAAATAAAAAGCCTTTGCAAACTCATTGACCATAAGGGTTATCATTCAGCTAAAGTGATCCCGCTGTTCCGATCTATCGGAAGAACCCCGGGACCCTCCCGATGAAAAATCGGGATGCGCTACCCTTCGCTAATTAATTGCTCAATATATTTTCTTGACTTCCACTTTTTGATGTACAGTTCCCAACGCTTTGCTTCTTGTAGCGTAGCAAAATCTTTTGCATTTTTCAATACCCACGGAACACCTGTGCTGGTAAACTTACTATGCCCA
>JBBRUR010000022.1:0-57116 GCA_038247635.1 Chitinophagales bacterium
CACAAAGCGCCGTGGTTGTTGCGGAAATGGATTTGAGGAAACAAGGTCCGTTACCACAAAGCGCCGTGGTTGTTGCGGAAATGGATTTGAGGAAACAAGGTCCGTTACCACAAAGTGCCGTGGTTGTTGCGGAAATGGATTTGAGGAAACAAGGTCCGTTACCACAAAGCGCCGTGGTTGTTGCGGAAATGGATTTGAGGAAACAAGGTCCGTTACCACAAAGCGCCGTGGTTGTTGCGGAAATGGATTTGAGGAAACAAGGTGCATCACAACCAGGTTTCAGCCCTGTTACCAAAATGGATCTGCTTCAAACTGGGGCATTACCATCAGGGAAGTTAAATGTACAAACCGCCAATGACATGGTTATAGAAAAAGGAGGCGCTAGGCAGGTATTAAGTGTTGACACTGCACCGACGGCCGCGTTGCTTAAAACGCCTGAAATGGCAGTAGAAAACCTAATTGGTAATGTTAATAAACCCCCTATAAAGGAGCCTGTAAAAAAGGGATGGTATTATGGTGTAACGGTGGCGCCTGATATAACTACAATCAAGTTTAAACAGGCAAACAAGTTAGGTTACAGCGTAGGTATTTTATTGGGTTACCAAACCAGTAAACGATTAAGAGTTGAAACCGGCTTGCTGTGGAGCACCAAAAATTATTTTACCGATGGCAAATACCTTGACACTGCTAACCTTAGCCTTCCTTTACACAGTAAGGTATTGCAGGCAAATGGCTTCTGCAATATGTTTGAAATACCATTAGCCATACAGTACAATGTGTACAGCAAAGCAAAACGAAGTGTGTTTGTGGCTGCAGGCATACACTCATACCTTATGAAGCGCGAACAGTATGATATAAGTTATAAAAGGTACAATGTTAATTATGCAGCAAATTATTCATACGCAAACTCAACCAAAAACTGGTTTTCGGTAGCAGGTTTTAGTGCGGGATATAGAACTGCATTTGGTAAGCAAGGCTTTGTAACCTTTGCCCCATACATTAAGCTACCCCTAATAGGTTTAGGAGTTGGCAAGCTGCCAATGTTAAGTACCGGGTTAAATATTACAGCAGGCAATTTTTTGCGATAGCAATTTTCCAAAACAATAGCTATAAAGCGATGACCAAAAAAAAAAATTTTTTGTGGTTGGTATACTGTGCCTTTTGGTAATAGCCACAACGGCGTATTACTGGTACCAAAAACCGCGGCAAAGTTTGGTGTATGTGCCCGCACAATACACATTAACAGCTATGCAATTGTACCGGCAGTTTAGTACCAATGAAGGAAATGCAAATAAAAAGTTTATAGAAAAAATTATTTTGGTGGAAGGTGAAATACAGCAGGTGGAGTTAAGCGATTCAACCATTAATATTTTACTGAAAGGGGGCGAAATGGGCGGCGTTAATTGCACACTTTCTGCTAACAAAACACTACCTGCACCATTGCCTTTGCAGGGGGCTCACATAAGGGTAAAGGGCAAATGTGTTGGCTTTTTAATGGATGTAAATATGATTGATGCAATAATAGAAAATTAAAATAAAAATTAAAATAATAGCAAATGAAACAGACTGTAAAACAAAAATATCAAAATAAAGTACCAGCCTTTACAGGCGTAAAAACAAGTGCAACATATCTATTGGCTTTTTGCCTGTTTATTGTTGGTTGCTCCAAAAGCAACGAGGAGAGTTTAAATACGGGCGGCGGTGGCACCCCAACTGGTTGTGACACAGGCAACATAAAATATACCGCTAACATTCAGCCTATAATCCAGGTCAATTGCTACGGTTGCCATGGTAATGGACAAAACCGTGGAGGTATTAGTTTAGATACCCACGCTAAATTAAATGTATTGGCTGTCAATGGCAGCCTGGTGGGTGTAGTGTCGCATGCCAGCGGCTTTTCACCTATGCCGCAAAGTGCTCCCAAATTATCGGAATGCGATATCAACAGAATAAGAAGATGGGTGCTAAACGGCGCGTTAAATAACTAAAGGTAAAGTGGTAGGTTATGATGGAATTAATTAAAAGGCTGCTTTTGTTATTGCTTTGCAGCAGCACCCTTAAAGCACAACAGTTTACCTCCCGCAACGGGTATATTGGCTTTTTTTCAGGCACACCGCTGGAGGATATAAAAGCAGAAAATAAACAGGTGTATGTCATTATAGATACCGATAAAAAACAGTTGGCCTTTACCTGCCTTGTAAAAGGTTTTTTGTTTAAGAAACAATTGATGCAACAGCACTTTAACGAAAATTATATTGAAAGTGACCAATACCCCAAAGCCAGCTTTTTGGGAAGTTACACCGGCGATGTAACAATAAATAAAAAAGGCACGTATGCCATACAGGTAACGGGCCAACTTACTTTACACGGTGTAACCAAAACCATTACGGCCCCTGCAACACTTGTGGTAAACGGACAAACGCTTACCGGTGAAACCATGTTTAAGGTAAACCCCGCCGACTTTAATATAGCCATTCCTGCATTGGTTAGGGATAAAATTGCAAAACAAATAGATGTTCGTGTACAGGCAGCCTGTAATCCAAAATAAATATGAAAACTCTTTTTACCTCGTTTGCTACAAGTTTGGTTTTATTGTGCAGCACCGCCAATGGGCAGGATAATTCTATGCTCGATATGCTAAACGATTCGCTTACCGCCACTACGCCACCTATGGCTGTTACATCGGCGTTTAAGGCAACCCAAATAATAAATATGGTAACGGTGGAGGCGGTTGGTAAACGAACCCTGCAGTTTATAATCATGCACCGCTTTGGCGAGTTAAGTGATGGTGCTTATGCATTATTTGGTTTAGACAATGCAGAAATACGCTTCGGCCTCGATTATGGTATTACCAGGGGGATTTCTGTAGGCGTAGGCCGTAGTTCGCTGGACAAAGCGTATGATGCAAATTTGAAAATAAAATTGTTGCAGCAAACCCCCGGCCGAATGCCGGTAAGTGTAAGTGTTTATGGTTTGCTTACTCATACAACTTTTCCCCTAAAAAACGAGAAGCCGTTTTTAAATGCGCGGTTGCGTACTGCCTATACTTCGCAATTATTAATTGCCCGTAAGTTCAATAGCAGGCTGTCTTTGCAATTGTCACCTACGCTATTACATTTTAACCTGGTGCCTTCGTTAGCCGATAAAAATACCATGGCGGCTATGGCAGCAGGCGGGCGTTTTAAAGTAACCAAACGAATAAGCATAAATGCTGAGTACGACTGGTTGTTTGGTAACCCGGTAACGTCGTATAAGCAGTATCCATCTTTATCTACGGGGCTTGATATTGAAACGGGCGGCCACGTGTTTCAACTGGTGTTTACCAATTCGCGGGGCATGACAGCGCCTTATTACCTGGCAAAAACATTGGGTACCTGGCAAAAGGGAAACATTTATTTCGGCTTTAATGTAAGCAGGGTTTTCAATTTTAATAAGTAGCTAAAAGGAGCCTACTGCCGTCAGCACAACGGGAAAAGTATTGCTACTTACTTTTTGCCACTATAATACTTTAAACTCATTTGCGCAAAATAAGGATGATAAAAATGTACAATCAGTTTCCGTTTATATGGATTAATAAGCACGTCCCCGCCTGTTATTAAAAACGATCATCAGGTAATCGGGCAGGCATATCTTCAGGTAATATGGCTCCCAATAACAGTTCGCTATCTCCGGGCAAAACCATGGCATCTACATTGCACCGCCGGTTCTTATATCTTACTTTAATAGGGCCGGCTACCTCATAGTCAACCACATCACCTCTGGTTCATGGTTTCATAAGTACATATATAAACACAACTGGTTTCAACCAGTATATTGATGGTCATCTCCCTAATTTCTTCTTCACCAATAATATGCTTTCTTGCAGGTACAATATCATCACCACTTATCATTGTAATATCTGCATAAACTAACCCCATGGTATATGAGTTTATTAAATTTATTGAAAGTTACGGCCGGGCAACTTATCAATTAACCTGGCGTTGTATTGCTCCAAATCGTATTAACTAAAATCAGTTGGTAAACTGTTGTGGTGTTATAAGAATAGGCTTTGGCTAAGCGCAAATTTTATTTGTACCTTTGCAGCGTTGAAAAAAATCTCCTCCATATTACTATTATCCATTTACCTGTTAAGCACAACGCAGGTAAGCGAATTGTTGAAGCTGCCAAAGCTGATTGAACACTACCGCATGCACTGCCAGTGGGAAGAGAATATTTCATTTTTAGCATTCCTGACCGAACACTACACTACCGACACTTCAAAGGATGCGGATTACAGTGAGGACATGAAACTGCCTTTTAAAACCGTTAACTGCTGCAATCATTGCATTGCCATATTTGTGCCGATGACACCAGTGATTAAAATGGTAAAAAAAGAACCGTTTAAAGAACCGGTGAGAAAGCGGCTTGACAATACGTCCATTTATACTTCTGCCTTCTTAAACAACATTTGGCAGCCTCCCAAAACTTGTTAAAATACTACGGTTACCCTGCCATTGCCTGCCTTTAAAGGAGGTTATCAGCGCATTGGTACCCCAAACATTTTTCTCCATTTATCTGACAAGTTTTTTCTATGCTTAACAGGATCATAGAGTTTTCCGTACGGAATAAACTCATAGTAGGGCTATTTGTATTGGCCCTTGTAGGCTATGGCGCCTATCAAACCACCCAATTACCTATCGATGCCGTGCCCGATATTACCAACAACCAGGTACAGGTTATTACCGTAGCCCCAGCGTATGGCGCCACCGATATTGAACGGCTTGTGACCTTCCCCATTGAACAGGCTAACCGTAACATACCCGGAATAAAGGAGATCAGGAGCTTTAGCCGCTTTGGACTGTCGCTGGTTACCATTGTGTTTGACGATGCTACAGATGTGTACTTTGCCCGCCAACAGGTATCGGAGCGGTTGCAAAAAATCTCCACCGTTATTCCGCCCAATATAGGTGTGCCTGAGTTGGGCCCTGTATCTACCGGGCTGGGCGAAATTTACCAGTACGTGGTCAGGCCTAAGAAAGGCTATGAACAAAAATTTTCATCTACCGAACTGCGTACCATACAGGATTGGATCGTTCGCCGCCAGTTATTGGGTGTAAAAGGTGTGGCCGAAGTAAGCAGCTTTGGTGGCAAGTTAAAGACCTACGAAATAGCCGTTAGCCCTAACAAGTTGAATGCCTATGGCATAACGGTAAACGATGTATTTACAGCCCTTGAAAAAAATAACCAGAACACTGGTGGCGCCTACATCGAAAAGAGTTCTACCGTACTCTATATCCGCACCGAGGGCCTTATTACTAATATCAACGATATTGAAAATATTTCTATCGATACCCGCAACAACGGCCCTACGCTTTTTATACGCGACGTGGCAAAAGTAAATATTGGCTATGCCACCCGCTATGGTGCCATGTGCTACAACGACCAGGGCGAGGTAGCCGGTGCCGTGGTAATGATGCTGAAAGGTGCCAATAGCAATGTGGTTATAAAAGATGTTAAAGAACGGATAGCCCAAATACAAAAAACCTTGCCCGAAGGTGTGGTGATTGAACCCTTTCTTGACCGAACCAAGATGGTGAATAATTCCATTAGTACCGTGGAGAAAAACCTGATGGAAGGCGCGCTGATTGTGGTGTTTGTACTGGTAATGTTTCTTGGCAATTTTAGGGCGGGGCTGCTGGTAGCATCGGTTATTCCCCTTGCTATGTTGTTTGCCATTTGTATGATGAATTTGTTTGGTGTAAGTGGAAACCTGATGAGCCTTGGCGCATTAGACTTTGGGTTGATAGTAGATGGTGCAGTGATTATTGTAGAAGCCGTTATGCACCAGCTTAGCCACAACAACAGGTTTAAAGACCTCAAAACACTAAGCCACCCACAAATGGATGAAACCGTGACCCGGTCGGCGGGCAAAATGATGAACAGCGCGGTATTTGGCCAGGTCATTATTTTAATTGTGTACCTGCCCATATTTTCCCTTGAAGGCATAGAGGGCAAAATGTTTAAGCCCATGGCACAAACGGTGGCCTTTGCATTGCTTGGTGCTTTTTTGTTGTCACTTACCTACATTCCTATGATGAGCGCTTTCTTTTTAAGTAGAAAAGTTAAGCATAGTAAAAATTTATCTGACAGGGTAATGGACCGGCTGGGTGCAGCCTATCAATACTCGCTTACAAGGGTGCTGCGTTTTCCGGCAATGGTTCTATCGGTAGTGGTTGTTTTATTTGTGGCCGCCATTTACACGCTTACAACACTCGGCGGCGAGTTCATCCCCAGCCTGGAAGAAGGTGATTTTGCCGTAGACACAAGGGTACTTACCGGAAGCAATTTAACCACCACCATCGAGAGTACACAAAAGGCAGCACATATACTGCTCACCCGTTTTCCCGAGGTAGAAAAGGTGGTGACTAAAATAGGCAGCGGCGAAGTGCCTACCGACCCCATGCCTATGGATGCCAGCGATATGATTATCATTTTAAAAGATAAAAAAGAGTGGACATCTGCCACCAACTTTAACGACCTGGCTGCCAAAATGGGTACTGCATTGGAAGATGTACCCGGTATAACCGCAGGCTTTCAATACCCGGTACAAATGCGGTTTAACGAGCTAATGACCGGCGCAAGGCAGGATGTGGTTTGCAAAATTTTTGGCGAAAACCTTGACACGCTTTCTTTACTGGCCAATCAACTAGCCAAAGTGGTCAATACCGTAAAAGGTCAGGAAAGTGTATATGTAGAACCAGTTACCGGTTTGCCGCAATTATTAATAACATACAACCGATCGGTGATAGCGCAGTATCATTTAAATATTGCCGACATAAACCGGTTGATCAATACCGCCTTTGCAGGCCAAACTACCGGGCTTGTTTTTGAAGAAGAAAAGAGATTTGACCTGGTGGTAAGGTTGGATGAAAACGAGCGGCAAAACCTGAAAGATGTTGGAGACCTGCTGGTACCAACACCTACCGGTCAGCAAATACCGCTACGGCAATTGGCTACGGTGGAAATTAAAAATGGCCCCAACCAAATACAACGCGAAGATGCTAAACGCCGTATTGTAGTTGGCTTTAATGTAAAGGGCAGAGATGTGCAAAGCATTGTAAGCGAGCTACAGGACAAGGTGGATAAGCAGGTGAAGTTTCCCGCAGGTTATTATGTAACGTATGGAGGCGCTTTCGAAAATTTGCGCCAGGCAAAACAACGGCTCAGGATAGCGGTGCCTGTTGCGTTGGCATTGATTTTTATCTTGCTCTATTTTGCGTTTAATTCGGTAAAGCAGGGCTTGCTTATTTACACGGCCATACCATTATCTGCCATTGGAGGTATTTTTTTATTGGCGCTTCGCGGCTTGCCATTTAGCATAAGTGCAGGTATCGGCTTCATTGCCCTGTTTGGTGTGGCGGTATTAAATGGTATTGTGTTGATAGCCGAATTTAACCGCCTGCGCCAACAGGAGCACATGCCGCTAAGTAAAATAGTTATAGTAGGCGGACGGCTAAGGCTGCGGCCGGTATTAATGACTGCTATGGTTGCTTCGCTGGGTTTTCTGCCCATGTCAATAAGTACCGGTGCCGGTGCCGAAGTGCAGCGGCCGCTGGCTACGGTGGTTATAGGTGGGTTATTGGTAGCTACTTTTTTAACCTTGTACGTGTTGCCTATCCTATACATCATTTTTGAGAAGGGTATCAAGGCTTCCATCACTTCAAAAAAAGCAATTACAGCTTCAGTAATTTTTGTAATGATAGGCACAGTGGGTAGTGCCCAAACTATGGTTGGGCTTGATAGTGCCATAGCCATAGCCGTGGCAAACAACCGCACTATTAAAAGCGAACAGTTGCGGGTGGCCTATGCCAGGGCACTTATCAATGCTTCAAAGGAAATACCCAAAACCAACTTTAACCTGGAGGCGGGGCAAATCAACAGCATCTATACCGATACCCGGTTAAATGTGATACAATCGTTTGCATTACCCGGTTTTTATAACAAACAAAAAGCCGTGTACCAGCGGGAGTTTGAGCTGGCGGTCACCAACCAGTCGCTTAGGCAGTATGAATTGCGAAAGGCCGTTACTTATGCCTTTTACCAATACCAATATCTGCAGCAGCGAAAGAATGTGTTGCAGCAGGCCGATACGCTGTTTACCAATTTTTACGATAGGGCAAGCCTTCGCCTGCAAAAAGGCGAAAGTAATATATTGGAAAAAGCCACCGCCGAAAACCAGCAGGCCATGGTGCGCATGGAACTAAAACAGGTGCAAAACCAGGTGCAGGTGTCGCTGCTGCAGTTTCAATTGTTGTTGAATAAGGGCAGCGAGGTAGTTCCTTCAACTCTTAATGAAAATAAGTTAGCACCGGTTTTAGCCGACAGCACATCAATATCAATAAACCCGGTACTAACCTATCTGCAACAACAGCAACAGGTAGCTTTGGCACAAACGGCTTTACAAAAAGCTATGCTGTTGCCCGGGTGGCAGGTCGGCTACTTTAATGGCAGCATCAGGGGTACCGGTGCCGATAATAAAATATATGATGCGGGTTATAGGTTTCAGTCGGCGCATGTAGGCATAGCCGTACCCATTTTTTCGCGGGGCCAAAAAGAAAAAGTAAAAGCATATAAAATAGCCGAACAGGTAGCCGAAAGCGAAACCAATGCACAAACCGCCGTTCTGCAGGCGCAATACCAGGCATTGCTGCAAACCTATAAAAACGACCAGGAGGTATTGAACTATTACCGCAATAGCGGCCTTGCCAATGCAAAGCTGATAGTGGCAACGGCCAATCGACAGTTTGCAGCCGGCGAAATCAATTACCTCGATTACGTCAACATTATTAATCAGTCTATTGCCATACAGCATAAATATGTAGAGGCGCTCAATACACTTAATTACACCATCATCAACATTAATTACCTGCAAACAAAATAACCGGTCATGAAATATTCTACTATAATTATATCATTGCTCATTGGTCTGGCATCGTGCACGGCCAAACAAAAGGCTCCTGAAAAGGCGGTTGTGCCAGCACAGCAAAATGTAGTGCAACTGACAGATGCGCAACTAGAGAATGCCACTATACAAACCGCACCGTTGGTAGCCCGAAAAATATCGGTACTGTTACGGTTAAATGGTAAGGTAGATGTGCCACCGCAAAACATGATTTCGGTTAGTGCACCGCTGGGCGGCTATATAAAAACTACCGGATTATTACCCGGTATGCTTTTGCGCAAGGGCCAGGTGTTAGCGGTATTGGAAGATCCTCAATACATACAATTGCAGCAGGATTACTTGCTGGCAAAATCGAAACTGCACTTTGCCGGGCTCGAATACAGCCGCCAGAAAGACCTGAACCAAAGCCAGGCCAGCAGCGATAAAGTAACCCAACAGGCGCAGGCCGAAGTGGATAACCAGCGAATTATGATGAATGCGTTGGCCGAGAAGCTAAAGCTTATAAATATTAACCCCAACAACCTTTCCGAAGGCAACATTACCCGAAGCGTTCGGTTGTATAGCCCCATTAATGGCTCGGTAAGTAAGGTAAATGTAAACATTGGCAAATATGTAAACCCGGCCGATGTGCTGTTTGAACTGATAGACCCCAGCGATATACACCTTAACCTGGAGGTGTACGAAAAGGATATTAGCAAGTTGTATCAGCGTCAAATGCTGGTGGCTTTTACCAACATTGCCCCCGATAAAAAATACAACTGCGAAATACACCAGATTAGCCGCGATATAAATGAGCAAGGGTTTAGCGAGGTGCATTGCCATTTTTTAAATTACGACAAAACCCTGCTACCAGGCATGTACATGAATGCAGAAGTAAAAGTAACCACCGCCAGCAGTCAAACCTTGCCCTTAGAGAGTATTGTAAATTTTGAAGGAAAAGAGTATGTATTTGTGCAAACCGGCCGGCAAAAGTTTATGATGCACGAAGTAAAGACAGGCAACCAGCAAGACGGATACATTGAAATTCTGAACCAGGATCTCACCAATAAAAATATGGTGACAAAAGGGGCATACACACTTTTAATGACAATGAAGAATAGTGCGGAGGAAGAGTAGCGAACTAATTTAACTGCGGATCAATAGGATAATTGATCATCTGTTTGTACTCGCCGCCTAATTGTTGAAGGGCGTCTTTCCAGGTAGCATCAGCACTCGTATTAAACACTAGTCGTTTATTGGCATCGCCGGTGATCCAACTTTTTTGTTTCATTTCTTCTTCAAGCTGGCCTGCGCCCCAACCACTGTAGCCTAAAAAAAAGCGGATATCATTTTTGGTAAGTTTATTTTGGTTCACCAGTTCCACCACCTCGGCAAACTCGCCGCCCCAATAAATACCATCGGTAATTTCAAAACCGCCGGGTATAAGGTCGGGGCACTGGTGTAAAAAATGCACGGTGTCTTTTTGTACCGGCCCACCAAAATAAACCCGAAAATCACCATTAGCAAGGTCGCTTATCAAAGTGCCTAATTCTTCGGGGTACTCTTTGTTTAGCACAAAGCCAAAACTTCCGGTTTGCTTGTGTTCGCACAAAATAATAACCGTACGCATAAAATTTGGATCTCTTAAAAAAGGATCGGCTATCAAAATTTTTCCGGGTAACAAACCATCCATAGTTGAAAAGTAAAAAAGTAAAAGTATTTGACAAAAACTAAAACGTAAAATAATTTCATAGCTTAGTTAAATTGAATGTAAACCTAATAACCGTTTGGTAAACCGTAAGGCTACCTGCTATATTTGCGCCAATGAAGCGAATTTTCCCCCTCATTGTATTACTGATCACCCTGTCGCTGTTGGGCATTTTCATGCTCCAGATTAGCTGGTTTAAAAATATGATTATCCTGCGGCAGGATCAATTGCACGATAAACTGGAGCAGGCCATTATGGATGTTACTTCTGAACTAAGTACCAAGGCCTCATCTACTCCTTACATGAAAATACCCCGCAAACCCACACTGGGGTTGTTACCCGACGATTTTGGCTACAGTCTTGGAAGACCTTCGGTTGTCCAGCATTTTTCGGAATTTGAGATCAGGGAAAAATTGCAGCATTCTTTTCAAGACCGGGGCCTTCGAAACATTGATTTTGAGTTTGGTATTTACTCCCAGGCCAACCTGTACAAGCTTGAAATGCAAACGCCCAATTTTTTACGCGAAGAACCCGATACGGTAAATAATAAACATATTATTGAACCCATAATACCCAATATGGCCAATCAAATGGAACTATTTATCCCATACGAACACCTATATGTTATCATCCCCGATTTTAAAAGCCAGGTAGTTGGCTCGCTGTCATGGATGATAGTAGGCTCGGTTTTGTTTACCCTCATAATTATTGCCGCCTTTGCTTTAACCGTACAAACCATGTTGCGCCAACGAAAACTAAGCCAGATAAAAACCGATTTTATCAACAACATGACCCACGAATTTAAGACGCCACTGGCTACCATATCACTTGCTGTAGATGCACTGCGCAACGAAAAGGTGCAAAATAATGTTGAAAAAATGGGCTATTTCAGTGGTATTATTAAGGAAGAAAACAAGCGCATGAACAAACATGTGGAAACCATTTTGCAGGCAGCATTGCTTGATAAGCAGGAGCTGAATTTGAATATGAATAAGGTACACGCCAGCGACCTTTTAAAAAATGCCATCAACAATCATAAACTACAGGTAGAAGACAAACAGGGCACCATTGAAATAAATTTTACAGCCACTTCCGACCTCATCAAAGCAGATGAAAACCATTTTACCAATATGCTTTCTAACCTGGTAGATAATGCTATTAAATACTCAAAAGAAGACTCGCTACTAATAAAAATAAGTACGCTTAACCATGGCAAAAACCTGGTGATAAAAATTGAAGACAACGGTATTGGAATGAACAAGGAAACCGTGAAACGTATTTTTGAAAAGTTTTACAGGGCACATACCGGCAACATACACAATGTTAAAGGTTTTGGCCTGGGCATGAGTTATGTAAAAACGGTGATTGACGTGCACCAGGGTAAAATAAAGGTAGATAGTACACTGGGTAAGGGTAGCTGTTTTACCATTGAGGTGCCAGTAATAAGTCAAAAAGAAACCTTAATTTAATGGTTGCCACACTACATGGCAGTCCATCAGTAAATTTGATAAAAGCGGCTTTATGAGCAACCAGGTAAACATTATAAGCAACGAGGTGCTAAGCAACAACTGGTACACCCTGCGTAAGGTTACTTATAACTACACAAAAAACGACGGCACTACACAAAAGCAAATACGCGAAGCATACGACCGCGGAAACGGGGCTGCCATACTTTTATACAATCCCACACAAAAAACAGTCATCCTTACGCGCCAGTTTAGGTTACCCACCTATATAAATGGCAACCCAACTGGTATTCTGATTGAAGCCTGCGCCGGGTTGTTGGACAGCGACGATCCCGAAACATGCATCATTCGCGAAACTGAAGAGGAGACAGGCTACCAAATAAAATCAGCAAAAAAGGTGTACGAAGCTTACATGAGCCCCGGCTCTGTTACCGAAATACTCCATTTTTTTGTGGCTGAATATTCGCCTAAAATGAAGGTAGCCGATGGTGGTGGCGTAGCCCACGAACAGGAAGATATTGAGGTGCTGGAAATGCATATTGACGAGGCCATGCAACTGCTAAAAACCGGCGAAATAAAAGATGCCAAAACCATTATATTGTTACAGTATGCCAAATTACAAAACCTGCTGTAAGCATTGTGCCCAAGCCATTACACTTTTTCGCTAAACAAAAGGCAGCCATCGCCGTAGCTTAAAAACCGGTACTCGTTTTCCATGGCGTGTTGGTAAATAGCTCTCCACTGGTTGCCCACAATAGCAGCTATCAACAATAACAAGGTTGACTGCGGCTGGTGAAAATTAGTTACCAACGCCTTGGCTACTTTTAAATGGTAACCCGGCGCAATCATTACCTGTGTTTTAGCAATTAATCGCGGTAACTGGTGCTTTTCCATCCAATTGGCAAGGTTGATAAGTGCATTACCCGCATCGTGGGTTGCGGGCAATTGGTAAGGGTCCCATTGCAGCAATTGTAGGGCGGCTGGTTCCATTGCTTCGTTAAGGGTAACTTTTACGCCCATCCAATACAGGCTTTCAATGGTACGCAACGAGGTAGTGCCTACTGCCACAATAAATTTGGCAACATTGGCTGCAAGATGCCTCACCATCTCCACCGAAACATCCATAAATTCCGAATGCATTTCGTGCCCTGCCACCAACCTGGTCTTTACCGGTTTAAAAGTGCCGGCTCCCACATGCAGTGTTACGTACCCGGCGGTAATGTTTTTTTCGGCCAGTGATTTAAAAAGGTTTTCAGTAAAGTGTAAACCGGCTGTGGGCGCTGCCACGCTTCCGTTAAACCGGGCATAAATGGTTTGATAGCGCTCACTGTCGGCAGCTTCGGGGGGGCGGTTAAGGTAGGGTGGCAAGGGTACTGTTCCGGTAAAATGTAATATTTCGGCAAACGATAAGGTGGTAGGCTGCCAGCTAAGTTCAATAATAAAACAATCACTCAGGCGGTCGGCTATGCGGGCTTGTAATAACAGTATTCCTCCGGCAAAGCTGACATTTTTTTCCAGTGCTACCCCATGTTTCCATTTGCTGGCGCCGCCTACCAGGCATTTCCAGTACACCTTTTCGGTAGTGGCCAACGCAGTACTTATGTCGGGGTAGTGATCTGACGGTTCAAGGCAAAAAACCTCAATCTGGCCCCCTGACGGTTTGGTAAAAAGCAGGCGGGCCTCTACCACTTTAGTATCATTAAAAATCATTAGGGCATTATCGGGCAAATAATCAGCAAGGTTGCGGTAGTGGCTATCGGTTATTTGCTGATGCTGGTACACCAATAATTTGCTCGCATCTCTTTCGTCCAACGGGTGCTTTGCTATCCGGTCGCTGGGTAAATCATAGGTAAAATCTTCTATTAAAAGGCTGGTAGGGTCTGTCATATTAAAATAATCGTAGTTTTTAACAATGCAAAATTACTATCGCCTGGGTGTCAAATAAAGGCGTTTTGGTTAATGTTAATACCTTTTCTACCACTTTTTAAACGCGCAAATCATTAATATTCAATAACATATTTAACTAATGCACAGTTTGTGCACACCTATTCACACTCTTTTCACTTAGCTATCCACAAAAACGGCTGTAACCCTTACTGGTGTTGATTATGCGCACAACACAGCCTGTGGATAAAAAGATGAACCGTTAAATTACGTTCAAAGTGGGAAAAAGTGTTATTTTGTGGTAAATAATGGTAAAAAAAACGTGTAAGTTTTAATGTCAACATTTCGCGGCGAATATGAAGCAACGGTAGATTCAAAAGGACGTTTCCTTTTGCCCGCAGGTATTAAAAAAAAACTACCTGACGCAACTACTGTTTTATTGCTAAATCGTGGCATTGAAAAATGTTTGACTTTATATACTGAACAAAGCTGGGCCAACACCGAGCAGCAAGTTAGCCAGTTAAATGATTTTGACGAAGAAAACAGGATTTTCCGCCGCCGGTTTTTAGGGGGAGTTAGCGAAGTAGAATTGGATAGTGCAGGCAGGTTGTTGCT
The DNA here is from genome assembly GCA_038247635.1 of Chitinophagales bacterium. Taxonomy (GTDB): domain Bacteria; phylum Bacteroidota; class Bacteroidia; order Chitinophagales; family Chitinophagaceae; genus Segetibacter. Next base: position 14,594 of record JBBRUR010000022.1, read on the forward strand.
GCCCCCAACGCTAAAAGAATATGCCGGGCTGCAAAAAGACATTATGCTGGTAGGCCAGGGAAATAAAATTGAGATATGGGATTCAGGTAAGTATAAGCAGCTCTTTGAAGATTTTTCGCCGGAAAACTATAGCCAGTTGGCCAGTAGGGTAATGGGTGGCAACCGCCATGAAACGGCAGGATAGTGAAAATGCAGCATTATGACAAACGAAACCGACAATCAATTAACCGATGGTGGCGAAGGCGCATTGGGTTATCATGTGCCGGTGCTTTACCAGCAAACGCTGGATGGGCTGAACCTGCAACCCGGTGGTGTGTATGTTGATTGCACCTTTGGCGGTGGAGGACATAGCCGGGGCATCTTGGAAAAAATGGGAGCTACCGGCAAGTTGGTAGCATTTGACCACGATGCCGATGCGCAAAAAAATGTGTGGAACGATGAGCGGATTGTTTTTGTGGCGGCCAACTTCAGGTACCTGCAGCGGTTTTTACGGCTAAATGGTATTACTGAGGTAGATGGTATACTGGCCGACCTGGGCGTAAGCAGCCACCAGTTTAACCAAGGTAGCCGAGGCTTCTCAACCAGGTTTGATGGACCACTGGATATGCGCATGGACCAGCGCCAGGAAGTAACGGCTGCAAAGTTGGTAAAAGAATATACCGGGCAGCAATTGCACAAAATATTTGAGGTGTATGGCGAAGTGACCAATGCCAAAACGCTTGCCCGCCAAATTGTAGAAAAACGCAGGCAGGTGCCGTTGCAAACCATCGCACAGTTTAAATCGCTGGTAAGCCCCGTGGTAAAAGGCAATCCCAACAAATATTTTGCCCAGGTTTTTCAGGCGTTGCGCATAGAGGTAAATGATGAAATGGGTGCTTTAAAAGAAATGTTGCAACAGGTGCCACAAGTGCTTAAACCCGGTGGAAGAGTGGCTATCATCACCTTTCACTCAATAGAAGACAGGCTGGTGAAAACGTTTTTTAAACAAGGCACTTTTGAAGAAACAAAGGAAGATAGCCCTATGATGCAAAATCAGGCTGAAAGCCAGTTAAAGGTCATCACAAAAAAGCCAATAGTGGCCACCGATGCCGAAACCAGGCAAAACCCGCGCAGCAGAAGCGCCAAACTGCGGGTGGCCGAAATAAAAGATAAAAGTTGACGAAGATGCACGAAGCCATCTTCTTAAAAATAAAAATAACACCAATTAAAAACGAACCATAAGGCCGATAGTAAGGATTTGACACACTAAAAAGGAGAAAACTGTTTCTACATATTGCCCTGGAATTTTTCGGGGCAATATAGAACGGTTTAAAAGATTGATTGAGCAAAACATTGCTATTAAAAAGTGTATGAACAACCAGCCGCCAAATACCGAAGCTACAATAACCAAGGCCGCAGCGGTACAGGATAACCCGCCTGCAAAAAAAACGACCATCAGGGCTTTTGGCGAAATGTTGAACTATGGATGGATACTGAATAATATGGGCTTTTTTCTTTTTTTATCAGCCATGGCAATCGTTTATATAGGCAATGGCCACATGGCCGATAACAGGATACGACGAATAAACGAAACCGGCAAAAAGTTGAAAGACCTGCAGTACGAATACAAAACGGTGAAAAGTGAAATGATGTTTAAAAGCCGTGAAAGTGAAATGATAAGGGCTGCGGTGCCGTTGGGTTTGCAGTTAGACAGTACCCCGCCTGTACATATAAAAATGCTTACAACGCCCCAACAGTAATAAGGGGTGAACGAACTAAAAGTGACAGTTAAGTGGAGGTAAAAAAAGACATATTGTGGCGGGTGTACCTCGGGTTTATACTTATGGTAGCAGTAGGGCTAACCATTTTTGGTAAAGCCGTTTACATACAACAGGTGGAGGGAAGTTATTGGCGCGGTATGAGCGATAGCCTTCACCAGCGTATAGTGGAACTGGATGCTGAAAGGGGTACTATTTACAGCGAAGATGGAAACATGCTAAGCACCAGTATTCCGCAGTTTGATATTTATGTGGATTTTATGGCCGATGGCTTACGCGAAAAAAATGGAAAGCGGTTTAAAGACAATCTCGACTCGCTTAGCTACACTTTATCAACATTGTTTGGCGATAAAAGTACTGCCGAATACAAACAGTTATTGCGCAACGGATACAGGGAAAAAGAGCGGTACTTTTTATTAAGAAAGAAATTGTCGTTTAAAGATTACCAGCAGTTAAAAACGTTTCCGTTGGTTAGGCTGGGCAAAAATAAAAGTGGTTTTATTGCCGATAAAAAAATTATCAGGTTAAACCCGTACAAAATGCTTGCATACCGAACCATAGGGCTACTTCGCGATAATAATAAGGTGGGCCTTGAGGTAACCTACGATAGCCAGTTAACCGGTACGGCGGGTAAGCGACTTGTAAGGTACATAGCCGGCGGGGTTAGTGTGCCGGTTGATGATTTTGAGGTAGAACCCGAAAATGGCAAGGACATTAAAACCACGCTGGATGTAAGCATACAGGATATTACCGAGGCAGCCCTTTTGCGTATGATGCAGCAGAACGAAGCTGAACATGGCTGTGCAATTGTTATGGAAGTGAAAACCGGTAAAATAAAGGCAATAGCCAACCTGGGCAGGCAATTAAACGGCGATTATTTTGAAAATTATAATTATGCCATTACACCGTCAGAGCCCGGTTCCACCTTTAAACTGGCTACCATGCTGGCACTGTTGGAAGATAAAAAAGTAAGGCTTACCAGCAACATAAATTTACAAGGTGGTATGTGGAAAATATACGGGAGAACGGTATTTGACAGCGAAAAACATGGCCTTAACAATGTTACTGTAAAGCAGGCTTTTGAGCATAGCAGCAATGTAGGCATGGCCAAACTTGCTTACCTGCATTATGCCAGCAACCCTAACCGCTTTATCAATTACCTGCATGCATTGCGTATGGATACCCTTACCGGTATTGATTTAAAGGGTGAGATGAGGCCGGTAATATATCGCCCCGGAAACAGGCACTGGAGCAAAACAACGCTTCCGTGGATGGCCTTTGGTTATAACCTGTTGGTTACCCCATTACAAACACTAATGTTATACAATGCCGTTGCTAACAATGGGGTTATGATGAAGCCATACCTGGTTAACGACATAAGCCAGGATGGAATAGTACTAAAAGCATTTAAACCACAGGTAATGGTCGATAGTATTTGCAGTGCTGCTACGTTGCAAAGCCTGCGCGATTGCCTTGAGGGGGTAATGACTATTGGCACTGGTATTACCCTTAAAAGTAACACCTACAAAATAGCTGGTAAAACAGGCACGGCATTGGTGGCCAATGGCAGCCGTGGTTATGCTGATAAAATATACCAGTCGTCGTTTGTGGGCTATTTTCCTGCCAACGACCCGCGCTACAGTGTAATAGTAGTAATTAAGAATAAGCCGCATGCTGCAATGTTTTATGGTGCCGCAGTAGCAGGCCCGGTGTTTAAAGAAATTGCCGACCATGTGTATGCCCTAAAAGCCGAACAAACCGGTAGGTATCAGTATGCAAACATCACTACAAAAGATACTGCGTGGTACAGCTACACCGGGTATACAAAAGATATGAAGGAGGTAGCTGAGCAGTTGCAAATGCCCTTTGTACAAACCGGTGGAAACTATAGCCGCATGTATAAAAGCGGAGGTAAGAATGTGGTAAGCAACCAAAAGATCAGCAGCAGCCAAATGCCCACTCTAAAAGGAATGGGACTAAAAGATGTAGTGTACCTGTGCGAAAACCTTGGGTTGAAGGTGGCCATTGCAGGAAGGGGTAAAGTTTCGTGGCAATCTATTGCAACAGGGCAAAGTATACGGCGGGGTAACGAAATCAGTATTCAGTTACAATAAAAAGTAAAAAAGGCGAAATAAATAAAAACAATGGCAAAACTGCAGGACATATTGTACAACGTGCGGCTGCAATCGGTGCAGGGTTCAACCAACCTTGAGGTAAATAGCATTCAGATAGATAGCAGATTAATTACAACCGGATCGTTGTTCGTAGCAATAAAAGGCGCTGTAAGCGATGGTCATTTGTTTATTGAAAAAGCTATTGAGTTAGGTGCCCGTGCCATAGTATGCGAGGAAGTGCCATTGCTGGTATTAGAAGGCATTACTTATGTGCAGGTAAAAAATTCATCGGAAGCGCTAGCATTTATTGCTCATCATTTTTACAAAGAGCCTTCTACCCGGCTAAAACTGGTGGGTGTTACAGGTACCAATGGAAAAACCACCGTAGCTACTCTGTTGTATAAATTATTTACTCAATTGGGTTATAAGTGTGGGCTAATAAGTACAGTGCAAAACCAAATTGGAAAAACCATTGTGCCCTCCACCCACACTACGCCCGATGCAGTAAGTATTAATAAACTACTGGCCGATATGGTGGCAGCCGAGTGTACCCACGTGTTTATGGAAGTAAGTAGTCATGCCATTCATCAACACCGTGTTACCGGGCTATCGTTTGTTGGGGGCATATTTACCAACATTACCCACGACCATTTGGATTACCACAAAACATTTGACGAATACATAAGGGTAAAAAAATTGTTTTTTGATGGGCTTCCATCCGCTGCTTTTGCAATATCCAATGCCGACGATAAAAGAGGCACTGTAATGTTACAAAACACAGCGGCGCAAAAACATTATTACAGCCTAAAAACACTGGCTGGCTATAAGGGCCGCATATTGGAAAATGGACTAACCGGTTTGGTTATGACCATTAATGAAAAGGAAGTTCATTTTAGGCTGATAGGAGAGTTTAATGCCTATAACCTGCTGGCTGTATTTGCAGCAGCTGCTAACCTTGGCGAAAACAGCGAAGAGGTGTTGACTTCACTTAGTATGATGACCGGTGCTGAAGGAAGGTTTGACTACATAATAAGTAACAGTAAGGTAATAGGTATTATTGACTATGCCCATACACCCGATGCCCTCCAAAATGTTTTAAGCACCATAAAAAAATTACGCAGTGGTACCGAACAGGTAATTACCGTAGTGGGTTGCGGTGGCGACCGCGATAAAACCAAACGCCCCGTAATGGGCGAGGTAGCCTGCGAGTTAAGCGACCGGGTAATTTTTACCAGCGACAATCCACGCAGTGAAGATCCGCTGGTGATATTAAAAGAAATGGAAGCAAACCTAAACAGCGCAGCAAGAAGAAAATTTATTTCGATAGCCGACCGCCGCGAAGCAATAAAAACGGCCGTAAGCTTTGCCAAACCCGACGATATTGTATTAATAGCCGGCAAAGGCCACGAAAAATACCAGGACATTAAAGGAGTTAAACATCCCTTTGATGATAAAGAAGTGCTGAAGGAAATTTTTGTACTACTGGAAAAGTGAATGGTGAGTAGTGAATGGTAAATAGTGAAATTGTGAAGGGGTGAATAGTGAATGGTCAATAGTGAAATTGTGAAAAGTAAATTAGCAAGCCGAGGATGTTTTATTATGAATAGTAAAGGAGAAAATAATGATGGGTGATTTTCTATCATCATTAGTAATGCAATTAATTATTTATCAAACCGAAGCTAATTCAAAACTCATAACTCATAATTCATAACTCATAACTCATCACTCATAATTAATTTAAAATTCAAAATAAAATCTTCCAACTCATAACTCAATTATTAATTCAAAATTTAGCATTTAAAATTCAACATAAAAATTCATAACTCCCTAAAGTAAAATGCTGTATTCTCTATTTGAATGGTTAAACAACAGCGGGATTAAATTTCCCGGAAGCGGGTTGCTGCAATTCATCACCTTTAGGGTGTTGCTGGCAGTATTGCTTTCGTTGGTAATAACCACTGTTTATGGCAGAAGATTGATTAACTACCTGCGTAAAAAACAAATAGGAGAAACTGTTAGAGATCTTGGTTTAGAAGGGGAAAAGGAAAAGAAAGGTACACCAACAATGGGTGGTTTAATTATTTTGCTGGCTATTATAATACCAACGTTATTGTTTGCCAATCTTGAAAAAGTATACATAAGATTAATGTTACTTAGTACCGTTTGGCTGGGTATCATTGGGTTTATTGACGATTACTTAAAGTTGAGGTCAAAAAGGATAGCAAAAGAAAAAGGGATTGATTTTAAAAAGACGAATGCCGACGGCCTTGCTGGTAAGTTTAAAGTATTTGGCCAGGTAATATTGGGTGTAATAGTAGGTGCCACCCTGTATTTTAGCCCAAGTGTATATGTGCAGCGCGAAGTAATATCGTCGGCCAACGTAACAACCAAAAATACCGTTATACAACGTGGCGAGCGATTGTTACGCGATACCGTCAGGATCATTAATGGAGAGCGCCATCGCTTTGTAACAGTTAAAACACCCATAACTACTATACCATTCGTTAAAAATCACGAGTTCAATTACTCCAGATTATTACCCGAACGCTGGGCAAACTATACCTGGGTACTATACATATTTGTGGTGATTTTTATTATTACCGCAGTAAGTAATGGTGCCAATATTACCGATGGGTTAGATGGCCTGGCTACAGGTGTATCGGCTATAATAGGGGTATGCCTTGGCATATTTGCCTATGTAAGTGGTAACATCAATTTTGCTGAATACCTCAATATAATGTACATACCTAACATGGGCGAGCTAAGCATTTTTATTGGTGCGTTCATTGGGGCATGTGTAGGTTTTTTATGGTACAATGCCTACCCGGCACAGGTGTTTATGGGCGATACCGGCAGCCTTGCACTCGGAGGCATTATTGCGTCGCTTGCCATTATTATACATAAGGAGTTGTTGATACCTATTATATGCGGGGTGTTTTTAGTTGAGAATTTAAGTGTGATTATACAGGTGTCGTATTTCAAATACACCAAAAGAAAGTATGGCGAAGGCCGCCGTGTTTTTAAGATGAGCCCACTGCACCATCATTTTCAAAAAAAAGGTTACCATGAAAGTAAAATAGCCGTAAGGTTTTGGATCGTAACAATATTGTGTGTTGTGTTTTCAATCATGAGTTTAAAAATACGGTAGGGGTTGGTCCTGACCAACCCACCGTATGGTCGGGTCGTAATTCCCAATATTGAATTGATAACAAATATTTAAACAAAAAAGAATAAATAACAGTGCTGGCAAACGAAAAAAATACACACGGTACCAAAGGGTTTGTGGTAATGCTGGGCAGCGGCGAAAGCGGCGTGGGTGCAGCGTTACTGGCAAAGCAAAAGGGCTACGATGTATTTGTAAGCGACGGCGGAATTATAAAGCCAGTGTTTAAAAAGGAGTTGGTTGACAACAATATTGCTTTTGAAGAAGGTGGACATACTGAAAGCAAAATATTGATGGCAGCCGAGGTGGTAAAAAGCCCCGGCATAGGCGAAAAAAATGGGATGGTGAAAAAGATAAGGGCGGCCAGCATACCCATTATAAGTGAAATTGAATTGGCCTACCGGTATAAAGGCGATAGCAAAATAATAGGTATTACTGGTAGCAATGGTAAAACCACCACCACTACGCTGATTTATAAAATATGCGAGGCCGGTGGCTTAAATGTTTCGCTGGTGGGTAACATTGGGTACAGCTTTGCAAGGCAGGTGGCCATGCAGCCAACAGAGTGGTATGTGGTAGAAATAAGTTCTTTTCAATTAGACGATATACACACCTTCAGGCCCGATATAGCCTTGTTGTTAAATATAACCGAAGACCATTTAGACAGGTACGAATACAAATTTGAGAACTACCTAAAAAGTAAGTTCAGGATAATAGAAAACCAGGCACAGAACGATTATTTCATTTACTGTTTGGACGATGAGGTGATCACGAAACATTTAGCAACACTAAAACCACTTACTAACCCATTACCATTTTCAATGAAGCAGGAAGTAAAGAAAGGAGCATACATTAAGGGAGACCAAATGATGCTTAGGATACAAGACGAACGCGTAAATATGAGTATTTACGATTTTGCCCTAAAGGGTAAACACAATCAATACAATACCATGGCCGCAGGCATTGCAGGTGTATTAGTAGGTATTAGAAAGGAGAAAATACGCGAGGTTGTTGCAACCTTTGAAAGTCTTGAGCACAGGCTTGAGTTTGTGGCAACGGTTAGGGGGGTAGATTTTATTAACGATAGTAAGGCCACTAACATTAACAGCACATGGTTCGCCCTGGAAGACATGAAAAAGCCCACCATTTTAATTATGGGTGGCGTAGATAAAGGCAACGATTACACCATTATTGACGAAATGGTACGCCAAAAGGTAAAGGCCATTATTTGCCTGGGTGTTGACAATTCAAAAATCACAGCCTACTTTAAAAACAAAGTACGTGTAATTATTGAAACAACCACTGCTGCCCAAGCCGTTAAGGCTGCCTTTAACCTGGCTGCAAAAGGCGACACCGTATTGCTAAGCCCTGCCTGTGCCAGCTTTGACTTATTTAAAAATTACGAACAAAGAGGTACCCAATTTAAGGAAGCTGTAAAAGAATTGTAATAATAATGACCGGCAATAACAACATACAAAACAATACACCTAACCGCGGCATGGGCCACGCATTATTGCGGCGAACCCGCGGCGATAAATACATTTGGGGTATTGTTGTTTTGCTGGCAATTACCTCGTTGCTGGTGGTGTATAGTGCTACCGGTAGTTTGGCCTATAAAATGTATAAGGGCAATACCGAGGTGTACCTGTTTAAGCAATTTGCCTTTATAATTATTGGCGTAATGGTTATTTATTTTGCACACCGCATTAATTACACCGTTTACTCACGCCTTGCGCTTTACCTGTTTTTGCTTGCCATACCATTAATGATTTTTACCTACCTGTTTGGTGCTACTATTAACGATGGCAGCCGTTGGATAAAGCTGCCCATTATTAACCTCACCTTTCAAACAAGCGACCTTGCCAAGTTGGGCTTATTTATGTACCTCAGCCGCCAGCTAAGCCGCAAGCAAGAGGTGATACAGGATTGGAAAAAAGGCTTCCTACCACTAATGGTGCCCGTAGGTATTATTTGCCTGTTAATTATGCCGGCCAACTTATCTACCGCCTTACTTACTGGTGCCACCAGTTTGTTGCTAATGTTTATAGGTCGTTGCCGCGCAAAACATATTCTAGGTGTAATTGCGGTTGCATTAATACCCGTGCTGCTGCTTGTTAGCGTAGCAGTGCTAACACATACTGATGCGCATGACGGTGGTAAATCCAAAGCCGTGATAAGTCTGTCGTCGGTAGGGCGGGTTGGTACATGGATACATCGTGTGCAGGACTTTATTTATGCCAGTGCCGACGAAACGCCCTACCAGGTGCAACAGGCTAAAATAGCCATTAGCAAGGGCGGCATATTTGGTAAAGGACCAGGCAACAGCGAAGCCAAAAACTTTTTACCCCACCCGTATAGCGATATGATTTATGCCATTATACTGGAGGAGTATGGCCTTGCTGGTGGAGCCATCATCATATTTATTTACCTCGTGTTTTTGCTTCGCTGCATTATGGTGTTCAGGCGGTGTCCTTTTGCCTTTGGTGCATTTTTGGCTTTGGGGCTCAGTTTTACATTGGTCATTCAAGCCATGGCAAATATGGCGGTTGCCGTAAACCTGGTGCCTGTTACCGGGGTAACCTTGCCGCTGGTAAGCATGGGGGGCAGTTCGTTTTTATTTACCTGCGCCTCCATTGGCATTATATTAAGCGTGTCGCGAAACGTGGAGCAAATTGAAGGCAGGCCACCATTGCCAATGTTAGAAGAAGAGCAGGCGCAAACAGGAGCCACTACCATAATCGATAGTAGAAAAAAGATTTTTAATGAACCAAATATTTCTATATAAATGAGGCTTTCGTTGCAGCTTGCCTCTCTAACCATAGAGGTCGCACTCTTACGGTATACCATTAAGCAGCAGTAAAAAAATAGTGAACCAGTACAATCAATATAGTAATTATAAAGCATCAACCTTGCCAGCCGACAGTTACGGGGCAGAGGCCCGCTATATTATTGCAGGCGGCGGTACCGGTGGGCACATATTTCCTGCCATAGCTATTGCCAATGCCCTAATGCATGCAAATGCCAACGCCACCATACTGTTTGTTGGGGCCAATGACAAAATGGAAATGGAAAAAGTGCCGCAGGCAGGCTACCAAATACAGGGTATAGACATTGCCGGCTTTAATAGAAGTTCTTTGATAAAAAATATAGGGTTACCCTTTAAACTGATTAAGAGTTTTTTTCAGGTAAAAAAAATAATCACAAATTTTAAGCCCACCGCGGTCATTGGTGTAGGCGGCTATTCAAGCTTTCCGGTGCTGCGCTATGCGCAGGCAAAAGGAATAAAAACCTTTATACACGAAAGCAATTCGTTTGCCGGCAAAAGCAACATTTTACTGGGTAAAAAGGCAAACAAAATATTTGTATCCAGCGATGGGATGGAAAAATTTTTTCCGGTCGCAAGGCTCATTATAACTGGTAACCCTATACGCGAAGTCATTGCTAAATCGGCTATAGGCAAGCAGGAGGCCTGCGCTTTTTTTGGCCTTAGTGCAAACAGTACTACTGTATTAGCGGTGGGCGGTAGCCTTGGTGCTAAAAGTATTAACGAAGCCCTGGCGGCGCACCTCGATTACTTTTCGCTTAACAACCTCCAGCTAATTTGGCAAACAGGCAAAGCCTCGGGTAGCCAGTTTATTAATTTGGCAAAGGGTAACAAAAATATTTGGGCTGGCGAGTTTATTAACCAAATGGAAATGGCCTATGCTGCTGCCGATGTGGTAATATCCCGTGCCGGCGCAATGGCTGTTTCGGAGCTGGCGGTGGTGCAAAAGCCGGTCATATTTGTACCATACCCCTTGGCCGCCGAAGACCATCAAACAGTAAATGCCCAACACATAGTTAATAAGGAAGCAGCATTGATGATAAAAAATAGTGAAGTCATAGATAAGCTGGCGGCAACGGTGGTATCGCTGGCGCAAAACAAACCCTTAATGCAAAAGCTATCGGCCAATATTAGCAGGCTGGCAGTTACCAATGCCGCTGAGGTGATAGCAAGGGAGATAGTGAGAGGTGAGAGGTGAGTGGTGAGTGGTGAGTGGTGAGTGGTGAGTGGTGAGAGGTGAGAGGTGAGTGGTGAGTGGTGAGAGGTGAGTGGTGAGAGGTGAGTGGTATGAATTGCGGGTGAGGTAAGCGACGTGAAAATGTAAAGGCTTTTAAAAATGGGTTTGCTGAAAGAGGGGTGCGCCGGGAGAAGTTTTTATTCTTTTTAAAAAATGAATAGGCACATAGTACAATGAGTGAACAAGACAACATACAAAAACAGGCGAATGAAAATGGCAGTGGCAATGATTTGCCTGCTGACTTTGGTGGCATGATTAATCCATTACCAGGGGTTGCTATTTTAGCCAATACTGTTTTGGAAGTTGGCGAAAAAGGCAATACTGCCCCAGGTGTTGGCGCTGCGTTAACTACTCCGCTGCAGGGCATGAACGGCATCTACTTTATTGGTATTGGTGGTATTGGTATGAGCGCCCTTGCACGATATTACCACTCGCAGGGGGCAAGGGTACGTGGCTACGACCGTACCCGTACACCCCTTACCACAGCGCTTGAAAATGCGGGAATGCACATTCATTATGTTGACGATGTGGCCCTTGTGCCTAAAGATGTTGACCTGGTGGTTTATACGCCTGCAATACCTGCCGATCATAAAGAATTGCAATGGTACCGGCAGCAAAATTATAAGGTAGTAAAACGTAGCGATGTGCTAAAAATAATTACCGAAAGCGCTTTTAATATTTGCGTAGGTGGTACACATGGCAAAACTACTGTTAGTACCATGATTGCGCATTTGTTGCGCCACAGCGGCTACGGTTGTAATGCATTTTTAGGTGGTATTGCCGCCAATTACGATACCAATTTTTGGAGCAGCCCTAACAATGTATGCGTAGTTGAGGCCGACGAATACGACCGTTCGTTTTTAAAACTGGTACCCGATGTGGCTGTAATTACCGCCATGGATCCCGACCATTTGGATATTTATGGTACACCCGAAGAAGTGGAGAATGCCTTTATTGAATTTACCCAAAAGGTAAAGCCCGGCGGATGGTTGATAAGCAAGTTTGGTTTGCCACGCAGCAGCGAACTAAAGGCAGCTCACCAGCTTACCTATCACTATAACAACACATTGGCCAATGTGTATGCAGCAAACGTACAGGCAGCCGATGGCAGCTACCATTTTAATGTGGTATCGGCCAACTGGCAGGTAACGGGGCTGGTGCTGCACATGGGCGGTTTGCATAATATTGAAAACATGGTAGCAGCTATTGCAGTTGCGCAATTGTTAAACATACCCCACGATAGCATTAAAAAAGCAGTAGAGGACTTTAAAGGGGTACGCCGCAGGTTTGAGTACAGGCTAAAGAGTGATACGAATGTTTTAATAGACGACTATGCCCATCATCCCGAAGAATTAAAGGCTTTGATAAGCGGGGTAAGAAGCTTGTTTGATCAAAAACTGGTGCTGGTATTTCAGCCGCACTTGTTTAGCCGTACAAACGACCTTGCTGCCGAATTTGCCGAAGCACTTGATATGGCCGATGAAGTGATTCTGCTGCCGGTTTATCCCGCAAGGGAACTGCCTGTAAAAGGTGTAACCAGCGAGCTGATTTTAAATAAAATGACATTGCCCAATAAACAGGTATTGGGTAAGGACGAATTATTAAAATGGACAACTGATAAACGCCCTACCCTAATGGTTATGGCCGGCGCAGGCGATATAGATGCCTTGTTACAACCCATTAAACAAATTTTGCAACCCTAAGCGTAGCTATGAAGCAACTGTGGAAAAAGAGGTGGATGAACGGGCTGTGGCTGCTGTTAATAGGTAGCACCATTTTTATAATGGTTGTTGCCACTACAAAAAAAGACAATAAGCAGTGCAAGGGTATTACAGTTGAAACAGTAGGTGACGATCATTTTTTTGTGACCGAAAAGGAAGTGGTGCAACTGCTAAACGCCAATGGATCCATACAGGGAAGCGCGATAGCTGGTATTAAAGTTAACATGCTCGAAAAAAGACTTGAGAACGATAAGTGGATAAAAAATGCCGAACTGTATGTTGACAATAACCAGCAGTTGCAGGTGGTAATAGAAGAGAATGAACCAGTGGCAAGAATTTTTACGGTGGGTGGCCAATCGTACTACATTGACAGTAGTTGTACAAGGCTTCCACTAAACAACAAGGTGAGTGTTAGGGTACCTATGATAACTAATTTTCCATCGGACCGCATGCGGTGGAGCAATGCAGACAGTGCATTAATGGCCGATATTAAAAACATGATGGTATATATCAACAACCATTCTTTTTGGAAAGCACAGGTAGCGCAGGTACACATTAATAATAACCGCGAGTTGGAACTGGTGCCTACCATTGGTAGCCATGTGGTACTGTTTGGAAAACCAACCGATGTGGATGCAAAGTTTAACCGCCTGTATTCTTTTTACAAACAGGTATGGGTAAACATAGGCCTTGAAAAATATACAACCCTTAATGTGCGGTACAGAGGGCAGGTGGTAGCTACCAAAAAGGGAAATGATATTGTGGCAAGGCCCGATAGTTCATTAATAAGCAGGCAATAAAAAAGCAGTATAAAAACAACAGCATAACAACACAAACAACCACTCACAACAATAAACAACTAAACACATTACTATGAACCCAAACGAATCACCCATAATAGTTGGCCTTGATATAGGCACAACTAAAATAGCCGCCATTGCCGGGCGAAAGAACGAATTTGGCAAGCTTGAAATTTTGGGATTTGGCCGTTCTAACAGCACAGGTGTTCAGCATGGCCAGGTATTAAATATCGAGCAAACTATTAAGGCCATTCAACTGGCATTGAAAAACTGCTACGATAGCAACCCCGACCTTGAGGTAAGCGAGGTATATGTGGGCATTGCCGGCCACCACATTAAAAGCCTGCAAACCCGTGGAGATATTGTAAGGCAAGACTCCGAAATTGAGATTGTCCAGTCCGAAATTGATCAATTGATTGAAAACCAGCGCAAAACATTCATCCCGGCAGGCGACCAGATTATTGATGTTATTCCGCAGGAGTTTACGGTGGATAATATTCAAAATATTGCTAACCCTATTGGCTACAACGGGGTAAAGGTGGGCGCCAACTTCCACATTATTACCGGCGACCGTAATGCTATCCGTAACATTAACCGCGCGGTTGATAAAAGCGGGTTAAAAACCAAAGACCTGGTATTGCAGCCACTGGCAAGTGCTTCGGCTGTAATGACCGAGCTTGATTTAGAAGCAGGTGTAGCTATTTTGGACATAGGTGGCGGTACCAGCGACCTTGCCGTGTTTTACGAAGGCATTTTAAAACACACCGCCGTTATACCCTTTGGTGGCGAAAATATTACCAACGATATCAAAACGGGTCTTGGCGTACTAAAGCAGCAGGCCGAAGCTATGAAGGTTCAGTTTGGTAGTGCCCTTGCCGATGTTGAAAAATCAAATGCATATATAACCATACCCGGTATAAATGGTATGCCCGCCAAAGAAATAAGTGTTAAAAACCTGGCCGCCATTATACAGGCACGCATGGGCGAAATACTTGATTTTGTTACTTATCACCTTAAGCAGGTAGGTCTTGATGGCCGTGCTTTAAACGGTGGTATTATTTTAACAGGTGGTGGTAGCCAGCTAAAACATCTTATACAGTTAACCGAGTATGCAACAGGTTTGTTTGCACGTATTGGTTACCCCAACGGCCACCTGGCAGCAAACCATATTGATGAATTGCGCAAGCCAATGTATAGCACCTGTATAGGGTTAATACTAAAAGGCTACAGCGATTACGAACACAAGTTTAAAGAGTTTGAAAAGACCTTTAAAAAGGTGGTTGTTCCTGACACATTAATGCAGGGCGAAGCAAAAATTAGCGAGGTAACAACACCCGTGGAAGAAACAGTAAATACCGGTGCACGAAAGCCTATGACCAGGTTTTGGGAAAAGTTTAAAAACAATTTATTAGAGTTGTTTAAAGAAGAAGGTGACCAGGACTTACGATAGTTTGGGCAGCCAGCCACTGCACTTGTTACTAGTAATGAAGTAATTAACACGGTGGGGAAACTGAACAACGTTGTTGCAGGTTATGATCAGTTAGTATTGTAAATGTAGCAACGTGAAAAGGGAAAAATAGATCCTTTTAAACTTTGAAAAACCAACAACAACTTACCAACAAAAACAACTCAGTACTCACCATTAATTTCCGTTTTTATGATACACTTTGATCTGCCGAAGCAAAAGTCATCTATCCTTAAAGTGATAGGTGTGGGTGGTGGTGGTGGCAATGCCGTTAACCACATGTATTCTCAAAGTATTGATAGTGTGGACTTCATCATCTGCAATACCGATGCGCAGGCATTGGCCAATAGCAAAGTTCCCAATAAAATACAATTAGGCCCACACTTAACCCAGGGGCTGGGTGCTGGTGCCAACCCCGAAATTGGACGACAAGCCACCGAAGAAAGCCTGGAAGAAATTAAGCGCATTTTAGAAGTAAATACCAAAATGGCCTTTATTACCGCAGGCATGGGCGGCGGAACCGGTACCGGAGGTGCCCCCATTATTTCAAAAATTTGTAAAGACCTTGGTATACTTACCGTAGGCATTGTATCTACCCCCTTTACCAACGAAGGCCCAAAGCGTATGCGCCATGCCGAAGAAGGTATTCAGAAACTACGCGAAAATGTAGATACCCTGTTGGTGATCAGCAACGACAAATTGCGCCATCAATACGGTAACCTTAAAGTTCGCGAAGCATTTAGCAAAGCCGACGATATTTTGGCCACCGCCAGTAAATGTATTACAGATATAATAACCAGCAATGGGCAAATTAATGTAGACTTTGCTGATGTATGCACCGTAATGCGCAACGGTGGTGTGGCAATATTAGGCAGCGCCACTGCCGAGGGCGAAGACAGGGCACAACGCGCCATAATAGATGCGGTAAACTCGCCGCTACTAAACGATAGCGAAATTCGCGGCGCTAAATGGATACTGATAAACATCACTTCTGCCGAGGGCGATCATGAAATTACTATGGATGAGGAAGATGCTATTATGACTTATCTGCGCCAGCAGGCCGGCGATGATACCGATGTTATTAAGGGTATTGGTTTTGACGACTCCCTTGGCAGTAAAATTGGTGTAACCATTATTGCCACCGGCTTTGAGCATAAAGACCCCTTTAAAATGCCCGAAAAGCCAAAGCAGGAAGTAAAAAAAGAAGAAAAAATAATAATGCAGTTGGGCGTAGAAGGTGAAGAAAAGAAAATGTACACCCAGCCAACCCTTCCATTGGAAGATATCGACCCGTTTGCGCCCCGCCTGGTACAGCCCGAAATTCAGGTACACGTACAACCAACAATATATGCGCAGCAACCTGCGCCAAACAAAATAGCAGAAGAGCAAATAAGCGTACAAAAACTACAAATCCCTATACAGGAAACGCCTACCTTTCGCTTCAATATTGCAGCCGAAACAGAACCTGCACAAACTGAACAACCTAAACCGGTAGAGGCAGCCATCAGGCCCATTACCAACATTAATGTTCAAACCGACATAAAAAGCGAGCCTGCCCAAATAGCCGGTTCACTTCTACATAAACCATCCAATATATATGCAGAACCTAAGCCAGAAGAACCACGATCTTTAAATTCTATGGAAACTTCATCAACCTCAGATTTAAAACCCGAAAGTCCGGACTTTGAATTAAAATTGGTTATAAAAGATGAAACTCCTAATACGGCGGATGAAATTCAGCAGCCTCAGAGTTATGTAAAACCAGCCCATATAGAGGAACCTGCGATGCAGGACGATATAGAGGATCAAAAACGCAGGGCAGCCGAAAGGATACAAAAGTTGCGCAACTTATCCTTTAACATGAACGGCGCCGATGCCAACAACGAGTTTGAGACTGTACCGGCATACATCCGCCGTAATATGGAGCTTTTCGGAAACAACAAAGTGGCCTCGGCCGAAAACTTTTACAGCAAATACACTGTAAAGCCCGACGAAGAAAATAAAGGCGCTTTAAGTTCTATCAATACTTTTTTAGATGGCAAAAAGCCTGACTAATACGTTGGCATACCACACCGGTTGGTAACTGGTATGGGTATTATTGATTGTGTTTTTAGTTGTTGTACCCCCCGCAAAATCGGGGGGTTTTTTTTACAACAGTTTTTTTTTTGAACCGGGCGATATAACCTTTATGTAGCCCCCGTTGCGTCCTCGTGTACAGTAGTAATTCTATTCAACAAAGGTTTAACGTCCCTTCGCCATGTTGCCGTATGCCGTCATGTTGAATTTATTTCAACATCCCCTGAAAAAAACAACCCTGCAATTTTCATTTAACCTAATACTCCAACCACCCCGTCATGTTGAATTCATTTCAACATCCCCTCAAAAAACAACCCGGCAATTTTCATCTAACCCGGTACTTCAACCGCCCCGTCATGTTGAATTCATTTCAACATCCCCTGAAAAAAACAACCCGGCAATTTTCATCTAACCCAATACTTCAACCACCCCGTCATGTTGAATTCATTTCAACATCCCCTGAAAAAAACAACCCGGCAATTCTCATCTAACCCGGTACGTCAACCGCCCCGTCATGTTGAATTCATTTCAACATCCCCTGAAAAAAACAACCCGGCAATTCTCATCTAACCCGGTACATCAACCGCCCCGTCATTGTGAATTCATTTCAACATCCCCTGAAAACTATGACCATTTAAAATCAGCCTGTTGTACCAATCCCGGAGGGGTTAAGCAGAAGGTCTTGCTGCAACCTTGGGGATATCGATATAGCTATCACCCTGGAGGGGTCCCTAACAAAACCCACGGGCGAAACCCGTGGACAACCTATTACCCGGCAATTTAAACCCCCGAGGGGTACCCCAACAATAAACCCGTGGCCAACCTGATACCCTGTAATTTCAACCCCGCAGGGGCTACCTAAAATCGCCGCTTATAAAAAGCATATCCCTTCAATAAATCCCCAAAAACCCCCCCAAAACAAAACCCACCTACATTTGCAAAAAAACCACCGGTTGTACATGCCCCCAAATAAATACGAAGAAGGACAGATGCTATTAATTGACAAACCGCTCAATTGGACATCGTTTGATGTTGTACGTAAAATTCGTGGACAAATAAAAATTAAAAAGGTAGGCCACGCCGGCACGCTCGACCCCTTGGCCAGCGGCCTGTTAATTGTTTGCACCGGTAAGTTTACCAAAAAAATTAACCAATACATGGGCATGGAAAAGGAGTATACAGGCAGTTTTACCCTTGGCGCCACTACACCCACCTACGACCTTGAAAGCCAACCCACCGAACACCGCGATATTTTGGCCATTACCGAACACGATATATACCAGGCAACATTGCCCTTTACCGGTAGTATACAACAGGTGCCACCTATTTATTCAGCCATAAAAAAAGATGGTAAGCCCGTATACCTCATGGCCCGCAAAGGCATTGAGTTTACACTGGAGCCACGCACCATTACCATAAACAATTTTACAATTACCCGCATGGAGCTACCAGTTGTGTATTTTAAAGTAGTATGTACCACCGGCACCTACATACGCAGCCTGGCCCACGATTATGGTAAACAATTGGGTTGTGGCGCCTACCTGAGCGCACTGCGGCGCACCCGCATAGGTAATTATTTAGCCAGCAATGCGCTTACAATGGAGCAAATGGTACAACAAATGCAGTCCGAAAAAGCTTAGGCAAACATGGCGGCCATCTCTTCCATGCTTTTATTTACCTCGTAAAACGATACTATCCTTTTAATTACATCCTCCACCACCGCGTCGGGGCAACTGGCGCCACTGGTTATTAATATGTTTACCGGCATTTTGGCTGGTAAAAAGTCAATGGTGTACAACTCCTGCTGGTGGTGAAAGTCGTGGTGCAGTATCTCTTTCTCCGATAATATTTTGTCGGCAGCGTTAATATAAAACGTAGGTAATTTTTGTTCGCACAATTCAACCAGGTGGCTGGTGTTGCTGCTGTTATAACCGCCCACCACAATGGCCAGGTCGGCTTGCGTATCCAACATGCCTACCACTGCGCTTTGGTTGTCGTTGGTGGCATAGCATAAAGTGTCGCGGTTGTCGGCAAAACGTTCCTGTACAGTTTGGTCGGTTAGCTGGTAGTGCTGTATCATTACGTTTTTCAGGTAGTCGGCTATTGCCTGTGTATCGCTGGCCAGCATGGTGGTTTGGTTTACCACACCAATGTGTTGCAGGTCGTTTTCAACCGTAAATCCGTCAGAAAACTGCCCTTTAAATTCGCTGTAAAAATCAGCCAGAGGTTTTTCGCCCGTTATATATTTAGCAAGCTGTTGGGCTTCGTCCATATCTTTTACCACCACCGTGGGTGTACTGGCTGCGCTGTGGCTAAAGGTGGCACGGGTTTCTTCGTGCGCCGGCTTTCCATGTACTATTACGCTGTAACCTTTCCGGGCAATTTGCTCGCTGCGGTTCCAAACCTTTTCTACAAAAGGGCAGGTGGTGTTGTATTTTTCGGTAGGTATGCCTATATCGTTTAGCTTTTTTTCAATGGCCAGTGTGGTGCCAAACGCGGGAATGATTACCACATCGTCGGCAGTCAATTCTTCAAAAGGCATTAATGGTTTGCCATACGTATCCTGTAAAAACTGAACACCCTTTTGCAGCAGGTCGGCATTTACCTGGGGGTTATGTATCATTTCGCTTAACAAAAAAATGCGTTTGCCGGGGTTTTCTTCTACTGTTCTAAAGGCTATTTCTATAGCGTTTTCTACACCGTAACAAAAGCCAAAATGGCGGGCAAGGTATATTTGTACCGGTCCAAAGGGTAGCAGGGTAGGGGTAAAATCTTTTTTAAGTTTATCTTGCCCGCGCCGCTGGCTTTTAATAGCGGTTATCAACGGGCTTCGGTAAGTAACAGGAACATTAAATTGTTTCATACAAAAATTAAGAGGGTAAAGTTACAATACAATACGGGCAAGCTAAGGGCTCATGTAACAAAATATGGCTACGGGCACGGTTGCTCACCGGTTGTGGTCAATTTTATTAGTATGGCACAACCTTGCGCTTCGCCTTAAAAGTTTTGTTATTATGTTTCTATAAATAGTTTCTACACCAAATATGTATTTTAAACAGCTAATCAGTTATAAGCCCCGGTATTTTTTACTGGTAGTATTATTTGTGCTGGTGCAAATATTTATTAACCTAAAACGGGGAATGGTGCTCACGCCTTTTTTCCATTATGGAATGTATAGCCAGCAAATGCCCCCACAAAAAAGTTACGAGGTGCTGGAGGTTTGGGTAGATAGAAAAAAGCTTCGCGGCCAGGATTTTTTGCCCTGGCAGTGGGATAAGATCATGCAGCCGTTGGTGTATTTCAAAAATATTTCTGCCAATAACCTGTTGTATTATAGCAATGTAAAACGCATATCAGCAGCGGTGTTTTTACCTGCCGACAGTACCGATTTTATCATCAATTGCCAATACCCCTTGTTTGAGCAGTGGTATAGCAGGTACCTGTCCACCATTTTAAAAAGGCCTGTTACCAAGCTAGATTTGGTAGTGCGCCACTACAACCTGCAGCAAGGCAAACTACAAACAACCATTCAAGTTCAACATCTCGCGTCCACATGTCGTTAACCCTCACCCACCGAAAAAATATCATGTTTGGTTATGGCATAATTTTTTATGCAATAATGGTAGTAAAATGGTCGGGTGGATTGTTTTTATTTCAGCTGCAGCCACCAATTTTTAATACGCCTTTTAATTTTGCTTCGTGGGTGCTAATGGGTACGGGCATTCACCTTTGGTTAATAAGCAACCCTGGCTATTGGGTGTGGTTCGATTTTGCATTTTACCTTTTGCCCGCGGTATACATGCTGGCTTTTTTTGTTGGCCAAAAACGTTCGCATTTTTTGGCCATCGCCATGCTGCTTGTTAACTGGTTATATATATCGTGCTATACCTTGTTTCCTACCAATTCAATTGAAAGTTATATTGGCTGGCTATTGTTTCCGGTGTTGTTTATAACCCACCAAATGCGTAGCTACTATTTTGTTTTGCAGGGGCTTAGGTATTTTTTTTTATACATAATGGTCAGCGCCGCCAGTTGGAAACTGGTACAGCAGGGTTTATTTAATGCCCAACAAATGAGCGGTGTTTTGTTATACCAGCACAAGGAAATGCTTACCTCATCGCCGGACCACTGGCTAACTAATGCGTATTATTGGCTCATCAATCATTGGTTAGTAAGCTATTGGCTGTACCTGCTGGCAACCTTGCTGGAAGCGTTTTTTATTATAGGCTTTTTTACCAGCCGGTTTGATAAATGGCTAATACTGGCTTTTGTGGTTTTTTTGGTGGCCGACTTTTTAGTTATGCGTATTTATTATTGGGAATTGTTACCCTTTATGCTGGCACTATGGTATGGCAAGTATCGTTTACCACCAAAGCGCAGCCAATTGTAGGTTAGCAATACATTAGCGGAATAAATGCACATTTTAACTGGCGGCCCAATAGCATTATTGGCGTACAAGGTTCGCAATTCATAAATAGGGGGCATGCACCTTGTAACCAGCGGCCCAATAGCATTGTTGCCGCACAAGGCAGTGACACAACCACCGTTCAAAAGTGTAATAAAAGCTGGTTCCCCAAAAAAAATATTGCTGTAATATGCTATTTAATTGCTGCCGGCAGTTTTTTGGGCAAAAGCTATTTACTTATATTCGCCCTCTAAAACCTATGGTGGTTTTGGTGTTTTAATAAATCCACACTAATGACCGATAGTAGAAATAACTGGACAAAAAACGAAATTTCTGAAATATACAATAGCCCCCTGCTCGATCTTATTTACCGTGCAGCCACCGTTCACCGCCAATACAACGATACCGGCGAAGTGCAGGTTTGCACCCTGCTATCAATAAAAACCGGCGGCTGCCCCGAGGACTGTGCTTACTGCCCACAAGCTGCCCGCTACAACACCGGCCTTGATGTGCAGGCATTAATGAATAAAGAAGAAGTAATGGCGTATGCCGAAAAGGCAAAAAACGCCGGCTCAACTCGTTTTTGTATGGGTGCTGCATGGCGCGAAGTGCGTGACAACCGCGATTTTGACCGTGTACTCGATATGGTAAAAGGCGTAAACGAACTGGGTATGGAAGTTTGCTGCACCATGGGTATGCTTACCGGGCAACAGGCCGAAAAACTACAACAGGCTGGCCTTTATGCCTACAACCACAACCTTGATACAAGCGAGGAGCACTACACCGACATAATTACTACCCGTACTTACAACGACCGTTTAAATACCCTGAACAATGTTCGCAAGGCCGGCATTAGCGTGTGCAGCGGCGGCATTATTGGCCTTGGCGAAAATCACGACGATCGTATTGCCATGCTGCATACATTAAGCACCCTGCCACAACACCCCGAAAGCGTGCCCATTAATGCATTGGTACCCGTGGCCGGTACGCCCCTGCAGCACAATAAAAAAGCCGATATATGGGATATGGTGCGTATGATAGCCACTGCCCGCATCATTATGCCAAGGGCTATGGTGCGCCTGAGTGCCGGCCGTAACGAAATGAGTATGTCCGAACAGGCGCTTTGTTTTATGGCTGGCGCCAATAGTATTTTTGCCGGCGATAAATTACTTACCACGCCCAACCCCGCTTTTGAACAGGACAACGCAATGTTTCAATTACTGGGGCTAAAACCAAGGCAGGCATTTAAACAAGCCAAACAACCACACAAAGCAGCGGAGCAAAATTTTGTGGCGGTTGTACAGTAACGGGCAGTTACCTCAACCATACATTAATCGACACCTGGTTAAACATTTTTTGCTGGTAAAAACCGCTGCCATAGCGCAATTGCAGGTGCTTTAGTAGTAGGCCGCCACCAAGCGTAAACCCATTTAACCCGTTGGTGGCATTAAACACTGTAAGGTTGTTGCGGCGTAAAAAATTGTACCCAGCCGTTACTTCAATTTTGTTGCTTACATAAAATTGTGTGGCCAACACCAGGTGCGATAGTATTTTTTGTAACGTAAATTTTTTACCGCCAACAGCAGTATTCCCTTCCTGGTTTTGAAAAAGTGTATCGTTGTAGTAAATATTAAATGCCTGCAGGTGGTGCGCCGTTAGCGAAAACTGTATAGGTGCATGTAACAGCTTTTTTGAAACCCCCAATTGTATATCAAAAGGCAATTCTTCGTTGTTGCTGCTGCCATTGTAGGTTTGCAACTGGGTACCCATATTTTTTATAACCAACCCCAGTTGTAGTTGTTTGCTGGTATCAATATAATTTAAACCAACATCTACCGCCAGCCCGTTGCTGCTGTACACCCCATAGCTCGATTGCATAAATTTTACCGCTGCCCCAATAAACCAATAATCTTGGTAGGCGTGGCTTGCCGATAGTTGGGCCACATAATCGGCCGCCTTAAAATTGCCAAACCGGTTGCCGCTTACATCGGTTTGGGCAATACTTCCATAGTCAAAGTACTGAATGCCTGCACCAACATTGGTTTTGTACTTTTTGCTGGTGTAGGCAACAGCCAACGAGTAATTTTGAACACCGGCAAATAAATTGTTGAACGACGCATTTACCCAGCCATCATGTATTGGTCGTAGTAATGCGGGGTTTTGCATAATAAGCCCAACATCGGTAGAAAGTTGCGAAATGTTTACCCCGCCCAGCGCCGATAATTGTGCCGAATTTGGTTGGTTAACAAAATTAAACACAGTATTGCCGCCCAGCGTTTGTGCCTTTAATGATAGTTGCCAGCACGCAAAGAGAGAAACGAAAAAAAACCTGACCATCATAATACACAAATTAACCTAAAGGCATAATGGTTTAAAAATGTTTGACCATTAATTACTTGCCAAAAGTAAAATTGAATAATAACTTTATACTTCTTCATTTATCACTTCACAAAAAAAGAAATACTATGATGGAAGCAAAATCTTACGCCGCACAGTCGGCCAGCGAACCTTTGGCCCCCTACAGTTTTGAAAGGCGGGCATTAAGGCCTAACGATGTTCATATTAAAATTTTGTATTGCGGCGTTTGCCATTCTGACATTCACACGGCCCGTGGTGAGTGGCCCGGTACCGTATACCCTTGCGTGCCCGGCCACGAAATTGTAGGTAAAGTGGTGGAGGTTGGTTCCGATGTAACCAGATACAAGGCTGGCGATACGGTAGGTGTTGGTTGTATGGTAGATAGTTGCCAAACGTGTGCTAACTGCAAAAACGATCTTGAGCAGTTTTGTGTACAAGGAATGGGCGGTACCTATGGCGCGGCCGACCGTATTGATGGCACCAACAATTTGGGCGGCTACTCAAGCGATATTATTGTAAGGGAGGAGTTTGTGCTGAGTGTTTCGGACAAGCTACCCCTTGAGGCTGTTGCACCGCTGTTGTGCGCAGGCATAACCACCTTTAGCCCCTTGCGCCACTGGAAGGTTGGCGAAGGACACAAAGTTGGGGTGGTTGGTTTAGGCGGTCTTGGCCACATGGCAGTAAAACTAGCCGCCAGTATGGGTGCCGAAGTAACCATGTTAAGTACATCGCCCAGTAAAGAGGAAGATGCAAAGCGCTTGGGTGCTCACAAGTTTGCGTTAACAAAAGATGCTGAGCAACTAAAAGGCCTCGGTGGTTATTTTGACTTTATTGTTGACACCGTATCGGCCGCGCACGACTACAATATGTACCTGGCCATGTTAAATGTTAACGGGGTAATGATATGTGTTGGTGCACCTCCCAGCCCACAGCCGGTGTCCGCATTCAACCTTATTTTTGGTCGTCACAGCCTGGTGGGTTCCCTGATTGGTGGTATAGCCGAAACACAGGAAATGCTCGACTATTGTGCCGACCATAACATTGTAAGCGATATTGAACTGATAAACATTAAGGACATCAACACCGCTTACGATCGCGTATTAAAAAGCGATGTTCGTTACCGCTTTGTAATTGACATGAGCACCTTAAGCTAAACAGCTACCAAAAACGCTTTTTATCGAGTGTTTTTTTTGGGGCCAGGCAGTTTAAGCTGGCTTCAGCGCCGGTGGCGTCGCACTCTTGTACAGTAACATCATTATTTAGCGGTTTAGCTTGTTTTAAATGAGCAGCCCCTATATCATTCTTAAAACAAAAAACCGTTGCCTGCATAAAGGGTAACGGCTTTTTTATGCGCTAAATCCAATGCCGGTAACCGATTGGATTAAATCATTTTTTAGGCAAACATGCTGTTTGCCGTGCAATATTTTGCATCTGTATGTTCAATTTACAATTGTTCTGCCACCATTAACTTATTACAACTTAATATTTAAAGCCATCATTATGTTGGTACCTGCCATAGGGTAATAAAAGTTTTCGGTGGATTGCGTGCCATTGTACAGGTAGCTAAAAGTGTATCCATTGGGCTCATATCTATTGTTGAAAACATTGCCTACCTGTGCAATCAACCTCATTTCTTTAAATACCTTTTTTAAAAATATATAGCTTACCCTAACATCCTGCACATAATAGGGGTCAAGGCTTCGGGCGTTATTTTGTGTATTGTCAAGGTACTGCCGCCCCACATATTTACTAACCAGGCTTACACTACCGTTTTTTATTGGGTTAAGCGTAATAGTAGCTCCACCCACTACCGATGGCGAAAACGATATGTCGGTATTAGTATGCACTATTTCGTTTTGCTTACCGGTGTCGTAATCATCAATATATTCGGTAAAACGCTTTATTTTATTTTGACTAAAAGTAAGGTTGGCGGCCAAGCTTATAAGCGACGAAACTACCGCGCTGCCCTGCATTTCAATACCCATGCGGTAGCTGTTGGGTATGTTTTGGCGGGCATAAGCACCCACATCGTTTATTTTGCCGGTAAGCACCAATTGGTTGCGGTAATACATATAGTAGTAATTAATGCCGTAACTCATGTTCCGCTGCTTTTTTTCTATACCTGCTTCAATATTGTGCAGTGTTTCAAAGGTTGGTTGTTGCAAAATGCCTGCTTCAAAATCGTCGCGGTTGGGCTCGCGGTTGCCAAGGGCATAACTTAGGTACCACTGCCAGCCATTGTGGGTGTAGGTAATGCCCGCCTTAGGGTTTACAAAATTAAAATTGCGGTCTGCCACAATGCCGGGGTTATTTCTAAAGCCATTCATTTTATACCGTACGGCACGGTATTGAAGGTCGGCAAATATTTGTAACCTGTTAGTAAGGGTGTGCTGCCATTTGGTATAAAAGTTTACGTCGGTTTTAAAGGCGTTCAAATTATAATAACGGTAATTTTTTGGTATGCCCACTTCGGCCCAAATAACCTCTCCATAATGTTTACCATCGTACCGGTTCCAGCCGCCACCAAAGGTTAATTGGTTGCTGCCTGCGGTGTATTGCAACGAATATATTTGCCCGTAGTAATAATTGTTAAGCCATAGTTGGCGCACCAGGTCGGTGTTGGTTACCGGTGCGCCATTAATGGTTGGCCCGGCTATATTGTAATCGCCAAATGCTTCGGCGGCTTTGTATTGTTCAAAATAGCCTTTACCCCTGGATAAAAAGGCAGCCGTGTTAAATGACAATGCACCGGACAGCTTATGATTAAAAAACAACTGGTAGTGATCCTGCTGGTATATGTCGGTTTCGTTGTCGTATGGTTCGCCGGGCTTTTCGGTGCCAACCGTATTAAAGGTGCGGTTGGTGGTCAGTAAATTTTCGGGAAGTCCGTTCCACGATTGATAGGTTTTTTCTTTACCCGAAATAATATTGAAACGCAGCGATGATTTGTCGTTTACATAGGCTGTGGAAAAATAAAACGATTGCAGGTTACTTTTTGCGCGGTCAACAAAGCCATCGCTGGTAATACGGCTCAGCCTCGCATCTACCGTAAAATGGTTGCCCAGTAAACCCGAGCCAGCCTTTACGGTATTTTTAAAAGTGTTGAACGAGCCGTAGCTGTTGTTTAATTCGCCATAGGCCTGTGGGTTAAACTCGTTAGTGCCCAGGTTAATGGTGGCACCAAAAGCACCGGCCCCGTTTGAGGAGGTGCCTACGCCTCGCTGTATTTGTACACTGTTAAGCGATGAGGTAAAATCGGGCAGGTTCACATAAAAGGTGCCCTGGCTTTCGGCATCGTTATAAGGTATGCCGTTAATGGTAACGTTTATTCGGCTTGCATCGGTGCCCCTAATGCGTAGCCCTGTGTAGCCTACGCCATTACCCGCATCGCTGTTTACTACCACCGAGGGTGTTTGGTCAAGCAATATGGGCAGGTCTTGCCCAAGGTTTATACTTTCAAAATATGCTTTGCTCAAGTTTAGTTTGGTAAATGGCGCCTTGTCGGTTGCACGGATAGATTTTACCTCTAATGGTTCAAGATAATAAGCCGTCGTGGTAAGTTGTACCAGTAGTTGGTTTACCGGCTGGTTAATGATAACCTCCACTGTTTTTTGTTGCAGGCTAATATGCTTTACTCTAACCCGGTAGGTGCCGGGACTGCTTACCGTAAATCTAAAAGTGCCATCAGCAACAGATACCCCACTGGCTACAGTAGCATTATTTTTTAGCAAGGTAATAGTAGCGGCCTCCACAGGTTGGCTGGTTTGTTGGTCAACTACTTTTACAGCCAGGTTAAATTGAGCACTACCGGTTAGTGCTAAAAAGGCAAAAATCATTGTTCCCAAAAAATTTTTCATTTTGCGGTTTACTTTAAAAAATTAAAAATTGGGAACAGGGAAAACAATGCAGAGGAAGGAACACCAAAAAATTTCACCTTCCCTTCGCAGGCATTACCCTGTTCAGGTTCTACGGGTATAATCTCAGCCTTACGCAAGTAAAGCACCCCGGGTAATTGAAGCACATCTTCAATTATATGGCACAAAATTAATGGCTTAAAGCAAACAGGGTGTAACTTTTTTTTTATTGATTCGTATAAATAACAAATTTATCCAGATGAAAAAATTGGTTTTGTGTGTATTGATAAATGCGCTTTTTATTTGCGGCGTACAGGCGCAACAAATTGTATACGATGAAAACGCAGAACAAAGACAGGTCGAAAACTTTACTGCCATTGAGGTATCGGGTTCAATGCAGGTATATTTGGCACAGGGTAGCGAAAATGCCTTAGCCGTAAGTGCAGGCGATGTTAAGTACAACAGCAAAATTAAAACCGAGGTAAAAAATGGCACCTTACGTATTTCGGTAGATGGGGGCGTTTGGAATGGCATGGGCTGGACCGACCGAAAATTAACGGCCTATGTAACCGTAAAAGAGTTAAAGAAAATTGACATTAGTGGTGCCTCTGTAATTGCTATTAGCGAAACTTTTTCTGCCGACGTTCTAAAAATAGAGGTATCGGGAGCCAGTGAAATAAAAGGAAACCTTGCCCTTAGCACCTTAAATATTGATATTAGCGGAGCCAGCGTGGTCCGATTTACCGGAAAGGTTGCCAACGCATTAATAAGCGCCAGTGGCGCCAGCAGGTTTAACTCGTACAACCTGGTATCGGAAATGTGCAAAGCCGATGCATCGGGCGCAGCATCTATACAATTAACCGCTACCAGCGCGTTAAGTGCTAACGCCAGTGGAGGGGCCAATATTTACTATAAGGGTAACCCAACTACTATTAATGTACACAGTAGTGCAGGTGCATCAATTAAAAAACGGGATGGCGAGTAACAAGTAAAATTATTTTTAAAAACAATTAAAAAAATGTTGGCTGGTAGTTTGTCTGCCCCTATCTTCGCAGCCCGAAAAGCAGATAACGAGGTAAAACAAGTTAATTGACAACCGGAAAAAGCCCTTGCAGCAGGGTTTGGGTTTAAAAGCCCTATACACATTGACCTGAAAAGTTTTAACTTATATCGCGAAGTAGAGCAGCGGTAGCTCGTCGGGCTCATAACCCGAAGGTCGGAGGTTCGAACCCTCCCTTCGCAACCAACACCCTCCATTTTGGAGGGTTTTTTTGTTTATATAGGTCACCTGCATTTGCCGCATCTGTAGCGGTTTAATGCCCTAAAGAATACCCGTTTTGCTACCGGATATCCAGGTGTTTTGCTTACAATTTAAAGACCTGTAGTGATACCCTGCATTGTAGAGTTGAAATTTTAAAAGGGTGTTATAAAATCAACTTTACTTCAATTTTTTTTGCGTAAATCACAAATGGAAGGGCCTGAAGGGCCGAAATACCTCAGCCCTCCTAAACTTTAAAGGCTACGCGGTAATGAAAGCTCTGCAGGGGCGGAATAACCTTTTTTACACTCTTTGCAAAACTTTTTGACCAAAAGGTTTTTGCATTGTTAACACCACGAAAGGTTACCATAAACCAACCCTAAAATGTAAAAGGCTACCTTTTGCAAAACGGCCTTATTTTATAGGATTTGATGGAAAAGTTGCCCAAAAATTTGCCGTTGAACGGAGCGTCGCAACCATCGCCCTATTGAAATACAATAGTTGGTTTCAAAAAAAAGTTTAAACAACAACAAGTTATTGCGCGCCTTCGGCGCCAAATTTTTCGTTCCATGCCAGCATACCGCCTGCCACATTGGTGGTATCGGTAAAACCCAAATGCTCCAACATCAGGCAGGCCATTTGGCTGCGGTTGCCGGAGCGACAATAGCAAATTACCGGCTCGTTTTTTAGTGGCTCCAGCTCCTCAATTTCCATATCCTGTATGCGGCGTAACCTAAAATGGGTACCGCCAATATTAAAGTCGGCACGTTCTACATCTTCCCGTACATCTACCAGGTTTAGTTTTTCGCCTGCGTCAAGCCGCTGTTTTAATTGCTCTACCGTAATTGTTTGCATAGTATAAAATTTTAGGATGCTAAATGTTAAGGGGTAATAATATCGTTGGCAGATGAGTCGATAACCGGCCGGTCGAGGCTCAGCCAAAGGTCAATGTTTTGGCCAGGTTTTATAAAATTGGATTGCCGTTGTCCATCCATTAACTGCATGTACTTTTCAGGGCTTTGTTTGTATACAAAGGCGTTTTCAAAATCTGTTACGCCTGCATCGGGCACCGAAGTAAAATTTACATTCATTGGGGCTAACTGCGCTTTGGCCTCGGCAAGGGTAAGGCCAATAAGGTTGGGAACCGACATTTGTTCGGTACCGATACCATCGCCTAAAATAAAACTTATATTGCCTCCCATATAAATTTTAGTGCCGGCCGCTATGGGTTTGCCGTTGTACAATTGCTCTAAAACGGCATTTTTGGCAATGTCGGGTTTAAAGGTAGTATCGCCCAGGTGCAGTCCCAGGTTTTCGAGGTACATCTGCGCATTTCGTAATGAAAAACCTACCAGGCTGGGCATTTCTACCAGGGGTGGAGTAGCGCGGTTAATAGTAAGGTAAATGGTACGATTTACTTTTACTGTAGCCTCGGCTGACGGAGATTGCCGGGTAACCGCCAGTTTTGGTAAACTATCAATATATACTGAGTCTACAATTTCTACTTCAAAATTCAGGGCCTCCAAAATTTTACGGGCATCGTTAACATTTTTACCTTCAACCGAGGGTACTTTTTGGTACTCGCCATGTTTGGTAATATAGGCAAGCGAACCAAAGAATAGCAATATCAATAATGAGCCTGTCAGTACCACCGCAACTATATTTACCCACAGCGGTTTTTTTGTTAAAAATGTAAACACAATAGCTTATTTCGTAATGAAAGTAGATTAATAATTAAAACATTCGTTTATTAAGGCCGTATAAAATTGCTGTAACGTCCAGCCCATGGCTTTAACCTGTTTTGGTACTATGCTTGCCTCGGTTTGGCCGGGTATCGTATTTACCTCCAGCATATATGGCTGGTTATTTTGCTGGCTGTAAATAAAGTCTATCCTAACAATACCCCTGCAATTTAATGATCCATATACTTTTTTGGCGGCCTGTGTTATCTGTTCGGCAATTGCTTCGTTTACTTTGGCCGGGGTAACCTCGTCGGTAAGGCCTGCCACGTACTTGGCTTCGTAATCAAAAAAGTCTTTTTTGGTAATAATTTCGGTAATGGGCAGGGTTATTATTTGCCCTTTGGTTTTAAAAACGCCAATGGTAAATTCGCGGCCTTTTATAAACTCTTCTACCAGCACCTGTTCGTCTTGGGCAAATGCTTTGGTAAGGGCGGCGGGCAGGTCGTTGGCGGCCATTACTTTACTCATGCCAATGCTGCTACCACCGTTGTTTGGTTTTACAAAAAGGGGCAATTGTAGCTGTTGCAATATAGCCCCGGGCGTAGTGTTGTTGTATTTAAAAAGATGCATGGAGTGGGCCACATGTATACCGCCAAAAGCTGCTATGGCCACCGTGTAGCTTTTATTAAAGGTTAATGCCGAAGTAGCTGCATCGCAGCTGGTATAGGGAATTTTTAACAGGTCAAAATACCCCTGCAGTTTTCCGTCTTCCCCGGGGGTGCCGTGTATTCCTATAAAAACTGCATCAAAAGTTATTTTTTGTTGCCCGATGGTTAGCGAAAAATCATTTTTGTCCACGGGTATATTGTTACCGGCTTCGTCTTTATACCACCAGCCGGTAGGGTGTATGTCAATTTTAAAAACATCGAACAGTTCACTGTCAAGATTTTTTTCTATTGTTTCGGCGCTTTTGTAACTTATGACCGCCTCGCCACTATAACCACCGGTAAGAAAAGCAATTTTCTTTTTTTGCATCAAAATGTTTTTTGCCCGGCAAAGAAAGTGAAAATAAATGTTGGTTTTACGTGTGTGTTTGGACGAAGGTAAAATAGAACACCACAGGTAAGCCATTATACTGCATGCAAAGGCACAAAAAAAGAGTGAAGGAAAAACCTTCACTCCTGAACGGGAAATATCACCCGCCTATACGATGCTGCCGTTTAAAGCAGCAATAATAAATACGATTGAAATGCTAAGCTACCATTTATGTTTAAAAGGAATAACGAATTAGTGGTAAACTTTTGCACATGTTTATAAATGCAGCTTTTCTTTTTTCACCATAAGTACTTCCACTGTTTCTTCGTACATCTCGTCAGGTACGCAGCAGTCTACCGGGCAAACCGCGGCACATTGCGGCTCTTCGTGAAACCCCTGGCACTCAGTGCATTTATTAGGAGTAATGTAATAGGTATCAACAGCAATAGGCTGCATACGATGGCTGGCATCCACCACTGTCCCATCTAAAAGGGTAAAACTTCCTTTAACAGACGTGCCATCGGTAATGGCCCATTCCACCCCACCTTCGTAAATGGCGTTATTGGGGCATTCGGGCTCGCAGGCTCCGCAGTTTATACATTCGTCGGTTATTTTAATTGCCATATTGTTAGAGTTTATAATGATGTTTAAGGATGTATTTTCGCACCGCAAAAATAAGGGTGACAAATGACTTTACAACAACGAATTGAATTGTTGGTTCGGCTGGGCGAACATATTAGGGAGAACGGAGAGGAGTGGCAACTGGCACGGGAAAAAGCGTTTGCTGCAAATGCCTGGTTTTTGCCCGAATTTATTGAGCAATCGGGCAATACGATTGCTCAACAATTTTTGCAAAAAAACCAGTTGGATGCGTGGGCCACCTACTACCATTTGCCCGAAACCACCGCCAACCCAACAACGGTGGGGGTGGTTACCGCAGGTAATATACCTATGGTAGGCATGCACGATGTATTATCGGTTTTTATAAGCGGGCATAAACAGGCCATAAAGCTTTCAAACAAGGATGAGGTATTGATGAAGCATGTGTTAAAAACGCTTACCGCGTGGGATGTAAGGGTGGCCAACTACATTTTGCTACAGGACAAGATTGCTGGCTGCGAAGCTTATATTGCCACCGGCAGCAACAATACCGGCCGCTATTTTGATTATTATTTTGGAAAGTTTCCGAACATCATAAGGCGAAACCGTACCAGTGTGGCTATACTTTTGGGCAACGAAACTAATGCTGAGCTGGCTTTGTTGGCCGATGATATACAGTCGTACTTTGGCCTTGGCTGCCGAAATGTAACCAAACTGTATGTACCTATTGCCTACAATTTTGAACCATTATTAAAAGCCCTTGACGCATATAGCCGGTTTGGTGATTACCACAAGTACCGGCATAACTACGATTACCAATTGGCCTTATTAATGATGAGCAATACGTATTATATGACCAATGGCACCATTCTTTTATCTCAAAATGAAGGTTTGTTTACAGCCATAAGCAGGGTAAATTTTGAATATTATAACAACATTGACGCAGTAATGGAAACATTGCAAAACAACAACGATGTGCAGTGTATTGTAGGGCAGGGCAAGGTGGCTTTTGGGCAGGCACAAATACCGGGGTTGTTTGACTATGCCGATGGGGTTGATATTATGGCGTTTTTGAATGGACTTTAATTACCAGGTAATTGCGCCTTGTTACGTATTTATGCAAAGTTTGCGAACGGTTGTAACTTTAAGGTAGTGGCTGGTAACAGGGCCGTTGCTAAACTTTTACCACGGTTATTTGGTTTATATTAAAGAGATGATGTTACTGCCTTATTTTCGCAGGTCAGGCAAATACGACAACCTTCGTCAATAATTTGTTAAATGGTTAAATGATAAATGATACAGAACGTCACTTTATTTACTTTACCAATTGTTGAGCATAAATTTTGCGCTTTTAAAATAAAATATTTAAAACTTTCATGATGAAATTTAAACACATTGCTTTGATGGTCATTATTAGCGCATCAACGGCGTTGCTAAGTGTTTGGGGGTTTTCTACCTACCACGACAGGCAAATGGCAGGTATGCAGGCTGACGATAAACTGCCTATAAATTACGCTGGCTTTTTTGACAACGATAAGCCAAACGGCGCGGTAGATTTTACTGCTGCCGCCACCAGTGCAACGCCAGCCGTGGTGCATATTAAAACACGCACTAAAGCAAGGCAGGTAACTAATAATTTGCCTCGCGGCCGAAATCCTTTTTCAGATTTGTTTGGCGACGATTTTGGTGATTTTTTTAATTCGCCAAGGTCACAAACCATACCCGAACAACGGGCAAGTGGTAGCGGGGTTTTAATAAGCAACGATGGGTATATAGTTACCAATAACCACGTTATTGACGGTGCCGACCAAATTGATATTACGATGATCAACAAAAAGTCGTACAAGGCAACTTTAATTGGTGCCGACCCCAGCAGCGATATAGCAGTGCTTAAAATTGACCAGGGCGATTTTCCTTACCTGGTTTATGGTAACAGCGACGAGGTAAAACTTGGCCAGTGGGTTTTAGCAGTAGGATATCCGCTAACACTTGATGTGACGGTTACCGCAGGTATTATTAGCGCCAAAGCACGATCGATAGGCGTTAACAAGCGGCAAAGCGAAACCCCCATTGAAAGTTTTTTACAAACCGATGCGGCTGTTAACCCCGGCAACAGTGGCGGTGCCTTGATTGATACCGATGGAAGGCTGATAGGTATTAATTCGGCCATTGCCTCCCCAACAGGCAGCTATGCCGGATACAGTTACGCCATACCTGTTAATATTGTAAAAAAGATTGTAAATGACCTGATTAAGTTTGGCACTGTTCAAAGGGCATTTTTAGGTATAAGATATGCAGGCGATGATATAAGCGAAGAGCAGAAAAAAGAGATTGGCTATAAAGAAGGTGAAGGTGTATTTGTAACAAATGTAACTGATGGTGGTGCTGCCAAAGAAGCAGGATTAAAGGATGGTGACATTGTAACTAAAATTAATGGAATTAAAGTTACCTCAGGCCCTGAAATGGTAGAGCAGGTTACCCGGTTTAAGCCAGGCGATAAAATTACACTGTCGTACCTAAGGGACAACAAGGAAAGCACGGTTAACCTGGTGCTAAAAAATAAAATAGGCAATTTTGATGTGGTAAAAAGCGAGACTATTGTAGATAAGATAGGCGGAAGTTTGGAGACCATTAATGCCAAACAGGCAAAATTGTACGATATAACAGGGGGCGTTTTGGTGAAAAGCGTAGGAAATGGAATACTTAGTAAAACCAAAATGCAGGATGGATTTGTAATTACAAGCATAAACGGCCAGGCAATAGCCAATGTGGAAGACCTGAAAACGGCGCTAGATAAAAGTAAAGGTGGTACTGTAAAACTGGAAGGTATTTACCCAGGTTACGAAGGAAGCTATGGCTACCCGTTAAACCTTGAAAAGTAAAACCGGGGGGGAAATAAGGTTAACTGGTTTTAGAATGATTTTAAGTTATTTTGTTACAATCGAAGTTGAATATTTTAGATGATGTGTAAAGGCCAGGTGTCGATGGCCGAATACATAGTCCTCATTAATAAAAAAAGCCTGATGAAATGCACCAGGATAAAATTTTGAAAAATGGCCCTTGCAAATGCAGGGGCCATTTTTAGTTATTGGGCGTTGGTAAATACAAGGTAATCCCATGCATTGGCTTCAAAATGCTGCATGGCCTTAAATTGATAGGTTATGCCGGAAAATATACTGGTGTAATTACCTTGCAGCTTTTCAAGTTGTACGGTAAATTTTAGAGGTCCGTTGTGCGATAGATTTAAAATAACCAATACCACGTTGCCGGTAGCCACCCGTGCATAGGCTAAAATTTGGCTGTTATTACTTGTTGGCAGCCTAATGGTTTCAACGTTATTGATAGCTACCGCCAGCGCTGCGTTATTGGCCCTTGCTGTTAAAAGCGCATGGTAAAATTGTTGCAGCCAAACGTGGTCGCTCCACTGTAGTGCATCTTTATCAAAAAATAGCAGGCTTTTTTTATTGGGTAATTCCTGCCCGCTATAAACCAATGGAAGGCAATTGGTGTAAGTGCTGGTTAATACGGCAAACGCTTTAACTGCCGCACCTAACCGCTTGTACTCAGTACCGCTGTGGCTGTTTTCGTCGTGGTTGGAGGTGAAAGCCAGGTGAATGGCATTGGGTGGAAAATGTTGCTGGTAGTTGTTTAGCACCATTTCAAAATCGTGAAGGTTCTGTTTGCCTTCGTACAGGTGTTCCATAGCATGCAATAACTGCCAACTGTACAAGGCATCAAATGCCAGGTGATAAACAACTTCCTGCGTTTCGCCCAGCCAAAAAAGACCCTCTTTCTCCTGTGCCAGTTCCTGTCGGGCGGTTTCCCAAAAATCGAGCGGTATTAAATGGGCCATGTCGCATCTAAATCCATCAATATCAAAAGTGGTTATCCAAAACTTCATTGCGTCAATCATTGTCCTTCTCAATTCCATGTTACTATAGTCAAGGTCAATTACATCAATCCAGCCATTATGGTCAAAAAAATGTCCTTGTTCGTTTAGCTTGT
The DNA here is from genome assembly GCA_038247635.1 of Chitinophagales bacterium. Lineage (GTDB taxonomy): Bacteria > Bacteroidota > Bacteroidia > Chitinophagales > Chitinophagaceae > Segetibacter. Next base: position 50,948 of record JBBRUR010000022.1, read on the forward strand.
AAAATTCGGGGTGGCTTTTGGTCCAGCTATGGTCCCAACCGGTATGGTTGGCTACCCAATCAATTATTACCTTAAAACCCATGGTATGCGCAGCTTTCACCAGTACAATAAAATCGGCCTCTGTGCCAAATTCCGGACTAATATTTACATAGCTGCTACAGGCATAATAGCTGCCAAGGGTACCTTGCCTTTTTAACACGCTAATAGGTGTTAATGGCATAAACCATAATACGTGCACCCCCATTTGCTGCAACCTGGGTAGGTGCGCTTCAAAGGCTTTTAAGGTGCCCCCGGCAGTATACTGGCGCACATTTACTTCGTATATATTGCTTTGTTTTATCCATTCGGTAGTAGTAAATGACCGTTCCATGGGGTGCAGCTTTTGGCGTTCAGTATTATTACAGGCTGGTTACAGCCTTTAAATGGTGGTAAAAATAGTTACTAAATAATAATGGTTATGCCAGGCAATGCCTACTATTAAAAAACCCGGTAAGCTGGGTGGCTTACCGGGCATATTGGTTTGCAAAAGCAAGTTACAGGTATTGAAGGTTGGTATCGGGGGTAAGGGTTAACAGGGTATCGTACATTAATTGAATGGTTTGTTCAATATCGCTTTTGTGCAACATTTCAACAGTGGTGTGCATGTAGCGCAACGGAATGGATATTAGTGCCGATGGGCATCCGTCGTTGGCATAGGCAAAACTGTCGGTATCGGTGCCGGTGGTACGGCTGCTGGTGCGCAGTTGTACTGGTATTTTGCTTTTTTCGGCCACATCAATAATCAGGTTCAAAAGTTTGTTGTGCACTGCCGGCCCGTACGATAGCGATGGTCCTTTACCGCAGCTACAATCGCCCTCAATCATTTTGTTAATCATGGGTGTGGTGGTATCGTGTGTAACGTCGGTAATAATAGCCACATTGGGTTTAATGCGGCGGGCCACCATTTCGGCACCACGCAATCCAATTTCTTCCTGCACTGCATTTACCACGTATAAACTATAGGGTAATTTTATATTATTTTCTTTTAGCAACCTGGCCACTTCTGCAATCATAAAGCCTCCAATACGGTTGTCCATGGCACGACCAATGTAATATCCGTTTGCCAATTCGTCAAAACCATCCTGGTAAGTAACCACGGCACCAACGTGTATGCCAAGGTCTTCCACTTCTTTTTTATTGCGTGCCCCGCAATCTAAAAACAGGTTTTCTACTTTAGGCTGTGGTTCTTTTTGGTCGTTATTGCTGGACCGGGTGTGTATGGCAGGCCATCCAAAAACTGCTTTTACCGGCCCTTTACGTGCGTGAATAATAACCCGTAGCGATGGAGCTATCTGATGATCGACACCACCATTTCTTTTTAAATAAATAAGACCATTATCGTTTATATAATTTACAAACCAGCTTATTTCGTCGGCATGTGCCTCAATTACTACTTTAAAAGGTTTGCCGGGGTTTATAATGCCTACCGCGGTACCATAGGGGTCTACAAATTGTTCTTTAATATAAGGGGTCAAATACTCAAGCCATATTTTTTGTCCACTACTTTCAAAGCCTACCGGTGAGGCATTGTTAAGATAGTTTTTTAAGAATACATGCGACTTATCGTTAAGTAGCGATGGTGGGGTGGTTATTGTTTTTTTTGCTTTTGCCATATAATTGATTTAAAAAAATAAGATACTAACTATGCCACAAACTCCTTTTAAAAACATTAACCCGTCTATTGCCAGCAGGTAAAACAAAATGCCCTGGTTGTTAATGGTTGCAGTAATAAGCAACAATAGCAGGTAGGGTATTGTTTGTATTGCGACAGCCGCAGGCCCTGCTTGTTGCTGGTACAAAAACATCCATAAAAAAATAAAGCTTAAAAGGGCGGCCGGAAGTACTACCCAACGGATCGCCTTTCCCTTGCCTAACAATGCAGGGTATGTTTTAAGCTGCTGCTTCAAGTCATCCTTAAGGTCTTTTATGTCAAAAAGTACCGCGAGGGCCGAAATAAATAAAAAGTTCTGCAACCAAAACAACGGCGAGGGAAGTATAACCTGGTCGTACCCGGCACTATGTTGCATTTGTTTAAAAACCACCGGGTAAACAGTAATTAGGCCCGACCATGTAAAGCCAATAAAAAACGGTTTCAGCCAACCTATTGCCCGCAGTTGCTGCATGTTTTTTAGTCTAAAGGCTTTGTAGGTGTACAGGAAAGCGATCGTAGGAAAAATGATCATTAGCAACCACTGCATTTTATGCAGCCCACGAAACCCGGCCGAAAAGCTTACTATTATAAATAAAATATCGGCTACTGCAAGGGTGGTCAACACCATAATGGTTAGTCGTACCATGCCATGGTTTTGCTGGTACCAAAGGGTTCGTTTATTGCTGCTTAAAACATTGGTGCTGGTATAATAAATGCGGCTGTAGTAAAGTACTGTGGCCGCAAAAACCAAAAAATACAGATGGGGCCCGTTAGGCGGTAGGTGATGTTGCAAATTGGTTTCTAAGCAAAGTGCAAGGGCACATAAGCCATAAAAAACATTCCCGTAAAAAATTATCGGAACAATTTGCCTCAATAGCTTGGTTTAACGTAATATAACTATTGGATCGCTGGTAATGGTGTCACTTTTATTTTTTGCTTTATCGCGAATAACAAACTTAAAAATCAATGTATCGTTTTGAGGCGGGTTACCAGGGTTAATGGCCGATATAAGATAGTTTTGATAGCTAAGGTTAAGGTCTATTAAGCCGTTGGTTGTATTTGGTACATTAGGAAACTGTATGCGAAAACTATCTCTGATAGTGGGCCTTGTAATGCGGTTGGTTCGTATTTTTCTTAAAAAAAACGTATCGCTAATATCGCCTTCTTTATCAAAAATTTCAAATTCAAACCTAAGCGATCCGCCATTGGGTACCACGTTGCTGCTAACAGATTTTAGCACAAGTTTAGGCGTTGTGTTGTATTTATCTTTTTTGCAAGCTGCCAAAACGCTCATTGCAATAAGGGCAACCAATATCTTTGTGGTCATAGTACTGTTTTACCTTTCAAATTTAGTCAAATACCTTTATCGTTAAGTACTCATTCCATTGATTGTTAACAATATTTTCTCAGTCAACGAGGCTTCGTTTAATCATGTTGCCCTGCAGGTTTTTGCTTTTCAATACCAGCAAAACCAGGTATATCGTAAATGGGTTAACGCATTAGGTATTAATGTTAACTCCATTATTTCTATTGCAGATATACCGTTTTTACCCATATCGTTTTTTAAAACTCACCAGGTAACTGCAGGTACTTTTAGCCCCGACATTGTTTTTACCAGCAGCGGTACCACAGGTGCTATTAACAGCCAACATTTTATTAAGCACCTACAAGTGTACGAGGAAAGCTTTAACAGGGGTTTTAATTTTTTTTATGGCGATGTGAGCGATTGGTGCATAATCGGGCTGTTGCCCTCTTATCTTGAGCGGTCAGGGTCGTCGCTGGTGTACATGGTAGATGCCCTTATCAAAAGTTCGGGCCACCCTTTTAGTAATTTTTATTTATATGAAATTAATAAGCTCGGCAATGTGTTAAGGCAATTAGAAACTGAGCATCAAAAAACACTGCTGGTAGGCGTAACCTTTGCCCTGCTCGATTTTGCTGAGCAGTATAACATTCCACTACACCAAACCACCATAATGGAAACCGGTGGTATGAAGGGGCGCCGCCGCGAAATGGTACGTGCCGAAGTGCACCAGCAGCTCACCAATGCTTTTGGTGTGCAGCACATACACTCAGAGTATGGAATGACCGAGCTTTTGTCGCAGGCCTACAGTGCCGGTAACGGTTTATTTACCACCGTACCGTGGATGAAAGTGTTGCTTCGCGAAGAAGACGACCCATTATTGATAAAACAAACCGGCCGCGGCCTTATTAATGTAATAGACCTTGCCAATGTGCACAGTTGCAGTTTTATAGCCACCGACGATGTAGGCCAGCTATATGCCAATGGCAGCTTTGAAGTGTTGGGCCGTGCCGATGCAAGTGATGTACGTGGGTGTAGCCTTTTGGCAGTATAAATAGGAATTTATAGAGATCACTACGGCACGTGTTTTCATAATCTCTTTTCATCTTCTTGTATAAAGATGATGGCACCATGGTAGCAACGGGGCTTGTTTTGGTTATCTTTTTCTTTGTTCTTATTTAAAGATGATTGCATCGGGTTGGCTACTTATGCATTTTAAATAAATCGCCTGATGCCGGCGGCCAACGTTGCATACGTTTCCCTAAACTCCCTGGGCGTGCATTCTTTCTTCTTTTTAAAAATACGGTTGAAGTTGGAGATATTATTAAAGCCGCATTTATAGGCAATTTCGGTAATGCTATGCGTGGTATCTATTAACATACGCGAGGCATGGCCCAGCCGTATGTCATTTACCGTATCAATAAATGTTTTGCCACTACGCAGTTTAAAAAACCTGCTAAAGGCCACATTGCTCATGCTGGCAATTTTTGCCGCTTCGGAAAGGGTTAAGTTTTTTTCAAAATTTTGGTTGATGTATTGCATTATTTTTTCAACGCGCCTGCTGTTGTACGTGGTGGGCTGGTAGTTGGTGAACGAATCGTCCGATAAGGGGCGCATATTTCTTGAAATAGAAATATCGTGCAAAATAGAAATTAGTTCCAGCACCAGGCTGAAGCTTTGGTTTTTTAGCAGGTTGTACAACCGGTGTTTGGTATAAAGGATCGCATCTTTCACAAACAAGTTATCTTTTAGAAAATGCGGGGGCTATTAAAATTAACAACCGTAAGCTGGCAGCAGGCAGGTGGCAGACTAAGATGGCTGCCATTGAAGCCAGCCATATCAGTGTTTTTATATAGCTTTCCATTACAACTACATTTTATTATGAATAAATTTTCGCGATTGCTTATTTGTGTGCTTGCAATTTTGCCGTTTGTGTATATGAAAAAACAGGAGAAAACACGCATTGTATTTTTTGGCGACTCCATTACACAAGCAGGTGTAAACCCCGGCGGCTATATTTCGGTAATGAAAGACATGCTGCAGGCAGAAGGCCTGACCAATACCTATGAGTTAATAGGTGCGGGTATTGGCGGCAATAAAATTTACGACCTGTACCTGCGTATGGAGGATGATGTGTTGGCTAAAAAGCCTGATGTAGTAGTAATATGGGTAGGCGTAAATGATGTGTGGCATAAAGCTACCAGCGGCACCGGAACGGATGCAGATAAGTTTGAAAAATTCTACAACGCGGTAGTAAAAAAACTACAGGATAATAATATTAAAGTGTACCTGACCACACCCTCTACCATTGGCGAAAAAACCGACAACAGCAACCAGCAGGACGGCGACCTGAACCAGTATGTTAAAATAATAAGAAAGATAGCCGCTGAAAAAAAGTGCGGACTGATTGACTTGCGCAAATCATTTTTTGAATACAACGTGAAGAACAACCCCGACAATAAAGAGTCCGGCATACTAACCACCGACCGGGTACACCTTAACCCCGCCGGCAATAAGTTTGTAGCCGACAAAATGATGGAAGTGCTGATGGGGAAGTAAGTGTTTTATTTTGAATGCTAAATGTTGAATTTTTAATGAAAAGGGAATTGTGAGTAGTGAGTAGTGAGGGGTGAGTGGTGAGTTGTGATTTGTGATTTGTGAGTTGTAATTTGTGATTTGTGATTTGTGATTTGTGAGTTGTGAGTTGTGAGTTGTGATTTGTGATTTGTGAGTTGTGAGTTGTGAGTTGTGAGTGGTGAGTGGTGAGTTGTGAGTTGTGAGTTGTGAGTTGTGAGTTGTGATTAGGGAGTAGTGAGTTGTGAAAAGTTGTGAGTTATAAATTAAGAGTTATAAATTATGAATTATGAGTTATGAATTATGAGTGGGCCGCCGTTGGTTGAGCAAAGTTACTGGTAAGTTTGGAATCGCGAGTTTATAGCAGAGAGTGATGAGCCGCCGTTGGTTGAGCGAAGCCGAAGCCAATGGTAAGCTCGGAGTCGGGAGTCTGTAGTCGGGAGTGATGAGCCGCCGTTGGTTAAATAGTGTCTGCAAGAAAACTACGCATCCTTTACTGGTAATGGATTTCAAGAAAATTTAGTGTTTGAATATTTGTTCACAGGTGTTGATAATGCTGCATTGTAGCTTTTTTTTGTCCGAGATTCGCATATAAATTCTTC
>JBBRUR010000023.1:0-56438 GCA_038247635.1 Chitinophagales bacterium
AACCCATAACCCATAATTAATAACTCATTACTCATAACTCATAACTTATAACCCATAATCGATAATTCATAACTCATAATTCATAACTCATAACTTATAACTCATAATTCATAACTCATAATTCATAAGTCATAATTCAGAACTCATAACTCATAACTCATAACTCATAACCCATAACCCATAATTAATAACTCATTACTCATAACTCATAACTTATAACCCATAACCGATAATTCATAACTCATAATTCATAACTCATAATTCATAACCCATAACCCATAATTAATAACTCATTACTCATAACTCATAATTCATAACTCATTACTTCCCTCGCTTTTTTTTCGTCGTTGGCCAGTTGCACTTTCAGTTCATCCAGACCTTTAAATTTTATTTCGCCACGTAAACGGTGCAGCAGTCGTACCTGCAATGTTTGGCCATACAGGTTTTGGTCAAAATCAAAAATATTCACCTCAATAGTTCGTGTATTTCCGTCTACCGTAGGCCTGATGCCAATGTTCATCATTCCATAGTAAACTTTTTTAACTGCGCCGGTATTAGTTTGCTGCACCTTAACTGCATATACGCTGTTACCAGGTACCAGTTTTTCGATGTTTTCAATAAACAGGTTCGCGGTTGGGTAACCAATGGTGCGGCCAAGTTTGTTGCCTTCTACCACCAGGCCTTCAAAAAAATAGGGGTAGCCAAGGTACTTGTTGGCGGTTTCTATATCGCTGTTTAGCAGGGCTTCCCGCACACGGGTTGAGCTCACAATCAGTTCGTTTAACAGGTGTTCGGGTATCTCCTTTACAATAAAGCCCAGTTCCATGGCTTTGTCTTCAAGCAGGTGGTAATCGCCCTGGCGGTTTTTCCCAAATTTGTGATCGTAGCCAATTATAATGGTATGTGGGTGAAATTTATCTACCAAAAAATCCTGAATATATGCCTCGGGGCTTTGGTTGGCAAAGGTTTCATTAAATGGTATCACCACCAGGTTTTCAATACCGGCCTCTTGCAGCAGTTCAATTTTTTCGTTTAGGGTGTTAATAATGCGTATGGGCACCTGGCTGCCAACAATTTTACGGGGGTGAGGGTGAAACGTAATGATGACCGTTTCGCCGCCAATAGCCAATGCTTCCTGCTTAAGTTGATGTATGATTTGCTGATGGCCTATATGCACCCCATCAAAAGTGCCAATGGTTATTACTGCATTAATAAACACCGGCAGGTGCTCCAAATCCCTAAAAACCTTTATCATAGTTACCGGCAAAGCTAAATAAAAATAGCCGTTGGTGGGCGGTAGGTAGCCACTAGCTATTAGCGGTTGGCCATTAGCTTTTGGCCGGTGACCGTTGATCGTTGGCTATTGATTGTTTGGCGTTAGCCGTTAGCATTTAATCAGTTGCCGTTGTTTACTGCATAATCGGCGTTGGTGGTTAGCCGTTGTTGGTTGGTGATTAATTGTTGGCCATTATTAGGTGGCCATTGGCTTTTATTTAAAGGCCTTTTACCGAAAGCGTAAATTTATTCACTTTTCACATCCCACTAATTTCTATTAAACACTTACATCTGATAACTCAAAGCTCCAAACTAATATTCAGATTCACTTTTTGCAACGGCCAACTGCAAGTTTCAGACTGCAGGCCGCAAGCTGCATCTCTTACCACTCACTACAGACAACTCACTTACAACAGCCAACTCGCCACTCACTACATTTCATTTAAAATTTACCATTTAAAATTCAACATAAATTTTGACTCACCACTCAATGTACTCAACTTAAAATTTAGCATTTAAAATTTAAAAAAAAATTCCAACTCATAATTTATAACTCATAATTTACAACTAGTCACTTACTCCTCTTCATTTAAAATTTATCATTTAAAATTCAACATAAATTTTAACTCACCACTCACTGTATTCAACTTAACATTTAGCATCTAAAATTTAAAAAAATCCTCACTCACAATTCTAATCTAATTATGCTCTCCGGCCTCGCTTCGTACATTTGCCGCAGTCAAATAACGCAACCACTATGTCATTATACGCCCAGCGCGGGGTTTCGGCCCAAAAAGAAGAAGTGCATGCCGCTACCAAAAACCTTGACCAGGGACTGTATCCCAATGCATTTTGTAAAATTTATAACGATATACTGGGCAACGATGCCGATTGGGTGAATGTAATGCACGCCGATGGCGCTGGTACCAAAAGTATTTTGGCTTACTTATATTGGAAAGAGACGGGCGACATTAACGTTTGGAAAGGGATAGCACAGGATGCCGTAGTAATGAATATAGACGACCTTTTATGCGTTGGTATTTACGATAACCTCCTTTTTTCGTCCACCATCGACCGTAATAAATCTAACATTCCCGGCCAAGTACTGGAAGTAATCATCAACGGCACCAAAGAGATGTTTGATTGGCTGGCCACTTTTGGCGTAAACATTCACTACCTGGGAGGCGAAACTGCCGATGTAGGCGACGTAGTGCGCACCATTGCTGTTAACGGAACCATGACCGCCCGCTGGCCCAAAAACAAATTAATAACTAACGATAATATTGCCGTTGGCGATGTTATTGTTGGTTTTTCAAGCTTTGGAAAAGCCAAGTACGAGGCCGAATATAACAGCGGTATTGGCAGCAATGGCCTTACCAGCGCCCGGCACGATGTGCTGAGCAAATGGTATGCTCAAAACTATCCCCAAACCTTTGAGCCATCGCTCAATAGCGAGGTAGTTTACATTGGCAACCATCGCCTAACCGACCAAATTTTGCTTCCATCGTACAACAATTTTATCACTACTATTGGCAAATTAATTTTAAGCCCAACACGCACTTATGCCCCATTGGTAAAAAAACTGCTCGATGATCATTTTAGAACCATCCACGGCATGATACACTGTAGTGGTGGAGGCCAAACCAAGTGCATGAAATACCTGCCTGGCCCCATGAAAATTATAAAGGACAACCTGTTTCCTGCCCCCGAAATTTTTCAGATAATACAAAAAGCCAGCAACGCCACCCCCACCGAAATGTTCCAGGTGTTTAATATGGGCCACCGTTTAGAGGTCTTTACAGCCCCGCAAAATGCCGAAAGCATTATAGCCCTCGCCGCCCAGTTTGGTATAGAGGCCCAAATTGTTGGCAGGGTTGAGGCATCGCTAAAAAAAGAGTTATTATTAACAGGAAGTTTTGGACAGGTGCAATGGTAACCGACCAGCCGCATCAACAACCAACCCTACCTATTTTGGTTTTTTTATGACATTTATTGCAGGCCAAACTACCCCGAAACAATATTTTTGCCAATTGGCAGCTAAATGCGTTAATCCAATTCTAAATTTTTTATGATACCGCCGATAGATTATTAATGAAACATCGGTATGTTATGTGAGTTCCGATCCATCGAAAATTACTTCTATTTTGGTATTTTGGGTCAGCAAAAGGCAAACCAGTTAACTTAGCCGCAATATTTAATTAAAAAGAAATTATGCCCGAAGCCATTGTATCGTTACAAAATGCCAATATTTACCAGGGTAGCAACCTGGTACTGCAAGAGGTAAACCTGAGTGTAAATAAAGGAGAATTTGTGTATCTGGTTGGTAAAACCGGTACAGGTAAAAGCAGTTTGTTAAAAACCTTGTATGGCGATCTGCCACTTAAAGAGGGTACCGGCACGGTAGCAGGCTTTAATTTAAAAGAAATGGACTGGAAAAAAGTACCCTTCCTTCGCCGCACACTGGGCGTGGTTTTCCAGGACTTTCAGTTGCTTACCGACCGTACCGTACACGAAAACATGCGCTTTGTACTAAAGGCCACGGGCTGGAAAGATGAAAAGCTGGTAGAAGAAAAAATTAACGACGTATTGGATAAGGTAGGCCTACGTAGCAAAGGCTTTAAAATGCCCTTTGAAATGAGTGGAGGCGAACAGCAGCGTGTAGATATTGCCAGGGCAATGCTTAACTCGCCCAAATTAATTTTGGCCGATGAGCCCACCGGCAACCTCGACCCCGAAACCAGCGACGAAATTATGCAGCTGTTATTTCAAATAGCCAAAGATTACAATACAGCGGTTATTATGGCTACCCACGATTATATTGTTATAAACCGATACCCCGCCCGCATGTTAAAAACTGAGCGTGGCCGTGTGCTGGACAGTGCCACAGTTGCCCTGTCCGAAAACGAAATAAGTTAACTATACCATCTCCTGATGCATTTTAATGGTAAGTGCAAATTACCCCCAAATCCATTTTACCATTTGTTTGGCATTGGCGGTATTGCTAAACATATTGTCCATTATTTTTTTTCTATAGTCAACATCAAAGGCGGTAAATGGCTGGTTAAAAGTGTTGGCTATTGCCGTTTTAAATTCGCTGGGGGTAGTGGCCGACAGGCAAAGGTCCTCAAGACCGGTGCCATCAGTAGCGGCTGGGTTTGCCACGCAATACCGACCATTAAAAAGTGCATTTATCAGCTTTAGTTTTATGCCCGTAGTGTTAAAAGATGGTAATACGTTCATATGGGCTTTGGCAATCAGGTCCTGCATTTCTTTATCCGAGGGGTTTTCTACTATGCAGGTATGAGGTTTTTGGTGCGCCAATACCTTCAATTTTCGCGATGGGTTTTTGCCTGCCACCACAAAGGGCACTTCAAGCTCCCAAAATACTTCCTCAAGCAACCAGGTGGCGGCTTTTTCATTTTCATCTACTTCAAGGTTACCCTGGTATAGGCAAAAATTACCTTTCCCCGTTTTTCCGTTCACCTGCCATTCGGGTAAAAATAAAGGTAAAAAATCAATATTGTTACAGCCCAATTGCTCATATTCTGCCACATCATGCCTGCTTACACCCCAAAAAGTTGCTTTATCTACAATAGCTTTTTCATAGTCGTATAAAAGCTTGCTTTCGCGCCAGTAATATGCTTTCCTTAGCAGCGATGTGGTGGTATGGTACAATTGCTTGTAATAAACATGTTCAACATTGTGCTGCCTTACAAAAAAACGTTTGCCTTTCAGCCTATCGTCCATCAGGGAGTAGGTGCAGTGTACGCCTTCCATAAAAATAGGATAGTCGTCCTGCAAAAGTCGCTCAGTAAGCTCGTTGCTAATACGTGTAGCCACAATGTAGGGCAATGTACCTGAAATACCCTGGTGGCCTTTTAAACGCTTATAATACTGCACCGAGGCGCAATATTTGTTTAATTCAGGTTGTTCGCCCCGGCCACTATCAAAACAATGTAAGTGTATTTGCACGCCTTGTTGTTGTAAGGCGCCTAATTTGTAAAAAAGATCAAATACGCCACCATAATCTACAGGGTAGGGTACGTTAAGGGTTATAATATGTAAGTGCTTTTCCAAAGTTGTCGGTAATGTTGCCGGTCAAATAGCCAAATATATCAGCTGAGCAAATTTTTGTAGAAATTTATTAATATTTTTTGTTCATTATCCCAGTTAAGTACTTCGCGGGCTACCAGGCAATGCTGATGTATGTTGTTGTAAACAACCGCATCAGTTAAAAGTTTGTTTAGGCCACTAACAATACTTTCTGTACTTATATCGTCTATCATCCATGCTACTCCGTACTTGTCGTTAATGGCCTTATACTCGGGGTAGCTAACACAAACCTGGGGTACACCAGCCATTATATAATCGAAAAATCGGTTTGCCAGCGAGTAATATTGGTTAAGGCCTGTGTTTTCAAACAACATAACTGCACAATATGCTGTGGGGGTCAGTTTGGCCAATTCGTTGGGCGGTACGTACCCCCTTAAAGTTACTTTGTGGCCTACACCATGCTCGTTTACCAATATTTTTAACTGTTCAAAAAAATTCCCTTTACCACATATCAGCAAATGGGCATCAACCTGTTTCATGGCGGGTACCAGGTACTCAAAGCCCCTGCCTTCGTTTACCGCCCCCTGGTAAATAATTATTTTTTCAGTAGCACCGGTATTAACATGGAATGGCTTATGCGTGGGAAGGTTGCGTACTATTGCATATTGTACCCGGTACCGGCGTTGTAATTCGCCCGTTATAAAATGATTAACGGTATATCCTTTTAAAAATTTTGGTACTGCAAATTTCTCTACTGCCAACCACATTTTTTGTATCAATGGGCGGGTTACTATCTCTTTCTGTTCGGTAAAAAGTTCGTGGGCATCGTACACTCGCAGGGTTCCCTTTATTTTACTGGCAATTAAAACCGGTACAATAGTATCCAGGTCAATAGCGCAAATACAGTCGGCTTTTTTGCTTAATAAAAAAAAAAGCAATCGCAGGTTGTACTCGGCATACATCCATTTGCCTTTGTTAAACAGGCAAGGCAACCTTTTTTGGTCAAAAGCATAGGGGTTAAGTGGAGGTGAGTTTGGTGTGTTGCGCCCTACCAATAATACCTTGTAACCATTTGCGGCCAACGTGCCGCAAATACGTTGCATGCGTTGGTCGTAGGTTAAATTATTGGTTACAGTAAATACCAGGCAGTTTAACATAACTTATTAGCCGCAAATATAGGCGGGCCCACAGGTAAATCAACCTGCCGAATAAAAAGCAAAAACCCGAAGCCAGTTTTTTGGCTACGGGAAAAGTAAAACTTTTTGCAGGTTACTTTAGGCTGCTACCCGCTGTATTACAACCTTGCATGGTATAGTAGAAGTTACCGTAACATGATGCGTTTTAAAAAGTGGGATACTGAGGTAATTACCTGCTTGTAAATTATGTACTTCATCGCCAATGGTAACGGTGCAGGTACCCTCAACAATCAAAAAATGTTCAAATTCGTCGGTATGTATTTCCTGCGGTGCCATTTCTTTTATCCACACTATGGCGGTAGTAACCTGGGGTGTAAAACCAATGATTTTAGCATAAATACCGTCAAAATTTTTTGCCAGTTGCAGATCTTTTCTGTTAAGCCACGGGCTATACTCTTCAATTTTGCTTATGGCCGATAAATATGGAGGAAAAGTTACTTCTTCACCACCACCCAACCGCTCCATATAATCTATGGTGGCCATCAAAAATGGTTTTACAGTTTTTGGTGTTTCTATGGTATTATTAAAGGCATAATTTTCAAGTAGTTGGCAAAATTCATCAATTGCCTTTGCTACCATTGGCTCGCCAGGGGCCAGTAATTCTATTTCGGCCGTTTCTTCATCTGTGGTCAATCCTAAAACATATTGCTCAATAACCCCCAACTTTATGTACGCTTGTATGTCTTTCATTAATTAAATTACGCTTTCGCTGGTCATACTTTTTGTTGCTAACGTGGTATGGTTTTTATATATCGAAAAAAAATAATCAGTTCTTAATTCATATACTTAATAGGGGGAGTGTTGGTTTTAGGTTAAGTCTTAAATTTTTATAATTGACATTTAAGTCAAACATTTGACCAAAGCACTTCACAAAAAAATGCGAAGATATTGATTTGTGAAAATAAAAAACGAAAGAAGTGTTGCAAGCAGGCAACAAAATACCCACAACGCAGGGCCTGATTTAAATTAATGAGGAAAAGCTTGTTAAACCTGTAAACATTACCTACAGGCTTAACAAACAGTTAATTGCGTAAATAAAGCTAATTACATTGGCCTAAAACATACCATAGAACAATAAAAATTAGAATGGTGCTAAAACAGCCACCACCAAGCTTTTTTGCTCCATAACCGGCAAGCAATCCACGAAACAGGTTATTCATATAAAATTATTTAATGCAATGTAATAATTGCCGTTAAAAAACTAATAGCCTATAAAAAACCTGCCTTCCCCACTTAATTCCACGTTCGCGAAAATACTTTTTGCAGCAGGGGAGTGGTACGGGCAGCTGCCAGCGACCGAACCTCCACTTCTTTTTCTGCTATTTTATTAAATATCGCGTCGGTAATAAGTCCTGACATAATAGTTGGCAAATCAATATTTACCTTGCTACCCAACACCAGTTTAAGCGGCCTAACCAGTTTATTAAACTGCTCGTTCAATTTATACTCGTTAAGGGCATTTTGCATAATGGGTGATACCGATTTGCGAAGAGTGTCGCCGGTATTTTGCCGTAGATAGTCGGTTGCGGCAGTGCCACCATTTTTTACAATACTCACAGCATCGCGAAAGTTGATTTTATTGATGCTGTTTACAAAAATCGGTACAGCAGCGGTGGCGGTATTACCAGCAGCAGAACTAAGGGTATTTGTAAATCGGTCTACCTCGCTTGTAAGACCAAGGGTAGAAAGCGTGTTAAGTACTTTGACAACGTCGCCGGGAAACAGGGTTTCTAACACCTTGTTTTTTGAAAATGCACCCGAAATATTTTGTTGGGAGCCAAGTTCAAGCATTTGGCGAATGGCGCCGGCGGCATCGGCCTGTGTTAACAGATAGTCGCCTAACTTAAAATTGGCGCACGAAAAAGAAATGGTCAAAACCATTGATAATAAAAAGCCTTTGGTAATTTTTTTCATGGTGGTTAATTTATAGGCGCTAGGCAAAAAGGTAATAGGATAGCAATATTATTGCCACCACTTAACTACCATTAAAAAAAAGGTGAAACCCTTTGTTAATAAAATAAATATTGAAGAAGAACTATGGTAGCAAAGGTTGCCATTACCATGCCTTTGACCGGCGAAACTGCTGCCGGTTTAATGGATAAAGAATGTCTTGCGCTGTTTCATATCCCTCGTCGGCAATTTGCTGACGCTGCTTTTCCACTTTTTGCCGTCTTTTTTCCAAGGCTAACAATAAAGCAGCAGCACCAATTGCAAAAGCGGTGGAAATGCCAATCGTCAGTATTTGTTTCTTTTTGCTCATTCAGTTGTCAGTTTATCGCGCCGTAAAAATGGGCTTACCCGTATTAATTTGTAGAAATATTGAACAAAAATATCATTTAAACAATAGTCAACTATCAGTCTTGTTTTTTTTAACAACCCGGTCATCCCCTTACTATCAGGCCGGCGTTTTTGGTAAAGCTATCAGCCATATTGTACCAATTAATTATTTTTTTTGGTTGATGCAAACGGGCCGAACTGGCGGCTGAAACCCAGCAAAAAACCCACATTATCGCTTAACTGTCCCGCATCTACCGCAACGGCAGCATGTATTTTTATCCCCACTTTTGGAATATTAATATTGAACTGTTGCAAACTGTACAGTTGTTTTTTATTAGGTACAAATGGCGAAGAGGTACTATGGGTACCATAATTTATACTGTAAGTAAACATTGTTTTTGCATCTACCAACCTGCCTACTTTATAGGTAGTGCCAATATGGGCGGCCACCACCCGGTTATTTACAATATTGTCGTTGCCAAATATGGTGTTATCAGGTGCATTCCAATTGTAGGGTGTATAGGCATTAAAATATTTGCCAGCCCTTGTGCGGTTAATAAAAAGTGGCGTACCAATAATGCGGTCATCGTTTTCCCAACCGGTTTTGTAAAACCCATTGTTGTAAAAACTTTGGCGGTCCAATATTTCCACAAATCCAAGCATATCATAGGTGTATAATAACTCGGCGGTTATTACTTTAAAAAAGCTTTCCTGTTTTTTAGGTACTATCTTCAGGCCAATCAGGCGGTCGATATTCCTGATGTCAACGTCGCGGCCTGTTTCAAACGGGGTTTGTTGATAGGCATGTATTAAGGCGTTTTTGGTATCCCAGGTAAAGCCGGCTTCAAACAGCCCACGCTGATCGCCGGGGCGGTTTGGTGGCAAACCAGTAATGTTGGTACCAACACTGCCGTCGTCGGCTTGTTTTACAAATAACACATCAAAAAAACCTTTTAACGAACGGTCAAGTTGTACATTTCCACGCCTTCCGCCCCACTCTACAAAATGTTGCACACCGGCATATAGTTTAAATGCCTTTTTTCCCAATTGAACATATAATATTTTTTCGTGGTACAGGGCATCTTTCATATACCGGTTGTTATTAAACCATCCGTGGCTTATTTGCCCTTTAAATTTTACAAAGTTTTTGGTAAAGGGTACAGCAGTGTATTCAGTTAACGCTAACCCAATTTTTGGTATGGGAACGGCATTGCCGCTAATGCCCAGCGACCCCGAAGAGGTAGCCGCGTCCATTTCGCCGGTAGTTTCGGCAAAGCGGCCTGCTCTAAATTGCCACTGCTTGTAGCCGGCTTTAACATATGCCTGCTGTGCAAAAGTTGAGTTGAAGTTATTGTTGTTATAGAGTTGTGCGCCATAGCTTACATACCATGGTTTGCCGCTGTTGGCCCCACGTTTACCGGTAGCCAGGCGGTGTATATTGTACAAACCGATGCTGGTAGATAAGTCTGATTTATTGTCGGCAATACTGCCAAACTTATTGCTGGTTAGCCATAGTGGTTGATAATTTTTGGTAGCCGTAGTAGCCATTGCGCCAATGGAAATTGTTAAAGAGTCAGCAAATTGTGCCTTGGTGTTTATACTAATTAAAACAAGTGTTGCTGTGTAAATAAGGAAACTGCGCATGGTAACTTGGTTATCGTAACAAAAAATTATTTACCTACAAGATAGTTCAAGAGGCTATTGCGTTGCACCATGCGGAAAAGCAGCAAGTAGATTTGATGTTTTTTTAAATATGGCCATAGGTTTTATTGCCTGCTTATTGAATACTTATAGTCAAAAAAAGCAAAAAGACAACTTGACAAAATTTCATGAAAAACTTTTTTAGTGATAAAAATAAAGAGAGCATTTGTTTTTATAAAAAAAGAGATAGCAAAAAATCGCTATCTCTTTTTTGGGGTTGCTGGTTAGTTTACCACAATTACCCGTTCGGTAGGTATACTGCCGGGTATTAGTGGCAGGCTAACCTGCAATACCCCGGCCTCATACTTTGCCGAAATATGGGCCGTGTCAAAAGTTTCATCAATGGTAAAGGTTCGTTCAAAACCACCACGACTGTATTCTCTTGACACCCAGTCAACCATCGGGTAACCTTCAGGAGAAACGTACCCCACGATTAATGTGCTGCCCTTTACGCTTATAGTAAAGTGCTCTTTTTCCCTTCCGGGAGCAAAAACCAGCATTTCGTAGCTGTTTTCTGTTTTGTAAATGTTTACGGCTGCTCGTTGCATCGATCAAATAAACTGGTGCCGTCTCCGTTTCCGTAATCGCCTTTTGCGGCGCATGCCTGTATGCAGTGCATGTTGGTTGTTTTTTGGTAAAAAAATTGATTACAGAAGGAAGACGAACAGGTGATGAAAATATTTTATTTTTTTTGAAGATACGATAATCCGAAAAAACCATACCTGCGTAAATGTTTAAGTGAAGTGTAGTTTAACGGCTGGTTTGCATTGACCTAAGAGTGAAGTGTATGCATTATTGGGTTTCAAACGGACATTACACAGTTTATAATTAATTGGGGAATTTTTGCCCTCAAAAAATGCTGGAATATAATTTGTAGTGATTAGATGTTTATAAATTACCCGTAGCTATGGAAAACCTCATATTTTATTTTATCGAGAATTTTTTAATCGTGTTGATTTTTGTACCGATGGTATTGGTTTATAAAGCGTTTTTGTTTGTCCACATTACGAATGAGGCACAGGTAACTATACAAAATTTCTTCTTTTTTGGACATCCTAACGTAGCTACAACCCATGATAGCGAGTTACGCAAAAAAAAGTTGTTTCAAAACAGTCTTACGTGGGTGTTGGTAAGTTTGGTGGTATTGCAGGTTGTACTGGCCATTCCCATTATCGTTAATAGTTAAAGGGTAACGCTATTTTTATTTTATATTCAAATGCCGTTTTTTATAAAAAGTTACCGTCGGTAACTTTTCTGCTTTAAAGATATTTTTGAAGCATTTCGCCCCAATTTTTTGCTTTATGGGCCTCACCATCCCAAAAATAAAGCGTGTTTACAACGTTTTTGCCCGAAAGGCATTCGCTAAGCAGAATGTTGTTTTGTAAAAATGCATCTTCCACACCAATGGCCAATGTAAACTCAAGCCTTTGTAACAGCCTTACTAACTGTGGGCTGGTAATATTGGGTAGGTACTGAACCGGGGTGTTTTGATAAATATTATCGTCTCTAAACCCATCAAAAAGGTCATCAAAATATTCAAGCTGCAACGTAAGGTCGTAACGGCCGCTAAGCCCAATTACTCTTTTAAAATAAAATGGATAGCGCAAAGCCATATTAATGGCATGAAAAGCGCCCAGGCTGCAACCTGCAATTATTTTACCGGGGTGCTGGTTTATTTGCTGTATAAAGGGCAGTACTTCGTGCAGCACATATTGCTCAAACAAAAAATGTTTTTTAATGCGCTCGGCAGGCGATATGGTTTTGCAATACAGGCTGTCGCGGTCCGCGCTGTCTAAACAAAAAACCTGTACTTCGCCCCTGTTTATTTTTTCCGAAATGGCTTCAATTACCCCCCAGTTTTCATAATCGTAAAAGCGGGCAGTACGTGTAGGAAAAAATAGCATTGGCGTGCCGCAATGACCAAATACCAGCAATTCCATCTCTTTTTTAAGATAGTGCGAGTACCAGCGATGGTATTCCCGACGAACCTGATTTGTATTAAAAGTAACCTCGTGAAAGGTAGAAATGGCCATTTAGAACTAGTTAAAAATGAAGGTCTTATGGCAGTAAGTCGTTGAGGTGTTGTAGTAAAACGAGCGTGAATAGTGCGAAAATAAATATTAAGTGTTATAACCGCGCAGTGTTTTTGATTAATAACGATTAAGTAAAGCAGGAAGGCAGGAAAACAGCACTGTTGCGTGGTGAAGATGCGGGTTTTAACGGTTTGGCAACAACTTTCTTATTTAACAGGCCCTTCATGGTTGTGCGTTATGTTACCATTTAAGTAATAGCTGAACAAAATTGTGGCCGTACCAGCGTGTGCTTAAGGCCATAAAAGTGTTATGGCTGGTGTTAACATTTAAGTAATAGCTTAATAAAATTATTGCCGTACAAGTGAGTGACACAACCGGAGCCCAGTAGATTTATACTGGCGGCTTCAAAAAAAATACCCTATAAAATTTGACTAACGGCAACCCATTTAGAAAAGTATTATTAAATGTAGATGGCTGTTATGCGCTGCCTTTAAGTTTTTGTACCGTAGCCAATACATTTTTTGTAATCTGGGTTAGCCGATCAAATTGGCCGGTAGATAGCAATGGATTGCTGATTAAGCTGCTACCGAGGCCCAGTACATCGGCGCCTGCAGTGTACCAGGTATTCATGTTTTGTTCGGAGGTTTCTACGCCGCCGGTTACTATATAATATATGTTTTTAAATAGCGGTTTAATGGCAGCTATAAAAGCTGGCTGTAATAAACTGCCGGGAAACAGTTTTATCATGCTACAACCTGCCCCTTGTGCCGCGTGTATTTCGGTAGGTGTCATGCAGCCGGGTATCCACAACGTTTTATTCATATATGCTACATCGCATACTTCGGCGTCAAACACCGGGCTCACTAAAAAATCGGCTTTTGCTTCTAAAAATAATATAGCATCCGCGCCGGTTTTTATGGTGCCAATGCCTAATAACAGTCCGGGCATGGCGGCGTCCCTTTCTTTTACCAAAAGGGTAAAATTTTCAAGGGCCTTCGGGCCTCTGTTGGTAAACTCTATATTGCGTATTCCGGCGTTGTACAACGCTTTACAGGTGTTAATACATGTGTCAGTATTGTCAGCATAAAACAGGGGTAATATTGCCTGGTGCCTGATACTATCAATGGCAGATTGTAGTTTACTCATTGGGTGGTTGTTTTGTAAATGGCCTAAAGTAAATTATTAAATAATAAACAGGTGTTTAGCGGTAATAAATAGATAGCGGGTTTTCCATTATTTTGGCAACATCGGACAGTTGTTGGCTGGTGGCATCGCCGGCCTCCTGCAATTTGCCTACGGCGGCAGCCGCGGCAAAATCAATTATTTTTTGCATGGGTAACGAGTTGTACAAGCCATATATTAAACCAGCCATAAAGCAATCGCCGCTACCAACTTTGTCGGCTACAGTAATTATTTTATGGGTGGCTGAATGAACGCTTTGGAGCCGGTTTTGCAGCAGCCCGGTGTAACTGTCGTTTAACCTGAAGGTATATGCTACCTGTTGAATGTTTTGATAAGTATCCAGCAATCGCTGAATGTTGTATCTGCCTTCGCTTAACAGGGTAGTGATTGTTTTGCCCTCGCTGCTTTGTATGGGGGAAGGGATGCCCAACAAACTTTCTACCGCCCATATGTTGCCCATTACCACATTACAATATTGCATTATGGCAGGCATTACCTGGTGGGGGTGTTGCCCGTATTGCCACAATTTGCTGCGGTAATTAAGGTCGATTGATACCGTAATTCCCATTGCATTGGCAGCCTTTGCGGCCTCAAGGCAAACGGCGGCTACCTGCATATTTAAGGCGGGGCTTATTGCGCTGATATGCAACCATGCGCAGTGTTTTAAAATACTATTCCACAATATAGTGCCGGTTTGTAAACCGGCAAACGACGAATAGTTTCGATCATACACCACGCCGGCGTTTTTAAGTTCGCTGCCAATGGGTAAATAATAAATGCCAAGCCGCTCGCCAGTCAATATCATTTGGCTACAATCAACGTTTTTTTTGCCAAGCGAGGCCACTATATCTGCAGTAAGATAATTATTGGGCGCAGCACTGATATATTGCACCGGGGTTTGCCAGTTGCTTAAGGCAATGGCCACATTTAACTCTGCCCCGCCAATAAAAAAGGGTAAAGCGCTTTTAGTAAGCCAGTCTTCGGCTGGCGCAAGCCTTAAAAGTATTTCGCCAAAACAACACACATTGCCAGTCATGGTATTAAAGGTTAAAGTATTGTTTTGCATTGCGGTAGCAAATATCTTTTATAATCGACCCAACCCATTGGTCGTCGTTTGGCAACATGCCATTATCCATTTCGCTGCCAAACAGGTTACAAACCAGCCTTCTAAAATAATCGTGGCGCGGAAACGATAAAAAGCTGCGGCTGTCGGTAAGCATACCTACAAACGTGCTAATAATGCCCATAGACGATAGGGTATTCAATTGTTTTGTCATACCATCCAACTGATCTAAAAACCACCATCCGCTGCCAAACTGAATTTTACCTTTTACCGAGCCGTCGTTAAAATTGCCTGCCATAGTGGCAAACACTTCGTTGTCGGATGGGTTTAGATTATAAAATATGGTTTTGGTTAGCTGGTTTGTTTTGTCCAGTTCGTTTAAAAAGCCCGAAAGTGCCAGCGCATGGTTAAAATTGCCTATTGAGTCAAAACCAATATCAGCGCCCAGTTTAGCAAACATGCGGCTGTTATTGTTTCGGATAGCGCCTAAATGAAATTGCTGTACCCATCCCTTTGCTTCGTACATTTTGCAGAGTTCTAAAAGCAGGGTACCCCTAAAATTTTCGGCGTAGGGAAAATGGCTGTTGGACCGTTGCTTTAAATGCTTGCCAAGTTCGGCATGCATGCCGGTATCCATAACTGTCACTGATGGCATTATTGACAAACCATGGTCGGATATACGGCAACCTGCCTGGTGAAAGTAGTTAACCCGCTGCTGCAGCGCATTTACCAGGGCTTCAAAATCGATTATATCAATGCCTGTTAAACTTTCAAGTGTTACTATATAATGGATAAACACCTCGTGATTTTCGATCATTAAAAACTTATCGGGCCTAAAACCAGGCAATACTTTCGTAAAAACGCTATCGGCTGCTATTTTTTTATGATGTGGCAGGTCATCGCATGGGTCGTCGGTGGTGCAGGCCATTTCAACGTTAAAATGTTGTAGCAGGCTACGTGTAGAAAAACCATTGCCAGAAAGCTGTTCGTTACCATTTTTGTAGATGGCGGCGGCAGAATCTTCATTTAAATAGTGATTGATGCCAAATGGGTTTTTAAGTTCCATGTGTGTCCAATGAAACAGGGGATTGCGAAGCGTTAACGGCACACATCGTGCCCACGCCAAAAATTTTTCTTCGTCGCTGGTATTGCCCGTAATGTATTGCTCGTTCACCCCTAGCGTACGCATGGCTCTCCATTTGTAATGGTCGCCCTTTAACCAGATTTCAGTTAGTGTTTCAAATTTTTTATCTATGGCTATTTGATCGGGTGGAAGATGGTTATGGTAGTCAATGATAGGTAGGCCCGCTGCATAATAAAAGTACAATTTTTGGGCGGTGTCGGATTGTAATAAAAAATGCTCGTTAAAAATGGTCAATGTAAATGGTTTGAATCGTTATTAAAAAACGTTGGCAAAGTATGACATTGTGCTAAAAGTATAAAACACAGTTTACACGTTTTTATAAATGAAAAAAGTAAAACCAGTACCTCTTCAACATTCATAATTGAACTCATAAACGGTACAATCAGTTTTAAGTTTCTTATTGATGGTGACCAACAAGGTACTCTAAAAAGTTTTTTACGCTTGCTTTAACAGGCAGCTTTTGCCTGTAAGCCTTAAGTAAGTTTTTGTGTCAACCGGTATATTCTGCTGTAACATCGGCAACAAATGAATGATTGCCAAATCTGGTTGCAATTTGGTAAAGCCAACTTGCTGTTTACCATGCATTAGATGGCCCTGTACACTTCTTTACTTATTTTGAGGACAAAATTAATTGCATGATAAAATGTTTCTGTTGCCTGTTAACCATTGCCATTTCAGTAAACGGCCTTGCGCAAACCGGCGCTTCGGTTTCGTTTACAAAATGGCTGAGTGTTCAGCAGGCAGGCTCCCCGGTAATTTCAAACAACGGGCAATGGATAGCCTTTACCCAAACTACTACTGATTGGGCAAACAACACATACGATACGGAGGTATGGCTTTCAGCAAACGACAAAAAGCCTTTTCAATTAACCCGAACCGAAAAAGGCAGCAGCACCCAACCCCGCTTTACCCCCGATAACAAATATGTTAGTTTTTTGGCAGAGCGCCGGAGCAAAACACAACTTTTTGTGATTGCTGTAGATGGGGGAGAGGCCTTAGCAGTAACTGACGATGAAGATGGAATTGGCAATTATGAGTGGAGCCCCAATGGTAAACAGGTGGCATTTATTAAGGCAGACCCCGATACTGCCAACGATAAATCGTTAAAAGAGCGGTATGGAGCGTTTAGCGTTGAGGAAAATGCCTACAGGCAAAATCATTTATGGCTGATAAACATTGACTACGACAGTTTGCTGTTGGCGGGGTCAATGCCCTGTTACAAAACCAATAACAATGTGGTTGCCAGCGGTTGTGTGCAACTACCTAAAGCAAAGCGGTTAACAAATGGCGATTTTTCGGTGGGTAATTTTTCGTGGAATCCAACTTCCTCCAATATCGGTTTTACAAGGCTAGCCAATCCGTTACCGGCCTTTGGTATAAGCGCCAATGTTGCCATGGTAGATGTTTTAAGTCGGCAGGTAATTACCTTAATCTTCAGCCCCTCACCCGATAATTTTGAATGTTGGAGCCCCGATGGCAAGCAACTTGTTTACTCATCGTTTGGCAACGATACCAATGCTTACTTCTATAAAAACAACCCGTTGTACCTGTA
Organism: Chitinophagales bacterium; assembly: GCA_038247635.1. GTDB lineage: Bacteria > Bacteroidota > Bacteroidia > Chitinophagales > Chitinophagaceae > Segetibacter. The sequence goes on from JBBRUR010000023.1 coordinate 17,477, forward strand.
CAATATGAATACAAAAGGTAGCATACGCATATTGGCAAATGTTGATGAAGATATTAATGTGATTGATTGGACTGTAGCCGGACTTTGGTTTTCCGCTCTTCAAAAAACAAAAAGCGGCGTGTTTCTCTATGCGCCTTCAACAGGGTTGGTTAGGCAAATACCTACGTCCATTGACATTGTGGGTAGTGCAAGTTTTGCCAAACAAGGCAACCAGGTTTTAATGCTAGGGCGTAATTACAGCGACTTAAACGAAATATACACCGCCAATATGGAGGGGAATGCATTTAGCGCTGTAAACAAATTGACAATGTATACCCAACAGGTGCAACCGTGGAATACGCCGGTTAACGAGGTGGTACAATGGAAAAGCAAAGATGGGGCAACTATCGAGGGTATTTTGTTGAAGCCCCGCAATTATAACCCGGCCAAAAAATATCCGCTGCTGGTAGTTATACATGGCGGACCCACCGGCGTTGACCGGCCCGACCCCATTCCGGCCTATGTATACCCTATAATGCAATGGTGCGAGAAAGGGGCGCTGGTGCTGCGGGTAAACTATCGCGGTAGCGCAGGCTATGGCGAAAAATTCAGATCGCTTAATGTAAACAACCTTGGCGTGGGCGATATGTGGGATGTAATGAGTGGCGTAGATTTTTTGGCTAAAAAAGAAATGATTGATACCAGTCGCATGGGTTGCATGGGCTGGAGCCAGGGCGGGTATATTTCGGCATTTATAACCACGCATACCAATGCTTTTAAAGCCATATCGGTAGGGGCGGGTATTTCAAACTGGGTTACCTATTATGTATCTACCGACATTACACCTTTTACACCGCAATACCTTCAGGCAACCCCATGGGCCGATCCGCTGGTATACCAAAAAACATCGCCCATGACCACCATTAATATGGCAAAAACCCCCACACTAATACAGCACGGCGAGCTGGACAGGCGGGTGCCCATCTCCAATGCGTATGAGTTGTTTCGTGGGCTGCAGGATAATAAGGTACCCTCTAAACTAATTGTTTACAAAGGCTTTGGACATGGCATTGGCAAGCCAAAAGAAAGACTTGCGGCCGTTTGGCATAACTGGCTTTGGTTTAACCATTACATATTTGGCGAAGCGTTGGTGGATCCGCCGCTGAAATAGAATGTATAACAGGTAAGGGAGCAACCGATTGAAGTAGAAGCGAAATGTATCTTTTTACTGTGCCTGTGGCAAAATTGCTGCGTATATTTTATGTTGTACAAGGTTGAGGCAGCCACGGCTAAATGGCACTGCTGAGTTTCGGCCAAAAAGACCCCATAAAATACGGGCAAAAAATGACAACAATATGTCCGTTTCAGGCATCACCAGGTTCTTTTAAACCGTTATTTGTTTACAATAATTGATAACTTGCGTAAAATGCAATGGTTACCGTAAGTTTTTAAAACGGTTTATTGCAAAATTTCATTTTTACTTTGATGCTTGTAGGCGGCAAACCATTTTCAATTGTTACCTTCAATGCAACAATTTTTGCTTAGCAATTTAAAATATGAAATCAAAAACTTTATTTGTACTAGGGCTGTTAATGGTGGCAATTTCCACCTTGGTAGCCTGCCTGAGGTCGGCATCGTCCAACGGCGGTAAAATACCCGATGAAGTAAGTTACAACTTCCACATTCGCCCTATTTTTTCAGATAAATGTTTTAAATGCCATGGGCCTGATGTTAGCAAGCAGGAGGCGGGGCTGAGGTTTGATATTGCTGAATCTGCCTTTGCCCCGCTTAAAGAAACCAAAGGAGCGTTTGCCATTGTACCAGGCAAGCCAGAGGAATCTGAAATGTATAAACGCATCATCTCTGTCGATTCCAGCTACCAGATGCCCACCCCTGAATCGCACCTGGGTTTGTTAACCGAACGCGAAATTACCCTTATTAAAAAGTGGATTGAACAAGGGGCGAAATACGAAAAACACTGGGCCTTTCAAAAACCCAAAAAGGCACCACTGCCTAAGGTTGATACAAGGTATATTGTCAATAATGAAATAGATAACTTCATAATTAATAAGCTGGAAGAAATTGGCCTTGAACCCAACCCTGAAACCGATAAAGAACACCTGTTAAAAAGAGTATCGTTTGACCTGACCGGACTACCACCAACTGAAACTATGATTGATTGTTTTATGGCCGATAATACACCAAAGGCTTACGAAAACATGGTAGATGCGTTACTAACCTCTCCTCAATATGGCGAAAAGATGGCAGTTGAGTGGCTTGATATTGGCCGGTACAGCGACAGCTACGGCTACCAGGATGACAACGTACGTACCCAATGGCCATGGCGAAACTGGGTGATTAGTGCCTTTAACCGCAACCTGGCTTACAACGATTTTTTAACCTGGCAGATAGCCGGCGATATGCTGCCCAATGCCACCAAAGACCAGGTATTGGCCACCGGCTTTTTTCGAAACCATAAATACACTGAGGAAGGTGGTATTATTGAAGAAGAGTACCGCATTGAGTACACGCTTGATAAAACCAAAACATTTGGAAAAGGAATAATTGGCTTAACGGTGGAGTGCGCCCAATGCCACGACCATAAATACGACCCCATTAGCCAGCGGGATTATTACCAGATGTTTGCCTTTTTTAACAACACCAAAGAGAAAGGGTTTGAAGGTGATGTTACGCAATCGAAGCCCGCCAAAATGCCTGTGCTTACCATCGACACTGGTGATCTGAAAGGCATTCTTTCTTACATCAACAACAAAGACACCGGCAACCTGTATGTGTCGGTGATGGGGGAAAATGATACCCTGCGCTCCACCTATATTTTAAACCGTGGCGTGTATGATCAGCATGGTGCTGTAGTGCAACCGGCCGCATTAAAATCGGTAATGACCTACGATACTATTACCCAGCCACGCAACCGGCTGTCGCTGGCCAAATGGACCGTTAGCCCCAACAACCCACTTACCGCAAGGGTATTTGTAAACCGCCTGTGGATGGAATTATTTGGCCGCGGCCTAGTAAAAACCGTAGGCGATTTTGGCATGCAGGGCGAGCTACCCAGCCACCCCGAATTACTAGATTGGCTGGCGGTAGATTTTATGCAACACAACTGGAACATTAAGCGGTTGGTAAAGCAGATGGTACTATCCGCTACCTATTGCCAGTCGTCAAAAATAAGTTCCGAGGGCATGCAGCGCGACCCCGATAATGTGTACCTGTGGAGGTCGCCCCGTATTAGGGTAAAGGCCGAATTTATACGCGATATTGTGCTGGCAAGTTCGGGACTGTTGAATAAAACCATTGGCGGCCCAAGTGTAAAACCCTACCAAACCAAAGGGCTTTGGGAAATGGCAACCTCGGGCCGTGGGCAATTAGCTACTTACAAACAAGATCATGGTGAAGATCTGTACCGACGCGGTATGTACACTTTTATAAAGCTAACCGTTCCACCACCAAGCATGATGTTGTTTGATGCCAGTAACCGCGACCAGTGCGAGGTTCGTCGCAGCCAAACCAACACGCCATTACAAGCATTGATGATGATGAACGACCCTACCGTATTAGAAGCCTCAAGGGTATTTGCACAAAAGCTGATGGAAGAAAAAACGGCACCCGACGACAAATTAAAAAAGGCGTTCAGGCGTATCCTCTGCCGCCAACCCAATACCAAAGAATTAGGTATCATAAAAGAATATTACAAAAACCAGCTAACAGAATTTACTGCCAAAAAACTGGATGCCGCAGCCACGTTAAAGGTGGGCGAATACCCTGCCAACGACCAACATAATAAAAACCCAATGGCTGCTTTAATGAAAACGATCAGCATGCTATATAATATGGATGAAGCCATTACAAAAACCTGATTTATGAACAAACAATTGCTGGAACATAGCCTCACCTTTAACCGTCGAAAATTTTTGTCGAGATTGGGTATGGGCATTGGCAGCGTAGCCCTTGGCAGCCTGCTGATACCCGACCTGCTATCGGGGGCAAACCCCGAAGAAGCCATTCTAAGCGGTTTACCACATTTTGCCCCAAAGGCAAAGCGAATCATCTACCTGTTTCAAAATGGCGCCCCCTCGCAACTGGACCTTTTTGATTATAAACCCAAATTGCAGGACATGTTTGGGCAGGATCTTCCCGAGAGCATTCGTATGGGACAGCGCCTTACGGGTATGACGGCCAACCAAACTAAATTTCCACTGGCGCCATCTATGTTTCAGTTTGCGCAGTATGGCCAGCATAGGGCATGGATAAGCGAATTGCTGCCACATACCGCCAGCGTAGCCGACGATATTTGCTTTATTAAAACCATGCATACCGAAGCCATTAACCACGACCCGGCTCTCACCTTTTTTCAAACGGGTGCACAGGTGGGTAACCGCCCCAGCATGGGCTCGTGGCTTAGTTATGGCCTAGGTAGCGAAAACAATAACCTGCCTGCCTTTTGCGTGCTGTTATCAAAAGGAAAAGGTAATGGCCAGGGCGTTTATTCAAAATTGTGGAACAACGGTTTTTTAGACAGCGTTCACCAGGGTGTACAGTTCAGCAGCGGCGAAAACCCGGTGTTGTACCTCAACAACCACGATGGTATTGACAAGGCCGACCGCCGTACAATGCTGGATAAACTGGAGGCGCTGAACGAAGAAGGATATAAAGAATTTGGCGACCCCGAAATAAGGGCACGGGTGCAACAGTACGAAATGGCCTACCGCATGCAAACTGCCGTACCCGAGGTAACCGACCTGAGCAAAGAGCCGGAAGACATTATAAAGATGTATGGTCCCGATTGTCTTACTCCCGGCACGTACGCTGCCAATTGTTTACTGGCCCGCAAGCTAAGCGAAAACGGTGTTCGCTTTGTACAATTATACCACCAGGGATGGGACAGCCACGGCAACCTGCCCGGCGAAATAAAAGGTCAGTGTATGGATACCGACCGTGCATCGGCCGCATTAATTACCGATTTAAAACAACGCGGATTATTAGATGAGACACTGGTGATTTGGGGTGGCGAGTTTGGCCGCACCAACTACAGCCAGGGCATGTTGCAAAAAGACAACTATGGCCGCGACCATCACCCCCGCTGCTTTACTATTTGGATGGCCGGTGGCGGCGTTAAACCTGGCGTATGGGGCGAAACCGATGAGTTTGGCTACAATATAGCCAGCGACCCGGTGCATGTAAACGACTTTCATGCAACGGTACTCAACCTCATGGGCCTTGACCACGAACGGCTGGTTTACAAACACCTGGGCCGCCGTTACCGCCTTACCGATGTAGCTGGTAAGGTGGTTAATGGGTTGATTGGTTAGAGATGCAAGCTACAAGTTGCAAGTTGCAAGCTACAAGCTACAAGCTGCAAGCTACTAGTTGCAAGTTTTAAGCTACAAGTTTTAAGCTACAAGTTTCAAGTTTTAAGCTACAAGTTGCAAGTTTCAAGCTACAAGCTACAAGTTTTAAGCTACAAGTTTCAAGCTACAAGCTACAAGTTTTAAGCTACAAGTTGCAAGTTTCAAGCTACAAGCTACAAGTTTTAAGCTACAAGTTGCAAGTTTTAAGCTACAAGCTGCAAGTGGCAAGTTTTAAGCTACAAGTTGCAAGTTTTAAGCTACAAGCTGCAAGTGGGAAGTTTCAAGTTTTAAGCTACAAGTTGCAAGTTTCAAGCTACAAGCTACAAGTTGCAAGTTTTAAGCTACAAGTTGCAAGCTACAAGTGGCAAGTTGCAAGTTTCAAGCTACAAGGCAGAAGACAACAAGTAGAATATTTCACGATTGACCATTGAGCATTCACATTTCACGATTGACCATTGACCATTCACATTTCACTATTGACCATTGACCATTCACATTTCGCGATTGAACATTGAGCATTCACATTTCACTATTGACCATTGAGCATTTACATTTCACTATTGACCATTGACCATTTCACATTTCACGATTGACCATTGAGCATTTACATTTCACGATTGACCATTGAGCATTTACATTTCGCGATTGAACATTGAGCATTCACATTTCACTATTGACCATTGAGCATTTACATTTCGCGATTGAACATTGAGCATTCACATTTCACTATTGACCATTGAGCATTTACATTTCGCGATTAGACATTGAGCATTCACATTTCGCGATTGAACATTGAGCATTCACATTTCACTATTGACCATTGAGCATTCACATTTCACGATTGACCATTCACATTTCACGATTGACCATTCACATTTCACGATTGACCTTTCACATTTCACGATTGACCATTCACATTTCACGATTGACCATTCACATTTCACTTTTCACCATTCACTTTTTTAATTTTTACTTTCCGCCCAATGCTCCGCAGACAATTCATTAAAAACACCAGCCTCGGCGCCGCCGGTTTACTGGTAAAGCCAAACCTGTTTGCTGCTGAAACTATTTTTGGCCATAACAACAAACGCTATCGCCTTAACACCCGTTGGAGCCAGGCCGATGTTGGCCGCAACCCCGTGAACGACTGCCACGAAATGGTGCAAAATAGCCAGGGCAACATTATGTTGCTGACCAACGAAGTAAAAAACAATGTGCTGGTGTACGACAAAAGCGGAAAACTGTTAAACGCATGGGGCAGCGAATACCCCGGCGCACATGGTTTTACCCTCTTTAACGAAAACGGAACTGATGTACTTTTTATATGCGATAATAGCCGCCACCAGGTAATTAAAACTACCATTGACGGTAGGGTGCTATTGGTTCTGGATTACCCCAAAGAAACCGGTGAGTATACCAAAGCCGAAGAATATGTGCCCACCGAAACGGCCATTGCTGCCAATGGTGATATTTATGTAGCCGATGGGTATGGCAAAGATTTTATTGTGCAGTACGATGCCTTGGGCAGGTACATCCGCCACTTTGGTGGACGTGGTACCGGGGACAACCATTTACTGAATGCACATGGGGTTTGCATAGATGCAAGAGATCCGTTGAAGTCCACGTTGCTCGTTACATCGCGCCAGCAAAATGCCTTTAAGCGCTATACATTGCAAGGGCATTATATTGAAACTATTGCGTTGCCTGGCGCATGGGTATGCAGGCCTGTTATTAAAGGCGATTACCTGTACGCGGCAGTGCTGCAAAGCAACAGCAACCAATGGAAACAATCGGGCTTTGTAACCATCCTCGATAAAAACAATAAAGTGGTTTCCAATATTGGCGGTTCAACACCGGGCTACACCAACGGCGTGGCCGACGAAATGTACCAGACCATTCAATGCTTTTCCTACCCGCACGATGTATGTATTGACGATGAAGAAAACCTTTATGTAGCACAATGGAACAGCGGCAAAGCGTATCCATACAAATTATCACCTGTTTTGTAATGGTTAAAGCAATCGTACTTTTTTTATGTTGTGGTTTGTGTGTAGGTGCATCGGCACAGAATGTCTTTAGGCTGGCGCCGCCCTTGTTGCAATACCAATCGGTATTTTTTAAAAAATCAATGGAGGTATATATGCGGTTTGCGCAGCCCGGCACTTCTATACACTACACGGTTACCGGTGCCGAACCTACCGAAGACGATGCCGTGTATACTACGCCATTAACTATTACAACAGGTTTGAGCACTATAAAAGCAAAGGCGTTTGGCGGTGGCTTTTTACCATCTACCGTTGTCAGCGCAACTTTTATAAATGATGGTTTACCCGTAATCGCCACTTCGCAATCAACCCCACATGCAAAGTACCCCGGCAATGGCAATAGGGCATTGTTTGATAATGCAGGCGGCGTACCCAATACCCGAAGCTCATATTGGCTGGGTTACCAACGCGATACTGTTTCGGTAACTATTTACCTGCAACGAAAGCAACCGGTAAAGTCAGTTCTTCTTAACCTGCTGCAAGACCATAACGCCAGGGTGTATTTACCGCAGCAGGTAAGCTTGTATTATTTTGATGAAAAGACCAACAAATTCAATGTATGTTTCAGCAATAGTTTTGAAGCTACCGAAGTATTGCCAGGAAGTGAGGCCATTAATCTCGTGTTATCAATCAACAAAATTATAAAAGCAGGCACGTTAAAAGTGATAATGGTGCCTGTGCAATCGTTGCCCAAAAAGCACCCCGGCAAGGGCAATCCCGGCTGGTTATTTATCGACGAAATAAAAGTGTATTAACCCATGCGCAATACCAAAACCATACTATACAACATTGCCTTTTCGCTTAACTGCCTGCTGGTTTTTCTGCTAATTTTTTATAGCCGGTTACAAGTGCCGCAGTGGGTGCAGGTCGTAGGCCGCATGCACCCGCTTGTACTGCATTTTCCCATTGTGCTGTTGGTATTGTGTGTGTTTTGGGAAATATATCTGGTACTACGCCCCGACAATTCACCATTGCCAAAAAACATTGGCGATATGCTGTTGCTGTCGGCGTCGCTGGCTGGGGTAGTAACCGCATTAATGGGCATGTTTTTAAGCAGGGAAGAGGGCTATGAAACCGAGGCACTTAACTGGCACAAATGGTTTGGTATATCGGTATCATTTGTACTGCTGGGCTGGTATGCGACAAGGCACTTTTTGCGCAAGAAAAAAAACTGGTTGGGGGCTATTGCGCTTGTCAGCCTGATTGCCATAGTGGTAACCGGCCACCAGGGCGCCAATATTACCCATGGCGCAAATTTTTTAATGGCACCCGTAATGAAAGAAAATAATCAGCCGCCGGTACTGCTTGAAGACGCCATGGTGTTTGCGGATGTAATCCATCCAATTTTGCAGGTAAAATGTGTTAATTGCCACAACCAGGGCAAATCTAAAGGCGAACTGATAATGGAAACCACTGCCAGCCTTTTGCAGGGCGGCAAACACGGCGTTTTGTGGGATACAACCGACAACGAACTGGGACTGCTGATGCACCGCATCCACCTGCCCGATGATGACAAAAAGCATATGCCGCCCACAGGCAAAACGCAACTGACCGACGAAGAAATTGAATTGCTGTACCGATGGATAAAAGGTGGGGCCAACTTTGACGCAAGACTAATTGACCTGCCCGCTACTGATACCTTTAGAATGCTTGCTACGGCCCTGTTTGAGCCAAAGGGTGCTGATGTATTTTTGTTTACCCCGGCCAACAACAATGCCATCAGCCAGTTAAATAATGCTTACCGAATTGTGCGGCCAATTGCCATAGGTTCGCCAGCACTAAACATAGCATTTTTTGGCGTAGCACAATACAAAACAGAACAATTAAACGAGCTGCTAAAGGTGAAAGAACAGGTAGTATCGCTAAACCTTGCTAAAATGCCCGTAACCGACGACGACCTGAAAACAATTGGGCAAATGAAGAACCTGCGCAGCCTCAACCTGTCGTTTACCAAATTGGCTGGCACTGGTTTATCAGCACTTGCAGGCTTAAAAGAATTAAAGGAACTATCGCTGTCGGGTACCACCGTTGAGGCCGCACAAATACGTCTGCTGGCAAACTTGCCAAAGCTTACCAAGCTATTGCTTTGGAAAACAAAAGTTATGGCGCCCCAACTGGCTGTGCTACAAAAGCTACTGCCCGGTGTAACCATTGATATGGGTTTTGATGGCCGCTCAATTGTGTTGCCGCTGAACCCGCCTATTATTGAAAACGAAGAAGTAGTGCTGAGCAAACCAGTTAACCTGCAGATGAAGCATTACATCAACGGGGTTACCATGCGCTATACTACCGACGGCAGCGAGCCCGATAGCCTGGCAAGCCCGGTGTACAATGGTAAAATAATGATAGATGATAACCTGGTGGTAAAAGCCAGGGCTTTTAAGCCGGGATGGATAAGTAGCCCAACGGTGGAAAAAACGTTTTATAAATCGGTGCACCATACTGATAGTGTACGGCTGGCAACGCAGCCCAACCCAGAGTACAAGGGCAAGGGTGGGCTAACGCTCATAGACGGGCAAAAGGGCGCACCCAATTTCAGGGATGGCAAATGGCTGGGCTATAAAGACAATCCGATGGAAGCCGTGCTATATTTTAAACATCCGGAATCGATTTCGTCTGTTACTTTTAGTTGTGCGGTAAATATTGGCAATTATATTATGCCGCCTTACAAAATAGAAGTATGGGGTGGCGACAACGTTGGCAAACTACGCCTGCTAAATTCACTTACGCCCACCCAACCCATCATGGATAAACCCGGCTACCTGGCCGGTTATAAAGTTGCTTTCATTCCAATTAAAGCCACGTACTTTAAAGTGGTGGTAAAGCCCGTGGCCGTATTGCCATCATGGCACCGTGGCAAAGGCGATAAAGGCTGGGCGTTTGTTGATGAGTTGTTTTTGAATTAATGGATTAGCCCCCCGGCAATTTTGACGACGGCCAGAGGGCAAGCAATATTTTTGGGGTGGTCCGCCGGGACTTATTAGTTGGTTTAGAAATAACCGAAAAAGATTTTTTGGGGCAAACATTGTATTTAAAAAGTAGTTACCCATTTTTCGCGCAACCGTGGCGCCCCTTGCCAGGACAATGCTAAACACCTACTTTGTTACAACAATAAAAGCGCCCAAAGGCGCTTTTATTGCCTCTTTCAATCATCAACATTAGCCACCTATGGCAGCCGCGATTACCAAAATAATAAGCACGGCGCCTACACCATACCACGATGACCTTCTAAACGACTTGTTGTTTGAAAATATGTGCGCAAGTGCCACACCTATTAAACCCAGTAAAAAGCCCAGCGCAAAACCTCCCAGTTTAAAGCGGCGGTCACCTTCGTCAAAATAGTTTTTTACGTCAACAGAGCCTTCTTTTTTCAGGTCTCTCTTAATGTTGTGTTGTACATACTTCAATATAAACTTTTGTTTAAACGACATTTTTTTGCCGCTCATTTCCTCGTACCCTTTGGGTGTCAGCGACAAAATCTGCGTTGCGCTTAGTGCACCAAGATTGCCTTCTTTTACGTTTTTTTCAGCAGCCGAAGTGGGTACTTCCGCACTTGCCGGGGTTGGTTCGGTAAATAATACAAACGATGCATGGGTGGGCGTTGCGCATACCACAAACAAAATTGTTACCATAAAAGCAACTGCCAATTTTTTCATTAGTTAAGTTTTAATTTTTAAGTTTATGCTGGCAATATGCTTGTTATTTTTGGTATTACAACAACAGTTTAAAAAAATAATATTGTCTCATTTTTGGAACTTTAAAAAGGTTTATATAGCCATACAGAAATTTTGAATTTTGAGGACACAAAAACCCGAGCAACCAGCATAACATTTAACAGCATTAGTTCTTTCTTAATAAACATTTATTAGTTGACGACATGGTTTCAATGTGGGGGTTACCGCTGAAATATTTCTGCGTTTTGTACTATTCTTTCCATCTGAGGGCCTTGCGGGTTGCCCTGTGGTATAATTCACAAAGAAGGCATTCTTTATTGAAGGCAATGCCCATCAAGTTTTTAAAGAGGCACGGAGCCAGTCCATCCCAGCCGGACAGCCATCTTTACCATCGCTTCATAATACATCATCCGCCGTCGCAGAAAAGACCTTTTATCTACCCCTTTTACACCGTCGGGTACAGCTTTACGGAATGCATAATCAACTCGCCAAACAAAGTATTGACCCAAGCAAACCATTTGCGGGTAAAGTTAACCGCGACATTTTTATTAAACGACTAGTGTATGAAACCGGTGCCGCCATGAGTTTGGGTCATCATTTAAATACATTAATTTAATTTGACGGGCTGGTTGCTGGTAAGGAAACGCACGGTAATGCTTATCGCCTAAATTATGTCCATGCCGGCATGGAGGCCACCGATACCTTCGGCGGCTTTGCCTTAAAAAAAGAATAGGTTGTTGGCCGATAACAACAGCTTGGCTGTATTGAAATACGTAGTATTAGTACAGGAAACAGCACCCGGGTAAGGCAGCGAAAACAAGCCGGGCACATTATCCACTTCTTTATCCAATTGTTTTTTGTTGGTAACAAAGCGGTGAATTTAATCAAATTTTTTGTGGTCTCGTAAATCTCAACACCTTTCGGCAGTGGTAGTAATTGGCCGGTAAAATTGTCAGAAGTATGCCTGGTCACCAATGTCATGTGCTTTTTTATGGGCAGCTTTTGGGGTAAGGTTTGTGGCATGCATTTAATATAAAGCAAGCTCGTGACAGTGTTATTTTAGTAATAGTGGAATCTTAAAACTGTAGTACAACCTTTCCTGCAGATGGACGTGACAAGTATTTAATAGAAAAAACAGGACCCTACCAGGCAAACATTAAAATCAGCAACAAAAAAAAGTTTCGAGGTGTTTCCATATCATTTTTCTGTCACTGATATTAGCTTTCACAAGCAGCCAAAATCACTACAATACCAGTATTGTACCTATCCATACTACAACAATTGCCTAACAACTTAATCTTCAAAAATATGTGCGCAGGCGCCGCGCCTGTCAATCCTGATAAAAAACCAGAAACAAAATCTATCAGGTTAAACCGTTTGTCACCTTTGTCAAAGTAGTTTTTTACCACAACTGTGTCTTCTTTTAGCAGGTCTCTTTTAATGTTGCGTTGTACATACTTCAATATAAACTTTTATTTGCACGACATTTTTTTGCTACTCATTCTATGATATGCCTTCTATATTGATAACAAAATTTGGCCTGCGCTCAGTGCCCCAGTATCGCACTCTTTCATTTCTTTTTCAATATTAGCAGTCGTTACTTTAGCGTTCGCTAAAGTTTTTTTATGACAATAAAACCAACGATGTAAGGGTGCGTATTTCGGTCAACAAAAACAAGTTGGTCGCCTTTAGCACAACAGTAATTTTTTTGCGGGTAAAATGTTGATTTTTGAGTATAAGTTAGCAATTCAGTTCATTTTTTTGAAATACTAATAATTGTAGAAAAAATATATTTGAAGGATATTTACTGCTGAAAGGCCCCTTTTGTGAGCGGTAAACCGATTAATAATGAGGCAATTGTTTGCATAAAAAAATGATGGTGTTTTTTTATAGATGAAAAGGCAAATAATAAATACTTTACCCAAACAAGTATATATTCAAATTTTAAAATAATAAATCAAATTATATGTTGATGGAACAAACAATGCGCTGGTTTGGCCCTACAGACCAGGTAAGCTTACGCGATATTTTACAGTCGGGATGTACAGGCGTGGTAACCGCCCTGCACCATGTGCCGGTAGGCGGGGTTTGGCAAATAGAAGAAATACAAAAAAGAAAGGATGAAGCAGAAGCAGGCGGTTTAAGCTGGAAGGTAATAGAAAGTTTGCCTGTAAGCGAAGACATAAAAAAACAAACGGGTAATTACCAGTTACATATAGCCAATTACCAACAAAGCCTGCGCAATGTTGCGGCCTGCGGGCTGGAGGTAGTTACCTATAACTTTATGCCTGTCCTTGACTGGATGCGGACCGACATAAACTACGAAATGCCCGATAAAAGCAGGGCATTGTATTTTGAAAAAGCAGCCTTTATTGCCTTTGATATTTTTTTGTTGAAACGGCCCGGCGCAGCCAATAATTACTCTACAGCAGAAATTGACCAGGCCACCAAAAAACTGGCGGATTTGACTGAAGCGCAAAAGGAAATATTGTATACGAATGCACTGCTTGGGCTGCCCGGCAGCGAAGAGCGTTTTACCCCCGAACAGATATTGACCGCATTGGACACCTACAAAAATATTGATGCTAAAAAACTTAAAGAACATCTTTTTTATTTTTTACAACAAGTAGTGCCGGTAGCCGAAGAAGTTGGAATAAAGATGGCCATTCATCCCGACGATCCTCCTTTTTCGTTACTTGGTTTGCCGCGTATTGTTAGCACCGCGCAAGATGCAAAAGAATTAATTGAGGCAGTACCATCGCCAGCAAATGGACTGTGCTTTTGTACTGGTTCGTACGGGGTACGGCCCGATAACAACCTTGCCCAAATGGTACAACAGTTTGGCAATCACATACACTTTATACATTTGCGCAGCACCAAACGCGATGCCGCCGGCAACTTTTACGAAGCCGGCCACCTTACTGGCGATGTTGACATGTTTGCGGTGGTAAAGGAACTACTGACAGTTATGCAACGCCGCAATATATCTATACCCATGCGCCCCGACCATGGCCACCAAATGCTCGACGACCTACATAAAAAATCGTACCCCGGCTATAGCGCCATTGGAAGGCTGCGCGGATTGGCCGAGTTGCGTGGCCTTGAGTTGGGTGTTTACCGAAGTTTTTTTGCGTAACAATTTTATAGCGGAGAGAGTGCGGAAGTGTGAGCGCTGCTTTAGAAAAGAGTGCTACTTTCCTGTTTTCAGCGTTGCAACGCTTTAAATGTTTTTCTGATTACTTACAACTTCCATATGCTTTTTTCTTCTTATCCCTCAGGCCTGTAAGGCCGAAATATAATAGCCGCAGGTTAAGCCCGCAGACAAGGTTAGCTTAGATTTTACAAGCCCTGACAGGGCGAGATATTGCTATCGATCGCAATCGTCGTTTCGAGATACACAACTATCTAAAATACCATCGTAAAGAATTGTTAGTTTGATTGGGAGATGGAGTGATTTGCAAAAGAGTTTATATGAAGTCATCTCGCCCTTACAAGGCTGGTCGATGCCGCCGGGCCATAGCCCCCTGGGCCAGACCCAGGGCTGAGGTATTTCGGCCCTTCAGGCCTTACATTTTAGCGACTTCGACAACTAAAAAATACTACAATTTGTTTCCTTGCAACAAGCATTTAAAAAATAAACTTCGTGAAATCAAGGGTTTCAGCGCACGTTTTTAAAAAGCGCGGAAAACAGGAGCTGGGTTTTTACCGAAGGTTTTTGCATTGTAATCTAATAGCGGATATAGTTGAACTAGTGTCATGTAATTTGTAAAATGTAGTAATGTAAGTGAGCGTTGATTAGAGGGTTGTGAGTGATTATTTTAAGCTAAGGACACTTACTCACTATTCACTACCGGCAACTCACATTTAATTTAACATTGTTAAGTTTGGTAAAGGAAAGAGTGTCACTTTTTGGTAAGGCTGGCAAAGGCATTTTGTAATGTGGTTGTAACCCATTGCCCTACCATTTTGCCCTGCCAAACCCCTTCGGTAATTGCATCGCGGTAATGAATGCCACCGTACAAACGAGAAATGGCAGCCTCTTCGGCCGCCGCCATGAACGAAGTGTAATGGCGCACAGGTAAATCAAACTCCACCTCGCTATCGTCGTTAAAAGCAAAGTGGTTGCCAAACAAATTGGTGAGCACTGTTGCGGCTGCCATGGACGCCACACTATGACCCGATACGTATTCAGGAAAAGGTGGTGTTTGCAGCAACGGGTGCCAGCGGGGATCGATCAACCTGTTGATAGCCGTTTCGGGCCTTATGCGATTGGTGCGATATTTCTCGTCCCAGCAGGCAATAAAGGCATCGGCCAAGGCTATGCTTACCAGCGCATGCGTGACTACCGTTTGTTGCAATGATAATTTTTGTTGATGGCAGGCAATGCCGGTAATGCCAATCCAATGGCCACCGGGCGATATCTTTTTTAATCCAAACTGTACATGGCCAATTTGTTGAATGGCAAAGGGATTGCAATCCCAAAACATGGCCTGTTCCTGTTGTTCTTTTGTCGCGGCCCTGCCAATGTTGTACACTTCGGTTAGCTGCACCATGTATGGCGAAGCAGGCATTGTATCGTACACCACCGGAGGCTTGGTTTTATATTGTTGTGCACTATCCAATGTAAAAGTTCGGAGGGTTTTCCAGTGTGGTTCTACGGGCGTCATAAAGGCGGGTTGTGTGGGTTGCCACCATGCATCGCCTTTGGTGGGGGTGTACCGGCGCAGGTTGGCCATTTTGGTAAATCCATCGGCTTTTACATACACCATCAATTGCTCAATGCAGCCTTGTATTAGTTGTTTTGTATTATCTGCTACGCTTTCAGGAACACCTTTTAATAGCGCATTTTGGGCCATGGAATCTGCCACTGGTTTTAGCAGGTAGCCCGATGGTAAAAACTTTTCGCCCATTTTGGCGACCATGTAAACGACTGCAAAAGCTTCGTTGCAAATGTTTATATTTATCTGCGATGATATACCTGTGAACCCCTGAAGCCGGCCACGGAAAGTAATAACTTTACCAGGGTTAAACAACGCCTGTACCTCGCTGGCGGCCATGGTTATATAGGCATAATAACGACTGGCAGCTACAGGCGAGGTTACATCATTTACCATTATGTCGGTTACCTTTTTTAGGGTGGCGATGTAGTCGGTGGTTCCATATAAAGGTCCATTTTTTTTAGCCTGGCTGGTAGTTGCCAGAAATAAAAAAAGTGGTGTCCATATGTACCGTGCAAGCCTGTTCATGATTTCGTTATAAGTTTAATATTCCAACAGCATAGGAAAGTTATTGTTTATGGCGGCCATTACTTTTTGGCCGTTGTTAGCCGATTTAATGTTGATGAGGTCTTTGATGCAGCCTTGTATGGTAAGCCCCGATTGGGTTTGCGGTACATAACTAAAATTTGCTTTGCCGGTTCCTTTTAGCAACACGCCAAAACTTGCATCCATACGCCCTATCTTTATACGGGTCTCGTTCACATTCCCGCCCAATAATATGTCGGGTATGCCATCTTTATCAAAGTCGTTTATCAAAATAGCGTATACCGGTGTGTAGCTTGCTTGCACAGGTAAGCTATGTTTTACAAATTTTCCATCCTTATTTTCAAACCATACCGTTTGCAGTTCAGTCGCTTCCAGTATTGTTGCTTTGGCCAACTGTTCGGGGGTAAGTATGTTTTCAATGGTAGCCTCGCTATATGAGTCATAGGTTGGAAATTTTTGGCGCAAGCTTACCATTTGGTCGGTCAGCTCGTCCCTCGAAGCCATAGGGAACGATTTGCCATCAATATAATAACAAAGCAAGGGATCGATATAGCCGTTGTCGTCAAAGTCGCCATAGTAAAGGGTTATTGGCTGTTTACTGCTAGCAGGTAACTGGCTGTTGGTTCCCCAATTGGCCGCTACCATGTCAAGGTCGCCGTCGTTGTCAAGATCGGCTATTGCCATCCTGTTCCACCAGCCGTTAACCGGGTTACTAAAATATGTGTTGGTGGCGTCTGTTAGTATTCCATTCACCAGTTCAAATACTTTTATACACATCCATTCGCCACAAATAACTAATTCTTTTTTGCCATCCTTATTCAAATCGGTCCACGCGGCATCAGTTATCATACCGGCATTTAGTAATAAAGGCGCTGCTGTGTATGTAACGTCGGTAAAATGACCTTTGCCATCGTTTTGTAACAACATAGCCGCCGGGGTTACCGGGTATTTGCCGGGTATTACCCTGGCGCCTATAAAAAGATCAAGGTCGCCGTCGCTGTCAAAATCAAATGCTTTTACTACGCAACCAGCGCCCGTTTCTGTGGGTATAGCACTGGCTGCTTTTACCATTTTCCCATTGCGGTTTAGGTACAACCTGTCCTGGTAAGCAGTATCTCCTTCGGCATAGTTGTATCCGCCACTAACCACGTACAAGTCTTGTTTACCATCGCCATCAGCATCAAAAAATATTGCATCCACGTCGGTGCTTTCGGCATTGGTATCAAAGGCAGGTTGAATGGTTTTTATAAAATCGCCATTGGGCAGTTGTAGTAAAATTGCACCCGCCTGGCCCGGTCCGCCGCCAATAAAAATATCGGTTAGCCCATCGTTGTTTACATCGGTAGTAGTAAGGTGTGGCCCTGCATAACTAATCATACCGGGCATTAATGGCTGTACTTTAAAATCGTTTACCTCCTCTTCGTGGTGTTTAAAATCAATTGAGTTGCCTGCTTTGGTAAATATTGGTTTGCTGGTGATTTTAGTGGGGTAGCAGGGTTTTGTATTATTGGGATAGATGGTAATAGTAGTATTTATAGGAATGTTTTTTGTGATGGTCTGCATTTGATAGCCGGGCCAGATAATTTGAATGGAGTCAATTGTTTTTGTTGGCAGGCCCGAATGCAGCGGCACCTGCATGGCCGATTGAAAACCATGCACAGGATAGTTTTCCAAATAACTAATTCCACTTTTAGTGAACACCGTAAGCTTAGCACCGAGGGCGTATGTATTTGCCCCCTTCATGCGCAGGTTTATATCAATATAATGATTGTCTTTTTTTAGGATGTTACACTGGTTGATGTAAATGCCCGCCACTTCATTCATACGGTTTACCACCAGGTCAAGGTCGCCATCGTTGTCAAGATCGGCATAGGCGGCGCCATGCGAAAAATTTGGTTCTTCAAAACCATCGTCAAATGAACGGTTAGTAAAATGAAGGTTGCCATCGTTCTCAAAAAAATAATTATGCAGGGGTGTTGACTGAATGCCACGCAGCATTTGAAACATGCGGTTGCTCTTTTCGCCACGGTTAAACTTGAGGCGCTCGTTGGCATAAAACTTCATAAAGTCCATATTGATCATATCTCTTCCATACCCGTTGGTTACAAACAGGTCTTTGTAACCATCGTTGGTAAAGTCGGCCAGCAACGCGGCCCAGCTCCAGTCGGTATTGCCAACGCCCGCCAGTTGTCCAATTTCGCTAAAGGTGCCGTTGCCATTGTTTACCTGCAACATATTGCGCATTAGTTGATGGTAGAAGCCATTTTGCAGGGTGTTTTTATACAGCTCGTAATTGTCGGGAGCATATAATAATTTTTGCCGCTTATTGGTTTCGGGCAGCATATCCAGCGTAAAAATATCGGGGTTGCCGTCGTTGTTAACGTCGGCAATATCTACACCCATGCTAAAGTTGGAAATATGGCCAAGATGCTCTTTCAGGCATTCTTTAAAAGTGCCGTTTTTGTTGTTGAGGTATAGGTAATCTTCTTCAACATAATCGTTGGTAATGTATACATCGGGCCAACCATCTTTATTAATATCGGTAATGTTAATGCCTAACCCATAGCCAAGCGGGTTGCTTATAATACCGGCTTGCAGGGTTACATCGGTAAAGCGATTGTTGTCGTTTCGGTACAGGCGGTCACCGGCATCTGCATCTACCATTTTTTTTACAAAGGCAGCGTCAAAATTACGTAGTTGTTTTACGTTGTGATTTATAACAATCATGTCAAGGTCGCCATCCTGGTCATAGTCAAAAAAGGCCGCCTGTGTGGAGTAGCCTTCATCGGCTAATCCCATCTCCTTTGCCTTTTCGGTAAAGGTTCCATTTTCGTTGTTCATAAACAACTGGTTTTGGCGGTCGCTGGGGTCCACATTGCCCGAGTAGCAAACGTATATATCCATCCATCCATCGCCGTTTACATCGGCTACCGTTACTCCTGTCTTCCAACCGTTTTTGCCGGCAACACCGGCGGTTTTGGTAACATCTTCAAACACTAACTTTCCTTTGTTAAGGTATAGGGCGTTTGGTTGCTGATTGGCTGTAAAGTAAATATCGGTTAAGCCGTCGTTGTTAAAATCGGCAACGGCTACACCCCCGCCATTGTAAAAATATTCGTAGGTAATAATATTGTCAGCAGGGGTTTCTAACAGTTTATTTGTAAAAAGGATATTGGTTTTTTCGGGGGTAAGCTGTTTAAATTGGGGCTGGGCATTGCACACCAATAAACAGCATTGCGCAGCCGCAACTAAAAGGTACCTGGAAACTCTGATAAAAATTATTACGCCGCCTGTATTCATTGCTTACTAAAGCTATTTAAAAATGAAGAACCATAAAAGTAAAACAGGCAGTAAAAACTGCCTGTCTTTTCTAAACCCAACTTAAACTGTATTAATAAAAGAAAATAAAGGTTATGGCTTATCCCACCAAACCTGGGTGTTCCAATTATTGGCACCCTGGCGGGAGATGGCCGATGATAAGTTATTTCCGTTAAGGCCCGCCTCGCTGGCGGGGTATTGAAACTTCAATGGTATTTTACCACCTGTATAGTTGCCTGCAAAATTTACGGAATTTAATACGGGAAAGCCCGACCTGCGCCAGTTGGCGTGCGTCTCATACCCATCTAACAGTGATCCTACATAATAATGGGTGTTAATAATACCCAGCCTTGCGGTAGTGCTGGCAGGAAAAACAATACCATTTATATAGGTAGTTACAGCCGCATCGTTTATTACACCGGCAGCAGGCGAGTATAATTTTAACTGGTTGATGTTAGACTGAACGCCTGCTTTAAAATATGCTTCGGAAGTGCTGGCAGTGATCCAGCCTCTTTCCCTGGCCTCTGCCAACAGTAACAGGGTTTGCCCGTGCGATACCAGAATGTTTGGATCATCGGCATCTACAAAATCGGCACGAAGTTGCGAGAAGGTGGCAATGCCCGAAAATCCGTTGGGATCGGTGCCGCTTGGTAACCCTTTTTGTGCAGCCGGGCTACCATCTTCTACCGAGCCGGTACGCACTACCGAAAGTATCTGCAACCTTGGGTCGCCAATAGATTTTAACAGATCTATAAAATACTTACTAAATTTAAAGGCATCGGTGCTTAACTGCATACGGGCTCCATTGTAATACCCTAATACATTGCTGTTAGGGTTATCGAAATTGCCGGCCAAATGCTTTATCCTGAATGTTTCGGTAAAATCGCTGAATACACCACCTGCAAACGCCTTTGCAACCCCGGCCTGTGCTGCAGCTACATCTTTTTTACTCATGCGCATGGCAGCACGCAACATGGTTGAATAAGCTGCCTTTTTCCATAAAGCAATATCGCCATTATAGCTGGTAACATCTCCTTTAAAAGGTTTGCTTGCGTCAAACGCTTTGGCAGCTGCATCCAGCTCGTTTATAATATCGGCCAAAACCACTTTTTGCTCATTGTAAGCAGGCGCAAAGGTGCCATTTACAAAACCCTTTCCAGCTTCCATATACGGAATATCGCCGTATGAATCGGTGAGGCGTAAAAAAGCAAAAGCTTTTAAAATACGTGCAGCACTATTATAGTTTACATCAGAAGCCACCCCGGTGGTTTTGTTTACAAGGTTAACCCCGTTTTTTATGACGCCGCCATAGTAGGCATCCCATAGGGCTGAATTATATCCTTCGTCTAAAAAGTACTTATCGCCCTGTGGCCACGCTATTGATGCAAATTGCTGAACAAACTGAGTAGTGTAAATAAAGTTGGTACGCCAGGCTTCGTATTCGCCGCCCGAAACGCCCAATATTACACTTGTAAGCAACGCGTCGCTTTGAAGGTCGCTTACGTTGGTTGGGTTTACATTGATTGCTTCGAAATTTTTTGTACAACTGCCTAATATTAACGAACCGATAATAACGCCGTACAATGATTTTTTGAGTGTCATAAATAGTAGTTTTTTTGTAATCAATGGGTTTAGAATTTCAGGTTAAGGTTTACCCCAATAGTACGAATAGGGGGTACACCGTACCATTCCAGGCCCTGGCCATTTCCGCTGTTGTAGGTCGACTCAGGATCGATGTTTGGCGTGTGCTTTTTAAGGATGGCCAAATTGCGGCCTACCAGCGATAAACTGGCACCTTTAAATGGTGTACGGCTTACCAAATTTTCAGGTATGCGATAACCAAGTATGATCTGCCTAAGTTTTATAAAATCTGATTTATAAATAAACTGCGACGATATGTTTAAACCGACGGACTGCCAATAAGTTTGTGCCGGAACAGTTCTTGCGTTCTTACCGCCCGATGCTTCATCTATACCCTCAGCTACTATACCGCCTTCGCGGCCTTCAAGCGTACGTTGTGTTAACCCACGGAAGGTGCCAAAGTCGTTGGTGCCGCTATACATATAGCCACCAAAGCGACCATCTATTAAAATACCCAGGTTAAAGTTGCCAATTCTGAAGTCGTTATTAAAGCCCATGGTTAATGGCGATACGCCGGTTCCAAATGCCTGTAAACTGCCACGCTGGGCTAATCCATCTTTCAGTAGTATCTGTCCCGCAGCATTTCGTTTAAAATCAAAGCCCATTACCTGGCCAAAGGCCTCGCCGGTACGCTGGTCAATAAAAGCAGTTAGCGAGCGGGCCTGCGAAACTCGTGCAGTTTTTAACTGGTCAGATATTTTAATTACCTGGCTGTTGTTGTAGCCCATGTTAAAGGAGGCATCCCATGTAAATTTGCTGGTAGTAATTACGGTGCCGGTTAACAGCAATTCAATACCCTTATTACTTATTTCGCCTACGTTTATCAATACATCGCCAAAGCCCGATGTCTGCGATATAGAACTTCGGATAATGTCGTTGGTGGTTTGCTTATCGTAGTAAGTAAGATCGATACCTAACCTGTTTTTCAAAAATTTGGCTTCAATTCCAAATTCTGCCGATTTTACCTGGTAGGGTAGCAAACCTTTATTGGGTATAGTGTTGGTAGCGATACCGCCAATTGGTAAGCCGCCAAAAGTATTGCTGTTTAGGCTGTAGGGTAAAGTAAGGCCGTAAGGGTCCCGATCGCCACCCACGTTTGCCCACGATGCACGCACTTTTGCATAGGTAATGGCCTCAGGTAATTTAATAGCTTCGGATAAAACAAAACTTGCAGCAACCGAAGGATACAGGATTGACCAATTGTCGGGCCCAAGGGTGCTATACCAGTCGTTACGTGCTGTTACAGTAAGGTACAGGTACTTGTTGTACGAGAATTCGGCCGATCCAAAAGTTGAGTTGATGCGCTTTTCAGCATAATTGTAATTGGTATTTTTGTTTTGCAGGTTGTTAATGTTATAAAAGCCGGGAATAAAAAAGTTACTTCCGCTAAAGCTTTGCGCCTCATCTATCTGCACCATGGCATTACCACCAATAAAGGCATTAAAACCAATTTTGCTGGTAATGTCTTTGTTTACACCTACCATCCACTCGCCATTAAACTCCCTGAACTTACCAGTAGTTTGGTCGTTAATTTGTCCGCCGCGGCTAAATTGTGTACCGGTTGGGGTGATCTCAAAATTTTGACGTGTATAGGTATCGGTACCTATACGGCCGCGAACAAATAACCATTTAGTAAGATCGTAGCGGGCCTCTATGCTGGCTATCAAACGGTCGCGGCTATCGTTTTGCGCAAAGTTCTCCACTGCCCAATATGGGTTGGTTACAAACTCATTGCTGTTAAATTTATTTTCGCCATTGGTGGCAGGGTTTATCTTACTTGTCTTAAAAGTTTCCTGGTCCCAACTTGTTGGCATAAGGCCAATGGTAAAATTGGCATTGCCGGGTGAGTCAGAAAGCTTCGGCCTGTTTTTAACCCGCTCCCTTATGTACCGTGCACTTACGTTAATAGTAAGATTGTCCACCGGTGTCATGCCAATATTCATGGCAATGTTATTACGGCGCAGGTTGGAATTGGGAACGATGCTCTTATTATCGAGGTCGGACATGTTGAAGTTGTACGTCATCTTATCACTGCCGCCATAAAAGGTAATTGAATTGGTAAGATTGGTACCCATGTTATAAAAGTCGCGGATATTATTTTTTTGGGCAGTATATGGCCTGCTGATACCGTCCCATTGAACAACCGGAGCATCTGTCAACTTTGAACCCCAGCTGTTTAGGGGAATGTTGTTGGCGCCATTTAATGTGGAAGGAGCTGCACCATTGGTTCCATGGCCGTATTGGTATTGCCAGTCGGTAATGTTAAACACATTTTCGGTAGTGAAATTGCTGTTTAACTCTATGCCTAAACCTTTGCGTTTTGAACCTTTTTTAGTGGTTACCAATATTACTCCGTTTGAGGCACGTGCGCCATACAGGGCAGCGGCGTTGCCACCTTTTAAAACGGATACAGTTTCAATTTCATCGGGGTTTAGCATTTGAATGCCATCTCCCGCATCGCGGCCACCCCACTCACCTGCGGAGCCCCGGTTGCTATTGTCTATTGGGATACCATCAACCACATACAGCGGTTGGTTATTGCCCGATATGGAAGTATTTCCACGTAAAACAACCCTTGAAGATCCGCCGGCACCCGTAGCAGTGCTTACTACGTTTAGACCGGGCACCTTACCCACAAGGTTGTTCATAAAGTTGTTTGAACGGGCCTGTGTCAGTTCATCGCCTTTTACCTCTGTAATGGCATAGCCCAGCGCCTTTTTTTCTTTTGTAATACCAAGGGCAGTTACTACCACCTCTGTTAGTTCGGCTGCTGAAGGTGCAAGCGAAAGTGTTACGTTGTTATCGTCGCCATCTACGGTAATATCCTGGTTGGCATACCCAACCGAGCTAACCTCTAATACCAATTTGCCCGATGGAACCATCAGGCTGAATTTGCCGTTTACATCAGTAATGGCTGTCATGTTTTTACCCTTAACTTTAAGGGTAGCCGACATGACCGGATTTTTTGTATTTGTTTCGTACAGCACACCGGTCAGTTGCCGGGTTTGTGCAAACAGTAGGAGACCTGGTAACAGGAAACATACGAGCATTGTAATTTTTCTCATAAGCGTTTTTTTAAAAATGTCAACTTGAAGATGTGAATTAAGCAGGTTTAAAGAATAATGGTTTTTCTATAGTGACCAAAGGATTTAAACTTTTACAAGCGGCAGAATTAGTAGCGCTGAGCCTACTGCTGCCTTTTCAAAAAAAGGTTGATTATTTTTAGATATTTTTTTTAAAATCTATTTGATAAGTCAGCTACAATGTTACCGATGTAGCACTGCCTACGACCCTCGTTTTTTCAAAGTTTTCCATTACCAGCACAGCTGCCCCAATCAATTCGGCCTGGTAGCCTATGGCCGAAATTTCAACGGTGGTATTATTGGCCAAAATTGGAATACAGTGTTCGTTCATGGCCTGTTGCACAGGCGTTTTTAAAATTTTTCCAGCCTCTGAACCACGGCCACTAATAATAATTGTTTCAGGATTTAAAATATGAATCAACACTGCAACACCCCGACCCAAATTGTAACCTATTTCCGAAAACATTTCTACAGCAAACTGGTCGCCACCATGCGCTGCCATAATTATTTCCTGGCTTGCCTGTTCGTTACTGGTAAAGGCGACCGATTGTAACCGCGATATTCTGCCTTCGGAAAGTCCCTTTGTTGCTTTTTCTATCAAAACCAGCAACGATGTTTCTGTTTCTAAACAACCAAATTTGCCACAGCTACACAGTTTTTCGTTATTAAACAACGGAATGTGGCTAAACTCGCCGGCAAAGCCTTCGCTGCCCCTAAACATTTCGCCGTTTAAAACCATTCCCATGCCCACGCCCCAGCCAACGTTTAACACCACCGCATTGGCTTTTCCTTTCGCCTTGCCAAATTTTAGTTCGGCCAATGCAATCAGGCTTGAGTCGTTGTCTATAAACACCGGCAAACCAACAGCTTCGCTTATTAGGTCAGAAATGCTTCCTTGTAAACTAAAAACAAACGAGTTATTTTTACCTTTTGCCGGGTTTACAAATCCCGGCATAGCTACACCAATACCTGCTAGTTTATGTTTTGCTATACCTGAACGCTCAATTACCTTATCAATACTGCTAACCAAAACACCAATAATATCTTCGTTTTTACTAAGTTGAATTTCAATTTTTAAAACCGAGGTTACAAAGTTGTTGCGCATATCCATAATAGCTATGCGGGTTATTAATTGGTCCATTGCTACCGACACCACAAACATTACTTCTTTTGCCAACGAAAAAGTTTGTGGCCGCCTTCCGCCAGTGGATGTAGCCAAGCCAGTCTCTGCTATTACTTCTTCCTCAACCAGTTCGTTAATCAACTTTGTAGTCAAGGGCAAACTTTTCTGAATTTTTGCTGCAACCTCTGCACACGAGAGTGTTTCGCCAAAGTACAGCTCCTTTAAAATCTCATTTTTAACATTATCTTTTTTTTCACTGACCCTTTTATGCTCCAATTTTTATAAATTTTTATAAACATACAAATACTTTTTAAATTTTTTAAGAAGTTGAAAAAAAACCTTAATAATTGAAAATACTTTATTTTAATTTAAGTCAAGTTTTTGTTAATAATAAGGATAGTGGCGCAACATTAATAATAAACATTGTGACAGGTAAAAACCCATTATGCCTATGCGGACAGGCCAGTTAATTTGACAACACCATTTGACGAGGGGAGGCAAAAGATAATTTATACCAAAAAGACGGATATGGCCAATCGGACAATTTTGTCAGCACCAGCAACAAAGCAGGAAGGGTAAGATGTTCGCAGTTATCAGGATGGGCGGTGATGACTTTTCATTTTTTTTACTAAACGAAATAGTAATACCATACCGTCAAAAGCAATTTGCGCAGCTTTGCAGGTAGCGTTAATTTTATTGGTAATAAAAAACGTGCTGAGGACAGCCACGTGCGCTTGTTTTTATTACTTTTTGGCCATAAGTTTAGAAATCTAAATTCAAAAAAAATAAAACCCAAAAAAAATGAGAAAGTTGTTTGTTGCCGCGTTAGCCTTTTTGGCACTAAGTACTAGAAGTATGGCACAGGTGCCTGCTACAAAAACAATCCTTAATGACAAGGCGGGGGTTGAAAAAAAAGCGATGCTAGCGAAAGCACCAGCAGTAACTACGGCTGCCGCCGGGCAAGCTACTGCAATAGTGCAAAAAATGGACACCAAAAAAAAGGAGATTAAAAAAGTTGCCGCCACCATAGCACCAGCCGGTTCGGTGCCATTAAAAAAAGATGGCACACCCGATAAAAGGTACAATGCTGGTAAAGCAGTAGCGCCGCCGGTGCCTTTAAAAAAAAACGGTACGCCTGACAAGCGATTTAAAGCCAACAATAAGAAAAGTTAAAATACCATACAACCACCCGGGTCAGCGTTTGTTACAACCGGCCATTTGTTTATTAAAATGAATAAAATTAAAGTAGCATTATTTACTTGCCGTTTACCTGACACATTAAATACTTACCTTGCCCAATTGAGGAGAGGTTTAGGTTGGCCATCGCCAAAAAGGTTAGTGGAAACGTTCAAAGTTGACCTTATGCTCAAGTTGTATTATTCAGGCAATGGCATATAACCGACGCTCCCCCATCTACCTAAAAAATACCTGGCTAATGTTGGTTGCCTGCCAATACTTGTACAGGCGTTGTAGTAAATAAAAAAATTGAAAAAACGATAGCGAATGGGTGTAGCAAATACCAGCATTGTGTACGATGCAATTATAATTGGGTCAGGCATGAGTGGCGGCTGGGCTGCCAAAGAGTTAACTGAGGCCGGGCTAAACGTGTTGGTGATAGAAAGTGGCCGCGATGTTAAGCATATAAAAGATTACCCTTCCACAAATATGTTACCCTGGGAGTTTCCGCACAGGGGCCGCCTGCCGGTAGATGTAAAAGCGCAATACAAAGCTTGTTTTGACCATTATATTTTAACCGAAGAACATATCCATTTTATAAAAAAAGATGAGGAGCAGGAATACATACAGGATAAGCCTTTTAGCTGGGTACGTGGCGACCAGGTGGGGGGGCGGTCGCTATTGTGGGGCAGGCAAACACAGCGCCTGAGCGACTTTGATTTTGAAGGTCCGCTGCGCGATGGGTACGCCATAGATTGGCCCATACGATATAAAGACCTTGACCCATGGTATACCCGCGTTGAAAAATTTATTGGTGTTGCCGGTAAACGCGATGGCATACCACAACTACCCGATGGCGATTTTTTGCCGCCTTTTGAATTAACTTGTATTGAAGACCATTTTAAACAACAAATGGCTACACACTACCCCGGCAGGCATGTAATTAATGCACGGGTGGCCAATATATCGCAGGCGCAACCAATACACCTTCAACAGGGTAGGGCGCAATGTCAAAACCGAAATTTATGTTCGAGGGGGTGCCCGTTTGGCGGGTACTTTAGCAGCAATGCCTCTACCTTGCCGTGGGCCGAAAAAACCGGTAATCTTACTATGTTAACGCGTACCCTTGTACACTCAATCATATACGACGCGCAAAAACAAAAGGCCACTGGGGTAAAGGTTGTTAATAAGGATACGATGGTAATGGCCGAGTACAAGGCCCGTATTATTTTTGTGAATGCTTCTACTATCAGCACCAATCTTTTATTGCTTAACTCAACCAGCAGCCGGTTTCCCAACGGGCTGGGCAACGACAATGGATTAATGGGTAAATACATTGGCTTTCATAATTTTAATGGCCGGGTTTCGGCCCAATATAGTGGCTTTGCCGATACCACTACCGATGGCCGCACGCCCGCCGGTGGTTTTGTACCCCGCTTTGTAAATGTTCAACAACAGGAAACGGATTTTTTGCGTGGCTATCATGCCATGATAAGTAGCGGAAGGGGAACAAAAAGCAACGGCAATGAGGTGGGTGAACCATTAAAAAACAGCCTGCTAAACCCCGAACCTTCCGGATGGTACATTAGTGCACAGATTATGGGAGAGACCATTTTGAAAGAAACCAATCATGTGTACCTCGACAAGGAAAAAAAGGATAAGTATGGTTTGCCCGTGCTGCACGTATCGGTAGTGTACGACGATAACGATCAAAAAATGCTGCAACACTTTTTTGACTCTTATACTGACATGTTTACCGCCGCAGGTTACACCAACGTTGAAACCAAGGTGAACAACCGAAACCCTGGCAACGAAAACCACGAAATGGGTGGCGTACGTATGGGTAACGACCCCAACACATCGCTGCTAAATAAGTGGAACCAGTTGCATAGTTGTAACAATGTGTTTGTAACCGATGGAGCCTGTATGGTTTCAACGGGCGCCAATAATCCATCGCTCACCTATATGGCTATGACAGCGCGGGCTGCCAATTATGCTATTGAAGAGCTTAAAAAGCGAAACCTGTAAGTTGTTATAACAATCGGGGCTTCTAAAAATGACGTCTTAAAAAGTCACCTTTAATATTTTATTTATGGGCAATACCAGCAGAAGAACCTTTTTAAAAAATGCTTCGTTGGTGGGGCTTGGCTGGCATTTGCCGTTACATAACTTAATTATACCCGCTGCCGGCTACCAGCCAAAACTTGCTTTTTCTACGCTTGGCTGCCCTGCGTGGACTATTGAAGAAATAGTTTTGTTTGCAGCTAAACACCGGTATCAAGGCGTAGAGTTGCGCGGTATTTTAAACGAAATGGACCTTACAAAGTGTGTTGAATTTAGCCCATCAAATATTGCTGTCACCAGTAAACTATTTGCCGACAACCTGTTGACCATTACCGATCTTGGCAGTTCGGCCTCTATGCATTTTATTGATGCTGCCACCCGTCAAAAAAATATGGACGAGGGCAAACGGTTTATTGATCTTGCCAGCGCATTGAACTGTAAGTTTATACGCGTTTTTCCTAATAACCTGCCAAAAAACCAAGATGCCAGGCCCACCCTTGATGTTATAGCCAATGGGCTTACCGAACTAGGCAACTACGCTACAAAAACGGGAGTAATGGTATTGATGGAAACACATGGCGACGTAGTGAAGTCAGCCGAAATAGCTTACGTAATGAGTAAGGTTGATACCGCTGCCGTTGGGTTGGTATGGGACTTTTACAATATGTGGATACAAACAAAGGAGCCCATTGAGGCCATGTACAAACGCCTTACGCCTTACATACATCACGTACATGTAAAAGATGGGAAAATGGTGGATGGAAAAGAGCAATACACCTTGCTTGGCCGCGGCGAGGCACCTGTAAAGCAAGCAATACAGTTGCTTAATAAAAATAAGTTTAAAGGCTTTTATAGCTTTGAATGGGAAAAACGCTGGCATCCCGAAATTGAAGCACCCGAGGTGGCCATAGCCGACTATCCTGTAGCTATTAATCAATATTTTAGTTGATGTTTTTTTGTTAGCTTGTCCCGAAAATATATACCCATGAAACTTGCCATGCTGGGCTCCGGTTTTATAGCCCGTTTTTATGCGGAGTCGTTACACGCGCAGCGACGCCCCGACCGCATTATAAGTGTTTACAGCCGTAATGTAGACCATGCTAAAAAGTTTGCAGCCGATTATGGTTTCGATCATTTTACCGGGCAAATGGAGGAAGCTATTAATCATGTAGAAGTAGAGGCAGTATTGATATCGCTACCTAACCACTTACATGAAGCAGCCGTACAAGCCTGCGCAAAAGCCAAAAAGCATGTGCTGTGTACCAAGCCGCTGGGCCGCAACGCTGCCGAGGCAAAACGCATGTTGCAAATGGTAGAAGCGGCCGGCATAACTGGTGGCTATATGGAAGACCTTTGTTATACGCCCAAGTTTTTAAAGACGCTTACCAGCATTAACAACGGGGCAATTGGCAAGGTGTTGTGGGCCAAAAGCCGCGAGGCACATAGCGGTCCACACAGCGATTGGTTTTGGGATATTGAAAAATCGGGCGGTGGTGCGCTGATAGACCTTGCCTGCCATTGCATAGAAATTAGCCGAAACTTTATTGGTAAAAAAGTACGACCTGTAGAAGTGATGTGCTGGGCTGCCACGCAGGTGCACCCCATTGAGGCCGAAGACCATGGCCTTGGTATGGTAAAGTATGCCAATGGCGCCATTGGGCAGTTTGAAGTTAGCTGGTGTTTTAAGGGTGGAATGGATCTTAGGGATGAGGTTGTTGGCACTGAAGGCACCATTTGGTTAAATAGTTTTTTGCGTACAGGCTTTGAAATGTTTACCACCGGCAAAGGGGGATATGTGGCCGAAAAGGCAGGCTCCGATAGCGGTTGGCTTTTTCCGGTAGGCGATGAAAGCCATGAACTGGGCTACCCCAATATGTTTACCGATATGTTTGATGCGATAGAAAATGGTCGTGAGCCAATGGAAACGTTTTATGATGGGTATGTAGTAAATGCCATTTTGGATGCGGCGTTTAAATCGGCCAAAAGCAAGCAGTGGGAGCCGGTTATTTTAGAAATCTGGCGTGGCGAAGAGACCAGAGAGGAAGAAGAAAGATATGTGTCGTTCAACAACGACTTTTACCTGATAAAAGAAGAAACACTACCTAATGGCGAGGTAAAAAGAATATTGAAAAATAAGGTAAGCGGCGTGGTAGAGCAGCAGGTATTATAGTGCTGGGAGCGTTTTGAAAAGTATAGACAATTGTTGAAGTTAGCCGAGCAATAAAATTTTTCTTTTGGGATGCCCATATCTTTTATCCAATCCACCAGGCTATTTGCGATGTTAATTTGCATGGCAAACGGATATTGCCTGCTGGCGCAACAACAGGTAGCATTTACCAATAAAATATACGCTACAAAAGGCGGGTAGTGATAACCGATAGCTGTGCCGAAATTTATTGGACAGAAACCAATATTCAGTTGAATGTAAAAGGTACTTTGGTGGTGAAGGCAGCACTACGGAACGATGCAGGCAACAACTATTGCTACGCCATAGTTGACCGCGGAATGCCAGTTAAAATTAATATTGATAAGGAAAGAAAACTGTACACGCTGGCTGCCGGTCTATTGCCAGGGCCACACTATATTTAGCTGTTTAAAATTACCAATAAGGCATCTGTCACCACCCGGTTTTTTGGCTTTAAATTAAGTGATGGCGGTAAAATAGTACGGCCCCATAAAAAAGGAAAACGTACTCTAGAATTTTTTGGAAACTCTATTATCGCCGGTCATGGGGTAGATATACCCGAAGGTGAAAAGGATAGTGGAGCCCAGGAATACTTTAATAACTACCTGGCCTGTGGTGCGCTTACCGCCCGGCATTTTAATGCACAATACCATTGTACTTCAAAAAGCGGAATAGGTGTAACTGTTAGCTGGTTTAAAGAAGTGATGCCCGATATTTACGACCGCATAAACCCTGCGAACCCGGCGAATAAATGGAATTTTAAAAAGTACAGCCCAGATATAGTGGTAGTGAACCTGTTTTAAAACGATAGCTGGCTAACCAACATGCCCGCCTGCGAACAGTTTAAGGCAAGGTTTGGTATTACATAGCCATTTACTGAATTTTTGGTGAATGCATACGCGTCATTCCTTAAGTCGATAAGAAGCAAATATTGCAGGGCAACCATTATTTGTAGCCTGGGCAATATGGATGCTACCACAAAAGGATTGGTTTGGCCCGGCTATATTGAAACCGCCGTTGCTTCTTTAAAAGACAAAAAGATTGTTACCCACTTTTTCCCTTATAAAAATTCGGGTAACCACCCTAAAGTAATTGACCAGAAAGCCATGGCAAACGCCCTTATACAATTTATTGAAACCAATTATTGGAAAAAGTAAACCACCTGTTTTTCGCACATTTAAACGGTGGGTGAAACCATTGGTTGTACGGAGTTAAATTTTATAATTTGGTAGTGTAAGGTAACAAGTAGTCGAATTGTTTAATTGTTGGTATTGGTAATATGTAAGGCCTGAAGGGTCGAAATACACCAGCCGGGGGTTTAGCCCCCGGACTAAAAGGCGGCGCGGGATTAAAAAGCCCTGCAGGGGCGAGATAACTTCTTGTATACTTTTTTGCGAATCATTTGGTATCGCAATCAAACTAACCATTTTTTACAATGGCATTTTAGTTAATCGTGCATTTCGACATAAGGATTGCGACCGCTAACGATATTTCACCCTTCCAGGGCTTGGTAGATGTAGGCTAATCTTGTCCGTGGGCTTCACCCACGGCTATGGTATTTTGGCCTTTCGGGCCTGGGGGTTATAGGGAATAAAGAATGACTATGTGCAATCTGGTTTTGATATTTTGGAAGCAGGCTTTATGCAGTTTTTATTGGTCGTTGCCGGCCAGGCTAACGCCCCGCCTGAATGATTTTGTTGGGCTGGCCTTTGCGCGGGTGTTGCACTATTTTATCGTTGGTAATTTTATTCAGCCTTTCTTATTTTGCTGAATAGAATTGTTGCCGTACAAGTGAGTGACACAACAAAAGATGAAAAATGTTTTAATGCCTGTTTTCAAAAAAAACTGGCTACTTAAATAGCTTTAACGTTATTAGTACCAAATTTAAAGTGCGATTATATTGCTACTGCACGTAAAATGGAATATTACCGGTTGCTACTTTATTATGTCCATCGCTAATGTATACAAAAATGCGGTAGGCACCGGTTTTTGTGGGCGAAGTAAAGCGGTAGTTGTTTTTGCTGGTTTTTGTTACTGCAACGGGCATGGTTGCTGGTCGCGGCTCACGGTCGCCACCGCTGCCAAGGTCGGTACTTTCGTTTAACAGTTCCCAACGAAATATTAAAGGGTCGTTGTTTGGGTCGCTGGTACTTACCATTAACGGGTAATTTTTTGCCGGCGACACATATACCACATCAATTGCCTTTTTGTTATTGAGCAAAAACAAATTAATGTGCGGCGCCCTGTTAGCAGGGTATTTTGTTGTCCACAGGTATTGCATTTCATCTATCACTTCGGTCTCTTCGCCGTTTTCGGTAAACAGGCCGTACCATGTTGGGGTGCGTTCCTGTTTTTGGCCCCATAAAAACACGTACGAACCTACGCATCGTTTGTCTTTTAAAATCGACTGTTGGTAACGGGTTTTGTACACCCGGGCTTTTTCGCTGCTGGTTTCTTCTACTGCCGCTTTCCAGGGGGTTACCATAGTTTCCCAGTGGCCGGTTGGCCCCCATTCGGTTACCATGTAAGGGCCATTCCAGCCCGCTGCTATTAATTGTTCGGGGGCTTTTGCCAGGCCGCCATATACCTGTACCGATAAAAGGTTTAGCGCAGGGCACTGGGCTTTTATTAGGGTGATCTCTTTTTTATTAATGCCTGCCAGCATAGTTGTAACCAGGTGATTAGGATCTTCCTGGTGAATCATTTCGGCAATTTCGTTTACTGCATCCCAAACCTTTATGTTGGTGTACTCAAGGTTTAACTCGTTGCCTATGCCCCATGCCATTAATGCCGGGTAGTTTTTATTAGCACGCACTTCGCCACGTAATTTTTCTAACTGGCGTTTAACTGCGGCGGTATCGTTATAGTCAAAACCATGCCTTTCGCGGGCCACATCCAACCCCAGGGTTACGGTAAGGCCCAGTGTTGCCGCCTTATTTAGTATGTCTGTAGCGTTGCGTGTGCTCCAGGTACGGATGGAATTGCCGCCACATTCGGCAAGGCGTTCCATATAATCGGTACCACCGGCGCCCTTTATAAAATAGGGTTGGCTATTACGGTAAACCGTAAAGCCACTGCTGGTTGTTTGTATGGTTGTTTTAACCGGCGAATTGCTTTGTTGGGCATTTGAAAAGTTTATTTTGGCAAAGCAAACCATTAATAACAATATCGTTTTGCAGTAGGTCATTTACAGTGTTTAATTTTAATTGAACAGTTGCAAGTTATTTTATTTTTAAAACACAACTGTGTGGTAAGTTGAGATAGAAATTGAAAAAGTAGACTGAAGTTAGATAAACAAAGGTTGCTTACCTGCCCCAATTACTTTTTTGGTGGCAGTAACTTTTTTAATAAGCAGCGGAAATGCTGGCATAGGCATACCAGCATGGTCGTATTCATTTATTTTGTACAACATGGTTTGGGTATTGCCAATAAGTTTTATTATTGGAAGCAGGCAGGCATTTTGTTTGCACCGGCCCAACAGTTGCATTTTGCAGTTGCCCTAAAAAAACCCAGCTATTTGATGACCATTTTTGCGCCTGCGGCAGCGTCGTTGACAACTATTAGGTATTTGCGATGGTAGGGGCTTTGGAGTACCGGCAGCCGTAATAAATGCCGATAAGAAAACCAATGTAAAAAATATAATGAACAGCAAAATAGATAACCTGCTGCCCAAATATGCTGTAGAATAGAGAACAGAAGCCTATTATTTTAACGTAACGCCCTGCTATGCAAATAATTATGTTGTGGGTAGTGCTGGTCTTGACAGGCTGCTCAAATTTTGGAAGTCCTATAGTTTTGAGAATATGATTTGCCTTGTCAACTTTGTCTTTAAAAAGTGGCTGGTCATCATATTTTCCGGTTAACTTAGGGTCAACTACAAAACCTTTGGGCAGTTTCGGTTTGTTAGGTTCTGTTTTTTTTGTCTTTATAGGTTCAAATTTACAATTTTCTGCGAACAAGAAATGCTCCATAAGGGACGTTTATGGGAAAAGGCTCCCAATCAGTTTCTGTCAGCCCCAGAATAGTAAAGTCTTTCGCAATTTCAGTCAGGTTGATGGAAATACCGATTCTTTACAATCGGGTTCTGGCTTCAGTACTGCCCGTAGCGATTATTGTCGCTGCAGGATGGCTATCAGTAAAAGCGTATAAAGTTGCTGCTACCGTGGCAAGCACTTTTTTACTGTCGTTATTGTTGGTAATTGAAAGGTCGCTTATAAAGCCAGTCAATACATTTTTGTCGCCAAAGCCAGGATTATAAAAATTTTTGATATTGATTTCAGCATAGCGAACCACTTTTTTGACAGTTCCCCGAGGTCCAATACTGTCAAATTCAAAAGCTTGAACGTCTATAGAAGTTCTTACGTAATAGCGGTTGTCAATCATAATTCCCAAATTTACAGTCTTTCGTTAAGCCGTAAGAATATAGTGCGCATTGCCTACAACGACCGGCCCTGGCGATGAACTGGTATTTGAAATTCTTTGGCCGAAACCGCTGCCTAATGTAGAATTAAAAGTTTAATGAATGAAATGCCAAAGCCACATGAGTAACGCCCCGCGTGGACTGTAGAACCATAGCCAACTATCATTTTGCTGTAATGAATTTATTTACATCCTGTGTCCACTGCTCCTTATATTTTGTCAAATAGTTTTCGTGGCCGGCGTTTTTATAAATTTTCAGTTCTTTTTGTCCTGCCAGGTTTGCAAAAATTTCGGCTATTTCTTCTTTACTAACCTTTTCGTCTTGTTGCCCATACAACAGTAGGGTTGGGCAGGTAATTTTTTTTGCATATTTGGTAGGGTTATGGCCGAAAGCCCAAAAACCATTTTGAAGTCCGCCCCAAAAAACCAAAAGCCCAGCCATGGGGAACGTTGGCGCATCGATTGTTTTAAACCTGGCGCAAGCTGTTGTGTACATTGAGCCAAACGGACACTCAATTATTATTCCCTTTGGTTTAATTTTAAAATCGTTGATAGCCTTCACAATAGCTACTGAACCCATGGAAGTTCCAAAATGAAAAATATTTTTCTCCCCGGTTTTACTTAGAAAGTCATAGCAGGATTTTACTTGTTGCGCTTCTAAAAAACCAATGGTAGTTTGGTTGCCTTCCGAACCGCCCGAACCCATAAAGTCGACCAAAAATGTATTAAAACCTTGTTGGCTAAAAACGGCTGCTTTGTCAAGCAATGATAATTTTTGTCCGCCAAAACCATGAAAAAGAATAACCGTGCCTTTTGGGTTTGCTGCATTTATTTTCCAACATGATATTTTTTTGTTACTGTGTAAGGTTATGGTTGTATAGGCTGCCGAAGGGTTTTTTTCATTTGTTGGTCGTGGGTTGCTAACGCCAAAAATCAACGTCAATATTTTTTGTGTTTCCGTTAATTTTTTAGGTTCTTTTGTCTTTTCTATTTTTCGGTCAACAAAATGTGTCAATTTGTACCCATGAAAAATGGCAATAACGTTCATTAAAACAAACATCAAAATCAATGTGCTAATTAGCTGTTTGATTTTCTTTTTTCGGTTGGTCAAAGGGTCAGTTTACTTTTTGCTGGCTGGCGACGGTATTGCACAAACTTTTCTCTATCGCAAAATCATTTAGGGCTCAAGCCCTTTAGTTTTTAAAAGCTGCTGGTACACCTCGGTATAACTGCTGCCCACCGGTATTTCTTTGCCGTTTATCTTAATCTTGTTTTTACCAAAGCTTTCAATTTTACTTATTGGCACAATATACGACCGGTGTATGCGCACAAACTCCCTGGGCGGCAATTTTTCGTGCAGGCTTTTAAGTGTCATTAAGGTTAATACCGGGCGGGGTTTGGTGTGTATGCGTATGTAATCGTCCAGGCCTTCTATCAGGTCTATATCTTTAAGGTTAATTTTCATTAACTGGTAATCCACCTTTACAAAAATGGAGGCAAGCTGCATTTCCTGGCTGCCCAAAAAGTCAATATACTCATTGGCTTTATAGGTAGCTTTTAAAAAGCGGTCATATTCAAAAGGCTTTAAAAGGTAGTCCAAGGCGTCTACATTAAAACCCTCTACCGCATACTCGCTGTAGGCGGTGGTAAAAACTACCAAAGGTTTTTTTAACAGCGATCTAAAAAAATTAAGGCCGTCAATATCGGGCATTTGTATATCAAGAAAAATAAGGTCAACCTCGTTTTGCAGTAGCCATTGGCGGGCTTCGTCGGGGTTGGTAAAGGTTTGTTGCAATTGCAAGAACGGAATTTTGCCTGCATATTCTTTTATAAGCTGAAGGGCCAACGGTTCATCATCTACGGCTATGCAACGGATCATTTACTAATTTTTAGTTCAACAATAAAATGGCCATCTACCTTTTTAATAGAAAGGTGGTGGTTTTGTGGAAACAATATCTCAAGGCGACGTTTGGTATTTTTTAATCCTATACCATTGTTGCGTTCGGTATCAGTTTCTACTGAAAGCATGCGGTTGTCGCTGTAAAATTGTATTTCGCCTTCCGTAACCGTAATCTTAATAATTATTTCGCTGTCCTTTTTGGCGCTTATACCAAATTTAAAAGCATTTTCAACAAACGGTATAAAAATTAACGGGGCTATCAGCTCACCTTCTACCGGGCCGGTTACGCTAAAATGTATTTTCATTTTATCGGTAAGGCGTACACTTTGCAGGTCAATAAAGTCCTGTATAAACTTTATCTCTTTTTCAAGTGGTACAAGGTGTTGTTTGGTATCGCTTAATACATACCGCATTATGTTTGATAGTTTCATTACCGCACCTGCGGTATGGTCGCTTTTTACCACTGCAAGGCTGTAAATATTATTGAGCGTATTGAAGAGAAAATGCGGATTGATCTGCGATTTTAAAAACGAGAGCTCGGTATTTAGTTTTTCGGTTTCAATAATTTTTTGGCGTTCTTCAGCCGATAGCCATTGTTGTATTAACTTAACCGATGTGCTAACCGTAAACACCAAAAAGAATACTGCGGTGCCGCCTGTAAAAGGGTAGAGGCGGTAGCGCGACCTGCCCGACCGGTTTCGGTATCGCTGAGGGTTTTCGGCAGCAAGGGCCTCTTCAAACAAACGGGGGATTAAAATAAACAACACCAGGCATACTGCAATGGCCAGGGCATACCACCACCAGCGCTTGCGCACCAGCAAACCGGGTATCATTACCTGCGTGTTGAGATAGTAAAATATGACCAGGTAAACGTCCAGCGTAATAAACATCCAAATCATGGTTTGGCTAATGGCGCTTTGACCATCGCGCTGGCGCGGAAAAAAAACAATTGGCAACAAAAAAAAACAAGCCCATGCAGCAATGTGTACGATTAGTATTAGTCGTTTCTTATTCAAATTGGCATTGGGTTAAGTGTGTATAAGGTAAAACTACAGGCAGCTATGTGAGGTAAGGTATAAATTGGATAAAGCAACACATTTTATCGGTGAGGGAGGAGTAGAGAATTATTTTAAATTTTGAATGTTAAATTTTGAGATGAGGGAGGAGTAGAGAATTATTTTAAATTTTGAATGTTAAATTTTGAGATGAGGGAGGAGTAGAGAATTATTTTAAATTTTGAATGTTAAATTTTGAGATGAGGGAGGAGAGAGTTTTAAGGAATTTTATTTTGTATTTTAATATTTAAATTTTGAATGTATGAATTTAGTGTTTTGAATTATAAGTTTTGATCGAATAAAAATGAATTGTTGTAAAAAAAATCACCTCACTTTAAAATAATATTATTGAAAAGAAGTAGATTTTACGTATGACATTTCACATTTTACTGCTCACCATTCACTGTTGACCTTTTAGCTACAGGTTTCAAGCTGCAAGTTTCAAGCTACAGGCTGCAAGTTTCAAGCTACAAGTTTTGAGCTTCAAGTTTCAAGCTACAAGTTTTGAGCTGCAAGTTTCAAGCTACAGGCTGCAAGTTTCAAGCTACAAGTTTTGAGCTGCAAGTTTCAAGCTACAAGTTTTGAGCTGCAAGTTTCAAGCTACAAGTTTTGAGCTGCAAGTTTTGAGCTGCAAGTTTCAAGCTGCAAGTTTCAAGCTACAGGCTGC
>JBBRUR010000024.1:0-56347 GCA_038247635.1 Chitinophagales bacterium
GGTAAACCAACCCTCTCATCTTTTAAATTTATCCCAACCTTTCTTTAAATACCCACGCTAAGGCCCCACATTGATAAAAAGTATACGCTGTGCGACGCAACGGATGATGCCATGAAATACTTTCGCCGGGCTCAAAAAAAAACTAAAGGGAAAAATTGAATAAAGTGGCTGTAAACTGTGCCCGCTCGGTTGATTTGAAAAGTACACCCCAGGTTCCGTTATAGCGGAGTAGCGTGGGGACCAGCAAGTTATTGACCTTGCCTAACTGTACCTGCATGGAAACGTTGAATTTGTACACACCGGCGCTATAACTGAGGTCGTAATTGCGGGCTATGATTTCGAAGTTGCCGGGGTTGAACCAAGTGGTCATCCGGTCGATTACAACATCGCCTTTGTGGGACCCGAGGTTGTCTTTTTTGGGGACAATGTCAAACACATAGCAGGTTTGGCCGTAATACTCTTTAATGTCAATGGTGAAATTGTACAGGGCTGCCACCTCATTGTCAAACAAGGCCACCTTGTTGCTGATGAAGGGGATGCCCGTGATTTTTCGACCAGGATTGAAAAAAAGTTGTTTCAATTGCTCCTTATGCTTTTCCATTCCGCTGAGGCCTTTGCCGCCAAAGCTGCGGCCGGCTACAATATTGTTTTCGCCACAAACTTTGCCTTTGGTAAAAAACAAGCTGGCGTATAGATCGGCAGTGGTATAGTTGTATTGGTGACGACGGTCGTAAAAATCGCCGGTTACTGTTTCTTCTTCTGTTTGCATTGTACGGCAGCCTGCGGTATAGGATTGGCGGGTTTTACTGTGCAGGGAAGCTTTGGTGTTTCCTTTGCGGTTGAGCATGCGAATGTCATTTAACGCCGACCAGTTTAGTATGTGAAGGTTGCGGAATGCTTTGTAAAAAGTAGTATCGTTTTTTACATAATCGATAAACGCAGCCGTGTTAAGGTTTTTTTTTACCACTACCTCAGTAAGCGTAAACGTTTGATTTTTGTAAATGATACTGCTATCCTGCGATTGTGAAACAATTGCTTTACAGGAAAACAGTAGTATTAGTATACACGTGCGGCTCATTTCTGAAACATCATCTTATAATCAACTTTAATTTTTCCTTTACTGATATCGGTTAGTTTGCGTTGCATTAGTTTGCGCTTGAATGGCTTAATGTAGTCAATAAAAAGTTTGCCTTCAATATGGTCGTACTCGTGCAAAATAACCCTTGCGGTTATGCCATTAAAGGTTTTTGTATGGGGACTAAAAGTTTCATCAACATACGAAAGGGTAACTGTTTCGGGCCTGTCAACATCTTCTCTAATTTTTGGAATACTGAGGCAACCCTCGTTGTAGCTCCATTCATTGCCTTCCATTTCCACAATATGAGCGTTAATAAAAACCCCTTTAGCGCCGGGTGCGTCAGGGTATGTTCCTATTTCATTTTCATCGAGGTTGCTAAATATTTGCTCGCTATCAATTACAAACAACCGTATACCACGGTTTATTTGCGGGGCGGCCAGACCAACACCGTTGCTGGCGTACATTGTTTCCCACATATCGCTTATCAATTTTTCGAGGCCGAAATGAACCGCATCAATGTCGTGACTAATTTTTCGCAACACGGGGGAACCGTAGGCAACTATAGGTAAAATCATACTTTGTAAAATATTCGTCGTAATAAATGCAGTTTTTTGATGTAGCTGCAATTTGTAAAGAACGTAATTATTTATGAAACATATTTATTACGGCCGGGGCTGGCAAATAGTTTTAACGATTGGTTCGGGTTGGATGTCATGTAATTAAGCGCAGTTTATTGTATGTGCTGAAGATAGGTTTGCAGCATAATGATGGCCGATATTTCGTCGATGGTATTTTTATTTTGACGGTCTTTTTTCTTCATGCCGCTTTGTACCATGCTTTGTACGGCCATTTTGGAGGTATATCTTTCATCGACCTTAATGATGGGTATTGCCGGAAACACTTTTACGAAACGGTTGATGAAGGCCTGCACCAGCGGAGTTGCATGGGTATTGCTATCGTCAAGGTTAGTTGGGTAGCCGATAATGACCTTCCCTACTTGCTCCTTTACAAAATAATCTTTCAGGAACTGCTCCAGGATGTTGGTGGCTATACCGGCCAAACCAGTAGCAATTATTTGCATAGGATCGGTAACCGCGAGGCCGGTTCGTTTTGCACCGTAGTCTATTGAGAGTATGCGCGACATAAATAAGTTTTGAGACGGAAGTTGGGAAGAAAGTTGACAGTGGATGGGATGAAAGTTTAAAGTTGACAGATGATAGTTGACGGGAAGAAAGTTGACAGTTGACAGACGGTAATTGATGGGAAAAAAGTTGACAGATGATAGATGACGGGAAGAAAGTTTACAGTTGACAGATGATAGATGACGGGAAGAAAGTTTACAGTTGACAAATGATAGTATACGGGAGGAAAGTTGACAGTTGACAGATAATAGTGGACGGGGAAAGTTGACAGTTGACAGATAATAGTGGACGGGGAAATAGAAGAAAGCTGACAGTTGACGGTTAGCAAATAATAGTTCAATGGAAGAAAAGAAAAAAGTTGATATTGGATACTTGACAGAAAGCTAAGAGGCGGCGACTTTTAGGAAGGTGAAAAGTGTTAATGCTTTTCGCCTAAATGATGGTTGGCATAATAGGCGACGGTCGTTGTGTGATATTTTTTTAGAAAAGCGGTAATAAATGCTATTTATTTACCATTTTACAAACAGATCGGCCAACACGAATATTGAAAAAATTACGCTGGCTATCCCGTTTGCGGTCATAAAAGCCAGGTTTACCTTACTGAGATCGTTTGGCTTTACAATAGACTGCTGGTAAATAAGCATACCTACAAATACTGCCACCCCTAACCAATAAAACAAGCCAAAACTTCCTACAAATGCAGCTACTATAACCATTGCTGCGCTGGCTACATGCAACACCCTTGAAACTTTAAGTGCCCTGCCTTTACCCAATACCGCCGGTATAGAATATAGTTGATGCGACTGATCAAATTCTACATCCTGAAGGGCGTAAATGATATCAAAACCGCTAACCCAAAACAAAACAGTGAAAGAAAATAGTATCGGCAAAACATCAAATTTACCTGTGACCGCCAGGTAGGCACCGATTGGTGCAAGAGCCAGCCCCAGGCCTAATACCACGTGACACAAAGCCGTAAACCGTTTTGTGTAGCTGTAAAATAATATAATGAAAAGGGCTACCGGGCTTAGTAAAAAACAAATGGTATTTATGAACCAGGTACATGTAATAAAAACCAGGCAGTTTACAATTACAAACCGCAATGCTTTGTTGGGCGAAATAATGCCGGCAGGTATTTCCCTAATGGCGGTACGTGGATTTTTAGCATCAAAATTTTTATCGAGCCAACGGTTGAAACCCATAGCGGCACTGCGGGCCGACACCATACAAATAACTACCAACAAAAACTTTAAAAAAAGGGAAGCCGTTTCATTTTGAAGAAAAATGGTTGGTACCAACGAAGATTGCGAGGCAAAAAAACCTCCGTGGGCAACCGATAAAAAAAAGCCAATGAGTGCAAAGGGCAGCGCAAAAATGGTATGGCTGAATTTAACAAGCGAAAAGTAGTTTTTTACAGAGGCCATTAGAGAAAGAGGTGTTTAGTTGGAAATTTTTGCAATAAGCAAAAAATAAAACACAAAAATACCAATGTAGTAGTGATTATCCGCCGGATTTTTAATTAACGACAGGCAAAAACCTACAAAAGCATTGAGCGATATGGCCACTATTGTTCTATTTCCTTTCGCCTTTTCAGTTCTTTTTCAATCAAATTTAACTCGCGGGTAGTTTGGCCACTAACACTTTTATTTTCCTGTGCCCGCCGCATAAGGTAAGGTATTACATCGTTAATTGGGCCAAAGGGCAGGTATTTACTTACATTAAAACCTTGTTTGGCCAGGTTGAAGGTTATATTGTCGCTCATACCATACAACTGCGAAAAATGAACATGCTTATGGTTGAACGAAAGACCTTTTTGTTGAAGCAGATCGGCCGTCAACAAATTACTTTTTTCGTTATGGGTAGCTACAATACAGGCTATTATTTTGCTGTTTTCAATGCAATATTTTATTGCGGCATCATAATCGGAGTCGGTAGCTTCTTTTGAAGGTTGTATGGGCGATTGATATTTTTTTGCATTGGCTCGTTCCCTTTCTTTTTCCATATATGCGCCGCGAACCAATTTTACACCCAACATAAAGTTTTGCTGTTTTGCAATTTTATGCGACATTTTTAAAAATTGTAACCGATCGGTCCTATACAACTGAATGGTATTGTACACAATCACCCTATCGGTGTTAAATTCCTCCATCATATCCATAGTAAGCCTGTCTACAGGGTCCTGTATCCAGGTTTCCTCGGCGTCAATTAACACCCCAACATTTTTTTTGGCGGCTGCGCTACAAATGCGGTACATGCGGTCTACCACCCTATCCCACTCCTGGCTTTCCGCTTCGTTATCGTGAACGCCCGATCGTATGCGTGGAGCTTCATCAAGGCGCTGAAGCAAGCCAAACCTTGCAATACCAGTAACTTTTACACTTACAAATGGAATGCTTTGTTTAGCTGATGCAAAGTCAATAACCTTAATAAACGCCTCGGCGGTAGCATCAAAATTTTCTTCGCCCTGCTTTCCTTCTACCCCATAATCAAGAATGACATTAACCCCGTATTTATCTAATTCGTTTACCACTGACGCCGTTTGCAACAGCGATTCGCCACCCACAAACTGTTGAAAAATGGTTTTACGCATCAGTCCTTTTACAGGCAACCCCAGTTTTATGGCAAGCGGCGAAAGCCTTACACCCAAGCGAATCAATACCGGGTTAGCCATG
This sequence comes from Chitinophagales bacterium, assembly GCA_038247635.1. Lineage (GTDB taxonomy): Bacteria > Bacteroidota > Bacteroidia > Chitinophagales > Chitinophagaceae > Segetibacter. The sequence goes on from JBBRUR010000024.1 coordinate 4,893, forward strand.
GTTTTAAATAAAAACCTGGCCATTTTTAATTGCTTATTGGTTTTATAGGCAAACGAGTTTTCGGTATTTTCAAACGAAAGTTCCATAGGCTCAAGTGTGCTGCGAATATCGGTAGTCATGATTAAATAAAAAATATGAATGATTGGATAAATATTTTGCAAGATAGTAATCAACAAACATTATGAACAATGAAACCGCCTGTATGTTTCCTAACAACAAAATACTATGACAGTTTCACAAGCAATAACGCTGGTTTTTCCGCATCAATTATATCAAAATAATCCGGCTGTCAATAAAAACCGTTTAATTGTAATGGTTGAAGAGTTTTTGTTTTTTAATCATTATAACTTTCATAAACAAAAACTGGTTTTGCATAGGGCCAGTATGAAATTTTACCAACAACATTTAAAAAACGAAGGCCACCAAATTATGTATGTGGAGGCTGTTGCCGGCAAAAATCATGTGGCCAATGTGGTTGATGCGCTTAAAAAACAAAAGGTGGACACCATTCATGTAGTAAATGCAGAAGACTACTGGCTGCAAACCCGTTTACAAAAAGCCTGTAAAAAAGCTGCCATTAGACTAGTAGAGTACAATTCCCCCAATTTTTTAAACACGGTAACCGGTACCGACCAGTTTTTCAACAACCGTAAAACCTATTTTCAAACCGACTTTTATACATGGCAGCGCAAAAGCAAGGGCATATTGCTTACGGCCAATGGCCAGCCCGAAGGTGGCAAATGGACATACGACAGCGAAAACCGTGAGCCCCTAAAAAAGGGCGTAGCAATTGCGAAAATTAATTTTGTAAAGGACAATACCTACGTTACCGAAGCCAAACAATATGTGAACAAACATTTTTCAAAAAACTATGGTCCGGCCGAAATTGAGAGCAACAATGGCCAGGCCTTTTTTCCGACCACTTTTGCCGAGGCCGAACAATGGATGGATACTTTTTTTGAACAGCGCTTTCAGCAATTTGGTAAGTATGAAGATGCGTTGCATATTAATGAGCAGTACCTGTTTCACAGCCTGCTATCGCCCATGCTAAATATTGGCTTGCTAAACCCACAACAGGTGGTTGCCAAAGCATTGGACGCTGCGCCACAATACCACGTACCACTAAACTCGCTTGAAGGTTTTATAAGGCAAATTATTGGCTGGCGCGAGTTTATACGCATAGTGTATGCCCGCGAAGGGCATACCCAACGCACCAAAAATTATTGGGGCTTTACCCGTAAAATACCCGCCAGTTTTTGGAACGCCACCACAGGCATTGTGCCGGTTGATAATGTAATTGAAAAAGTGCTAAAGGTGGGCTACAGCCACCATATTGAGCGGCTAATGGTTATGGGCAACTTTATGCTGCTGTGCGAGTTTGACCCTAACGACGTGTTTAAATGGTTTATGGAAATGTATGTAGACGCGTACGACTGGGTAATGGTGCCTAACACGTATGGTATGACACAGTTTGCCGATGGAGGCCTTATGACCACCAAACCCTACATTAGCGGCAGCAACTATTTAATGAAAATGGGAAACTACCCAAAGGGCGATTGGCAGCCCATTTGGGATGGATTATTTTGGCGGTTTATGCATGTGCATCGCGATTTTTTTGGCAAAAACCCACGACTGGGCATGTTGCTAAAGACCTTTGACAAAATGCCTAAAGAAAAACAAGACCTGCATATTAATAATGCGGAGCAATTTTTACAAAAGCTGGATAGGTAATAAATGAAAATATTATTTTTTTGAACCCAACAGAATTGCTATTATAAAACTTTAGTTGCGTCGCACTCTTGTACTTTTTATACCTTTTTCAACTATTATTTTTTTAGCCAAAGCCACCTGAAAACTAGCTGATACTACCATAAACCTTATCATTTTGGCAGTTTTTTATTCAGTTCTATATAAGCATAACTCCTTACCCTATTAACTCAAATGCATCTAAACCAGCCGAAAAAAGCTACAAAAAGAACTTTAGTCGAAAAATGCGCCCTCTGTAGTCATAAAGGCAGGCTTTAATCCCGTACTTGTGTATTATCAACAAAGCTAAAATGACCGGTCTAAAAAAATAAATTGACTGCAATTTAGTTTGCGACAGGCCGGGTGTTCTGCAGGATATTTACCCAATTAGCTCTTTTACCAATCATTTACCTTTGCGCACAAATTAATAACAATATGGAAGGCAAATTAGCCAGCATCAGTTTTACAATAATGAACGAAATAGTGTTGCCCAACGACACTAATACTTTTGGCAACCTAATGGGCGGACGGTTAATGTATTGGATGGATATTGCAGCCGGTATTGCGTCGGGCAAGCATTGCAACTTACCCGGTATGACGGCCAGTGTTGACAACCTGAGTTTTAAAAACCCCATTAGACTGGGTAACGTAGTGCACATTGAAGCAAAGGTTAGCCGTGCCTTTACCACCAGCATGGAAATACATATTAAAGTGTGGGGCGAAGACCTTTTGCATCAATACAACTACGAAAGTAACGAGGCCTATTTTACCTATGTAGCACTTGACCCTACAGGTAAGCCACGCCCCGTACCCGCCTTAATACCCGAAACAGATGAAGAAAAACGAATATTTGACGGTGCACTACGAAGAAGGCAACTAAGACTAATACTAAGCGGCAAAATGAAACCCCACGATGCCGGGGAGCTAAAAGCACTGTTTATGAACCCGCCAAACCTGGCACCTTAACCCGCGGCAGATTATATTGGTTAAATAAAAAAATAATGTGGTAAAAGGTAAAGAAGCGATTATTTATCAAGGGCGTTCATAATATGGTGACGCCCCTTCATCATAAATTTTTTGCTTTGCTCAATAGCGTCCATTACCTGTTCAAGTATTTCGTCGTGTGGCAGGGTATAGTCAATAACCATAGGTTCTTTTATCCTAACCGATAGCATCGACCCCTTCTTTTTAAACCTAAGGCCCTTTTTAGTAAAGGCACGCCAAAAACCATTTATAACAATGGGAACTACAATAGGCTGGGTAGTTTTAATTATAAAGGCCGTTCCCTTTCGGCCAGGCGCAAAAGGCTTTGTAGTACCCTGGGGAAAAGTAATTACCCAACTATCTTTTAAAGCATCGGTAATTTTTCGCGTGTCCGATGCATCAAGGCCTCTTCTAATTTCGGTGTGCTCGGCGCGCCAGGTCCGTTTTACGGTTAAAGCACCTGCCAGTTTAAACAACCTGCTTATCCAACTTCCGTTCATGGTTTCTTCGGCGGCTACATAATAAAGGTTGGTAAACGGGTTAAGCAGGTAATAAGGCAACCCCAGCCGGTTTTTTTTTCGCCACTTTACGGCTGCAAAAATGTGTAAAAAGGTAATAACATCGGCAAAGTACGTTTGGTGGTTGCTAACAAACAATACATTCTTTCTTCTCAAATTGGCAATATGTTCTGTTCCTTCAATTTTTATAGAATTAAAAATGGCAAGCCCCGGATAGGTAATAATGCCAACCAACGCATAAATAAAGGCCTTTACCACCTTTACATGCTTTAGCTTGTCGGATAATGAACTGTTCATATTTGCTTAAAGGGCAACTTTTGGCGGTGAAAATAAGGAATGTAAATTTATTGTTAAGTTGTTGACTCACTAAATATTAGTTTGTGTAATAAAATGAAGGCTTACATCTTACCAAAAATTATAGAATATGAAAAAAATAATCATGCTGGTATTAGTAGCAGCTACCTTACAACAATCGTTTGCTCAAAGTAACGATAATAGTACAAAACAACGCCTCATTAATGTATCGGGCAGCGCCGAAATGGAAATTGTGCCCGATGAAATTTATGTACAGGTAGCCCTGCGTGAATACAATAAAAAAGGAGGCGGAAAAACAGACATAGAAACCATTGGCAACAACTTTATTAAAGCCGCCACTGGCTTGGGTATTGCTGATAGCAACATAGTGGTAGAAAGCTATGCCGGCTGGGACGGAAATTATTGGTGGTATAAAAAGAACAACAAAAAAAACCCCGGTCTAATGGCCGGAATAGTTTACCTGGTAAAATTATCTTCTACCAAAAAAATGGATGAATTGGTAACCCGGTTAGATGATGAGGCTACAGAACGATTTGGCATAGCGAGGGTATCGCACAGTAATCTGCCAGCACTAAAAAAACAACTGAAGATAGAAGCAGTAAAAGCCGCCCGTGAAAAAGCTGGCTACCTTGCAGCCGCCATAAACGAAAAGGTTGGCCAGGCCCTGATTATAAACGACCCCGCCGAATTAGCCGATTTTCCACACCCTATGTACAGTAATATGATTGTGAAGGAAGCAATGGATGGTAATGCAGCCCCCGAAGCGAACATCAATTTTAAAAAGATGAAACTGCAATTTGAGGTGAGCATAACCTTTGCCTTACTATAAGCCTTGTTGTTTAGTAGCTTTAATTAAAAGCTACTAATATGGCCCTATTTATAAAGCAGGTGGGTTTTGCCGTTGCAGGAATAAAAATTTTTTTTTACAACGAGCGCAATGGTAAAATACAGGCGTGCATTGCCCTTGCGGCAATTGTACTGGGGTCTGTATTACAAATTAAAAAGCCTGAATGGTGCATTGTGATATTATGCATAGCAATAGTGCTTGGTGCCGAAATGGTAAATACGGCACTTGAAAAACTTTGCAACCTGGTAAGCAGTGAATACCACCCCGCAATAAAAGTGATAAAAGATGTGTCTGCCGGCGCCGTATTACTTTGTTCGGTTATGGCGGCCATTGTGGGATTGCTAATTTTTGTGCCTTACTTATACTATTTGGTACAACAGCGTGCCTGAAAGCCGGCTGTTTTGTTTACCAACATATAACGATTGAGTTTACATGTGCCAAAGTATATTTGCCCCCATAAAAAAACAGCAATGGAACTGAACACAGTAATTTTTGATATGGACGGGTTATTAGTTGATAGTGAACCGTTGTGGAACGAAGCGGCCGACGAGGTGTTTGCCTATTACGGAAAAAAAATAACTGCGCAGGAGTATACTACCACCGTTGGTTTACGTACAAAGGAGTTTGTAAGTTGGTGGCTTAGCGATTATAAGTTTGATGAAAACGAATTAAACAGGGCCTCAGAAAAAATTATTGAAACGGTGAACGAGAAAATTTTGCTGAAAGGAAAAATGTTGCCGGGAGTACACCACATCATTAATTTTTTTCATGAGCGAAATTTTAAGATAGGGCTGGCCACTTCGTCCCCTGCCAGTACCATAGATGCTGTATTGACCCTGCTACAAATTAAACCATACTTACTAGCCACCACCTCGGCCGAGTTTCTTGATTATGGCAAACCGCACCCACAGGTTTACCTGGACTGTGCAGCCACTTTACAATCGAAGCCAATAGAGTGTGTTTGTTTTGAAGACTCCCTCAATGGCATGATTGCCGCCAAAGCTGCCCGCATGAAATGTATTGTGGTGCCTGACCACTCCTTACAAAAAAGCGAGAAGTGGGCGCTGGCCGATTTAAAATTATCGTCGCTACAAAATTTTAATGAGTTGCATTTTAATTTGCTGTAGGCAAAGGGTACTAACATTTTAAGTAGACTGGAACCGGGGAATCCGGCCCTTGTAAGGCTGATTAACATAACGTGGCTTTAGTTTCCGGGGTTAACTGAGGGCTGTGGTATTTTGGTCCTTCAGGCCTATTTATTTGCGGATACCTTGAAGAAATACGACAGGTAAAATTGGGTGTGTAAAATTCAATTTTAAAGTTTAGCCAAATAAAATCAAGGGCTTAAAAAGATGAATCAATGAAAGCGGAAAACAGGTAAAAAACCGCTAACCAACAATATCCTTACGGTTACCAAATAAAACTATAAACGAAAAGGGCTCCCAAAATGTGGCAGCCCTTTTAGTAAGCATAGGGGTTTAATATTACCTGGCTATTACCAGTTTTTGTTTTAGCAATTGACCGACTATCAACACCTGTAAATTGTAGGTGCTTTGGGGTAAACCTGCTATTTAGTTTACCGTTATTACATTAGCGCCTGCCTGTAGCGGTGTTAATGATGCGTATTATTTTACCATATCCGTTGGTTATAGGTACCGCAGCCAAACCCGTCGGGGGATGTTATAGTTGTTTGCATCAGCATATAGGTTTACGGTCAGGCCGATCCTTCCTTTTTTGTTGTTGTTAAATAAACCGTCGTTGCTGGTATCGTGTCTTGCCCAAAAATTACTGTCGCCTTCAAATTCTTCATCGTGTCCCTCAGAATCCGTAAATATTAAACAATCTACGGTTGTAGTACATGTACTTATGTAATTGCCGATTTTTCCTCTGGTTCTTTTTTTAAAAGCTAATCCATTTATAAGTTCACTGGCGGCTAATGCTTTAATAGACCAAAGCAATTATTCGTTGGCGTTTGGGCAAACAACGGCCGTTCCGGGCATTAGATCGTTTTGACGAATAGTTGATTTTAGTTAATATAAAATATTATTTTGCTTTAGGCCGGACTGGCTAAAAAAAGAATGTTGAAATTTAGTTGGCTTGTCCGAGGGTATAGGTAATGCAGCATTACCCCACAGGCACTCGTTTACGTTGCCTTTGTAGATGATTTATTTATAGCCAACGTTGCAATTTGTAGAATAAATAAAGCACTTTTTTTCAATAATACAAGCTGAATGTAGCTGATTAATTCAAAATATGTGGAGGTTAAGCAAACTCTTAAGTGCTACTTCTTAAGGCTGTACAAAAAAAGTAAACTGGGGAAAACGATCAATAATGAAAAGTCTCCAATGACCCATATTGACAGGGTTTGGCGCAGTTTTGCGCCGGTAATTATACCTTGGTGCCAGGGGCGATAAAGTAATAAAATGCCCCGATGCATGTATTAATTAAAGCGGCAGCCTTGTTGATATTGCCTATACTATGGCAGCTTTTAGAAAAGAAAGAATGGCTATCCTCAACCAGGTGCTAATATTTTTGGAACCGGGCTTTATAGCTGTTTTCATCAGTCGTTGCAGCCTGCCTTTATACCCATAGAGGTCGCACTCTTATACTGTTGGTAATTTTATTCAGCCTTTTTTATCATCATTTTATATTCAGCATTGAGTGTACCAAATAGCGGCAATCATTAAAATAAATTTAATAGACTACCCGTACCAACGATAAGTGGAAATAACCTTTCCGCCTGCGACATCAACCATTATTACGAGCCGGGTGTAGCGGAATTAATTTAAAGCAGTTTGGATAACAAAAGTGCTGTAGGAGTCCTACATGCCCGGCACGGTCACGACTACTAATATATTGGCAATACAATATGCCTGAACAAAAATAGCGGACTAACAAAAACAAGCAGCATTGAAACGATATGCCAGACCTTTTAAATTTTTCAGTTTGACCAGTCGTTTCAAAACAGGCAGGTTGGCTGTGCAGTGGTGTTTTAATGTTTGTTGCCGAAATAACCCATTGGTATAAAACTAAGTTGTTGTTTCTAAAGCAATAACAACTGCCCGGGCATTATGCCCCGGCTTTTATTTTTTTTATCAATGCATTCTATTTTTTTTAAATAAAATCCAGCGTACAATTCAACCTTACTTTGTATAACTAATTATTATGCTCAATACCTGTAGTATGTCCCCACTTTTACAGCTTCGACCTTTAAAAATTAAAAGATGGTGCGTCATCAGCGTTTTAGGGATATTTTCAATGTTATGTAGCTGGCCACAGTTACAAGCTCAGCAACAACTATTTGATAGCAACTTATTAATCGACAGCCTTACAAAGGTACCCGCAACAGTAGTGATTGAGGTTGACACTATGCCCCGGTTTACACCCCGTATTTATGTTACTTTATTGGCAAGCGATATTAAACAGCAGCTTACCGCACCCTTTAGAGTTAAAAGGAAAGACATTGTACATTTGGGTGGGCTGGCGCTTACTACATTTGCGTTGTCGCGTGCCGATCAACCCATTAATCGCTTTGCTACCAACCTGGTAGCAAATAACCCGGTAGTTGGTACGGCCAGCAACTTTATTACCCGTTTTGGTGGTAAATACGAGCTTTATACATTAGCAGCCATCGGCGCCTGGAGTGTAATTGGCAAAAATAAAAAACTGGCCAATACAACCCTGCTTGCCACACAAGCTTATTTGGCCGGGGGGTTACTGGCAACCGGACTAAAATTTATGACCGGACGGCAACGACCCAATTATTTTAACCCGATAACTCAGGGCAGCTCGCCGGTTTTTCATGGTCCCTTTTACCAATTTAAAAAAGATGTCAATGGCTTTAGACCAAACAAAGGATCGTACACTGCTTTTCCATCGGGGCATACCACTTTTGCCTTTGCTGCCGCAACGGTTTTTGCCATGGAATACCGCAATAAACCATTGGTACCTGTACTTGCATACGGTGCAGCCACCTTTATTGGTTTAAGTAGAATTACAGAAAATAAACATTGGGCAACGGATGTATTTATAGGTACCGTGCTGGGTTTTTTAAGCGGAAAACAAGTGGTCACCAATTATCACCGGTATTTTAACGCACCCAAAACACCTAAACCAGCCAGCTATAAATGGAAGTTAAATGCAACATACCAAAATGCACATTTTGTGCCGGGGGCGGTACTGACTTTTTAAAAAGTATTATTCTTTCCCCACACTACTTTGCCTTGTAACTAGTACATTTAAAAGTAATTTTTTTAAATAAGACCCTTATTTATTTGCCACCTGATACCAAAGGCCTTGGGCAGCAACCTGTTGGGTATTAATAATTTTTTTAATTGAGCGTTATGGAGGGGGGGTTAACAACAGGTAATGCATAACGGGCAACGTTTTGTATTTTACGCTACACAGTTTAGTATTATCGATATAAGCAAAAGCGATGGCACCGGCTTATGCTAAAAAGGGGCAACGGACTTTGATAAAACCACATTTGTTTTAAGCGTTGGTAATAGAAAGTGTTTACCAATAACAATGGTAGTTTAGTAAAAGCCCGATAATTTAGCATGCTGACTTTAATTGAAAAAAAGGTTTAACAACTTTCAATCGTCTTAAATCTTTATCCTGCCCGATAAACAGCTAAATCGACACCTGCCCATTTTTTACACTATGGGTACCAATCCATATTAAAAGTGACGCTTTTTAAAATTATTCAAAAACGTGTTTGCATAAAATGCCAGGGAGGACCATTTAGGCCGTTTCTTTCCTTTCTATTTTTCCATTCATATAAACGCAATCACCATCTTCCAACTTCAATTCGGTACCATCTTTTAAATAAATCATTCCGTTAGCCAATACCTTGGTACCATTGGTCATAATTATCGCTTTAAGCATCTCGGTTTTCTTTCCGCCTTTAATCACGAACATCTCTCCTTTAATGTTCATTATGCAGTCTTTTTTATCTATGGGCTTTTCTTGTACCGATATATTAATCAACTGGTTACCAAACACTGTGGGCAAAAAGCCAACTGAAAGCATGCACAGCAAAAAATATATCTTCTTCATAATAAAAAATTTATCAGTTTTTTAATTCCTTTGCTAATAATGTGTGATACGATTAGTTAACATTATCGTGCCAAAATACAGGCATTTATGTCCCATCAGCATTCTTAACAGTTTCCACCTTTGCTATTGTAAATGGCAACTGGTTTATAATTATATTAATCAAATAAAATTTTTACTACCGACCAAGCCACTTCCATTAAAGGCAAACGGCAAGTATCAGTAGCACCACCGCAAAATGTTAAATTATTATAGTTAGTGATGCAACTTTACTTTTTCTATCATCATCTATACCATTGGTTTTTCATAGAATATTGGATTAAAACGGGGCTGGATTTCTATCCTGGCCCTTTTTTTATTTTAGGTTGTTTTCAATGTGTTACCCATTAATATTTACCAGTTTTGCTCCCAAATCAGTTGTTTATCTCCGTTGGATAGTTCCTTCTTTCTAAATAACCATCTGTACAACTTTACCATTTTATCATCATCTATCCCAATGGTTTTTTATAGGATATTGAATTAAAATGGGGCTGGATTTCTATCCTGGCCATTTTTATGCTTGTGTATGAATGTCAATGTTTTATGTATAATTTATATTTGCCTATACTACCCGTTCACTTGTTTTAATTCTTCTTTTTACTTTTCCTACTTTGTAAATAACAAATTTTTTTACCCCTTTTAACTATATTACCAAAGTCAGCAATTTGGCATAAGCAGTGTTACTGCAAAACAAATTACCCATCCGTTAAAATTTGAGTGAATAAAATGGGTGCAAAACATTAATAAAAAAAAATCTTTAAATAAAAAATAGTTAATGGAAAAAATAAATATTGTGAACCCAGTGTATGTGTGGAAACAAAAAATAACCGATGATGGACCATTTACAAGAACAAGAATTTCTGCTATCGATAGAATAATGGAAGCCTACACTGATAACCTATATAACAGCGAAGACAATACTGATATTTGGAAAACAGTAGAAAAGGTGGTAAAATCAATTAACCGTTTAAATAAAAATGAGGAATTTTTTATATCGGCCGCTGACAGCGAAGCGCTGGTAGATTTTATACGGTCGGAAGCGGAAAAGTCGGGCCTTACTTATGCAGGCGACGTTACTGAAGAGTGGAGGGAAGAATGGTAAGCGCTATATATAAATTAATAACAGAAGGCTTTTGGAGGAGTAGTATGGAAATGCAGGCGAATAGGACCGTGTACTTAGTGGTGCTTATTTAAGCGCTAATACACTTACCCGTTAAATGCGTTAATGATAGCCAATACCATTCTTAAAATAGTGTTATCAATTATTTGTATGCCCTAAATGGGAGTAGCAGTCAAATATTTTTTGCAGAAAAATAGCCCTGTTAATAAAACATAAGCGCTGGTAACATGACCATTAAAACCCCGGTTGCTGAATTTTTATAAAGGCTTACCTGGCCTGGTTTCGGTGTTCATTTAACTTGTTTAACAAGTGTAAACTGTATGTAGTGTCGTTGTCCTTTTACTTTTTTAAAATACCGAAACTTTTGTACCGGTTCTTCCTTTACCTGTAATAACGTGGTATTAAAATGGCACAAAAATGTGGCTAACCGTAAATAGTAATATGTGCTATCGTGGCTGGCTGGTATTGTTGTAAACGTTTGAAATATTTTTTGGGCTTTAATTTCAATGCCATGCAAGGCTTTTTGGTAAGGTTTAATAGGTTTGAATTGATATTTAATACATTGAACTACTTGTTTAATTGTTAGTAGAACTAATAATTTTACCCTATACTAAAAGCAATTTATCTTTTTTTTAAAAAGAGGTAAGCAACAATAATTAATGAATATTGGCTGATGAGCGTATACGAAAAATGCCCCCTTTTTATAGGGGGCATTTAAACGTATGTAAGTAGGCATGCTATTTTTTATCTTCACCTTCCTGCTGCTCCAACTTTTCTTTAATAGAGGCTAATGCTCCCAAATCGCCCAGTGTAGCTTTTTCCACTTTAGCCTGTATGGTTTTTACAGCTTTGTTGGTTTTGTCGGCTTCAACTTTGGCCTCTTTGCGGGCTACTTCCTTTTCCTGTTGTTGAACCTGCTCCCAAATGCGGGTGTGGCTAACCACAATACGCTTTTCGTTGCGGTCAAATTCAATTACCATAAACTGTGCGTGCTCATCGGGTCCAACGGTTTTACCATCTTCTTTATTAAGATGGCGAGCCGGTGCAAAACCTTCTAAGCCGTAAGGCAATTGTACAGTAGCTCCCTTATCATCCTTCCTGGTAACGGTTCCTTCGTGTATCGATCCGATAGAAAAGGTATCTTCCAGCGTATTCCAGGGATCTTCTTCCAGTTGTTTGTGGCCCAATTGCAATTTGCGGTTCTCTTTGTCGATACCCATAATAATTACATCAATGTGCTCACCAACTTTGGTATAGTCGCCGGGATGGTTATAACGCTTTAACCAGCTTAGGTCGCTAATGTGTATCATGCCACCTATACCGGGCTCAAGCTCAACAAAAACGCCATAAGGGGTAATGTTTTTAACCAGTCCGCTGTGCTTGCTACTTGCCGGAAACTTATTTTCGATGGTGCTCCATGGGTCGTCGCTCATTTGCTTTATAGACAAACTCATTTTGCGGCTATCCTTATCAAGTGTTACTATTTTGGCTTCGTACTCGTCGTTCAGTTTAAAGAACTCCTTAGCATTAATAGGTGTATTGGCCCAGGTAATTTCACTTACGTGTACCAGTCCTTCAACACCCGGCATGATTTCAAGAAACGCACCATAGTCTTCAATATTTACTACTTTACCTTTCACCACCTGGCTTTCGGCTACACCTTCAGGCAGCACATCCCAAGGGTGTGGGGTCAGTTGTTTTAAACCAAGGCTAATCCGCTTTTTGTCGTCGTCAAAATCCAATACAACCACGTTCAAACGCTGATCCAGCTTCAACACTTCGCTTGGGTGCGATATACGTCCCCAGCTTATGTCGGTTATGTATAGCAAACCATCCAATCCGCCAAGGTCCATAAAGGCGCCAAAATCGGTAATGTTTTTGATGGTTCCTTCCAACACCTGGCCTTTTTCCAGCTTGCTCATTATCTCGGCACGTTGTGCTTCAATATCACTTTCTATAAGTGCTTTGTGCGATACTACGGCGTTCTTAATGGTTTCATTAATCTTAACCACTTTAAACTCCATGGTTTTACCAACAAACTGGTCGTAATCGGTTACAGGTTTCACGTCAATCTGCGATCCTGGTAAAAAAGTTTCCATACCAAAAACATCCACGATCAATCCACCTTTTGTTTTGCTGGTTACCGTACCTGTAATAACCTCACCGGTTTTATGTACTTCCATAATACGCTCCCATGCACGATAAATGCGGGCCGATTTGCGGCTCAGGTGCAAGTGTCCTGCCCTGTCCTCTTTTTCAACTACCATAACCTCTACATCGTCGCCAACCTTCAGGTTAGGTACATCGCGAAACTCGTTTAGCGATACCAAACCGTCGGACTTAAAGCCAATGTTGATCACAACATCGGTTTTGGTCATACCAACCACGTTACCGGTAATAATTTCGGCATCGTTAATTTGTACAAAAGTGTTGTCGTACACCTGGTCATACTTCTCTCTTTCCTCTTTGTTGTACGTGCTTACATTGCGCTTGTCAATGCTCCAGTCAAAGTCGTCGTGAGGGGTTTGAACCTTAGGTACAAAAGCTGGTTTGACATTCCCGGCGGTTGCCTCTGCATTTTCGGCCGTTGCAGTAATTTCTGCAGGGGCTGCTTCAACAGTTGGGGTTAGTTCATCAGGCCAATCTGCCACCACATCGTGTACATCGGTAGGCGATTCCGAAACGGGTGTTTCAGCTTTGGCTTCTTCTGCCGGAACTGTAGTGCTAATTTCTTTTGCCGGGGTTTCCGCTTTAGCTTGTTCTACACCTCCTTCCTTTTCATCGCTCACAGGTGCATTTGTTGTCGCTGTAGTGCTTTCAGTAGCAGGTGTAACTGCCTCTGGTGCGCTCTCCTGTGCATCAGCGTTTGGGTGAATAATTTCATTTTCAGACATAATATTATCCCGAAGGTTTTATTTCGGGGCTGCAAAGGTAAGTAAATATGAAAAACGGGAAGCGTCGAAATGCAGGAAGTTTTGATACCAGCGGCAGGTACTTTGTGGCGGCATCGTTGCGTCGCAATCCATTCATCTTTAGCGCTTTGTGCAGCATTTTTCTACAAATAGTATACTCCCCGAAAAAACTGCCTTGAAAGCGTTTTTGAAATGTGGCTGTCAGTACATTTACCTTCCCCAACTACGGGTTTGTACAAGGAACAGATTAATCACCTCATTTTTTGTATCGCTGGCATCAACACTATCGCTGTTTGCCCAGGCAGATACCACTATCGTATACTTTACCAACGATTGGGAAACCTGTATTGCAGCCAACGCATATTACACCAGCAAGGTTTATGCAAATAGCGATACCTGGTACCGAAACGATTACGTTACCACAACGGGAGCCCTGGCCCGCGAGGGAGTTTATTTAGACAGAGAGTGCTCCCTAAAAAACGGTATGTTTTATACGTATAACACCCTGGGAACTATGGTACGTAACGACCTGTTCGAAAACGACCAACGCATAGAAACTACCCGTTTTTATGAAAATGGAAGTAAAAAATCGTACATCAACTTTAAAAAAGGCAAAGAAATAGCCTGGAGCGAAAACGGCCAAAAGTTACCCGGATATGTAGTGGAGCGCCGCCCAACGTTTACAGATGGGTGGGGAAATTACCTTGAGTTTAACCTTAGTAGTAATGTTGCTAAAAACGACCGTGTATTTTCCGATACGTATTATGTGATGGCCAATTTTACTATCGATACTTTGGGAAAAGTTACAGAAATCGCGATCATTTATTCCGACCCGCCCTGCCCCCCATGCGCCGAAGAAGTGGTCAGGGTACTTTCAACCGCGCCAGCATGGGTGCCGGCAATAGAAGACAACCGACCGGTATCCAGCGGTATAAAACAATTGGTGTCGTTTAAAACAGGGCGCTCGCAATTTGAAATACATGCTAAGGATAATATGTGGTAGTACAACTTTGCACCTCTAATACATCCATTATTATTTGGTATTTCCAGCATTATTTCTTTGCTGAATAGAATTGTTGCCGATGCAGTGAGTGACACAAGTAAAGCCCAACAGCATTACTAATGCCGGCCAAAAAAAGAAAAGAATTCATTATTAGATTATTGATGAATGATTTTGAACGGGGCTCTATCTTTACTCATGACCTTTAAGCAACAGGTTTACCAGCAATTTCAACTATTGGTTACCGAAAAAATTACCCTGAAGCAGCAAACGCTGGCCGACCTGCGCAATAGCGCGGCCAACGAAACTAAAAGTACGGCAGGCGACAAACACGAAACAGCCCTTGCTATGTTGCAGATAGAACAGGCAAATACCGGGCGCCAACTTGACGAAATATTATTGCAGAAAAACGCATTGGATAAAATTGACCCTTTGAACGCCGCCGAACAGGTGGCGTTGGGAAGCCTGGTACAAACCAGTAATGGCTACCTTTTTGTTAGCGCTGCATTAGGCAAACTGGTGGTTAACGACCTGCCTATCATCGCACTTTCACCACAATCGCCATTAGGCAGTAAACTGCTTGGTCTGCAAAAAAAGGACGAGATAGAAGTGAACGGAAGGGTCTATACTATTGAAGAAATATGGTAAGGGTGACTGCTATTTTTCCTTTAGTTCATCCACCTGCGCATACACATCGGCTAACGACAAGTCGAAATTTATGCTGCTGAGGTGAATGCTTTTTTCCAGGCTGTCAGCAGTTGAAATTACCCAGGTATCTTCCTTTTTGGTAAATACCTCGGCCAGCACTTCCATACTACTGACAATAACATAGTCTTTTAAAGAAGGTATGGAACGATATAATTTGAATTTTGTTCCCATATCGTAATCTTCAGTTGAAGGAGACAGCACTTCTACAATAAGCGTGGGATGTAGCAGCGTATCGAATTTGTCATCCAGGTATTCTTCTTTACCACAAACAATGATGATATCGGGGTACGTATAAAGTGTATTTGCATCATTATGAATTCGTATGTCGCTGGGGTATACTTTACAATTTTTTCCTTTTAAATAACTATAAAGTTCTCCCATCAGCGCTCCAACTATCGCATTATGCTGTTTAGAAGAACCTGCCATTGCAAATATCTCCCCATTATAATATTCGCTCTTTGTTAACGCTTGCCGCTCCATTTTAAGGTAATCGTGCGCTGATATTTTTTGTTTTGCTACAAAACCCATATCCGTTTATTTTATTTGAAAGTGTATTATTCGTAACAGGCATTTTTATATGTAAGCATAATATGCTCTATTTAATAACTATCCGCAATCTGGTGCTCACATTTTGGAACCGGGCTCATTAGCTGTTTTCATCAGTCGTTGTAGCCTGCCTTCATCGTAATAGAGGTCGCACTCTTATACTGTTGGCAATTTTTTTCAACCTTTCTTATCCTTATTTTATATTTAGCATTGAGTGTACCAGATAGCGGATAATCTTTCTTTTTTTTTATATCCTTTTTTATATCTACTTGCCTATAAATATCACTAAGTGCTTACTCGTGGTCTATAGCACCCAGCCGTATTGTATCACTTAATTTGTTGGCTGTGGTTAATATCCATACTCATTATTGCTTGTGTACACTTCTGTCAGCACTTCGGTGTTACTTACCCTAACGTAATTTAAAAGAGATGGAATTGTGCGGTATAATTTAAATTTCGTTCGCCTGTCATAATCTTCGGCAGACTGGGATAGCACTTCCACCATTAGCGTGGAATTTAGCAGTGTATCAAATTTGTCATCCAGGTATTCTTCTTTGCCGCAAACCACCGTAACATTGGGGTAAGTATATAATGTATTTAAATTATTGTGCACCCGCAAGTCGCTTGTAAAATAACTACACGTTCCATTTTTCAAAAACCACCAATTTCGGCAATAATCGAGGCTACTATTTTATTATGCTCTTTAAAAGCACCTGCCATTGCAAATACCTCCCCTTGGTAATATTCGCTTTTCTCCAACGCTTTCCGCTCCATTTCAAGGTAATCGTGCTCCTATATTTTCTGTTTTGATACAGCACTCATAACTATCTATTTTTCTAAAAATACCCTTTTTTCATTGCACCCTTTTGGCGTTCCATTAT
The DNA here is from genome assembly GCA_038247635.1 of Chitinophagales bacterium. Lineage (GTDB taxonomy): Bacteria > Bacteroidota > Bacteroidia > Chitinophagales > Chitinophagaceae > Segetibacter. The sequence continues at coordinate 21,564 of JBBRUR010000024.1, forward strand.
CCGCGATTTACTTACCACTCAATTTCTTTACTTTTAAAACATGAAAACAAAACTTGCCATTATACTTTCTTTGCTGGTTACTGCAAATGCCTTCGCTTTTGCCAACGACCCAAAAACGCTTGACATTGGTGCAAAGGCGCCTGCCTTTAGCCTGCCAGGCATTGACGGTAAAACGTACACCCTTAACAGCTTCGCCCAATCAAAATTATTGGTAGTGCTTTTTACCTGCAACCACTGCCCTACTGCGCAGGCATACGAAGACCGCCTAATTCAACTTACCAAAGATTATAAAAACAAGGGAGTTGCAGTGGTGGCCATTAACCCCAACTACCCATCGGCCGTGGCGTTGGACGAACTGGGCTACAGCGACATGGGCGATAGTTTTGAGGAAATGAAACAGCGTGCAAAGGACAAGAGCTATAACTTTCCTTACCTTTTTGATGGGGTTACCGAAGCAATCAGTCGCCAGTATGGCCCTGTAGCTACACCACATATTTTTATATTCGACCAAAAACGAATACTTCAATACACTGGCCGGTTAGACGCCAAAGAAAAACCCGGCAGTGCCAACGCCGAAGATGCCCGCAATGCGCTGGACGAATTACTGGCAGGCAAACCAGTAACGCTTGCAAAAACCAAAACCTTTGGCTGTAGCGTAAAATGGAAAGAGAAAAGCGATTGGGCTGATAAAGCGCCATTGGTTTGGGCAAAGGAAAAAGTAAACCTCAACCTTATTGACGAAGGTCCGTTGAAGGAATTATTGGCAAATAACACCGATAAAACAAGGTTAATAAATGTATGGGCAACCTGGTGTGGACCGTGTGTAAACGAACTGCCCGATTTTGTAACGATCAACCGTATGTATCGAAACCGCGAGTTTGAATTTGTAACCGTGAGCGCCGATGTACCTGAAAAGAAAGACAAGGCGTTAGGCTTTTTAAAAAAGATACAAGCCAGCAACACCAACTATCTTTTTAACTCAAGTGATAAATACAAGTTAATTGAACTGATAGACCCCGAATGGCAAGGCGCATTACCCTATACTATTTTGATTGCACCCGGCGGAAAAATACTGTATCGCAAGCAAGGCATGATAGACGTAGCAGAAATGAAAAAACGCGTTGTTGAGCAGATTGGCAGGTATTATTAAGCAGGCAATTTACGCTACAATGGCAGTCGTTGCCATTGATTTATCGGCTATGGTTTGTGCAGCTATCCATCCACTGGTCCATGCATGTTGAAAGTTAAAGCCGCCGGTAACGCCGTCAACATCTAATATTTCGCCTGCGAAAAATATATTCGGCACCAATTTGCTTTGCATGGTTTGGCCATCTACCTCGTTTAGCGAAATACCGCCGCAGGTTACAAACTCCTCTTTAAAAGTTGTTTTACCATTTACCTCAAACGGCTGGGCGGTTAAATTGGCCAACAACTTGTTTTGCTGTTTGGCAGGCAGTTCGGCCCAGCGAATGTCTTCGTTTATTTCCGATTGTAGTAACAGGTAACTCCACAGCCTTGCCGGTAAACCAAATGGGTTTCGGTTACCAATTTTTTGTGTGGCATGTTTTAGCCGCAGTTTGGGCCATTCCTCCCGTAGCGCTTGCTCGTTTTGGCCACCCAACCAATTAATTACAATAGTAAAATGATAATTTGTTTCAGCCAAAACCCTTGCTCCCCATGCGGACAGTTTTAAAATGGCCGGACCACTCATTCCCCAATGGGTAATCAGCAACGGACCTTGCTCCTCCAGTTTGGTACCGGTAATTTTAACGCGGGCATTTTCGGCCACCACACCCATTAGTGCCGTTATAGGGTTGCCAGGCATGTTAAAGGTAAAAAGCGATGGAACAGGCGCTTGTACAGTATGCCCCAGCCGGGTTAACCAGTTAAACATGGCTGTTTTTGGATAGCCGCCGCAGGCAACCGTCACATAGTCTGCTATAAGTAATTCTCCATTTAACAATTGAATGTCAAAACCGGCATTGCCCTCTCCATTAAAGCTATCGTTTATAACACCTGCCCGTTGCTCAATGGACTTTACTTCGCGGTTCATCATCACTTCTACCTTATAATGGTTGGCTTCTTTTAAAAGACAGTCTATAATGGTTTGCGATGTATCGGTTATGGAAAACATCCGTCCATCAACCTCGGTTTTAAGGGTTACACCCCGCTGTACAAACCATTCAATGCAATGGTTGGTATTAAAAAGATGAAAGCTTTTTTTCAAAAAACGATCGCCCCGCGGATACTTCTTTACAAGGTTAGAAACCTCGAAACAAGCGTGGGTAACATTGCACCTGCCGCCTCCACTTACCCTTACTTTACTTAGCAGCTTACTGGTTTTTTCAAGAAGAATGACCTTTAAATTTGGGTTAAGCCTTGCTGCATTAACAGCGCAAAAAAAACCTGCTGCCCCGCCTCCAATAATTACCACCCGCTGCTGCCGGGTGCTACTGTCCTTATTCATGGGCGCAAAGGTAAGTTTTTGCATTGCCGCATTACCATAGTGTGGAAACGTGATGCGTTTACAATGGAAGATATAAAAAGCGGTATTTAATATATCAGCCATCCAAACCAGGCATTTTAAAATAATTTATTTGCCAATAATTGTAGCTGCAAACAAAATGAACGGTAAAATCGCCTGCAAACAACAATGTTTCGCCGTTTTCCATCGTGGCCCCGTAGCTTAATGTACCCTTGCTGGTGCCGGCACCCTGGCCAGTTTCATCAACTAAAAACGCCACTGACAAAATAGAAAAATCGGCCGAATTAAAAGTTGGATAGCTTTCGTAAAACCATATTACTTTTTGCATTAATTGTGCTCGTTCCACGTTATCCCCTTGCTCATTAGTACATGTATCGGCTATCAAACTATAATCCAGCTTAATTTCCTGATCTAACCAATCGTTCAAAAATTCCTCCGTTTTACTATTGATCTCATAGTCGTGGTTTGGGTGAAATTCTTCGTACATGTAGTGGGTAGTCATACCAGGCATAGAAAACATAGACGACTCATGTTTAAATAATTCTTCGGTTAAAAAGCAATATTTGACCCTTGCGGAATAGTCAACGGCGTAGTCAACTACAATGGCCCTTTCTTCCATTATTGCCTCAATTCGCGATAATTCTATGGCTATTTGCTCATCATTAAGGTTATCGGCTATTTCAAAACCTGGCTTTTCAAGCACATCAAATACTGTCAATATTTCTGCATTGGCATGATGGTTTTCAAAGGCGATCACGTTTTTTAAAAACTCATGTTCAATTTCGGGCGGAATATCAGTTAAGGCCTCAAACTTACCGCCGAGCTCCGCATTCAATTTAAGCTTCAGCAATTCATTTTCAATACGCAACTGTTCCTCCGGATCGTCGCTAAATTTTTCTTCTGCTTCTTCATGTTTGCTCATAACACTCAATTTTAATTAATTAAAACACGCTTGGTATTTTAATACTGCGGGACATTATTAAATGTAAAAAAATTTAAGCAACTCATGCAACTGATCGCCTAAAATAATTTTAACATTAAGTGTATAAATGGAACCGTTTTTTTGAACGGCAAAAAAAAACCCGGCGTTAACCGGGCTTTTTTTCACTTTTTATTTTTTTATTTTGGATTTTTTATTGGTGCACTTCCCGCGGCAGCAGGATTGTATACCAGCTCATTATCAGGAACGTCCCAATAATCAAGATAACCATAATTAACAGTTGCGTTGGTACTTACAGCACCAGCAGCAGACAATACCACCGCCCCGGTACGGGCTTTATCGGGGGCAATAATTTCCCAACGGCGGGCATCATAAAAAGAGAGTCCTTTAAAGCCAAGGGCAATTCTTCTCTCTCTTCTTAACTCTTCATAAGCGGCAGATTGTGTAAGACCTGTACCAACCGCTGCTAAACCTGCACCCTGGTAATTTCTTACTTTATCAATGGACGACACCCCATTGTCTATCTGCGCTGTTTGGATCAGGACTTCGGCTTTCATTAATTCATTTTCTTCGTAAGTACCGCACAGTGTTATTTCATTAGCGCCCGCAATGGTATTTGCATAGGTAATAACACCTGCCAAACCAAGGCCACCGTTCAAAAGGCTGTACCGCGTATTAAATGCATTGCCTCTGTCGGTGTTAAAAATGCCTGCGTTTGGCAAAGTGCGAACGTTGTTTTCCCTTCTTTTATCACCTGCCCTAAATTCCTGCACCCACCGCTCACTTAGCTTATAGGTGCCGGTAGCGCTACCCGACGATTGTACTTTATCGGCAATAGTAGTTCCCAAAAAGTCACCATTAGGGTCAGTACGACCTGTAAAAACAAAGTCAGTTGCATTAATACCATTATTTACAAGGGTTAGAATGCTATTATATTGCGCAGGCGACATGGCAGCCCTGGTAGTATTTACCATGATGTTGCGGGCTTTCATAGTATTGATATTACGTAACCACATGGCAGGTGTAAGAATGCCTCCTTTACCCTTCTGCAAAAATTCAGGAATTAGTTTGCCAAGCGTGGTATTGTAATCAGGTAAGGCAGTTGCCAGGCCAATTGCGGTAGCTGCCTTATCGAAATTTGCATTTGATTCGGTAATAAGTGCTTCTTTGCTTACGTAGTTGCCGTTTGTTGCAGCATCGGTTGTGCCCTCGTTTTGAATAAGGCCTGCATAAAAAATTGAACCAAGTCTTGCATAAGCATAGCCTTTCCACCAGTAAGCCCAGGCGTTTACGGTAGCTTTTTTAGTAGCTGCACCCGAACCGGTGAAGGTAGTGCTGGCTCCAATTTTTAACACCGAGTTAGCCGCTGTTATCATGTTGTACATATAAGCCCACTCATAAAAAATGGGGTTACTGCCTTGTTGCGCATTAAAATTAACGCTACGCAACAACGCATATTGCGTATTAACAGCACTAGGGTTTAATACTACAGTTCCATTATCAAGTGTCACTTTATTAGGACACCCTAACTGGTTTAAATAAGCATTTGCAGCTTCTGCACCAATAATATCGCCCATCAATTCGTGAAAACCTGTAGCACCCGCCCAAAAGCGGCCATAAACGCCGTCAGAATACTTAAGGTCAAAAAAGCCATTGCGGTAAATAGAACCCTGGGCAAGTGACACCACTCCAGCTTCGGTTTGGGCGCTTCCTGGTGTAGGAAGATTTGTATTACTAATGTCCAAATCTTTTTTGCACGATGATGCAAGTAGTGAAACACCCAATAGTCCAACCAACATTTTGTTATTCTTCATGTAATAAGTTTTAGGAGTAAATTAAAATCCCACGTTTAAACCAATGGTGTAAGCTTTTGTATTTGGAATAGTATTGTGGTCAACACCGCGATCAAAAGACGAGTTGGAAGCACCGGAACTAACCTCAGGATCAAAGCCGCTATAGTTTGTAATGGTAACCAGGTTACGACCAGACAACACTAATTGCAGGCGTTGAAACGCTTTTAGCCTAAATATCTTTCCAAAGTCTACGCCTACTGATAAGTTTCTTAGGCGAGCGAAAGATGCATCTTCATAAAAATAATCCTTGGTTCCATTGTTTGCGCCAGCCTGGTATATTCCGCGATAAAAAGCAGTATAGGCTTCTGTTTTTCCATCAATAGTAATCGGTTTTGTATATTCTGAACTAATACCATCCCTGTACATCCAGCTTTTTGTTTGGTTGTATAAATGACTTCCACTAACCCAATCCCACTGCATATTAAATGTAACAATGCCCTTATAGCTGAAGTTGTTAATAAAGCTCATATTGAACCTTGGATTAGGATCGCCGAAGGCATATTGACCAGGTGAGCTAACGGGGCGCTTGGTAAGTTTATTTACTACGTATCCGTTGCTAGCTACTTCAAATTTAACCTGGTCTGCTTTTGCAATAAAAGGCAGGCCGGTATTTGGGTCAAGTTGATCCAAAGATTTAAGAATAAGGAAACCAAACAACTGGCCAATTTTTTCGCCGGCTTTTAAGGTGATACCTGAACTTCCCGCAGCAGACGTAACTACTACATCAGGGCCTGTTACCCGGGTGATCTTAGATGTTTGTTTAGAGAAATTGGTAGTAAAATCCCAGGTGAAGTTTTTTTGAGAAAGCACATTTAGGTTTAACGACGCTTGTATGCCGTTTGAACCAAGACCGAAAGCATTGTTTAGTATACTACCTACGCCAGTTGAAGGAGCGGCATCAACCCTATAAATGGCGTTATCAGTGTTCCTTTTCTAGTAGGTAAAGGAGAAGTTGGCTGTTTTTAACCAGGAACCTCCTAACAAATTCAGACCTAAATCAATACCATATTCTGTTTCCTTTGATAACTCAACGGATAGTAATGGATTAGGACTGGAAGTAGGGAAAGTAAACACACTACTTAATCCAAGGTTAGCAGCTCCCAAAACCGGGAAACGCTGAAATGCACCTGGCTGAATACCAGCCTCACCATAAGCCGCTCTAAGTTTAAGATCGTTTAAAATACGCGCAGCCGGAGAGTTCTGGATGAAGTTGAACTTAGAGATGTTTAAAAAGGCATCTCCTCTTGGAAATGTTTGCGCTTTAGCTCCACTGCCGAATGCGGAAGAAAAATCACTTCTCACCCCCACCGCCACGCCTGCAAGATCGCCATACTCAAAACGTTGATTTGCTAAAAGGCCATAAGTGATAAAAGGCTCCACATAATCGCTTACTACTTTATACACCGATGCCTGTGTAGCATTCCATGGAGCATATCCAGGTGCGTCATATCCATAAGCACCAAACTGCTGGTACTTTCTATTTCGATAATCATATGCTACAGTAGTGGTAGTTCTGATTGGAATTTTTAAGTGAAAGTCTTTTTCAAAGTCAGTACGGAAAGTTGCCGTACCGATCAAGTTCTGAAAAGTAGTTCGATTTACATAATTATCAATTTCACCGGTGGTAGAACCGTCTCCGGCTGCATTGGGATTAAAATTTCCTAAAAAGTATTGTTGATCCACCGCATTTTTATTTTGCGACTGGTCCTCATATCGATACGTAATATTATCGTTCTGCGCATTTAGGCTGTACTTCGCGTCTAATTCTACAAATTTTGAAATCTTGTAATTAAGATTAAAGCTTTGAATAATGTCAACTTTATTAATTAGCGTGCTTGTATATTGATTTATATAATTTGGATTTTGACCATTTACACCTGCGGCATCACCAAAGTAGTGTCCGTAATTACCATCAAGGTCCTTCAAATCATAATTAGCAAAAGGTCGTGTATTATTTAAAGCATAAACAATACCCCGGCCAGTTTGGTCGTTCAATGTGTTTTTAGTATACACCAATTGAGTTAAGCTGGTCAACTTTAAATTTTTGGCAAGTTCAATACCAAACTTACCTGTAAGGTTAGATCTTTCGTAATCGCCGTTGTTTTTAAAGTTAGAGTTTTGTTTATTATTGGAGGCAGACAACAAGAAATCAACTTTATCCCTACTGCCTGTCATGCTAATTGAATTGTTTAATACGTAACCCTTCCTGAAAAACATATCATAATGGTCAAAATACTGCAAATTTTTATCGTATGCTTTGTTAGCAAAGCTCGTAACACTTAATGCACTGTATTGAACGTTGGCGTCATAAGAGCTGAGCGCAGGATCAAAAACCAATTGCTGACCATTTGATTTGATTACGTTATTACTTGCGTCGGTACCAAATGCATGAAATTGTGCTTTGGAAACACCGCCAATGTTCAGCAATTCATTTGTTGTAGCGCTACTGCTAACATCAATGTTAAACCTTCCGGCTTTTGGTCTTTTAGTAAATAACTGTATAACTCCATTAGCACCCTGTGCACCATACAACGACGCCGCGGCAGCACCTTGTACTATTTCTACTTTTTCAATAATGTTTACATCAATTGAGTTAAGGTCAGTTGCGCCCACCTGCAAACCATCCAACAAAATCATTGGTGAGGTACCGCCCTGAATGGTGTTGATACCGCGTAATACAATGTTTAAACTTTGGCCAGGGTTACCGTTAGTACTGGAAATTTGGGCACCGGCAACTTGTCCCACCAACTGCTGACCAACATCGCCCGAAGGAGCTTTTACCTGGTTGGCCAGGTTAACCGATTCAACAGCAATACCAAGCTTTTTTTTGCTTACTGCGGACCCTGTTCCTGTCACTACAACTTCTGACAAACTTACTACAGACTCTACCAGTAAAATTGAAACTGGCTGACCAGGTTTAGCCTTCATTGATTTTTGAAAAAACCCTACCGAGGTGACGGTTATAGTTTCCTCTACTTTTGAAGTTTTAAGTGAGAAGCTTCCGTCAGATAATGAGATTGAAGCGGAACCGCCTCTAACAAAAACAGAAACTCCTTCAATAGGTGCTTTCGTCACGCTATTGATAATTTTACCTGAAATTACCCCCTGGGAAAAGGAGGAAAATGACAGGAATAGAAAGGCCGTTATGACCAACATTGTTTTTCTCATGTGCATTAATTTAACTGTTAAGGTTGCTATCCATCTTTAAAAAAAAATGCCCGCTAGTTGCGTGGCAGGTTTTTAGTCAATCGATAAAACTAAAACGAATTTACCTTATATTTTTAACTAATTCATAACACAAAGAATAAAAAAAACTTAACAAAAGATTAAACGAAAATAATATTTATCCTATTAAAATAATTAATTTTTATTAATTACTCATTTTCAGTATTTTGTTTAATAATTTATATATAAGGTAATCTTCAACGTTTTTCATTATTTGATCAATAATTAAGAAATTAGTTCATATTATTTTTTATTTTACAATGAATCTAACATTGAACAACCCGCTGGACGAATAAAATTGTTAAAAAAAAGCCAGTGGATATTAAGCCACCGGCAAATAATTACCATTTAAAAAAAGCAACCTATAAATATGATGAATTTAGATAGGGGTTTTCCCGCTCAGCAGCCTCTATATCAACAAACGATGAAAGAATGTCGGGTTGTTTTCGCTTAATACAAACTGCGTGCTCATAATGCGCCGATGGCTTTCTGTCTTTCGTTCGTACGGTCCAACCATCTTCGTCATAAAATACTTCTTTTACTCCCAAATTTATCATTGGCTCAATGGCCAGCACCATCCCCTCCTTCAATTTGGCCCCATTACCGCGTTTACCAAAATTAGGTACTTGCGGGTCTTCGTGCAGGTTTCTGCCTAAGCCATGCCCAACCAGTTCCCTCACCACACCGTATCCGTTTTTTCGCTCGGTAAAGTCCTGTATGGCATTCGCAATATCGCCTATCCTATTTCCCTGCAATGCTTTTTCTATACCCTTGTACAACGACTGTTTGGTAATCGTCATAAGTGTCAATACCTCTTCACTTACATCGCCAATAGCAAATGTATAGGCACTATCGCCATGAAAACCATTTTTAAATACCCCGATATCTACCGAAATAATATCACCCTCCTTTAGCACATCATTGTTAGGAAAACCGTGCACCACTGCATCGTTTACCGAAATACAAGCAGTAAAAGGAAAGCCACGGTAATTTAAAAAAGATGGAACGCCTTTGTTGTCGCGAATAAACTGCTCAGCCACATCGTTGGCCTGTTTAGTTGTAGTTCCCGGCCTAATGGACCTCGCCACCTCGGCAATCGTCTGCCCTACCAACAAACAACTATGACGCATAATTTCTATTTCTGCATCGGTTTTATAATAAATCATATTGCGTAATCTGCTCATTAATAAAAAACCTGCCTGTGTATAATACCCAGGCAGGTTAACGTATGTTGTACTTCCCTTAGGCTGTTGTTATGCCGAAACGGGTGAAATTGATTGCCTTCCCTGTAACCTTCCACTGTTCATAAGCCCATCATATTGCCTCATCAAAAGCTGGGTTTCTATTTGTTGAAGTGTATCTAAAATAACACCAACCATAATTAACAACGAGGTGCCGCCAAAAAAGCTGGAAAACGATGAGGTTACACCTAACCTTTGCGCAAAACCGGGTAAAATACCAACAAAAGCAAGAAAAATAGCACCAGGCAGCGTAATCTTGTCCATGATGGAACCAATATAATCGGCCGTAGGCTGGCCGGGTTTTACACCAGGTATAAAACCATTATTGCGTTTCAGATCCTCAGCCATTTGCTTGGGGTTAAATATCAACGCAGTATATAGGTATGTAAAAGCAATAACCATTACCGAATATACCAACATGTACCAGAAGTTACTGTGATCGCCAAATACTTTTGCAATTCCTTTACCAGCCTCCATATTGGTAAAACTAAACAGGGTAGGCAAAAACATAATAGCCTGAGCAAAAATGATTGGCATTACACCAGCCATGTTAACCTTCATTGGCAAAAACTGCCTGGCACCACCAAACTGCCGGTTACCAACAATTTGCTTGGCATAATTCACAGGTATTTTTCGTACACCTTGTACCAAAATTATGATGCCCATCACAATCGCTATAAATATGGCAATTTCTATAAGAAAAATCAATAAACCACCACCGCCCCTGGCCTGTTTTGCACCAAATTCCTGAATAATTGATTGCGGAAAACGCGCAAGTATACCTACCATGATAATGATAGACGTACCATTACCAAGGCCTTTGTCCTGAATTTTTTCGCCTAACCACATTACAAACAACGTACCCGCAGTAAGCGTTAAAATGGTAGAAATGGCAAAATATTCTTTATAAGCAGGAATGATTGCTTCGGCGTAGCCTGGTCCGTTTAAGTAAGCAACATAAGCACTTGCCTGAAAGGCAGTTACAATAACGGTGAGATACCGTGTCCACGAATTAATTTTTTTACGGCCGCTATCACCTTCCTTTTGCACCTTTTGTAGTTGAGGTACAAGAATGGTCATTAACTGCATAAAAATGGATGCAGAAATGTATGGCATAATACCCAAAGCAAGAATTGACGCCTGAGAAAAGGCTCCCCCGGCAAAAGTATCAAACAAGCCAAGCAAACCATTTTGTGACGCATTGGCCTGTGCATCGGCCAACAAATTAGGGTTCATACCCGGCAATACAATGTGTGTACCTAATCGGTAGGTCAAAATCAAAGCCAACGTAACAATTATCTTGTTTCTGAGCTCTTCAATTGTCCAAATATTTTTGAGTGTCTGAATAAGTTTTTTCACTGATACTTAAGTTGAAAGTGTTAATCCCTAAAAGCCTAAAAAAAACGCACTTTTATGCGTCTGGCAAATATCGTTAAAATTACTTTACAATTTCAACGGTTCCACCTGCAGCCTCAATTAGCGTCTTGGCTTTTTCACTTGCAGCATTAACCTTAAAAATTATCGCAGCTTTAATTTCTCCCGTACCTAACACTTTAATAAGGTCGTTTTGGGCAATTAAACCGTTAATGTACAGATTTTCAGGAGTAATCTCGGTAAAACCATACTTCTCCACCAACTGGTCAATTTGACCAACGTTCAATACTTTGTATTCTACTCTATTAAAATTTTTAAATCCACGTTTTGGCAAACGGCGCTGAATAGGCATCTGTCCACCTTCGTGTGCCATTTTGCTTTTATAACCAGCGCGGCTTTGACCACCTTTGTTACCCTTTGTTGACGTACCACCTTTTCCCGAAGCTTCACCACGTCCAATTCGTTTTTCTTTGTGCGTTGCCCCTTTAGCCGGCCTTAATGTATTCAGTTTCATAATACTTATTTTTACTATCGGGGTTAATTCCCCTCGCATTTAAATATTGTTTTTGATATTAGGCTTTTGGCGCCTCAGTTGCAGCAATTTCTTCTACTTTTAAAAGATGATTTACTCTGCGTACCATACCCAAAATCTGCGGTGTGGCCTCTACTTCAACTGAACCATTAAGCTTGCGTAAACCTAGTGCCACCAAAGTTCTTTTAGCTGTTTCGTTTCTATCGATACCGCTTTTTACCTGAGTTAATTTTATCGTTTTCATACACCCAAACTCCTGGGGAGCCTCCATTTTATTATTAAAAAAATAAAGTTATTTGTGTTCAAATACTAAACGCCAAACACCTTCTTTAAACCAATATTTCTTGTTTTGGCCACTTCAATAGGCTCTCTAAGCAGCGCCAAAGCCTTAAAAGTAGCTTTTACCACGTTGTGTGGATTTGCCGATCCCAAACTTTTAGCCAGCACGTCGGTTAAGCCTGCACTTTCCAATACGGCACGCATGCTTCCACCGGCAAGTACACCAGTACCATGCGCTGCCGGCTTTATCAATACCTTGGCAGCACCTTCTTTGGCTAACTGGTCATGTGGGATAGTACCGTGCATAATAGGCACTTTTATAAGATTTTTACGCGCATCTTCAATTCCCTTGGTAATAGCTTCCTGAACTTCTTTAGCCTTACCCAAGCCATGGCCTACAACACCTTTTTCGTTTCCTACTACCACCAGGGCGCTAAAACTAAAAGTACGTCCACCTTTGGTAGTTTTAACAACACGGTTAATTGATACCACTTTTTCTTTCAGTTCAAGGTCGCCACCTTTAACTTTATTTAAAATTGCTTTTGACATTGTATTCAATCAAAATTTAAAAAACTGTTTATTAAAATTGAAGCCCTGCTTCCCTTGCACCTTCAGCCACGGCTTTTACCCTTCCATGATATAAATTACCACCTCTGTCAAATACGCATGTAGTTACCCCCAATGCAACAGCTTTACGCGCAACAGCCTCCCCTACCAGTTTACTTTTTTCAACCTTGGGTACCTTCTGTGCCACAATCTCTTTTTCGCGGCTTGAGGCCGAAGCCAACGTTGTTCCGGTACTATCGTCAATAAGTTGAGCATAGATCTCGGCATTACTTCTAAAAACCGACAGCCTGGGTTTACCAGTAGTACCACTCAACTTTCTGCGAATGCGGTACCTTATCTTCTGCCTTTTAATTAATTTATCCATTGTTATTTATTTTACTCCCCGATACTGCCGGAGAACTGCCTTTTAACGGCCAACTATTAGAAATCTTATTGTTACAACCCAACACCTAAATACGACACCTTATATTTTATTTACCAGCAGCCTTGCCAGCTTTTCTGCGTATAAACTCATCGGAGTAGCGAACACCTTTTCCTTTGTAAGGCTCAGGTTTACGCAAACTACGAATTTTTGCAGCCATGGCACCCAATAACTGGTTATCGCTACCTTCCAAAAATATCTTAGGATTTTGTCCTTTTAATGTTTCAGTAGACACCTTTAATTCGGAGGGAACATCAACTATGATATTGTGCGAGTAACCCAACGACAAATCCAGCAAATTACCGGTGTTTACGGCTTTGTAACCAACACCAACCAACTCGAGCTGCTTTTTAAAACCCACGCTTACACCGGTAACCATGTTACTTATTAATGAGCGATATAAACCATGCAAGGCACGGTGGCGTATCTGGTCAGTAGGGCGGCCAACTGTAAGTACCTCATCCTTTACTTCAATAACAATATCCCTGTCTACCTGCTGCGTTAAAATACCTTTTGGACCTTTAACCGTAACAAGGTTATTTTTATCGACAGTTACCGTTACACCATTTAATAATGTAACCGGTTGTTTTCCTATACGTGACATAATTTTTTCCTTAAAATTTAAAAACTTGAAAATTTAAAAATGTAGACCAACAGCGTTCAGTTATCGTATAGGAAACTTAAATAATCACATCGACCTCTACTATAACCGTTAACCATTTTTACCATTACCGGCACTTTAACTATAAAAAAACCCACTAGGGCTTAACCGTTAATACACATAACAAAGCACCTCACCGCCAACATTACCCGCTTTTGCTTCCTTATCGGTCATAACTCCCTTACTGGTAGATATGATGGCGATACCCAAACCATTTTTTACCCTTTTAAAATCGGCAGGCCTTGAATATTGACGTAAACCCGGACGACTGACACGCTCAAGGCTACGAATAGCCGGCACCTTAGTGGTGGGGTCATATTTCAAAGCAATTTTAATTACACCTTGCTTGCTATCATCCTCAAACTTATACTTTAGAATGTAGCCTTTGTCGTATAAAATTTCGGTGATACGCTTCTTTAAGTTGCTGGCTGGGATCTCCACAATTCGGTGGTTAGCCATTTGAGCGTTACGCACCCTTGTTAAAAAATCTGCAATAGGATCAGTTACCATAATTTTTGCCCTCCTACGTCCGCCTATGGCGAATAATTGGAATAAAATATTTAAATAATAATGTTAATAGCAACTATCTATCGGACAATTGCTAACCAGGAAACTCATTTACCAGCTCGATTTGGTAACCCCTGGAATTTTACCTTGCAAGGCCATATCGCGAAACACGTTTCGTGATAAACCAAAGTAGCGGATATAACCCCTCGGACGCCCTGTTAACTGGCAGCGGTTTTTTAACCGCACGGGAGAGGCATTTTTTGGTAAAAGGTCTAAACCCGCCCGGTCGCCTGCCGCTTTTAATGCCGCACGCTTTTCAGCAAACTTAGCTACCATCTTCTCCCTCTTTCTTTGCCTGGCTTTTACAGATTCTTTTGCCATGTTTTTTTATTTCTGATTTTAGCTTTAATGATTTGGCCGTTGCGTTACTGGATATTTCTAACATTATAACAAACAGTCATTTCAAAATATATTATGCTTCCACTTCTTTTTTAGCACCTTTAAACGGCATTCCCAGCTCCCTCAACAATTCGTATGCTTCCTCATTAGTTTGGGCGCTTGTTACAAAAGTGATATCTAAACCGGTAATTTTATTTACCTTATCAATATCAATTTCAGGAAAAATGATTTGCTCGGTAACACCAAGGGTATAATTACCGCGACCGTCAAAAGACTTATCGTTAATACCTTTAAAGTCACGAACACGTGGTAGAGACACCGACACAAGCCTATCTAAAAACTCGTACATCTTTACCCCACGCAACGTTACCCTTGCGCCAATAGGCATGTTTTTTCTCAACTTAAAGTTCGATATGTCTTTTTTCGACATAGTAGAAACTGCCTTTTGACCAGAAACTGTGGTAAGCTCATCAACAGCTACATCCACCAGTTTTTTATCGGTAACAGCACCGTTGACACCACGATTCAAACAAATTTTTTCAAGTTTGGGAGCCTGCATAACAGACTTGTATCCAAACTTTTTCATCAAGGCTGGTACAACTTCTTTTTTGTACTTATCTGCCAACCTTGGCGCGTATGTAGTAGTAGACATTATTTAATTACCTCCCCTGATTTTTTAGCGATGCGAACTAGTTTACCTTCCTGACGCTCACGCCTCACTTTTGTGCCTGCGCCAGCTTTTTCATCCCAAAGCATTACGTTACTAATGTTCATAGAAGCTTCCATTTTAACCATACCACCTTTTGTGTTAGTAGCACTTGGCTTGGTATGCTTTGTTACAATATTAGCACCTTCAACCACAACGCGACCCTTTTCCAAAATAACTTCAAGCACCTTGCGTGGTTTTTTCAGGTCTTTGTCATCACCGGCAATAACCACCACCTGGTCGCCTTTTTTAATGTTGAATTTCGGTTTAAATCTTGTGCTCATTTTTCTTTATTTTTCAAGCTTTCGCTATCTATTAAACTTTTGTTATGCCACTCACTTGTACCGTGGTAAATTTTTCAACTTTGGTAAGTTGTCGGTTGAGAGTTGTCGGTTGTAAGTTTTCACTTGTGAATTGTAAGTTGTGAATGTTTCTAGCCAACCATATACTATTTAACATTGACCAATCACTATAAACCATTCGCTACCCACCATTGACCAATCACTATAAACCATTCGCTACCCACCATTAACCAATCACTATAAACCATTCGCTACCCACCATTAACCAATCACTCATAAAACCTCGGGCGCAAGCGATATAATTTTCATATAACCTTTATCGCGTAATTCCCTTGCTACTGGCCCAAAAATACGTGTACCTCTTGGCTCATCACTGTTGTTTAACAGCACCACGGCATTATCATCAAAGCGAATGTATGAGCCATCTTTACGACGCAGCTTGTTTTTGGTACGCACAATAACTGCTTTTGAAACAGTACCTTTTTTAACACCTGCCGATGGCATAGCGTCTTTAACAGTCACTACTATTTTATCACCGATCCTGGCGTATTCCTGCCCTGAGTTGCCCAGAACGCGGATGCATAAAACTTCTTTGGCACCGCTGTTGTCAGCTACGTTCAATCTACTTTCTTGCTGAATCATTTTAGCCTCCCTTCCCTCCAACGGAGGGTACTTTTAAAAACCTGTTATATAAATTAAGCCATTCAAAAGTTCCCCACCGGGAAATTTAGGGCGCTTTATTTCACCTTTTCCATGACCTCTACTAACCTCCAACGTTTTGTTTTGCTCAACGGGCGGGTTTCCATAATCCTCACAAGATCGCCTATGCTACACTCGTTTTTTTCATCGTGCGCATGAAACTTTGAGGTCTTCTTTACGAACTTACCGTAAAGCGGGTGTTTAACCTTACGCTCTATAGCAACTGTAATGGTCTTATCCATTTTATTGCTGCTCACAAAGCCAGTTCTTGTTTTACGCAAATTTCTTTCCAACATAATAACGCTTATTTTTAGTTAGATGCCTAACTTCCTTTTTTGTAATTCTGTTTTTAAACGGGCAACATCTTTTCTTACGTCGCGTATGCTCATCGGGTTCTCAAGCGGAGAAATAACGTGCGCAAATTCAAGCTTCTTTAAACGCATCTCATCTTCGTTGATACGCGCTGTTAGATCTTCTGACGAAAGGTCACGAATACTCTTGTTAAAATCAAATTTCTTGTCAGCCATTGTTATAAAATTTATGCCTGCAACTCCCTGCGGATTACAAACTTTGTTTTGATTGGTAACTTTTGTGCAGCCAGTTCAAACGCACCTTTAGCAACTTCTTCTGATACACCATCGGCTTCAAAAATAATGCGCCCTGGTTGCACCACAGCAGCCCAGTACTCGGGATTACCTTTACCTTTACCCATCCTTACCTCAGCGGGCTTGTGCGTAATAACCTTATCAGGAAAAATGCGTATCCAAACATTACCTTCACGTTTCATAAAACGCGTCATGGCCTGACGGGCTGACTCAATTTGACGGTTTGTTAACCAAACAGAATCTAATGCTTTTAAACCGTACGAGCCAAAAGACAAAGTAGCTCCACGCTTGGTGTCACCCTTCATTCGGCCTTTTTGCATTTTCCTGTGCTTCGATCTTTTCGGCTGTAACATCTTATTATTATTATATTTTATGGGTGTTTAGTTAAGCTGTTAATAACTATCACTCCTCAATTGTATTATTTCCTTCTAAATTCCCACCACTAAATTACCAAAACGTTGTAGTGTAATAATTCCAACCATCTAAACCCACTGTCGGGGCTGAGGTAATATTTTTGATAAGCCATGAACCAATAGCTGTTATCTTCTACCACCACCACCGCCGCGGTTGTCTCTTCCTCCGCCGCCACCGCGATTATCTCTCCTGTCACCACCTCTATCTCCCCCTCTAAAACCTCCTCTGTCATCACGTCCACCTTCTCTTCTATCCCCACCTGGCACACCACCTTCTTTACCACCAATAAAGTTGGGGTTCAATTCGCGTTTACCTAACACCTCACCTTTACAAATCCAAACTTTTATTCCTATTTTTCCATAAACAGTAAGCGCAAATACGTTTGCATAATCAATATCCATACGAAAAGTATGCAAGGGTACCCGACCGGCTTTGATTTCTTCGCTACGTGCAATTTCAGCACCGCCTAACCGACCACCCACTTTTACCTTAATTCCCTCAGCACCCATGCGAAGGGCGGAGGCTATAGCCATCTTAATAGCTCTTTTAAAGTTTATTCTATTTTCAATTTGACGGGCAATAGTATCAGCAACAATATTTGCATCAAGCTCCGGACGACGGATCTCCAAAATATTGATCTGCACATCATCTTTACCAGTCAACTTCTTCAATTCTTCTTTTACACGGTCAACCTCTCCACCACCTTTACCTATAATAATACCTGGCTTGGACGTATGTATGGTTATAATTAGTTTACCAAGTGTACGCTCAATAACTATTTTGGAAATACCCCCTTTGTTAATACGCGCCATGAGGTAGGTCCTGATTTTGTGATCTTCAATTAGCTTGCTTGCGTAGTCTTTATGATTACCGTACCAATTACTTTCCCATCCGCGGATGATACCAAGTCTTGCACCAATAGGATTTGTTTTCTGACCCATATGTTGTATATATAAGTTTTACGAATTAGAATTTGAAACCTCTTTAGTTTTTGCACTGGCCTTTTTGGCAACAGGTGCAACACCCTCGTCAACAATAATGGTAACGTGGTTGCTACGTTTACGGATGCGATAACCGCGACCTTGAGGAGCGGGACGCATACGGCGCAATGTGCGTGCACCATCTACAAAAATTGTTTTAACAACCAGGTTAGCATCGGCGGCACTTGTGCCATCATTTTTTTGCTCCCAATTGTTGATTGCACTTTTAAGCAATTTACCCAAAGGTGTAGATGGATGTTTTGGATGAAATTCCAAGGTGGCAATCGCCTTTTCAACAGCCATACCACGAACCAAATCGGCCAGCAAACGCATTTTACGTGGCGACGTTGGGTAGTTCCTCAATTTTGCTACTGCTTCCATTTTATTAATTTTCTAACTATCAAAGCCAATTAAATTGACTAAGCCGGTTGTTTTATTGTTTCTTGTTAGAGTGTCCTTTGAAATTGCGTGTTGGTGCAAACTCCCCCAACTTATGACTTACCATAAATTCGGTTACATACACCGGTATAAACTTGTTACCATTGTGAACAGCAAAAGTGTGTCCCACAAAATCAGGGGTAATGGTAGACCGACGCGACCATGTTTTAATCACCGACTTTTTAGCGCTACCCTCGTTTATAGCTAATACTTTTCCTTCAAGTTTAGCAGCTACGTAAGGACCTTTTTTAATTGAACGACCCATGTTTTATAATTTGATTTCTGAGTTTCAGATTTCTGTTATTACCTGGTGAGTTGTCAGTTGTGAGTTATTAAATTCTGCCCTCACTATTCCCAACTCACAATACACTATTTTGCCAGCTTTTTACCGTTGCTTCTTTGAATTATTAATTTATCGCTTCCCTTGCCTCTTGTACGAGTTTTTAAACCACGACTGTATTGACCTGTACGGCTGCGAGGCTGTCCACCGCTTGCCCTACCTTCACCACCACCCATCGGATGATCGACCGGGTTCATTGCTACACCACGTACACGTGGGCGAATACCCTTCCATACATTACGACCAGCTTTGCCCATGCTTTGCAAACTGTGGTCGCTGTTGCTTACAACGCCTACGGTAGCGTAGCAATTAATTAATATTTTTCGAAGTTCACCGCTGGGCATTTTCAATATCGCGTATTTCTCTTCCTTATTGCTTAACTGTGCGCTGGCGCCGGCACTACGTACCATTTTACCACCCTGGCCCGGTTGCATTTCAACGTTGTGAATTACAGTACCCAAAGGCATGTTTTTCATAGGTAATGCATGACCCAACTCGGGAGCTACCGAATCGCCGCTAATAACTGCAGCACCAACCTGCAAACCCTGTGGCGCAATAATATAACGCTTTTCGCCATCAGCATAATGCAACAAGGCGATAAATGCGGTACGGTTTGGATCATATTCAATACTTGCCACTGTAGCAGGAATATTTTTCTTATCTCGTTTAAAATCGATAATGCGGTATTGCTTTTTGTGGCCACCACCTATATACCTCATAGCCCTGCGCCCCTGGAAGTTTCTACCACCGGTTCTCTTTTTTACATCCAACAAAGTCTTTTCGGGAGTGTCGGTTGTAATTTCAGCATAGGCGTTACCAATTCTCCAACGGGTACCTGCTGTTGTTGGTTTGTATTTTCTTAATGCCATTTCTTTTATATTATCACCAGGTTTTAATGCCTGGTTCGTTTTGCAATATTTGCGGTCATGCAGACCTTTCGTTACTTATTTAATGCTGACCATTAACCCGCAAAAGAAGTAATCCGCCGCGGCCGACAATAACACCATAACAACTGATGTTATTATAAATTTCGACTTCAAATTGCGAGCTTTATATGCTTCCGTAGATGTCGAGGGTTTCGCCCTCGGCTACAGTAACAAATGCTTTTTTATAAGCCGGCTTTTGGCCCTTCACAAAACCTGCCTTTGTATAACGGGTTTTATTTTTGCCTGGAATAACAGCTGTATTAACATCAACCACCGTTACACCGTAAAATTCTTCTATGGCTTTTTTAATTTCCAGTTTGTTGCTTTTACGGGCTACTTTAAAAGCATACCTTCTCAGCTTTTCCTGCTGGGCGTTTGCCTTTTCTGTAAGTATCGGCTTTACTAAAACTTCAGAGAGTTTCATATTGTCTCTATTTGAAAATAATTTTAAAATTCGATTTTGTTGAGGCTGCTATTGCATTGCACCGGCGCCTTCAAACGGATCGTTTATACTTCCTCTCCTACTTCTTCTTCGCTAAATATTTTTGCTGCACTTTCGGTCATTACCAATACATCAGCATTTACTATTTCGTAGGTATGTACATCGCTTAACAAAGTAGTAGCTGCATTTGGTATATTTCGGCTGCTTAAGTAAAGCGTTTCATCGTATTCACTCATAACAAACAAGGCTTTTTTATTGGCCACGTTCAGGCTACTCATAATGTTTAAAAACGACTTTGTTTTTGGCGCATCCAATATAATATCTTCTATTATTAAAATTGCCTGCTCCTTAGCTTTGGCCGACAAGGCGCTAATTTTAGCAAGGTCTTTAACCTTGCGGTTTAGCTTAATATCATAGCGGTGCGGCTTTGGGCCAAAAATGGTACCACCACCTTTGTACAAAGGGTTACGAATGTTACCCTTACGTGACCCACCAGTACCTTTTTGCTTGTGCAATTTGCGGCTGGCACCTTGAACTTCGGCACGGGTTTTAACTTTGTGCGTACCCTGGCGTTGTGCGGCCAGGTATTGTTTTACAGCCAGGTAAACAAAATGTTCATTTGGTTCTGTGCCAAATATCTCCTCGGGTAAATCAATGGTTCTGCCGGTAGACTCACCTTGTATATTTAGAATATCTGCTTGCATATTATTTCTGTATTAAAACGATAGAACCATTGTGGCCGGGAACAGAACCACTAATTAATAAATAGTTTTTTTCAGCGAAGATTTTTACAACCTTAAGACCTTTGACCTTTACACGATCCTGCCCCATACGGCCGGCCATACGCATACCTTTAAAAACCCGGGCTGGATATGAGGAACCACCAATAGACCCTGGCGCTCTTTGACGATCGTGCTGCCCGTGCGAGCCTTCGCCCACACCATGGAAACCATGACGCTTAACCACGCCCTGAAAGCCTTTGCCCTTAGTAGTACCTACTATTTCAACACTGTCACCTTCGGCAAAAATGTCAAGTGTAACTGTATCGCCTAATGTTTGTTCGATTGAATAATTTCTGAATTCTTTTACCACTTGTTTGGAAGTGGTGTTGGCCTTAGCGAAGTGATTGATTTCGGCCTTAGTGGAGTTCTTTTCTTTCTTTTCGCCGTACGCTAATTGTACGGAAGAATAACCGTCGGTGTCTTTTGTCTTAACCTGGGTTACTGTGCAGGGACCAGCTTCAATAATGGTAACAGCTGTCTGCTTTCCATCGGTGCCGAAAATGCTGGTCATGCCAATCTTTTTGCCAATAATACCTTTCATTGTGTATTGTTTGTGCCCCGACGTTAAAAGGACTTCTGATTATACATCAGAATCGATCCCCTGTTTGCCATCGACCTTTTCCAAAGTATCCGCCGCGGCGGAGAGGAAGTACCGATAGTAAACAAACCTCGAAGGGCTTGTTCATATGTGAACCTTCATTTTTATTGCTAACGAAGAAGGCAAATTTTATTGTAAATCAGCGCTGCTTATTTTCGGCTTTCCGATTTTCGCAGATGAATATTATAAGAGCTTAGATAACGCATTGTAAAAAGAGTAATTGTTGCTTCCCTCTTTTTATTGCCGCGGCTTCTTAGGCCTTGATTTCAACCTCTACTCCACTTGGCAGGTCCAGTTTACTTAAAGCATCTACCGTACGGCTGCTGGAAGTATATATGTCTAACAATCTTTTATGTGTGCACAATTGAAACTGCTCCCTGGCTTTTTTATTTACGTGCGGAGAACGCAAAACAGTAAATATTTTTTTCTGCGTAGGTAAAGGGATGGGTCCTGTTACTACGGCGCCTGTGCTACGAACTGTCTTCACGATCTTTTCGGCAGATTTATCTACCAGATTGTGATCGTATGATTGTAATTTTATTCTAATTCTTTGAGACATAATCAAGAACCAATTTTATTAATTGGGAGCGCAAAGGTAATGGTCTGAAACATAACAGCCAAGATTTTTTTTAAGTATTTAGGCAACAAATAAAAATAATTGCCAAAAACACGTCCAAAGACGTGTTTAACAGGTATTGGCGGCGAAGACTAGTTTTTTTGGAACAATAAAAAATGTTGGATGGGTAGTTGAACATTTGTTTGGAGAAGGGAAAATCCGTTTGCCTTTAGTTCTTTGGTTGCCTGGGCCACGGTCATTTTGTGTAACGGCTTTATGGGGATGGATGGATCCTCGCCTTTATACTCTAACAATAGTATACGTCCACCCGGCCTGAGCGCTTTTCGCAAGTTCTGCAGCATTTGGTAGGGAAATTCCAGTTCATGATAAACATCCACCATAAAAGCCAGGTCAATGGAATTATCGGGAAGATTAGGGTTCTGCCCGCCACCCTTTAACACCGTAACATTTTTGATGCCGTTGGATTTTATATTGGTATTTAAGTAAGCCAACATTTCATCCTGTATGTCAACTGCAAACACCTTCCCTTTTTTTACCAATGGGGCAATTTTAAAAGAATAATACCCGGTACCCGCGCCTATATCGGCCACTACGCTGCTGTCACTAACCGGAAAAGCTTTTAGTACCTTCAAGATACCTTCTTCCTTTTCACGTTCGGCTCTTTCCAGCCACGATGCGCCTGCGGCACCCATAACATGGGCTATTTCGCGGCCAAGGTAATATTTCCCAATACCGTCGTACGATCCGGCAGCATAGGTATAGATTGTATCAGCCTTTGCTTCGGCAGTTTTATTTGCCGGTTGGCCTTTACAAGAAAACTGGGCGATTATCAAAAAACAATTAATTAATAAAAAAAGCTGTTTCATACTTATTTGTTTTTATGCTTCGCGGCTTTTTTAAGTTTCCTATCGCTGCATCCGTTGCTTCATAGCTTCATATAGTATCATGCCGCCCGCTACCGATACGTTAAGCGACTCAAACGTGCCCACCATGGGTATTTTGTAAGTAGCGTCGCATGCCTTCACTAATGCCGGCGATATACCCTTGTCCTCGCTGCCCAACACAATTGCTGCGGGGTCAGATAAATCTGCATCAAAAATACTGGTAGCTGACTGCATTTCGCTGGCAAAAACTTTTATACCGTTCAGGTGCAGATCGTCCACTGCCTTTACCAAACTTGTAACCCGGCAAATAGCAATTTGTTCAAGGGCACCAGCAGAGGTGGCGATAGCATCGTCGTTCATAGCCCCTATACCTTTGTCGGGTATAACAATGGCGTGCACACCACAACACCACGCAGTCCGGGCTATTGCGCCTATATTACGTACATCAGTTATGCCATCAAGCATCAATAGTAAAGGGGTTTGCCCTTGCTCAACTGTGAACGAAATAACCTGCTGCAGATCCTGGTATTGAATTTTTGATTTTAGGCCTATACAGCCATGGTGATTACTTACGTTAAAGTTGTTCAGTTTTTCTACCGGTACTTTGTTGATAGGCACCAGCATGTCTTCGGCTAGTTTTTTTATTTCATCAATGCCTTCGCTGTTGCCAGATGCTGAAAGATAAATGCGCTCCAGTTGCGCACCTTGCTGTAATGCATCTAAGACTGCTTTACGACCAATAACCAAACTGCTTTTTTTAGGCCGGTGTTGCTGGCGGGCCTGCCGGAATGTGTTCACGGTATTAATTTTTATTCTTAATTAATCATTTGTATTATTGGGCAAAGGTGCTTAAATAATTAAAAAGGCTACCTTTTATTGAGGTAGCCTTTTTTTATTCCATATAAATGTAAATTACTTTAACCCAAATGCTTTTTGAACTTTAGCAACGTAGTCAAGCTTTTCCCATGTAAACAATTCAACCTTTATAGATTTTATTTTACCATTAGGAAGCATAAATTCTTTTACTTTAACTTCCGGCTGACGGCCCATGTGACCATAAGCGGCTGTTTCGCTATATATAGGGGTCCTTAACTTCAGGCGCTGCTCAATAAAGTAGGGGCGCATGTCAAACAGTCCTTCCACTATTTTGGCTATTTCGCCATCGGTCATGTCAACTTTTGCTGTACTATATGTATTTACGTTAATGCTGGTTGGCTGTGCTACGCCAATGGCGTACGAAACTTGTACCAAAACCTCATCGCAAACACCTGCTGCTACCAGGTTTTTGGCTATATGGCGGGTTGCGTAAGCAGCACTTCGGTCAACTTTACTTGGGTCTTTACCGCTAAAGGCTCCGCCGCCATGTGCACCCTTTCCACCGTAGGTATCCACAATAATTTTACGACCGGTTAAACCAGTATCACCATGTGGGCCACCAATAACAAACTTTCCTGTTGGGTTAATGTGGTATTTAATATTATTGTTGAAAAGCTTTGCGTACTTCTTGTATTTTGATTTTACACGGGGTATCAAAATATTTATAATATCGGCGTTTATCTTTTCTAGCATCGTTTCTTCCTTGTCAAAATCGTCGTGTTGTGTTGATATCACGATGGCATCAATACGAACCGGTTTGTTGTTATCGTCGTATTCAAGGGTAACCTGGCTTTTGGCATCGGGACGCAGGTATTTTATCTGTTTGTTTTCTCTGCGCAGTGCAGCAAGTTCTATCAATATCTTATGTGCCAGGTCAAGCGCCAAAGGCATATAATCTTCGGTTTCGTCGGTGGCATAGCCAAACATCATACCCTGGTCGCCGGCGCCTTGTTCTTCCTTCTTAGCCTTATCAACACCCTGGTTTATATCATTTGATTGTTCGTGAATGGCCGATATGATACCGCAGCTATTGGCTTCGAACATATACTCACTTTTAGTGTATCCTATTTTGCGGATTACGCCGCGGGCAATTTCCTGCACGTCAAGATATGCTTTGCTTTTTACTTCGCCGGCCAAAACTACTTGTCCTGTGGTAACAAGGGTTTCGCATGCCACTTTACTCTGCGGGTCAAAAGCCAAAAAATTATCAATCAATGCATCGCTGATCTGGTCTGCGATCTTATCCGGATGTCCTTCCGAAACGCTTTCGGAGGTAAACAGGTATGCCATAAAAGTTAGATTATTTTTTTAAAATTGCAAAAATAGGGGAATGGAACCTATTATAAATCAGAATAAATGATACGCAATCGCATACGGGCAGTTGAGGTAGTGCCGCCACCAAACAACCTTACCCTGCCATTGGCAATAGTGTTTGCGCTGGCAGGCGATATAAAAGCCGGTGATGTGTTTGACCCTCCAAAAGGATAAGGAGGTTTATATTGAATAGTGTCGTTACTTGGCGCATATAACCGTAAAGTGTAGCTTTTATCGTTTCGGGTTACTATACCTTGTACATACCTGGTTAATGTGTAAGAATAATATGCCACATTACCCCTGGTACGTACAAAACCCCCAAAAGTGGCAATATTGGAACCACCCTGTGTAATTTCATAGTCGTTGGGCACATTTATTTTATTACGGGTAACACTGTCGTAGGCGCAAAGCAACATATATCGTGGCGGGGCAAGTTTGGCATCAAGGTCGGGATTGTGCGGGGCCTGAACCGCTTCTAACTCAGCCCGATGCACCACAACATTTCTAAACCTGTTTAGGTTTGGGATGCGTATAGTGGCAAAAGTACCTGGGGATGTTTGTAAAAATAAAAGGCTATCGTTGCGGCCAGTATTTAAAAAGCCTGCAAGTTGGCTACCGGCACGAAACCGACGAATAATATTGGCCGAACCTGAAGTAAAAGAACCACCTGAAAGATTGAATCTCAAATATGAAACACCGGTATCGCGTTTGGTTGATGCATTAACTCTGGTACTATAATACATGGCCAGTTTGGTATTGGTATCCAGCAAATTGATACGGA
The DNA here is from genome assembly GCA_038247635.1 of Chitinophagales bacterium. GTDB lineage: Bacteria > Bacteroidota > Bacteroidia > Chitinophagales > Chitinophagaceae > Segetibacter. The sequence continues at coordinate 47,712 of JBBRUR010000024.1, forward strand.
TTAATGCGTTGCCGTTACCTGCTCCGGGTATTACTGCAAAACCAGCAAAATTATTTCTAAAGGCCGAGTCACTGGCATAAGCATTGGTTGAGTCGAAGGTTTTAATTAACCGGGTAGCAAAACTACTTTCAAGCCTAATCCTGATTTGGTTACTGGCTAATTCAAAGCCATATTTAATAGAATCGTCTAAAGATCTTATATCAAAATTGCTTCGTGTTCCAATTCTATTTGTGGCGAGAATGTTATTTGAAGCTCCATAGGCGCTGTCAAACTTGAGCTTATTACTTTGGTTAATTTCAAAAACATTCCATGTTTGAGGCATAGTGGAGTCGCCATACACGCCTTTGTAACTCATTACCAACACGACAGAGTCTGCTATCAAACTGTCTTTATTTCCAGGAAAAGAAAAAGGAAAGATGGTAGGTTTTAATTCAAAAAGCGTTGCAGCATTTGAAGTGCCAAACAAAGGGTCGTTGCTAATTACGCCAATTACATGATCATCGCCTTTGTATATGCGGGCTATTGAACTGTCTTCAAAATTGTTGGTTATCACATCAAAAAAAGTATCCTTTACAATAACTCCATCTATGGTGGGTATTAAGCCCGACCCTATATCCGTGGTAGTGATTTTTGTACAGGCAATAAAAATAAAAACAATGCAAAGAACAACAAACAGAGGCGTACGCATCACCATAAATAGATTAAAAAAGAAGGAAAATTTACTGTGGGGCAAGGTCGCCATACAATTCTAAATACTCTGTTAAATCAGTATCCCAACCCTTAAACGGAATAACCTTTTTACCCTTGACTTTGCTAAATTCTTCTGCCAGTTTTTTGTCAACTTTGTCGGCTCCAAAAGTAATAGCGTCGGCATGCAAAGCACCACCGCGCTGTAGGGTATAATTGTCAGCATCCTTAAAAATATCAACATCTTTTTCTTTAAGGCTGGCGTGTATAATTGCTTGTTTATAAAAATCGCTGCCAAGGCTTTCAGTAAATGTTTGGCTACCCAAGGTGTAAATAACTTTACTGTTAGCAAAAACCGGTTCTTTTTTATAAACCGTTTTAAGGTATAGTGGAATAAGACCTGTCATCCAACCACTGCAATGGATAATGTCAGGAGGCCAACCAAATTTTTTCACTGTTTCCAATGCGCCTTTGCAGAAAAAAATAGTCCTCAAACCATTATCGTCATACCATTTTTCGTTTTCGTCGGTAAATGCAAATTTGCGTTTAAAAAAATCTTCATTATCTAAAAAATACACCTGCAATCTTGCATTGGGCAAACTGGCTACTTTAATCTGCAGTGGATAATCGTCGTTGTCCACACTTACATTAATGCCTGAAAGGCGCACTACTTCGTGCAAGCGGTGCCTGCGTTCGTTAATACTACCAAATCGTGGCATTATACACCTAACCTCCAACCCGGTGTCATTGCTTTTTATTGCCAGTTTGTTAACTATCTCGGCAAATTCGGTAAGCTCAAGATAGGGGGACATTTCATTGGCAATAAATAAAATTCTTTTCTTTGTTGACATTATTCCTATAGGTTTACAGTTAGGCCAAAAAAATTAGTTGGCGAAGGTAACAAAATTAATTTTAAAGTAAAATTGAAATAGCCTTTGGATGATTTAAAAACTGGTAAATGATCGTATTCAAGAAAGCTTCAAACCTAATGGAGCACCTTATGGAGCAGAAAATAAAGGGCAAACGGATAGGATTTGTCCCCACAATGGGGGCGCTTCACCAGGGGCATCTATCGTTAATCAGGCAATCAAAATTAACCAGTAATATTACAGTTGTGTCCATTTTTGTGAATCCAACCCAATTTAACGATGCCTCCGATTTTGAAAGATACCCAGTAACGATAGCAGAAGACATTTTTTTACTTGAAGGCACTGATTGCGACATACTATTTTTGCCTGCTGTAAGCGAGATTTATACTGAGGGTGTTTCCAAATCCAGCAAATATATAATTGGCGAAATTGAAAATGTACTGGAGGGCGCATATCGGCCTGGCCATTTTCAGGGCGTGTGCCAGGTAGTTGACAGGCTATTAACCATAACACACCCTGATAGCTTAATTTTAGGCGAAAAAGATTACCAACAGCAAATTATCCTTAAAAACCTGGTGCATATGTTGCACCCTGGCGTAGAAGTATTAACCGGGGCTACTGTTAGGGAACCGTCGGGGCTGGCGAGGAGCAGCCGAAACATGAGGCTCGATCACGAACAAAAAAAACAGGCTACCGCCATTTTTAAAAGTATGCAATATATAAAAAGCAACTTTCACGCTGGTGGATTTGCCAACCTTGAAGCCAATGCAACTCAATATTTGTTACAGCAAGGCTTTACCCAGGTAGATTATGTAACTATTGCAGATGCAAACACTTTACAAAAAGCACACCGTTGGAACGGCCTGCATCACCTTGTAGTATTGGTAGCCGCCACTATAGGTAACATTAGGCTTATTGACAACCTTGTATTAACTAAGGTTTGATGTAATAAATTGGTATAATTTTTTGGTTAAAAACTTTTTTAAATAAGTCGCTTTTGTTGTGTTATGTACATGTCGATACATCGGAACGCACTTAGGCGGCAACAACGTTGTTGAGCAAAAAAATTGCAGTACAATTACCGGCAAATTCAAAGTTGTATTTAAGGCGGCAAACACAAACCAACAGTAATTTTAAGACCGACGCATTCATTATGATAAAAAAAATTGTAAGCGTTTTAAAATACCTGCTTTTTATTGGGTTGGGTGTTTTTTTGGTATGGTGGAGCCTTGACAAAATACCCGAAAAAAACTGGCCGATATTTATCAATGCACTTACTACGGCACGCTACTGGGTAGTTGTACCGGTGTTTTTTATATTAATAGCCAGCCATGTATTGCGCGCCTACCGCTGGCAAATGCTAATAAAACCTTTAGGCTACCGGCCAGGCCTGTTAAACACCTTTTTTGCAGTAATGATAGGATACCTGGCCAACCTGGCAGTGCCCAGGCTGGGCGAAGTACTTAAATGCACCATTCTTGCACGCTACGAAAAAGTGCCTGCAGATAAACTGGTGGGCACCATAGTGGCCGAACGCGCCTTCGACATTCTTTTTCTACTGATTATTTTTCTGTTTGCCTTTATTCTTCAATACGATATTGTATCGCATTATGGCGGCATACTATTTAAAAAAGTATTTACAGGTACCGGCACATTGTCCATAGGCAAAATATTGATAGCCATCGTCATAGTACTTGTGTTGCTGTTATTGCTGCGGGCATGGTTTAACCGCAACCGCCATTTAAGCATAATATCAATGATTACCCAGGTATTTAAAGGTATTTGGGACGGGTTGGTAAGTGTACAATACATTAAAAATAAATGGTTGTTTTTTGCAGCAAGCGCAGGTATATGGTTGTTGTATGTAGGGGGTACGTGGCTTGGCTTTTATGCCACCATTGGCACCCAAAACCTTGGTATAGACGTGGCCGTAGCAGCCCTGGCTTTTGGAAGTATTGGTATGATATTAACCCCTGGTGGATTTGGATCGTACGCAGTATTTTTAGCACTGATTATAAGCAAAAACAACGTTCCTAACGAAATTGCCCTTGCCAACGGCAACCTCCAATGGTTTGCTCAATTCATTATTATTTTATTAATAGGCTTTTTATCGCTTGGCTTGCTACCTTACTTTAATAAACACATAGTTAGCAATGAAAAATCCCGTAATCATTACCAATAAATTGTTCGATTACGATACGCTTACCCGTTGGCTACACCGTTGGCGACTCATTAATAAGACCATCGCCTTTACCAACGGCTGTTTCGATATTTTACATGTTGGGCACCTCGCCTCTTTATTAAAAGCAGCCCAGGAAGCTGATATACTGGTTGTAGGCGTAAACAGCGATGCCAGTACCAAACGGCTAAAAGGTGATACCAGGCCAATTAACAACCAACAAGACCGCGCACTGCTATTGGCTGCATTGGTGGTGGTAGATGCCGTTGTTATTTTTGACGAAGACACGCCGCTGGAACTAATTAAACTGGTACAACCAGATGTATTGGTAAAAGGTGGCGATTACACCCTTGACCAAATTGTAGGAGCCAGCGAAGTAATAGCAGGCGGTGGCCGGGTGGTTATCAATGCTATTGAAAATGGCTATTCAACTACTGATATCATTAATAAAATAGCCCGGCTATAATTAGCGAGGCTATTTGTTTTTTATAGTTTTAAAACCTCTTTACTCCTTCAGTTGGCCCCTAAGTTTACCCGTGGGAAATAAAACCGAATGCGCATTAATGTATAGCTTGCTTTCGTTGATAATGGAGTTATAAATGGCCTGATCTACCGTTGTAACAACCGAACTATTAAACTCCGCTTCGGTCTGTGCCAAATTTACAAAAACGGCGCCATTAGTACCCCGTGCTCCCCTGTGTATATGGGCGCGGTTCAATGGGTCGGTAACTTCGTTGTCGGTAACCGTAATGCGGCTATATAATTTAAAATTAGTTGTCATTCGTATCCAGGCAGTCGCCTTTACCTTGGTATTAACGGGCGGCACTTCCTGGTCGCCACTTAATGCCACATCGGCTGCAAATTGAACACGTTCGTTTAACTGGCCACGGGCAAGGCCATTGGACAGCTGAACGCTGGTTAATTCAACATATAGACGGTTATTGATGGTTAGTAAGCTATCAAACAGCGATTGCCTAATGTTGGTTACCACACCGTAGGCATCGCCGCCTAACGAGTTAGCAGCAAAATATTTTGAGAAGGGCGAAAAATCGATCAAAGTAGCCCCATTGGTTACCGGGTCGCCAGCCTTTAAGCGCACCCCATTAATTACATTGTTGTTCGAAAGGGTATTTACCCTTAACTCAAACCGTAGGCTATTGTCGTTAAGCAGTTGTAAGCGAACCGTACCGGTATCGCGACGCCCCAGCGGTGCAGGCAAAACATTACGGGCGGCAATGCCAATGCTCCACTCCCTTATAACTTCCGAGGTAACTTTATCCTGGTTTTCTTTACTACAGGAAAACAACAAAAATGACGCAAATGCCAAAGGCAGGTAACTATAAAATTTTTTCATACATAGTTATATTGATGGATACAAAAAGAAAGGTACGTAACCATTTTTAACACAAGTAAAAACGTGCCGCCAAATCCCTTCGAAATGTAAAGGTAACGGGCAATTATTCAGTATTATTCAGCATGCAAATTTTCTTCAAAAAGCTTAAATATTCTTTTGTACTCGTCCGTCCAGCTTGAGGGTTCTACAAAGCCATGATCTTCCATTGGGTACACTGCCAATTCCCAATTGTCTTTTTTTAATTCAATCAGGCGCTGGGATAACCGTACAATGTCCTGAAAATGCACATTTACGTCTACCATTCCATGGCACATTAATAACTTACCCTTTAACCCTTGTGCATGGTAAATAGGTGAGCTTTTTTGATAGGCGATACTATCGTTATATGGCAGATTTAAAATATTGCTTGTATAGCCGTGATTGTAATGCGCCCAATCGGTTACCGACCGTAAACCTGCACCAGCCGCAAAAACACCCGGTTTGGTAAACATGGCCATTAGGGTAATAAACCCTCCATACGAGCCGCCATAGATACCGATATTTTTTGCGTTTACACCCATGCTATCCACCAAAAATTTTGCGGCATCTACCTGGTCATCCAGGTCTTTACCGCCCATAAACCTGTAAATACCTGTCCGCCAATCGCGGCCATACCCTGCGCTGCCCCTGTAGTCAATATCCAATACAGTGTAACCTCTATCGGCTAAAAGATTATGAAACATATATTCTCTAAAGTAGCTACTCCACCATTTGTGAGCGTTTTGTAAGTACCCTGCCCCATGTACAAAAATTACGGCTGGTGCTCCGGCCTTCGTTTTGACAGGCTTGTATATGCGGGCATACACCTGAGCTCCATCCTGGGCGGTAAAAGTTATTACCTCGGGGTTGCGCCAGGGGTACGAGCTAAAGGTGTCGCTTTGTGCTTTAAATGTTATTTGTTTTGCCTGGGCGCCCTTTTTGTTTGGCTGCACATACAGCTCCCAGGGTTTATTGCTATAAGAATACAATATGGCCAGGTTTTTTTCATCGGGCGAAATCGTTATAAGGTTAGCCCCTGTAGCCGAGGTTACCTGTTCTGACATTCCACCAGCTACTGGCAATTTGTAAAAATGCTTTTCGCCTGGGTGCAACTGGTTTGTAGTAATATAAAACTGCGACCTATCGGCCGACAATTGCGCGTCCTGCACTTCAAAATTTCCGGTTGTCAATTGTTTTACCTCACTTGTAATTACGTTCACTGTGTACAAATGCGAGTAACCTGTGGCCTCGCTTTGAAACCAATAGGTGTCGTTGTTTATCCATTTGTTTTTACTACCCCTAAAGCTGCCTATACCGGGCCCTCCTATCCATGCCCCATCGTGCTGGCGGTTTAATAAAGTAAGCTTGCCGGTTGCTGCATCCACCATCACTATCCACCTATCCTTATTATCTTCTGCATATATCTCCGCTATCAACCTTGTACCAGCCATATTCCACAATGCGTTGGCCACCATAACATCCCTCATCAACTTCTTTTTGACTATTGAGTCGTAGCCCGGGTAGTCGTTTTTAAAAACCGGCACCTCCCTTATTCCCTCAACCGAGTCGAAACGCACCAATATAACCGTATCTTTTTCTGTATCGAAAATATAAAACTCGCTGGTACCCTGTGGTGCCCCCACTTTGGTACGACCGTTAATATCTTCGGTAAAACCAGCCTCTGTAACATAATTTGGAATAATGGTATATTTAGCTTTCGTAGCCCTTTTAGAAAGTCCAAAAGTTATAAACCTTGCCGTAGGGCTAACCATTAATTGTACTACGTTTTTGTCAGCGTAATAAACCGGCTTTAGTACTTCGGTCATTGTGAGGGCTTTTTCGGCTGCTTCTGAGCTATCTTTTTTCCATTTACGCTCGTGCAATACTTCAAAATTGGCTAACTGATCTTTCATCAGCCATTTTTCCTGCGCGTTAAGGCTATCCTTTTTACCTTCCTTTTCGGGGTCGTTTCCCTTCACAAAATTGGTCAGTTGCGTTGTTTGCCCTGTGGCCAAATCCCACATATAAAGGTTTTGTCCGCTTCTGTAGGCTATCGCCTGGTCGTTTTTTATAAACACCGGATTGGTTTCCTTTTCCACGGTTTTGGTGATTCTTTGTTCAACGCCTGTTTTAATAACACTCCAAAAGATGTCGTCGTTTTTTACAAACGCTACACCGGTACGTGCGGTGTTGTAGACATAATCATCTGCCGACAACATATTTTTACGCATTGCATAATCAGTTTTCTGCGGCGTATGGTTGGTGGTGGTTATAAAATATACCGAATCGGTCAAAGCCTTATCAGGATTCCAATTAAAAAACAGTTGCTTGCCATCCAGGCTCCAATAGGGCTGCGAAGGCGAGGTACCAATCCACTTTGTATCCCTCATAATTTTTTCGATGGTAAGCGGTGCCAGTAGTGACTGAGCAGATAGCTGAATAACTATGAAGACAAAAGGTAAAAAAAGTAGCTTTTTCATTTAATGCATTTGAGGGGCGCAAAATAGGTATAAAAACCCCTAAAAACGCCGCCTCCATTGTTTTAGTGAGGTAACCAACCAAACACGATGTATGTTTGTCATTCACTTCAAAATAAAGGTTTTTGATACAATGAAGGCAGCGAGTATACACGAAATAAAACAGGAGTTGATGGCGAGGGCCCCAAAGGAGGTACTGGAATTATGCCTACGGCTTACCCGTTATAAAAAAGAAAATAAGGAACTGCTTACCTACTTGTTGTTTGAAGCACACGACGCACAGTCGTATGTAGAAAATGCCAAACAGGAAATTGAGGAAAATTTTATTGATGTGCCGGTCAATAACACTTATTTGGGTAAAAAAAGCCTGCGTAAAATTTTAAAGTCGATAGCAAAGTACAGTAAGCATACCGCGTCCAAACAGTCAGAAGCTGAACTGCTTATTTTCTTTTGCCGTTGCATGCAAAAAAAAGGGTTACCCATGCACCGTAGCGCTGCACTCACCAACTTATACAACCAACAAATAAAAAAAATATTGGCAGCTGTTGATGGTTTACACGACGATCTTAAGTTTGATTATTTAAAACAACTGGACCAGCTGGAGTAAAAGCATTCTACCCTAAAAATCGGAGTAAGCGGTCGCCTTCATTAAAATAACATCGGACTTGCTTACATTATTTTTATATACAGGCATGGACGATAATTTTTTCCATTCTTCGTCGGCCACAAAAGTTTTCCAGTGTGCGTTGCGATCGTCCATATTTTCAAAACTGGTCATATACACAAGGTTGGGCATTTTGCTGCCTGCAACTACCTTTCCGTAAAACACGGCATTAAAATTAAGACGCTTAAATAAGGCCACTTCGCCACCCTGGTTAAACATTTCCACTTTGTTATTGTGGATTTTTTCGGTAGCACTTTCATAGCTACGAAACTCGTAGATGCGGTCGGTTTTTACACTGCTTAAAGTGGGTAAGGTTAGTACCGGCGCCATTGCAAAAGCACTGGCAATGGTGTTGTCCATCCGCGTAAATGGAGGTGTTTTGTAATTA
>JBBRUR010000025.1:0-55839 GCA_038247635.1 Chitinophagales bacterium
TGAGTTGTGAGAGGTTGAGAGATGACAGATAGGAGTTATAAATTTAGAGTTATGAGTTATGAGTTGTTAGAGGTTGAGAGATCGGAGTTATGAATTTAGAGTTATGAGTTATGAGTTGTGAGAGGTTGAGAGATGACAGATGAAAGATGGGAGATCGAAGTTATAAATTTAGAGTTATAAGTTATGAGTTGTTAGAGATGACAGATGATAGATAGGAGTTCTGAGTTTTGATAGAAAAGCAGCAACATGAAGAATGAAATAAAATCATTGCTTTTTTTACGTTTCACGATTGACCTTTCAAGGTTCACGTTTCACGATTGCCTATTCACATTACGTGATTTACTTTTAACAATTTACCACTCACCGCTTACTATTTACTATTCGCCATTTACGCACATCGCTCCCTCATCCGCCAACGTGACTACTGAGCGCAAAAATTTGCATAGTGTTGTTTTGGCTACCAACGTGTTGGGCCGCTGGCCCAATGTGGCGGGTAACCCACAATTCCCTACTGACCATTCACGTTCTACTACTCACTATCAACCATTCATATTTCACTATTCACCTTTCCCGTTTCACCTTTCCCGTTTCACTATTGACCATTCACGTTTCCCGATTGACTACTTACCACTCACCCTTCACTACTGACTATTTACTACTAACAGCTCACACTTAACTATTTGCCTGCCCCATGTGGTTTGTTTGTCCTACGGCCATAGGTTTATATAACCTTCTTTTTCCATTTACCCCGCCTAAAAACAATAAAAGCCGCTACCGATATGGCCGTTTCTGCGGTGGGGATGGCTATAAAAACACCCAGTGGCCCCATTTGCCATTGCACGGCCAGCAAATATGCCAGCGGTATTTGAAATAGCCAGAACCCAAAAAAATTAATAACGGTGGGCGTACGGGTGTCGCCAGCCCCATTAAAGGCATTGGCCATTACCATGCCTACTCCATAAAAAATAAAACCCGGTCCTATAATGCGCAACGCCTTTACTGCGTATGCTGCTACAGTTGGATCCCGGGTAAAAATGGCTATAATATCGGGGGCAAAAACAATAAATATAAAAGATACGATGGCCATAAAAATCGCATTGTACCGGGCCGTTTTCAACACCGACTCTTCGGCCCGGCCGTAATGCCCTGCCCCAAGGTTTTGCCCTACCAGTGTGGCGGCGGCATTGCTTAACCCCCATGCCGGAAGCAAAAAAAACATGACCACCCTTATGGCTATCTGGTACCCTGCACTCGCTTCGCTCTGCCCGGTTTTTACCACCAGGCTGGCCAATACTATCCAACTGCCGCTGGCTATTAAAAACTGTAAAGTGCCCGGCCACGCAATATTAATTAGCAACCGCAATATTTTCCATTGAGGAGCCAATTGTTGTAATCGAAAACGGACAACCCCCGATCCCTTAAACAAAAAATACAACTGGTAGGCTACACCAATTGCCCTGCCAATAGTAGTAGCCAACGCTGCCCCCATAATGCCAAGGCCTGGCAATGGACCGCTGCCCCGTATCAACAACGGACACAAAATAATATTGGCAATATTGGCTATCCAAAGGCTTTTCATAGCCATCATAGCGTTACCTGCACCTCTAAAAATTCCATTAATCAAAAACAGCAGCATAATAACCAAACTACCAGCCATCATAATGCGGGTGTAAATCACTCCTTCTGCAATGGCCATCTCGCCTGCTCCCATCAAACGCAGTATATCGGCCGCATAAATAAAGCCGGGTATGCTTACCGCCACCGTAAAACCCAGTGCTAACAAAATTGATTGCATTGCCGCTATGCCTGCAGCAGCAGGGTCTTTTTCGCCTACCCGCCGGGCTACCGTAGCAGTAGCCGCCATACTTATGCCGATGGCCAGCGAATACACAATAGTAATAACTGATTCGGTAAGGCCCACCACGCTGGTGGCATTGCTGCCAAGGTGGCTTACAAAATAAATATCAACCACTGCAAAAACACTCTCCATGCACATCTCCAACATCATGGGTATGGCCAACAATATAACTGCCCGGCGAATGCTGCCGGCAGTATAATCCTGTTCCTTGCCGTTTAAGGATTGCTGTATAAGCGAAACAATATTTTGAAAGCGCAGCGTGGGCGCATGATTGGCCGACATGTGTTTACTAATTATTTAGTTGAAAAGAAGGAAATTATTCAACCTCAATAAGCATTGCAAATTGTATTGTTTAATGAAGCATCATTTAATGAAAAAAAATTTGGCTTGTAGGCTTTTCGAATAATAAAAATAATTGATGAGCCATCAAAAAATCGATCAGTTTTAGTGTAATTGACGGGATGCAAAAAATCATTGCTAAACGGTAGTACGGCATAGCAGTGTAGCACCTCTTTCCATTTAAAGTATAAGGTTGGGCACATTGTTGCCAAATTAATGGCGGTTTCGATATAAACAATTTTAAAAAATATGCCTTTTTACTTTATAACGCCTCTAAAGTTTATTGGCTGGCGGTTGTTGCTTGTTACCAACAGCGACGCAGTTCCATTACTAAAGGCGGTAAGCATAAATTTTTCGCCCTGTGTACGAGCCAACGGTACCAGTTCAATTTTCCACTCATCTTCTTTTGGCTTGTTAACAATATACTGATATTTTGTAGTGGTAAAGTTATAACCGCCTTCTGCCGGGTTAATAGGCGCAGTATACGCCCTGCCATAATAGGGCAGGCTACATACCAGCGTATCTCCCGATACCCGCACGTCAAAATAACTGTTTAACTGTATAGTGCGCCCTCCTGTTGGTATAGCTATTTGTGCTTCAAACACATAACTTTTTGAAGCAATCTTTTCATCTATTGTTTGGCCGTCGTTGGTAAGTACTGTTTCATCGGCCGGTAAATTTCGGCTATAAGCAAACCCAACTGCAAGCAAGGCTATTAATACAACAAATTTTTTCATAATTTTTTTTTGACTTTCCATCAGTTTCCAGCATCATAAACTACGGGGAACTATGCACGGGTCAGTTTCAATAAATATAATTAAAATGTACAATTTGTACCATCGATCCCAATACTTTCAAAGGGTTTCAATAGTATTTACCAATAATTGCGATAAGATAGCATCGGCCTTACCTGCTACTGCAATTATTTCTGAAATGTCAACCGGCTTAAGATTGTCGGGGTCGCATTCGTCGGTAATTACGCTTATGGCAGCGCAGGGTAGCCCTACCTGGTTGGCCACAATTACCTCGGGTACCGTGCTCATGCCTACCATGTCGGCGCCAATGCTACGCAGGTAGCGGTACTCGGCGCGGGTTTCCAGGTTGGGGCCCATTACCGATGCATACACGCCTGTTGGTAAGTGTATATTTAATTTGTTGGCCTGGTTGGTTAATTGCTGGTTAAGGTAGCCGTTGTACGGAGCGCTCAGATCAACAAAGCGATTGCCAAATTCAGGGGTGTTTAATCCACGTAGCGGACTTTCGGGTTGCAGGTTAATGTGATCGTTAAGCAATACCAGGTTGCCCTTTTTAAAATTTAAATTAATGCCTCCTGCCGCATTACTTAATAGCAGATGTTGAACGCCCAGCCGTTGCATAACACGTATTGGAAAAGTAATTTGCTGCATGCTGTAGCCTTCGTAATAATGGAAGCGGCCCTGCATAGCCAATATTTTTATGTTGCCAATATTACCCAAAATCAGTTGGCCTTTGTGAAACTCAACCGTTGCCTGTGCAAAATGGGGAATATCGGAATAAGCAATTTGACGTTGTATTTGCAGGTGTTCGGTAAACTTTCCTAACCCGGTGCCCAATACAACACCAACAGTTGCGCCAACATAGCCCTTATTAGTTAAAAAGTTAGTGGTTTCCTGCAATTGTTGAAATAAGGGGTGCATATAGTTGTTGTACGATTTATAAAATGTTGACCTTGCTTCTGTTAGCTAAAACCAATGTAAGGTGCAATTTTAGTTCATTATCCGTTTTAATTTTGTTTTAAGATAGCATATTATTTTTTTTAACCCATTTGGCAACAGCTAAAGGGTGGTTGTTGACAATGTTTATAAAAAAGTGGTATGGTTAAAGCACAACATTGTAATATTGAACAGGTATTTTCCCTAATAATGATATTGAAAACACGCTATGGCAAAGTCTGCAATAATTTTTTTTGTTTGTAATCCCGAACCCGGTAAAGTAAAACCTGCCATCGCCAGCCAAATGGGCGAAACAGCGGCTGTCGATATTTATAAAAAGTTACTTCGACATACCAAAACTATTACCCAAACCATTACCGGCGATGTGTTTGTTTTTTGCTCTGAAAACAACATTGTAAACGATTTGTGGAACGAGCCTCCGTTTTTTAAAAGAACACAACAAGGCCACGACGTTGCATCGCGATTAATAAACGCTTTTGAAACAGTTTTTGCCAGGGGCTATAAAAAAGTAGCTTACGTATGCACTGATTGTTTAGACATGGATAAAAAAACCCTTGCCGACGCCTTCAAATGCCTTGACCAATACGACGTGGTCATTGGCCCCTCAGAAGAAGGCCGCATTTACCTGTTGGCTGTTAATAGCTTTACGCCCGCTTTATTTAAAAATATTAACTGGACCCACGGGCTAACCCAGCAATTGCAAAAAGCCGCCGAACTACAACAATTGTCAGTAAAAATATTACCTACACTAGCTGAGGTGGAAACCGCTGAAGATTGTAAAAAATATCCGCAGCTGGCTTAAGAGGATCTGATAGGTGAAATTGGGGTTCTGTTATAGGTGTTTTCAATAATAATTTGTTTAGGTGCTCTTCGCTTAGTATCTGCTATTGCAGGGAAAACCGGGTTTCTTACGCAGAAGCACCTGCCCATTGTTTCAACGTATGGTCAGCTAAAAAAAAGCAAGTTTAAAACCCGTTCTTTAGTTGGCGTCCTGTCTCATCCAATTCAAATTTGTCAATTGTTATTCCTTGTCCTTGTATATACTTATTTTGGTTATTGCTTATTGCTCTTGTAATCCATTAATATTAAAGTCTTCTTTTGTCGTCCGAAGATTTATAAGATAGTGTCATTAAATTGGAAATAGTACCCGACTACAATCATTCCTATTTCCCATCCATATTCATATAATCTATCGTCAGGTTGGCCAGTGCTTTTACCCCAAGGGTAAAGCCGCTTTCATCAATAAAAAAATCGGGCGTATGGTGCGATGCTGTTTTGGTGGGGTCCTGGCCTTTGGGCATTCCTCCTAAAAAAATAAACAGGCCGGGTACCTTTTCCTGGAAGAAGGAAAAATCTTCGGCACCGGTTACAGGCGGCTTTAGTTTTACATGTTCCTTACCAGCCGATTTTATAAGCGAGGGAAGCATTTTGGCAGTAAGGGCAGGATCGTTATAGGTAACAGGGTAGTGGCTGCTGTAAGGTATCACCACCTCGGCAGTAGCCCCCGCAGCTTCGGCGGTTTTGGTAGCTACCTGTGTAATGCGGGCTATTAACATGGCCTCATCGGTTTTTGACAATGCCCTTATGGTGCCCATCATTTCTACCTGCTCAGGAATAATATTGCTGCGGTTGCCGCCGTCAATAGAACCTATGGTAACAACCCCGGCGTTTTCGGTAACATCCAGGTTGCGGCTAACAATGGTTTGCAGTGCGTTAATAATTTGTGCCGACACCACTATGGGGTCTATCGCATCCCAGGGGTAGGCGCCATGTGCCGACCTGCCTTTAACCGTTATTTTCATATCGTTTACACTTGCCATAGTGCCTCCGGGGCGGTAGCTTATTTCGCCTACTTCGGTTTGTGCGTTAATGTGTAAACCAAAGGCTACGTCCACCTTAGGGTTTTCCAATACACCTTCTTTTACCATTTGCTCGGCACCGCCAACCTCACCGCGGGGTACACCTTCTTCGGCTGGTTGAAACATAAACTTTACAGTGCCTTTCAGGTCTTTTTGCATACCGGAAAGTACTTTGGCAACGCCCATTAAAATAGCCATATGCGTATCGTGGCCGCAGGCATGCATGGTACTTACCTCCTGGCCGTTGTACATTGCTTTGTCTTTACTGGCAAATGGTACCGGTGTACGTTCTAATACCGGCAATCCGTCCATATCGGCCCTTAGCGCTACTACCGGCCCCGGTTTTCCACCTTTTAATATACCTACCACGCCTGTGGTGGCTACACCTGTTTGCACTGTAATACCCAGCGATGTAAGGTAGGCGGCAATAATGCCAGCCGTGCGGGTTTCGCGGTTGCCCAGTTCGGGGTGCAGGTGAAAATCGCGGCGCCATTCAATCACCTTTGGTTCTACTTGTTTGGCGGCCTCTTCAACCTTAGCCCTCATGGCATCGTTTTGGGCTATTGCATTACAACAAAATAGTAGGGCCCAGGCGGTCAATATTTTTTTCATGTACAATGCTTATTAAAAAAGTAAAGTACAACTATCGGCCATATTTATAAGTTTCAATTTAACACTATGGCATCATTCCTGCTATAGTTGTGCAAAATCAACTATTTTTACGATGGTTAAATTCCAATTCATCTTTTAAATCATATTGATATGTCGTTACCAATTAACAACAAAAAAACCGGTAACCTTGCAGGCAAAGCAACAGGTGCTGCCGGCAAAGGCTCTAAATTTATAAAGCAGGCAGCTGGTGCCAAACCGGTAGGCGCCACTAAAAAAGTGCGCAGTACCGGGGCTAACAGAGGCAGCTAATGGCTGATAAAAATGTTGATAAAATAAGGCAAGCCGCACATGGCTTGTTTTTTTTTTTAAATAACATAGGAAGCTGCTATTTTACCAATCACAGTTATGACACTACTTTTTTTCGCAACCATACTTTCCCTCATCACTTTTACAACAACAGCGCAAAACAAAATGCGGCCCGTTAAAAGTTGATTAATAAAACTGACCCTGGTTATACACTTGTACAGGATTGGATAAAATTGGCAGTAAATAAAGTGGAATTTTTACCAGTTGATACAACCAAAGCCAAAGACGCTTTATACAAAACGCAGGTAACCACCCGCTCGCCAATGGGAGCAGTTTTTTATATGACAGGGGGGCTATTGATTGACAACGGTTGGATAAGTATTCCTGGTTCAGGCAGCGAAAAGCTTAACCGGACACTTCCAGATTAGAACAAAGGAAAATGATTTAAAGCGTTTGGAGACGCGCCAACTTACTTACTAATTGCTGACCATGCCATTGGCGGCTTTTTTATTTTAAACGGTGGAGGACCTGGGAAAGACTTAGGAAAAGTTTATTATTTGTCGCCAGGTAATTTAATATACAAACCACTAAACATTACCTACACCGCATTTTTGCAGTTTTGCTTTAATAACGACCTTAATAAATTTTACGAAGGCAAAAGGTGGACAAACTGGCAAACCGAAGTTTCAAAGTTAAACAGCGAAAATGTTTTTTCTTTCTATCCGTTTTTGTGGACAAAAGAAGGAAAGGACATTGACAAAAATGTACAGAATGGTGTGCCGGTTGAAGAGCAATATAATTATAACCCTAATTTGCAGAAACAACCCGGTTTGAATAAATAGTAATAGCCGCCTGCATAATGTTTGCATTATAAAGTAGTAAATAATGAAGGCTTCTTTTTTGACTTTCAAATAGTCTTTTGGTTATGGGTTGGGTTAATATTTGCTGGTTGCCAATAAAGAAGATATTTCTGCGGAAGTAGGTAAAATCTTCTTTCCCTTGCGAATTAATAATAGAAATCCTTACCCATTACAATAATATATGTGCAGACCTGGTAAAATGAAATTGCTGCAAAAAGCGCTGCGGTAGAAGAGTGCGACGCAACGGCCGTATCATTAAACCTAAAATGACCGGCCCCAAAAAATAAATTTGCCGCACTTTAGTTGGCCACAAATAAAGTGTTCTGAGCTAAAGCGTAACTTATTAGTGAAACCATAAGTTTACATAGTGGGGCAAGCCGCCTACGCCGTACTTTTCCACCTAACTAAACAGGTAAGCAATATCCTCTTCGCTTAGCGATTTTATAAAGCTTTCATCTTCGTTCACCAGTTCTTCTGCAAGCTTTTTCTTGCGCTGTTGTAGTACAATTATTTTTTCTTCAACCGTGTTTTTGCAAATCAGTTTGTAGGCAAATACGTTGTTGGTTTGCCCAATACGGTGGGTGCGATCAATGGCCTGCTGTTCAACGGCGGTGTTCCACCAGGGGTCAAACAAAAACACATAGTCGGCAGCGGTAAGGGTAAGGCCGGTGTTGCCCGCTTTTAGGCTAATTAAAAATACATTGGTAGTATCGTCGGGGTGCTGAAAAGCCTTTACCATTTCGGCACGTTTGGCAGGGGGCGTTTGGCCGTCAAAATGGTAATAGGTAATGCCCTGCTTATCCAACTCGGCCGCTAGCAGGTGCAGCATGGTGGCGAATTGCGAAAATACCAGCGCCTTATGCCGCCCTTTTATGTTAAGCAGTTCCTGCACCAACATATCGGTTTTAATGGACTGCTTACACAACTGTTGATCGGCCTGGGGCAACAGCAATGGCGAGTTGCAAACCTGCCGTAATTTCATTAGCCCCACCATTACACCCAGCTTGCTTTTGGCAAGCCCTTGTTGCTTAATGTCTAAAAATATACTGCCGCTAATTTGTTCTTTAATATCGTTGTAAACATTTTGTTGCTCCACACCCATGCTACACCAAAGTATCATTTCATTTTTTTCGGGAAGATCGGGCGCTACCTGCTCCTTGGTGCGGCGCAATATAAATGGAGCAGTAAGCTTTTGCAGCGCTTTTATTTTATCCGCATTATGGTCGCGGTCAATAGCATCGGCATACTCGCGTTTAAAAAAGTCTTTGCTGCCAAAAAGCCCGGGCAAGGCAAAATTTAGCTGGGCATATAAATCAAAAGTATTGTTTACTACCGGCGTACCACTAAGGGCAATACGAATGGTGGCAAACAGGCTGGTGGTTGCTGCGGTTATTTGCGCCAACGGGTTTTTAATATTATGGCTTTCGTCAATTATGGCCAGCAGGTAAGTTTTTGCTGCCAGTAATTCGGCATCGGCACGCAGGGTGCCATAGCTGGTAATAATTACCTGGTGTTTGTTGTCAAGTTCGCTGCGCTGGCGCCCGGCACCATGATATACCAACGAGGTAATACCGGGGGTAAACTTTTGCAGCTCCTGCTGCCAGTTATAAATGAGCGACGATGGGCAAATAACAATGCTGCAACTGCCCGGAAACTGCTGCACCTGCGCAGCCAAAAAGCAAATGGCCTGCAGGGTTTTGCCCAGCCCCATATCGTCGGCCAGGCAGGCGCCCGACCCGGCTTCGGCCAGTAGCGACAGCCATTCAAAACCCCGTTGCTGGTAGGGCCGCAACGTGGCGTTAACGGTTGCAGGCACCGTGTATAAACCCGCTTCGCCATTTTGCCATTGTTGCCATTTTTTCCACCACTCTTCCTTTACCAGGCTGCCTAACGCCGCCTCCCCTTTATGGTAATCGGCTTGTTGACTAATGGCCAAAAACTTCACAACCAACAACTCATCTTTGCCTTGTATTTTACCATGTTTAATAATGGTTGCGTAACGATCAAGCCATTCGTCGGTAAAAATGCCAAAGCTGTCATCGTTAAGCGGAATTGCCTTTTGCCCGTTCAGCAACATTTTTTGCAGGCTCGCCAGGCTTATTTGTTCTTTGCCAAAATAAACCGACAGCCCCATTTGCACCACGTTGTTCTTTTCGCCTTTAATTTGTATGGTTGTTTCGGCCTTGTGCGGGCTGTACCTAAAGTGCTGTAGCAGGTCCATGCCGGTTAGTTCAATACCTTGCTCAAGCAACGAGTGAAACATTTTTAAGAACCAATGCCTTTTTTGTGCGTCGGCAAACGAAAGGTAAAAAAAGCCATTGCGTTGGTTAACAAAGTTGGGGTGCAACGCCTGTAGCTGTTGCATAAACCCCTGTTCCTTTTGGCTGTCACGTATTACCTCGTATTGCTCGCCTTCAATAATTGTTTCGTAGGTAGGTTTAAATGCACCATCAATTACAAAACCATCGTACACCCATTGCGGGGTAATCATTACAAATGCATTGTTTAATTCGCTCAGCATTACCCGGTTGACCGGTTCAATTTCTACCCGCTTTTTTTCAAAAAGATTGTTGCGGTTTACGGTATAATCTTCTTCCAGTTTTTGTAAAATATGCTGCGAAAAGGCAAGGGCATTTTTAGTATGTTGTTGCAAGTCGGCTCGTTGAAGCCATTCCAGCGTTTGGTAGTCTTTGTACGAAAAAATAAAATATTCGTTGCGGCTGTGTAGCAAAAAACAATTCCTGGTAAACGTTTCCAATGGGTAATCGTATCCATTTACGTTTACCGAAATGTTAAGGCCAAAACTGTGTTTGTTTTTAACGGCCATAAAATTGAGCCTTGGCCTATGGGTACTAAAAGTGCAGGGCGATGTTAAAAACCCGTTTTTTTTATTAGGAATTTTATGGTACCATTTTGCCAACCCCGCAAAGGGTTTTAATACCTCCAGGTAATAATGTAAATGCCTTACCATGGCGTTTTGTAAAAATGCTTCGCGGGCCACACCGGCCCGTTGCTTCTGTAATTTTTGAAGGTTTTCGCTGTGTGCAAGTAAAAGCCGTTCGTTGCAAAAAGGCATCAGCATTTGTTTTAAGTCGCGGGGTGCTTCATTAAAATTCCTGGTCAACAATTGCTGGGTCAGTGGTTCTTCGTTTAATTGTACATTGGTGCCCTCTTTGGTTACTTTTAAAATGCCTAACAATTTATGTGTAGTGTCTATTTCCTTCGGGTATAATATGAACGACATTTTTTCCACCACCATGTTAATACCTTATTTTAAGCTGCAAACATAATAGTTCTGTTTTTTTAAAAGGATTAACGGCCGCATAAGTAATCCACAACCAATGTTGATAATTTGCAAGGGTGCACCACTTAGTTGTTTTGCCCGCAGTATCGGGTCAAAACAGCATCGGGTACAGTGTCGGAAATAGCATAAAACAACGTAGGGTTTTTTTGGTGACGAGCATTTTTTCTTCAGGCAACATTCTTGTGTCACACGCTTGTACGGCATCTTTTTATTGCAGCCTTTACTGCATATTTTCCCAGTTGTTAATTTATGTTTATTCTCAGGCCCCCCAAGCCAATTATTTGCTCCAGGCCATGGCATGGTAGAAATAGCAAACCTTTTAAATTAGTAAGCTTACGCCATTAGCAATATGCAACGGAGCAGTAGTTACCCGGTAGGCGGTTTGCCGGCACCTCCTTTTATGGCTATTGAAAACAACCGCTGGTATATCTTTTCAATGGATACTTTTGTGCCATGCAAAAACCGGTATTGGTCATTAAACTTGGCACGGCTTCCATTACCAATGCACAAGGTGCCATTAGCACAAACGTTATTGAAAAAGTAGCAGCAGGTATTGCGCAATTGTCGGTAACCTACCAAATAGTTTTGGTAAGCAGCGGCGCCGTAGGCAGTGGCAAAGCACTCATAAAAAATTACAAAGGCACCCTTACTGAGCGTAAGGCTGCTGCTGCCATTGGTAATCCAATACTGGTGCAATTGTACCAGCAATATTTTGCACCCTACCATATACCTGTGGCGCAGGCCTTGTGCGAAAGGCATCATTTCAGCAACCGGTCGCAATTTTTACAGCTAAAGGAAACCTTTAAAACCTTTTGGAAAAACGGCATACTTCCCATAGTAAACGAAAACGATTTGGTAAGCAACGTTGAAATAAAATTTTCGGACAACGACGAACTGGCCACCCTCATAGCCGTAGGTTTTAATGCAAATACAATGATTATTTGCACCTCCGTTGGTGGATTTTTAGATCATCAAAAAAAGATCATTCCACTAATTGAAAAAATTGATGCAGAAGTAATGGGCTTTGTTACCAGCGATAAAAGCAGCCTTGGCCTTGGTGGCATGTTGTCAAAGCTAACCTTTGCACGGCTGGCAGTGGGGTTGGGCATACAGGTTATTATTTGCGGTTTACAAAGCACTGCGCCTTTTACCGATGCACTGTCGGGTAACAATGGTACTACTTTTACCGCCCAACAATCTAACCTAAAAGCAAGGCAAAAATGGCTGGCCAGCGGTTCCATTACCCTGGGTAATATTTGTGTAGATAAAGGAGCCGAAAAAGCCCTGGCCGGGCGGCGTAGCTTACTTACCGTGGGCATTACCGGTATAAAAGGCAAATTTTTAGCAGGCGAAGTGGTGCAAATAACTAACGAGGCCGAAAAAATTATTGGGGTGGCCAAAGTAAAAATAACAGCGGCTTTATTACAACAACAATTGTTGGTAAAAGGGGTAGTTGCAGCCCATGCCGACGATATTGTTCTATTTTAGCCTTCATGTTTTGCTGCCAAAAGGCAGCTTTTAAATTTATTGTTTAGCATTATGGCAACTGTACTTACCATTATACAAAAAACTTACAAGGCAGCTATTGAGTTACGAAACACACCCGATAAACAAATAAAGGCAGCCCTTAAAACTTTGTCGGTAATGTTGGTGCAACAAAGCAACGCCCTGCTAAAGGCCAATGCACTTGACCTGGCTAAGCAAAATGCCGAAAACCCCCGTAACGACCGCCTGATGCTAAACCAGCAGCGCATAAATAGTATTGCCCGCAGTATTGTTAAGGTAAGTAAACTGCCCAACCCATCGGGGCAACAGTTACAATCAGGGGTATTGCCCAACGGGCTGTTGCTACAAAAATATACCGTGCCGCTTGGGGTGGTGGGCGCTGTGTACGAAAGCCGGCCCAACGTAACCTTTGATATTGCGGCACTTTGCCTGCGCAGCCAAAATGGTTGCCTGCTAAAAGGTAGCAGCGATGCTGCTGAAACCAATAAAGCCGCCATTAAACTTATACGCACGGCGCTGGCCAATAACAACATTAACCCAAATTGTATATCGTTGTTGCCCTCCGAAAGAGAGGCTGTTACCGGCCTGCTTACTGCCACCAAATATGTAGATGTGATTATACCCCGCGGGTCCGATAGCCTTATACAGTTTGTGCGCAAAAACAGCCTGGTGCCGGTAATTGAAACCGGGGCAGGCGTTTGTCATGTTTACGTGCACGAGGCTGCCAACGTAAAAAAGGCAGTTGACATTGCGGTAAATGCAAAGGTGTCGCGGCCATCGGTATGCAATGCTGCCGATACTTTTATTGTTGATGAAAACATCGCCTCCACATTTTTGCCCCAACTGGCCGCCCGGCTACAACAATATGGCGTAGAAATTTTTGCCGATGCCAAAGCGTATCGAATGCTTAAAGGCTATCCGCTGCTTGCCAAAGCTAACAGCCAACATTTTGGACAGGAATTTTTAGGTTTACAATGTGCCATTAAGGTGGTTAAAAATATGGATGAAGCGCTGGCGCACATTGCCACCTATGGCACCGGGCACTCAGAGGCCATTGTTTCGGAAAATAAAAAGTTATGTAACCGTTTTTTAAAAGAAGTAGATGCCGCTGCCGTATATGCCAATGCCAGCACCCGCTTTACCGATGGCGGGCAATTTGGCCTGGGGGCCGAAATTGGTATATCAACCCAAAAGCTACATGCCCGCGGCCCTTTTGCGCTTGAAAAACTGGTAACCGAAAAATGGATAATCACCGGCAATGGGCAAATAAGAAATTAGGCGGAAAAGAGGGTATTGTTAGTTGTATTATAGGTATATTAGTGGCAATGTTTTCGATAGCGAAAAGGTTGATCCATACTCAAACACCGGTTAAGCCGGTAAAGGCGGCCTTACAAACAATTAAATTGTTTCTGATTTGTATAGTTTTTACTATAACCACTATTATATATTGGTTGCCGGCAGCATAATTGAAGCTATTTATGCATCAAACTTGCTTTCTAAAAAAACTCGTGCCTAATAAACCAATAAACGACTACCAAATGGTAAAAGCTACCGGCAGTAAAATTACCCAAAAGGGTAGTAAAATACTCAAATGCCCTACCGGCATTAAAGGTTTTGACGAAATTACTGAAGGTGGGCTACCGCAATATGGATCCACGTTAATTTCAGGAAATGCAGGCTCGGGAAAAACGCTTTTTGGAGTTGATTTTTTAATAAAAGGGGCAATCGATTTTAATGAGCCGGGGGTACTTATGTCATTTGAAGAAACAAAAGAAGAACTATTGAAAAACGTGGCTTCGCTTAATTTGAATTTGCAGGCGCTGGTATCACAAAAAAAGATTGTGCTCGAACATATTATTTTAGACCGCAAAGACATTCAGGAGACCGACTTTAATCTGGAGGGAATATTTGTTCATTTAGAAGAGGCCATTGACTCCATCGGTGCCAAACGGGTGGTTTTAGATTCACTTGAATCCATTTTTGCAGGCATTACAGATATTGGTATTTTACGTTTAGAAATAAAAAGACTTTTCCGTTGGCTTAAAGAAAAAAAAGTTACGGCAATTTTTACAGGCGAGGCCGGACAAAGCGGTTCATACACGCGCCACGGGCTGGAGGAGTACATTTCCGATTGCATTATTTTGCTGGATAACAGGGTAAAAGACCAAATTGCAACCCGTAGAATTCGTGTAATTAAATACCGGGGGTCGCGTCATGGAACCAGCGAATATCCATTTGTTATTGATGATGAAGGACTTTCAGTAATTCCCATCACGTCAGCAGGGCTTGATCAACCGGGCACAGACAAGAGGATTTCGACAGGTATTCCATCGTTAGATAAATTGTTTGTGGGAAAAGGTTACACCAGGGGTAGTACTATACTGGCTTCGGGCACAGCAGGCAGCGGAAAAACTAGTTTTGGAGCAGCATTTGCAATGGAAAATTGTAAACGTGGGGAGCATTGTCTTTTCTTTTGTTATGAAGAATCAGCAGGGCAACTTATTCAAAATATGAAATCTATCGGCATTGATTTTGCACCATATATAAAAAATGGGCTATTAAAGATTGTTTCTATCAGACCTTCTTTTTTAGGCCTGGAAATGCATTTACTGAATGTTTTTAAGTTGGTTGATAGTATTAAACCAAAAGCTGTGGTGGTAGACCCACTTACAAGCCTTGTGGGCCAGGGCGACGAGCGTGAAGTTGGCTCAATGATTACCCGCATGATTGACCTGTTTAAATCCAGGGGCATTACCACGTTTTTTACAAGTCTTGTTTCCTCAAACTTTCAAAGTAACACCAGCGGCGAAATAGGTGTTTCATCGTTAATTGACACCTGGATTGTTGTAAGAATGGTAGAAGATGATGAGGGTAGAAAACGCACCCGTGAAGTATTCATTGTTAAGTCTCGTGGCACCAACCATAATAGCGACGTGCACAAATTTATTATGAGTGATGAGGGGATTATGTTGACACCTTATGTTCAATCTGCGTTTAGCGGCAATCAGAAAAAGAATTTTGATAAAAATATTCCTGTAAATGAAAAAAATAAATAACTATTAATGAAAACTGTTCAGCCAATATTTATTGTAGGTATTGGTGGCTCAGCCGGAGCACTCAATGCCTATAGGACTCTCCTTGCTGCAATGCCGCCTGATACAGGTTTTGCATTTGTTATTATTTCGCACATGCTTCCTAATGCCCATAGTATGTTAGCTAAAATACTGCAGAGACACACACAAATGTCAGTAACTGTGGCGGCTGAGGCATTTCCAATCTTTGCAAATAATGTTTACGTTATTCCCCCGGACTCAGATCTTACTATGGAAAATTATAGGTTTAAAGTAATTACTCCCCGCATTCGCAGAAACAAACAAGTAGATTTATTTTTCATTTCGCTTGCAGATGCAATGGGTGTTCGTGCAGTAGGCATTGTCCTTTCAGGGTATGACGGCGACGGTACTGAGGGCTGCAGGCGTATAAAAGCTAAGGGAGGAACAACCTTTGCGCAGGACATGTCGGCCGAGGTTGACTCCATGCCGCTTCACGTTCAGGCAGCAGGTTTAGTTGATTTTGTTTTGCCACTTAACAATATTCCAGCTAAGCTAGTTATATTGGCTGCTGCAATTAACGCTTAATAAAATTTATAAAAAGCCGAAAGTTTTAAAGGCAAAGTAAAACAGGCCGAATTCAAATTCAATTTTTTGGATGTTCTGCCTCGTTAAATAAACTGGTTTAGTATTGCAAAAATTGACAGGCTAAAAACTACGAACAGCTAACATTATTTTTTCAGAAGCAGCGAGGGAAGACGTAGCATTGACCGTTTTAAAGCATCAATAGCCATAGCTTTCTCAATTCGGGCTACCAAACATACCTTACAATGGTAGCTATTTTCTTAAACTTTCTCTTCTAAATTGGCCGCAGAAAATTTGCTTTAAGGACAATGAATCCAATGCTTCACAAAATACTTTGCGTTGGGGGCAATGGATATTATTTAAATTTTAATGATTGCCGCTATTTGGTACACCCAATGCTAAATATATAATCATAATAAAAAAGGCTGAATAAAATTACCAACAGTAATAGTGCTACCTCTATGGAGGCAGAGGCAGGCTGCAACGGCTGCTGAAAAAAGCTATAAAGCCCGGTTCCAAAATATTAGCACCAGATTGCGAATAGTCATAATATTTTTACTTTTTTTGCCTAAGCACGCTTAATAACTATTAAAACCAAACGGTATGGAAGGGGTAGTGAATTGTGTGGCTTACAGCCAGGGAAATAAAGTAGATAATATTCAGTGAAACGATATAAGCAAAACATTGTTGCACCGCAACCACTTTGTATGGGTGGGCCTGCACGAGCCCGATACCCAACTATTAAAAAACGTGCAGCAACAGTTTGGCCTGCACGACCTTGCTGTTGAAGATGCGCACAATGCCCACCAACGCCCCAAGTTGGAAACGTATGGCGATAATATTTTTTTGGTGTTGCGAACGGTGCAAATGCAATCGGCAGGTTTTCATTTAGAGTTTGGCGAAACGCACTTTTTTCTTGCACATAATTTTATCATTACCATCAGGCATGGCTCAACGCTATCGTATAACCAGGTACGGGCCCGGTGCGAAAACACACCCGAATTGTTGGCCAAAGGCCCGGCCTTTGCCCTATACGCGGTCATGGATAATATTGTGGATCAATATTTTCCGGCAATAGAAATGTTAGAAAAGGAGCTTGATGAAGTAGAAGACGAGATATTTGGCAACAAACCTACCCGGGGCACCACCCAACGCATATACGAACTTAAGCGCGAACTGCTGGAAGTAAAACGGGTCATCACTCCACTCATCGACATTTGTAACCTCCTTATGCGCTTTGACATAAAGCTGGTACCCGACGATACGCGGCCCTATTTCAGGGATGTGTACGACCACGCCATCCGTATAAACGAAATGCTGGAAACCACCCGCGACCTTGTTACTGCGGCCCTTGAAGCCAATTTTTCCCTCACCTCCATATCGCAAAGTGAGGTAAGTAAAAAATTTGCTGGCTGGGCCGCCATTATAGGCGTACACACCATGATAGCCGGCATATACGGAATGAACTTTGAAACCATGCCCGAACTACACTGGCACTATGCATACCCCCGTGGTGTTAATGGTAACATTTGCGCTTTGCATTGTACTCTATATTTTTTTTAGGCGTTCGGGTTGGTTATAACTGTTGCCCTTAAATACCGGCAAGCCCTTTTATGAATAGTTATTTACCTGTGTTATTTGTACATTACCACTGCCAATAATTATTTCGGCTCAATCCATCATTCCAAAAGTTTACATGCCCGCATACCGTGTTTACATATCCAGCACCGAACAAGACCTGAAGCCCGAACGCCTTGATCTAAAAAACAGTTTGGAAATGGCTAACTACGATGCCCGCTGTATGGAAAAATATCCTGCCTTTAGCAATCGCCCAAAAGATGAATGTGAGCAGGACGTTCGCAGCTCGCATATTTATGTAGTTATAGTAGGGGAGCGGTATGGATCGCTGCCCACATTGCCCAATGGAACCCAACTGAAAAAATCGTTTACCGAATATGAGTACGAAGCCGCTCTTTCCGAAAAAAACATACCTAAACTTGCCTTTATAAAAAAAATTGCCCGCGACCCTAACAATGTTAAACTGCAGGCTTTTGTAACCCGGCTACAGGTAAACCATGGCATAAAGGAGTTTACCGATCCTGATGAACTAAGCAAACAGGTGTTGATAGCTATTACCAACGTTACAGGAAAAGCTACCCGCAACGGCCTCAACCCCAACCTTAGATACTATTGCAACCGCAGCGAACAGGCTATTCGTTTTGACGAATTATTTTATAAACTAAACTACAATAACCACATTCATTTTTACCTGCTGGCAGGTCATGCATTAAACTATCACAATTCGTTCATTAAACGGTATAAGTTTGAGTTTCAATCAAAAAACTTCGATGAGGAGCCGGTGGATATTAGCTTTGATGTTAAAATAAACCCCAACGATACCGAGGGGCAACTGGTTCAAAAAATTAAGGGGCTGATCAACGTAAAAGTCAAAACCCAGTTTGGCATCGACCCACTTATAAAGGTGGATGCCGATCATTTGTTTCAATTGCTAAACCAGTTAAAAAAGCATTTCTTATTCATCAACCTTAATATTCAAAGCTCCTACCTTAAAGCGGGCTTTGCCGATATATACAAATCGAGTATCGAAAAATTTTACGCCGATTTTACCGGGCTGCAGCAGCAAGAGAAACAGGATAAAAAAATTATTATTTTTCTCAACCTTAAGTATTTAGACAATGTGCAGAACGAAGAAATTGTGCGCCGCACCTTTACCGAAAACCCATTTTATACTGATAAAAAATTGCCGCCACTTACCAAGCTTACAACCGACGATATGACGGAGTGGCTTGAGTCAAATGACATTGAAGTGAACCCTTCGCGGCTATTTAAACTGGTAAGCCAATATTTTCAGCCATTGGCCGATACAGAGCCGGACGGGGATTTTTATATGGCAGATGCCGACATTAAAATGGAAGAGCTTATTGCCGAATACAACAATAAAAAACCCTGATTATGTTCGATTTAAAAGACATTACCTCTGTGTCCGACCAGGATCCACGCCATTACTCAATTACGGATCCCGGCCTTAAAAAAGCGGTTGATATGGCCATTTGGTTACAAAAACCATTGTTGCTAACCGGCGCTCCCGGCACAGGCAAAACGCAGTTGGCGTTTAAAGTGGCTTACGAATTAGGGCTGCTTGCCAACAACGATCTTAAAGGTTTTTCGCCCTTCGCATCCACGCCTTTCATTTTTAATACAAAAACTACCTGCACGGCCAGCGACCTTTTTTATACCTACGATGCGGTGGGCCATTTTCAAAAAAAGTACATTGAGCAGGAGGGCAATTCGGCCAGCATCACTACCGCACATCCCTACCTGCAGTTAAACGCATTGGGCAAAGCCATTTTGCAATCGCATGGTAAAAAGGCGGTTCGCGAAAATTTGTATTTGGAGGAATTGCAGATGCTTGGCAACTTTAACGAGCTGCACGAACTGCCCAAAAGCTCGGTGGTATTAATTGATGAAATTGACAAGGCCCCCAGGGATTTTCCCAACGATTTGCTGAACGAAATAGAGCATTACGAGTTTACCCTTAACGAAATAAATAAGAAAATCAGAAAGGCCGGCGGCGCCGATGCTTCTGCACGCATACTGGTGATTATGACCAGCAATTTTGAAAAGAATTTGCCCGATGCTTTCCTGCGGCGTTGCCTGTTTTACCATATTGCTTCGCCCGGCAACGATCAGTTGCTCAACATTGTTTGCAGCCGTATGCAGCCCTACCTGCAACTGGTGTATGCCGCCAAAGGCACTACCGAAGCCGAACAAATGTTTAACCAAATGAAACCAAAGATCCAAAGCGTGATTACTCAATTTGATAAGCTGCGGTCCGAAATGGTGGACAAACAACCCAGCACCAGCGAGTTGCTGGAGTGGATTAAAGTGTTGGAAGTAGAAGGCTTTTTTACCGGCGATGTAGACTTCAAAAACCTGAGCGACAACCAGCGAACCATTTTAAAATACACCCTGCCGGTTATAGCCAAAAGCAAGGAAGACAGGGAGCGGTCAAGCATGTAAAGTTGGCGGCTATTTAATATAGTTTTTCTTTTTTTTGGGCCAGGCATTTCATCTTTATTTATCATTGTTGCGTCGCACTCTTGTACTATTATCTCTTTATTCATTTTTTATAAACCAGTAAAAATTTTTACAATTTGGCCAACGATATCAACATCAAATTCCCCTTACTGGCGCTGCTCACCGGGCTTCGCGCTGAAGGGTTTGATATTGGTACTGCCACCATTTTAGACATTCAGCGCATGGTGGCCAACCTGTACAACAATGCGGTTGACAAACCTGAGGATTTGAAGTTTATGCTGGCACCCATCATTTGCCGAAACAAAGAAGAGCAGGGAAAATTTTACCGGCTGTTTAATAATTACCTGCAAAGCACTGCCGAACGATTTCTATCCACACCAACCATACCCCGCAAACCCTGGATAAAAAAATACGGTGTATGGCTTTTGTTACCATTGTTGCTGGTTGCGTTTCTTTTTTACAAATATGCAGGGCGCCCTGTTGCCAAACCTGCCATTACGTTGGGCATTGTTGCCCTCAACAATCGCAGTTTTAATGTTATTACCGATACCATTAGTTTAATGGTGAAATACGCCGATAGCATAGCGGCAAAAAATTACAAAACCAATTGGCAGGTATCAGGCCCGGCAAATACTATTCGCCGGTTTGACAGTACCCAACAGATCAAAACCATATTGGATAGTGCAGGTTTGTATTCCGTTTATGCGTCTACTTACAATAACGGCGGTCTGCTTACGATTGATACTACCACCGTCAGTGTTCTATGCGAGGTACCACCCATTTTGTCCATTACTGGCAGCGCATCCAATTTAACTCGCGGCACATTTAAAGCGACCATCAATGGTAAGCTACCCGGCCCTGGCTATGCTTACCATTGGATGGTGAATGCAATACCCGACACCGGCAATGCAACGCTACGCACCAGCCTGCTGCAACCCAACCTGCCCAATACCATTAGCCTGGTGGTAGACTGGCCGGGCAAAAATTTACATTGCAGCGCCGACTCGCTTAACGCTGCTTTTGAGCTGCAACCTCCTTTTCAATTGCTGGTATCGCCCATGGCCAATGCGCCCCTTATCTCATTGCAATCGTACAATTGGAATAATATATGGATGAGCATTTTTGGCTTGTTGTTATTGCCAATAGCTTTTGGTACTGTTGTATGGTTTCTTTTAAAAAAACCAAAACATTTACCTGACGAACCTGCCAATACATCCACCGACGAAACAAAAAGCGAAGGGCCATTTTTTATTGAATTTATCAACCACCAGGATACTATACTACCCGAGGCTGGCATTAGTCAATTAGCCGAAGTATTGCGCAAACGCCACACCAGCAAACAACTACAATTAAGCATTGCCAAAACCATTCGCAGCACCATTCGCAAGGGCGGGTTTCCTGTATTAGAGTACGTACCACGCACCCGCGCAACCGATTTTTTGGTATTGCTCGATAAGGAATTTCCTGACGGGCATTTGGCCATGTTGTTCGACTGGGTGATGGAGCGGTTAAAAAAAGAACAGGTCAACTTAACCATCTATACTTTTTCAAGAGAACCCTTATTGCTCAGCAACCAGCCACTAAACCACCGATTGTTGCCCATTGATAAAATAGCCCGTCTATACCCCGATACCATGCTATTGATATGCAGCCAGGCCGATGGTTTTTTTAAGAGTTATGATGTGGTATTGAAAGATTGGATTGCTGAAAAATTTAAAGCGTGGGACACAAAAATCATTCTTACCCCTTTGGCTAAAAAGGACTGGGGCGCTAAAGAAATGTTGTTGTACAGCGAAGGTTTTACAGTAGTGCCGGCCGATGTGAATGCGCACAACATTATCAGCAACGAGATTAATCAACTAATTGACCGGCAAAAACTGAAGAAAGAAATTGTGCCCGAAACCTATGGTACCCGCCAGTTTAATTTTAACAGGTGGAAGCAGTTGTCGGCCTACCTGTCGGCCGCCTTGCACGATAATGAATTATCGTTTAACCAAAAAGCCGGTGCTTACCTGGTAAAGCAATGGTTGTGTGCTTTGGCGGTGTACCCTCACATTAACTGGCAGGTAACCATTGCCGTTGGGCAGGCGTTTGAAAATGCGTTTTCGCAAGGCGGCAAGCTGGTCAACTATTCAAACCTGCTGGTGCTTAGCCGCATTCAATGGATGAACGATGGGCAATTAATGGACAGCCTGCGGCTTGAAATGCTGAACCAGTTGGAGCCATCAAAAGAAGCCCTTGCCCGGCAGGTGATTGTTGGTTTGATGAAGGAAATAGCTCCGCAAATGCAGGACAACTCGTTGGTAAAAAATGAGTTTGACTTTTTGCAAAATACCAACAAGGTGCTGGTAAATGCCCACAACAAAAATCAGCAATCCATTACCGGCCAAGAATGGGAACAATTTAAAGCCTATGTTAACAACGACCAACTGGATTGGACTACCGAAAATTACCTGCAAAGTGGCCGTCAAACGCCGTTGGTCGATCATAATTCTTCGTCGTTGAAGTCAATGCCCCTGGATAAATTTATTGCTCAAAAAACCCTGGATGTAAAAGCAGAACCGCTACCGGAAGCGCCACGCCCGAAAACAGATTGGACAAAGCTTTTGCGCAAGTGGGCGCCGGCAGCAACCTTTGTAATTATATTGCTGGCAGGTTATGGATGGTTGCAAAGCAGCCAACGGTTGCGGTATGTTAACCAAAACAATTTTGCCAGTATCATTTTTCAAACCGATAGTGCATCTTCTAAAACTACTATAATCAACAACTTGTCTGTAAACCTCGGCAGCCAGTTTTTACAGGCTACCAATACGGGCAATAATACCTATGTAATTAACAATGTACCGTTAAGCGATTCCGCTCCGCAGGCCATGGTGCAGGTTGGCTTGTTCACCGGCAATGTTTCGGCCAACATTGTCTTAAACCAAGCCAAATACCTGCTTAATATTCAGCAAAAAAAGATAGAACAAGAAATGGATACTGCAGTAGGTGATGTAGTGTTGCCGCCTGAGCTGAACGAAATTTGGTCGTTTTCGCCCAACGGAGGAAAAACGCAATTTCAGTTTGCTTTTTACCTTAAGCCGGGTCTTATTTTTTTAAGAAGTAATATTTTAAGTAAAAGTATTTCATCGGCTGATGTATCGAAATCCAAAATAGTTGAAGCTGGGCCAACCAGCAATGGATCAATTAAAATTATTGCTCAAGACAACGGAAAATTTAAAATTGTATACTTACGCAATGTTCAACCCTTTTCTGCAGGTTTTTATTTTTGCGCTAACAATAATACTGAATACTCCACTTTAGCCGATGCCCGTTTTATAAAATCGGCCATTTGCCAAACCTTAGTACAGTTGGCCCCGTTGTACCAAACAAGCGCCAATAAAAATCCCGACCAGGTCATCATTCAGTTTCCACAAAACAATACCAACCTGGCACCTATTGAAGCTACAAAATTAAAAGCTGTATTGATGCGATACAATGCCCTTAGCGTGGCAGACCGTAACAAGGTTACGGTTTTTATTAGCCTCAACGGATTTTATAAATTTGACAAGGATGTACAACAGCGGCAACAGGCCATAAGGTCAACACAAACAATGGGAAACTTTGGCCGGGCCAGGTGGCAATACAAGCCATTTAGGGGCAATGCGTTTCAGCGCGACTATATCACCATTGATTTTAGTGGATCAATTATTACTGAACCAGGTCCCAATTGCAGCCGTACTTTTTTATTAAGAGAAGCTATTGCAGTAAAGCCAGCTATTGTTTGCAAACTCGATCTGTCAAATCAAAAATTAAGTAGCCTGCCAAACGAAATATATTCATTTATTAACCTGCAGCAACTTACCATAACCGGTAACAACATTAACGACCGTGATTTAAAAACCTTTACAAACAGGTTTCCAAAATGCCAGGTCATCAATGCATCGTTGCCAGAAAAACCGATAGATCCCGTTAAAGAACCGAATGTGCCCCAAAACAAGGCATTGGATCCGGTAATAAAAGCGGCGTTAGGAGAAATTAATAAGAAACCATAAAAAGAAATGCTCATGAAAATTGTTTTTTTTTTTATTGCTGTTGGTTTCCATTGCTGCAAACGGACAGTCTAAAAGCACCATCGACAAAAAGGCAAAAGCCAGCGGTAAATACACTGATACCCTTACACCCTACGTGCAACAACCCGTGGTTAATAGCCCTGCTACAAAATATTTAGATGCAGTTGGTTTAAAAAGTAGCGATCTATGGAATGCCGCATTCGTTTATTGGTGTTTTAATTTTTATACCGGCGGCAATCCACTACCAAAAACTGGCTCTGGTATGCAAATGTGGAGTCGCTTATCGTCGGTCAACAGGTTAACTGCCGCAACCGCCAATAGCAACCCTGCATTAATCATTCCGGGAAATATTTTTTTTAAAAGCGATGCCGGTAAGGAAGCTAGGGTGGGCATAGTTATTTCAGTAAGTAACGGCTTGCTACAAACTGTAGAAGCCGATACCTATGTAACCTTAACACGGGCAATATATTCGGGCAAAGTAATATTGATGCAACGAAAGCTGTCAGAGATAGATATCGGGTTTTCCAACTTTGGGGGCAACCAATACGATTATCCAAAATCGGCTAACAGGTAGGGTTTATATGAACTACCAATAACACATTCTTTTTTTTACCCGGTAGTTTATGGCCTTATCTTCGAACATAACAAAATTGAATAGTGGCCCTTGCATCAACATTGGTATGCGGCAAAAAAGCGCTTTTTTATTCATGCAAAATTTTATAGTGAAATTAAACCAGCTATTTATGGCAATGGCAGCAGGGCTTTTGTTTACCGCCTGTGGCCGTACGGAAACAGCCGCCAACCAGCGCCAATATTACTATTACCCGGCCTCCAACACCTATTACGATGTAGTGGGCAAAACGTTTTTCTATTCTATTGATGCCGGGCAAACCTGGGACAGTATAAATGCCACGGATTATCCACAACCCCAAGGCCTTGGCAATAAACAGGTGGTGTTTGCAAAAGACAGTATCTGGAAAAACAATGCTGAGCATCGCCGGTATTTTAATGGGCAGTTATTATTGATTGTTGACGAGGATAGTGCCGCACCCGAGCAATTACAGGTTTCAGATAAACCAGCACCCAATACCAAAACCGCCACTGGCCCAGCCAGGCAACAACCAAAGGAAAAGAAATTTGTAGGTAGGTTATTCCAAAAGATATTTGGAAAGAAAAAGGATAAAAATTGAAAGGTGAAAACCTTACATAAACCCAACAGCACATGAATACAAAGCCAACAATATGGCAAAAAATGGGATTGCAGGATTGGTTTGTGAAAAAAGAAACCTTTGCTGTAAAAGAGCCGGTGCCCGGTCTTAAACCCGATGATGTATTTCGGTACATTGTGGAAAAATTTTACGAGTCAATAGACCAATTGTCCTTTGCCAACCGTATTGTTTTTTACCACGAGTACATTATTTGTTTTAATCCGCAGGATTACAACCGTTTCATGGATAACAACAAAGGCATTTTTGGCCTGATTATACAAGAGTCGGTAAAACAGTTTTATCAAATTTTAAAAGAATTTACTGAAAAAGGTAAAACAGTGCAACCTGGTAGTAACAAGTGGGTTTTCCGCTTTGTATCGCACCCCGATCATAAACCGGGCGATAAAAGTTTTATTGGCAAACTAATGCCAGGCAAAACGCTTCAACACGAAGAAAACCTGCAGGTAACCTACATACCAAGGCAAACAGGCATTGCCGAAACCTTTGATGTAAACCCCGATATTTTAGCCGGCTTTAATCATTACAGCGATGGCTACTACGAAGTGCCCTACAAAACCGAACTGGTGCACAACGTACCTGCCCATGTGGCAACCCCGGCAAACCTGTTTGCCAAATTGGAAGTGATTGTACCCGATAAGGCCTTTGCCGGGAAAAAAATTATTTACCTTATGAAAAATGAGGAAATATTGATTGCCGGAAAGGAAACCATAGAGGCTGATAGCGAAATATTTTCCATCCCCAGCGAGTGGGTGGATAGTCCGCACATGCGCATAAGATTCCACCAGCCGTTGGGTAAATTTTACCTGGCATCGTTTGGCGAAAAAACCATGTTGAACGAACATGAGGTTTCCCAAAGCCAGGTGGAAAAGCCACATTGGGTGGAGCTTCCGGTAAACTCGCGTATGGTGTTAAATGGTATTGTAGGCATAAATATTTATAAACCTTAATTACGTATGCAGCAACTATTATCAATTGCACTGCTGGCTGTTTGTGGCCTTTTGTTGCTGGCAAATTTTAACGATGTAAAAAACTCCCGTAAAAACAATGGATGAAAACTTTTTTGGCCTAACCGATACCGGTAAATTTAGGGATAGCAATGAAGATGCATTTTTAGCCCATAAACCTATGGATGGGCAGGTAATACTTGCAGCAGTTATAGACGGGGTGGGCGGATACAGCGGTGGCGAAGTAGCCGCCAAATTAACACACGATACCGTATCGGATTATTTTAAAGTGAATAGTGCGGATGCTAACCAGTTACCACGGCTACGGGAGTCGCTGGTACTATCCAATACAGCTATTGCCCTTGAAAGGCAGCTGCACGATGAACACCGCCAAATGGCTTGTGTGGCAACATTAGTGTTGGTCGATATTGAACAAAACAAACTGTATTATGCACATGTAGGCGATACCCGCCTTTACCTGTTACGCGACGGGGGTTTGGTAAAACTATCGCACGACCATTCGTTTGTTGGTTTTTTAGAAGATAGTGGCCGCCTTACTGAAAAGGAAGCCATGAACCACGCCAAGCGTAACGAAATAGATAAGGCTCTTGGCTTTGACGGGATATTGCCTAACGAAGAATATATAGAAACTGGCGAGTCGCCTTTTTTACCTGGCGATCATATATTGTTATGCAGCGATGGGTTGACGGACCTGGTAAATAAAAAAGCTATGGAAACGATATTGTTTTCGAATGACTCGTTGGAAACCAAAGCGCACAAGCTGATAGCAGCGGCCAATAATGCTGGTGGTAAGGATAATATTACCGTAGTGTTGGTGGCAAACAACAAACAATCTACCCCATTAAAGGCGGTAAAGCCATTACATAAATCGGGCAAAGAAGTAGTTGCCGAAACACCTGTAATTGCCACCGAGTTTAAAAGTGAAAAGCCCCCCAAATTAATCCCAAAAGACAAGGGTAGTGGCGCTATACCATTGCTGCTAACATTGGTAATTTTATTGGTAGTTGCCTGTGCCTGGCTGGTGTACCAGCAATTACAAAACAAAGACCGCCGGGGCATATTTTTTGACGGCAGCGCAACAACCGTGGCTATATCAAAAACTGAAACAGAAACGCGTTTGTTAGACCAGATAGACCATGCCAAACGAAACGAAGTATTTGTAATAAATACATCAGGACAACTGCCCTATATAATTACCGACACTATAAAACTTACGGCCGATACGCTGCATATTATTGGTAATGGTGCGGTGCTAACATCCGGCGAAAACTTTGCCGGCCCTGCCTTTTTTATTGCCCCATCGGTAAAACACCTGGTGTTGGATAGCCTCACATTTACCAATTTTTCCACGGCCATTGTGGTGGGTGGTGGCCAATTACAACTGCAAAACATAACCTTTACCAATTGTGCCTTGCCGGTACAATACAATTTTGGTTGGTTCAATAACAAAACAGTTACCGATACCATGGGTACAAAATCAGTTTCTGTTTTAGCCCCGCTTACTACCCCATAAGTAAACTATTTACCCAGCAACCTGCCACATGGTACGAACAATCGAACGTGTTTTTATAGTATTGATCGCCGCCATTTTTGGAGTGCTGTTTTTTCAACTCTACCATGTATTACAGGCCGGTTTTACAGAAGTGCCAGCAAGGCTGGCCAATGGTACAATGATCAATTTAAATGCACCGAACTCCTCATCTAACATAAAAACGCTTTTGCAAAAAGGGTATTATTTAACTGACGAAAAAGATGCTGCATTAGCCGCCGCCGTAGTTATTGAAGGCTTAAAAAACCGCGATGAAGCCATTGATAATGTTGGTGAGCTAAACAAAAGTGCCTTTTATATCAGCGCTGCCGAAGCTTACAGCAATGGAGGCAAAAATTTTAAACAGCGTGTACTGGTATCGCGGTTGTTGCTTGGCTTTTCCGATAACGATAGCCGCCTATATCAGCAGCAAATGGATGCCCCTGTAAAAGTACCCGGCGATTTGCAGGTGGATATGGGCAGCGGCAAAATAAGTGGTATTATCACCGATAAAAATGGCCGCCCCTCTCATAGCACGCTGGTGCGGTTAAAAATGATTTTGCCACAGGATAGCTTATACAGTAGTACTGTGGGCGATGTTGAAAAGTTGGTGGTGGAAAAAAAGCCGGGCATCAGCAAATCGTTTGTAATAGATACGGCCAATAATCGCCAGTTGCAGCAATTAATAGCCTTTGCCAGTACCGATGGACGGGGGCGTTTTTCGTTTACCGGGCTGCAAAACAACAAGGCCTACCAGGTGCTGCCTTTGCAACCTGGTTACCAGTTTGGCAGCTCAAAAGGAGTAACCTCTTTAAATGAAAATGCTACCTTTTCGTTTATACGCTCGCCGCATCTTATCCGTTTATTTTCAACCAGGGTTTTTAACGATTTGCGAAATGAGAAGGCGTTTATTGTACGCACCCCCGACGAGGCTTCCAACTGGTTTTTAATCATTGCCATTGGCTTTATCGCTTCATTCGGTTTGCTTCACCTGTTACTATCGGTAAGGTTTGCGGCGGCCGACCAGTTTTTATTACCGGTAGCCATGGTATTAACAGGCCTGTCGTTGCTTACTTTATTAAGCTTACAGGATCCGCTACGCGACCGGTTTTTTGCTTTCAGCACCTTTACGTTTTTTATGGCAGGTATGGTTGGTGTGGTGCTGTTGTTGTTTAGCAACCTAAAGTATTTTACGCCCGACTCGTTCTTATATCGTTTGGGTTTGTTTAAAAACTTGTCAAAGGCAGCCAACGGTTGGCCCTGGGCGGTAGCCGCGTCCCTGCTATTAATACTTACCATTATTTTTGGTACCGGCCCCGAGGGTAGCGGCGTAAAGGTTAACCTGTTGGGCGTGCAACCCAGCGAAATGGTAAAATACCTGGTCATCATTTTTTTAGCGGGCTTTTTTGCCATCAACGAAAAATTTATATCCGAATACACTTTATTTATTAGCAGGGCAAAGTTTTTTGCTTTTGCATTGCTGGCGGTTTTGGTAACCATAGGCCTGTTTTTATTGTTGGGCGATCTTGGCCCGGCCATGGTTTGCTGCTTTACTTTTATTGTGCTGTTTTCCTTTGCCCGTGGCGATTTTGCACCAATGTGCGCTGCCTTGGTATTGTTTATTTTGGCGTCATGGCTAAGCAATAACACCTGGTTGGCTACCGGCATTTCGGTGGGTGCCTCACTGGTATATATGTTGGTGTACAAAAAGCGCCTTAGCGAAAGCGTGGTAATGGCGCTGGTGGTAGTAGCAAGTTTTATGTTGCTGGACCAAATGCCGCTTGTGCAAAAACTTTTTCCTGGTCCTGTACAACGTTTAATAGATCGTAAAGCCATTTGGCAGGACCCATGGAACAACGAGGTGTTTGGTGGCGACCAGGTGGCCAATGGTATTTGGGCCATGGCAAGCGGCGGCATTACCGGCCAGGGCGTAGGCGAAGGGTTTGCCAAAACCATACCCGAGGCGCATACCGATATGGTGTTACCAGCCATTGGCGAGGAGTTTGGTTATGCTGGTATTTTGGCCATTTTTTTAGTGTTTTTTGTACTACTGCACAGGGCCATTGTAATTGGGCGGCAAACCGGCAGGCCGTTTTTGTTTTTTTTGGCGGCAGGCATTGGCATTGCTACGTTTATTCAATTTGTGCTTATTGCCGGTGGGTCAACCGGGGCGTTGCCACTGTCGGGGGTGGCACTTCCTTTTATTAGTTATGGAGGGTCGTCTTTAATCATAAATATGCTGGCCCTCGGCTTTTTGTTGTCAGCATCGCTGTTGCGTGGTTCGGCGGCGCAAATGAAATATATTACCCAACAACACGATAAAAATATTGTACCGGCGCTGCTTGCAGCATGCACAGGTATCATATTACTCGGTTTTAATGCATCAAAATATTTGGTTTATAACAATCGGTATATAGTGGAACCAGCATTGGTTGCCGACCGCGGCGGCAGCCGAATGTTTAGTTACAATCCCCGCATCAATATTTTAATGAAACGGTTACAGGCAGGCGATATTCTCGATAGAAAAGGCAGGGTGGTGGCTACCAGTAACCCAATGTCCATTCAACAACAACTGGACTCGCTATTGGCGGCTGGTATTTCGCCGGGCTCATTATACAATACCATTCATAGCCGCGCCGACAGGTACTATCCCTTTAACGAGCAATTGTTTTTTTGGATTGGCGATGCCAATACGGGTGTGTTTAATGGATCGGTAAACGGGTATTTTGCTGAGTATGAACATGCCGCTGCATTGCGTGGCTTTCCCACCCCCAACACCAATTTTACAGTGCCTGCCACAAGGTTTAAAGAAGACAGGTTTTTGGCCCCTGCCGCTACCGAAATGACGGTATCAAAACGGGACTACAGCGCATTGGCCTACCTGTTGCTGGCCGGCATTAATAGCCCGGCGGTTGAAAATTTTAAACAACAAAACCGCGATGTGCAGCTAACCATTGATGCTGCATTGCAAACCAATTTGCAACAGGCACTATCCACCGACGATAGTGTGCGGGTAAAGCGGGTATCGGTAGTAGTGTTGGAAGATGATACTGGAGATGTACTTGCATCGGCAGCATGGCCGTTGCCCCCGGTTGATAACTGGGAACTATTAACACTTAGCCCCAACGACTTAAATAAACTTCCGGGCTGGAACGTAAACAGCGACCAGGGATTTACCTATGCTACCCAGCCGGGCAGTACGGCAAAACTGGTTACGTCGCTGGCGGCATTTAATAAACTGGGCACGGAGGCTGCCACCAAAAAAATACTCATACGCCCCGCCGACCTCATTCGTACCCGTGGCCTGGAGCCCGACGAAGCAGGGTATATTGACATACAACGGGCCATTGTAAAATCGAACAACTCGTTTTTTATTCGGCTGGCCAATGAGGCGCAGTTGCAGGAACAAATGGGCACCGTTTACCTGCAAACCGGTATGTTTTTGCATGGGGTGGGAGGCTACTACTACCGTTACAACAACGATAACAGCCAGCAGGAAGAAAAATGGCAGAACGTTTGGCGCAAAACGGAATTTGCCAGTGCTAAAAAATACGATCCTAACAATATTTATCGCACCAGGGGTAAGGGCATTTCGGGTATGGCATGGGGCCAGGGCGAACTGATAGCAACCCCGGCAGCAGTGGCAAGGGTAGCATCGGCCATTGCCAACCACGGGTTATTAATGCCTGACAGGTATGTAATAAGCATTAGTGGCAAAAAACAGCAGCCGGCAAAAGGTATGGCTATCACCAGGCCCGCCTATGCTGATTTTTTAAAAAGTTATATGCTGTTGCAAAGTGCAGGCAAGGCAACCAGGCTTAAGCTGGTGGTGGCGGGTAAAACAGGTACCCCCGAACGTATTTGGAATAGCGAAAGGATAAACGACGGCTGGTATGTATTTTTTGCACCAAAGGCTAACGGAAAGGGTCATATTGTAACCTGCATAAGGTTAGAGGCAACAAAGGGTAGTAGCGAGGCGGTAAGGCTGGCCGGCCAATACGTTATACCCGTACTAAAGCAGCGTGGATATATAAAAAGTTTTGAAGCGGTAAAACCTTTGCCTACAGGTTTGCCGCCCACCATTGGTACGGTGCAAGGCGAAACGGACGAAGCTGCAGGCGAACAGCTGCAGGCGGATACTATTCCATAGCAAAAAAGGTTTTGGTAACACAGTGCTAAAGCTATTAACGATTAACCAACATATTGGTCCAATAAACTTAATAGTAGTAAGCAACCACGCTGCACGTATTTTAGCAGCAGTTACAGTAAATTTTATTTTTATGTTAGATGTTTTTAATAGCCGTCCCGGCGATGTAAAAGGCATACGAAATGCCATTGTAAAACTGGTGAAGGAACAGTTGCAAAAAAGCGAAGGCGGCGAAGGCCGGAACATTCAGGGCATACACCTGTATATATTTTGCCCGCTGGCAGCGCGGCAATTGTACCAGGCAGCCTTGTATATGAATATAGAAGGCAGGTTTAGAAATGAGGACATTCAACGGGTGGCCGACGATTATGCTGTTGATTTGCCGGCAGATTGGGCGCTTGAAATAACCTTTATAGAGGAAGCTCCGCCGGGTGCCATAAAATCCACGTTGATAGATTGCGCGCTGCTAATGACCTCGGCAGGTAAACCATCCATTTATAGCAATGGCACATTGATAATTAATGTTGTCAACGGTCAGGCTGAACGAGAAACCTACACCCTTACTTCGGCACAGGGCAAAGTAAATATTGGCAGAGAAAATAAGGTAAAAATGGCCGATGGTTTTTTTAGAATAAACCACATTGCTTTTTTGGGCGATGATAAACATAAGGCCAACCGGTCGGTCAGCAGGCAGCACGCCCATATTGAGTGGAATGCCATGGAGGGCTGTTTTTATATATTTGCCGACATGGGCGGTATACCACCCGGCAATAAAACCAAAATAAGCCGCCAAAATGAGGCAGCAGCAAAAATGCAAACCATGGAAATTGGTTACCGGTTACAACATGGCGACCAGGTAATGCTGGGCGGGGAAGCGGTGCTGGAAATTTTGCTGGAAGGGTAAATGGATATTGTAAGGCATACATCTACCAAAAAAATTAAATTATTAGTCCTACAATTTTATTGGCTGTAAAGGTTTGTTTGGGTGTATTGAGTTGCCCATAAATAAAGTTTAAAAAAGAAAATGGCAAGGGTTTTTACAATTACCGCAGGTTTAGAAAATTTGGGCGCAATGAAAACGGGCGGCCAGGGGTCGGTATATAAAGGCCGCAGAATTGGGGAAGTTTTTTCGGCCATTAAAATATTACCTACGCCTATACACAGCGAGTCGGCGGCCGATAAAAACTTTATGGCTTTTCAAAACGAAGTGCAAAAGCTAAAAAAGGTAAACGAAAAGACGAACCCCAACGTAGTAAAAATTATAAGCTCTGGTATTACCGACAGTGGTAACCTTCCTTATATTGAAATGGATTTTATTGAAGGCCCCGACCTGCAGGAACTGGTGCAGCCTCCGCACACTGCCATTTTTACCATAAAAGAAGCAATAAAAGTAGCCGAACAATTGTCGGGTGCGTTGGCGCATTGCCACCAATACGATGTTAAACACGGCGATATAAAAAGTAACAACGTAAAATTTAATATACACACAGGCAATTATGTGTTACTCGATTTTGGGCTGGCTATTATGAGCGATGAACAGCGCCGCAGCAGTTTACGGCATGCAGGCGCAATAGAATTTATGGCCCCCGAACAAAACGATGGCCAAATGTTGTTTGAAACCGATGTGTACAGTTTTGGCGTAGTACTGTTTGAATTATTGGCGGGCAGGGTCCCTTTTCCGCTGAACGAAAAAGGTGAGACGGCCCGTAACCTTGTAATGGTGGCCCACATGGAAAACCAGCCGCCCAATTTACTGGCGGTTCGTAGCGGGTTAATGCCAGTTAATTGGTCGGCTACGCAAAAGCAGGCCGAAATGCAGGTGCCCAACTGGCTGGAAGACCTGGTGTACAAATGCCTTGAAAAACAGCCCTCTGCCAGGTTTAAAAACGGAATGGAGCTCCAACAATTTATTAATACCCACAGCGTTTTGCAAACCGGTGGCCCCGAAGTACAATTACTACAGCAAAAAATTGCGGTTTTACAGCAGGAAAATGAACGGTTAAAAAAGCTGGTGAATTATAGCGGGGAAGCCTTTTCGGCAAGGCGTGTACCCAGCTTGCCAACACAAACCAATGAGCCGCAGAATTATCTGCCACCAACAAAAAAAGAAAGTAACACAGCTGGTATTTTAATTGCGCTGCTGCTAACCGTAGGCGTTATTGCCGCCATTTACTATTTTGTTTTTAAGGAAAATGCGTTTGGTACCAGTGCAAAAGTTATACCCGACACAGCCGTTATTAACTCAACACCCGTGCCTGCAGGCAAAACGGCTATTGAACAATATATAGTAACAGCCGAAAAAGCTTATTTCTACAATCAACCCAACGAAAGTACCCGCAGAGCCGCCTATGCCATTGCCTCAAGCGAAATAATAAAGGCATACGATGATAGTAACGATTTTATTTATACCGAATTAATCAATACCCGCGGACAGATGTCAAAAGGCTGGTTAATGAAAAGCGACCTGGTAACGCTGGCCGACTGGACAGAAAATGTGAAGGCCAATACACCAAATAATGTGCTTACCGAACAAGATATCAGCGTACAATTAAATGAAGCGCGGCTACTGCTTAATTTAAACAAAACCGAACAGGCGGTTGACACGTATGAACAACTGGCCGAAAAAGGTATTTCGGAAGCGCAATATCAATATGCTAACCTGGCCTTACTTGGCCGCCACAATCGTATTAATTGCAATAAAGCCTTTGCACAACTGGAAAAATTAGGCGATAATGGCTACCCGGCAGCCAAAAAGACCGTTGGATTTATTTATGCATTTGCAGCCGATAACAATATGCTTGAGCAATATGGCTATACGCGCTGCAATTTTGTAAAAGATGTTGCCCGCGGCGGCAGGCTATTAATGGAAGCTATGGTTTCGGGCGATACCTCGGCCCGCAAATTTTTAGATGTGTTGAATACCAACACCAATTAAACTATACGCTTTTGAGCAACATATTCTTTCTTTAAAACTTTACAATAAAAGGTGAGGAAGTGTATGTTATTTTATTATCATTTCTTCTGAATTCTATTATAGCAGTAACACAAAAAAGTTCAAAAAATTTGTCGCAAAAATTGCATATTTCTAAAATGTGCTCTACCTTAAATTTTCTTATAAAAAAGTAGAAGCACGGAACTGCTAATTCGCCAAAAAACAATGTTTTATTGAAACATAACAGGGGCTGCACAATTTTTTCAATTGCTCCTCATTTTAAACATTCGCCCTGTATTCAATTAGTTTAATATTTTAATAATCATAAAACCGGTTTAACAATTAAACCGTAACTGTTAAAATAGTATTATCCGTAATCAAATATGATGATATGTCTCAAATTTTTTACATTAAAACTTCACCTTATGGAAAAAAAATTTTTACTACGTAGCGGGTGGAAACTTTGCCTGGCGTTATTGCTTTTCACTTCCATGGCAAATGCATCCTCCCACCGCGAAGCGCCGTTAA
Organism: Chitinophagales bacterium; assembly: GCA_038247635.1. GTDB lineage: Bacteria > Bacteroidota > Bacteroidia > Chitinophagales > Chitinophagaceae > Segetibacter. The sequence continues at coordinate 35,432 of JBBRUR010000025.1, forward strand.
TTTCCAACGATCCGCTGGCTGATAATACTGATGTGTATGCGTTTAGGAGTCCGGACGATCCATCTAAAATTACGATCATTGCCAATTACATTCCCTTTCAATTACCAGAGGGAGGACCTAATTATTACAATTTTGGTACTGATGTACGTTACGAAATTCACATTAAAAACAAAACTACCACTTCGGGCGACGATATTACCTATCGTTTTACATTCTCGTCAGTTAACCAGGATCCCACCACATTTTTCAACATAAGGTTAGGTCAGCAAAACCTTAAAACTACCTACACCTGCGAAAAAAGTACCGATGGTGGAAATACATTTAATTCCATTGTAATAAATGGAGTAGTACCCCCGGCCAATATTGGCCCCCGCAGTATTACCATGGGGGTTGGTTTAAATACCACTTATGCCAGTTTAATGACAAACGCTATTACCAATGCTACCGGAAGCGGTGGTGAAAAAGTATTTTGTGGCCCGGTCGATGATCCTTTTTTTGTTGACCTGGCAGGAGCTTTTGACGTAGGCAACTTTAGGCCCGGGGGCAATGGTACAAACCCAACTAAAGATGGTTTGGCAAGGTTTAATGTACATAGTATTGCCTTAAATATACCTATAGCTTCGCTGCAAAAAGATGGCAAGACCGCTGAAATGGCCGTTAATATTTTAGATGGCGATTTTGTAATTGGGGTATGGGCAAGTGCCAGCCGCAAACAAATGAGAACGCTTAATAACATGGGTATGGCTGCTGCCTCTGGTAACTGGATACAGGTTAGCCGGTTGGGTATGCCTTTAACCAACGAGGTTGTTATTCCGGTAGGTGAAAAAGATCGTTGGAATTACACCAATCCATATTCAACCGACAATACAAAAAACGACCTCAGTTTTGCTAAGTACTTCATGAATCCCGAATTAGCGTTGTATATGGACGACAGCCAGTTTGGAACAGCCGTACCATCGTTAAATGCCTTGCGTATTCAAAAACATTCACTGGGCTCGCCCCGTGCTGAGGACAACAATCCTGGGTTTGATTTCAGAAATGGGAAAGCCGGTTTGTTTGGTTTAAAAGGTACTCCGGCAGTTACAGGTACGGCACTGGCCGAAAGTTCTTTTGGTCCGATACTGTTGCCCAATGCAATAAGTCCACGTGCTGTAGATTTGTTGCCAATATTTTATACAGGTGTTCCAAACCTGCCACCTTACCAGTTAGCTACAGGCAAAATGGGTAATCCACTGGCAGTAGGTAAACCTTTCATAAATAACTTTTTGGCAACCTTAAACGATATGTTGCGCCTTAACATGGCTGTTCCGCCAACGCCGCGCAACGATCCTAATTTTAGTTCACTTGGTTTAATTCAGGCTGCTGCAATAGGCCTTACTGTAGCACCATTTAATACTACCGCAAACCTTGAGTTTATACCTAACATGGACGGGTTTCCAAACGGCCGCCGGCTTGAGGACGATGTTACTACCATTGAACTACAGGCGGTTGGTGGGTTAGTGCTTGCTGCTATTGGCCTATGGTACGACGATTATAACAGCAATGGCAGCCCCGTAACTCCAAACCTGGTAAATGCATTGTCGTTTAGCGCAGGTCCTACCAGAAACGATACCACTTTCAAAGCTGGTTTTCCTTATGTGCAAACACCGTGGAGAGGGTTCGATTACACAATTCAACCAAGGTTCTAACAAATCAAAATAAAAAAGATAATTATGAAAAAACTTTTAAAAAGGTTTACAGCCATTTTGGTTTGTTTGTTCCTTTATCAAACTATTACGCTGGCATCCTCTCACAGGGAAGCACCTTTAATTTCTAACGATCCACTGGCCGATAATACAGATTTATATGCCTTTAGAAGCCCGTGCGATTCTTCTAAAATAATATTAATAGCCAATTACATACCCTTTGAGCACCCTGCGGGCGGCCCCAACTGGTACACCTTCGGCCAAAATATTCGCTACGAAATACATGTAGATAACAACGCTGCTACCGCCGGCGATGAAATCATTTACCGGTTTACATTTTCCCAAACCAATGGCGATCCTACTACATTTTTTAATATCAGGTTAGGCAAGGAAAATCTAAAAACTACCTACATACTTGAAAGAAGTATTAATGGGGGTAGTTCCTTTACTATCATTTTGGAAAATGGTATTGTACCTCCTCCAAACATCGGTCCGCGCTCCATAGAAAGCGGAGTTGGCCTAGGCCAAAGCAACTATGATGCATTGATTAATACTGCCATCAAAACATCTGCCACCGGCGAAAAAGTGTTTGCAGGCCCTATTGACGATCCGTTTTTTGTTGATCTGGGTGGAGCCTTCGACGTAGGTGGTTTCCGCAGGGCAAACATGGGTGGCCGCGATGGTTTGGCCAAATTTAACTGCCACTCGCTGGTGTTGGAAATACCTATTGCTACCCTTCAAAAAACAGGTAGAACCGAATTGCAAACCAGCAGTATTTTAGATGCTGATTACGTAATAGGTGTTTGGGCAAGCGCAAGCCGTCCCGAAATGACCACGCTTAGCATGGATGGTTCAAACCCGACAACTTCGGGCAGCTGGATACAGGTATCACGTTTGGGTATGCCCTTAACCAATGAGGTAATAATTCCTATTGGCGAAAAGGATTTGTGGAATGCAACCACCCCGGCCAACGACCTTCAGTTTGCTAAATACTTTTCTAATCCCGAGCTTGGTTTGTATATGGATGATGCTCGTTTTGGCGCTGCTGTTCCCGGCCTTGCTAATCTTCGTATTCAAACAAAATCATTGGGTGCATTTAGTTTTCAAAACGACAGCATGGGTCTGTTTTCGTTAAAAGGTACACCTGCACTAAATGGTACTGCACTGGCCGAAGCCGCTTTTGGTGGCGTGTTGCTACCTAATGCTACCAGCCCACGTGCGGTAGACCTATTGCCGATATTTTATACCGGCGTACCCAACCTGGCACCATACCAATTGGCCACAGGCAAGCCCCGTAATAATCCATTGGCAGCAGGTAAGCCTTTCATTAATAACTTTTTGCCAACCCTTGGCGATAAACTGCGCCTTAACATGGCCGTACCAACAACACCCCGCAACAGTGCCGACTTTAATTCGCTTGGTATTGTTTGGGCTGCTGTTTTAGGCTTAACCGATGCACGGTTTAACGCCAATGCAAACCTTCAGTTTATACCAAACATGGATGGCTTTCCTAACGGGCGCCGTTTAGAAGATGATGTTACCACCATTGAGTTACAAGCGGTAAGTGGTGTTGCCCTTGCTGCCATTGGTTTGTGGTACGATGATTATGATGCTAATACTGCCAACCCTTTTATGCCTGTAACTGCGCAGTTAAACAAGGTGCTTGGCTTTGAGGCAGGTGTTACTAAAAACGACACATCATTTAAAGCTTGCTTTCCCTTTGTACAGGGTCCATGGAGAGGCTTTACTGGTGCTGGTTTTGTTGGACCGCAAAGCAACGATCCGCTACCAGTTAAACTATTAGGCTTTTTTGCCGATAAAAACGGTACCGCAGTTAACCTTCGCTGGCAGGTGACCAACGAGGAAAAAAGCGATCGTTACGATGTTGAATTTAGTGGCGATGGAAATGCCTATCGTAAAATTGGTGTAGTTAAATCGCGTAACGTAGGTAACGCCGATTACCAGCTTTTACACAGCACGCCTAACCTTAATGGCAGCAACTTCTACAGGTTAAAGCAGGTTGATCTTGATGGTAAAATAAGTTACTCGCCAGTGCGCCTGGTAAGGTTTGGTAAAAATTTGCTTACTGTAACGCCAAACCCGGCTACTAATTTTATAAAAATTTATTCTACACAAAGCCCGGTCAGCATAAATGTGTTCGATCAGGGTGGCCGCAGGGTAACTTCACAAATATTAACCAACGGCATGCTGCAAATAAACATCAGCGGTTTTGCCAAAGGTGGTTATACTATCGTTGCCGAAAAAAACGGTGAGCGTTTGGAAACCATAAGGATTATAAAACAGTAATTTGATATTTTAAAAAAAATTACCCGGCCCACCACAGCCGGGTAATTTTTTATTTATTACGGCCTCAAAAACAATTGTTACTTATAGCAGGTAGTTTTTTTTATTGAGGGCATTAAATACAACCCCGGCTTTTTTTGCAAGTCCAAAAGGTTAAGCTGGGTATACCTTGTATTTAATTTTTCATTTGTGCTATCAGGGTGCTTTTTTCTATATTGAACAGATTATGTCGCATTTCCTAAAACCGCCTTTAACTGTTTTATCGTTTATTATGAACATCCTAAATAGTTCACAATCAAACACCCCACTTAAAAAATGAAAAAGAATAAAATTTACCTGTTTAGTATGGTACTGTTAGTAGTGTTTGTTGCCCTGATAGTGTACAAATACAACACATCGCAAACCGATAAGCAAAATAAAGTGTATACCCTTTTGCCACGTAAAGGCGTAGATACCAGCAATAAAGAATGGCTTGAGGCAAAAAAGAAAAGTGATGTATTTGTAAACGCGTTACAACAGGAGCCTACTGATGTAAAAGCAAACCTGGGCCTTGCTTCGCTTTTTATACAGGAAGCCAGGGTAACAGGCAATCATTTGTATTACGATGTAGCCGCAATGAAACACGTTAATACCGTGCTTAAAAACGATACTGCCAATTTTAATGCACTGGTTTTTAAAGCGCTGTTATATTTATCTCAACACCATTTTGCAGAGGGGTTGCAAACAGCACAAAAAGCTCAAAAAATTAATCCTTACAACGCCTACGTGTATGGCCTAATGGTAGATGCCAATGTAGAAATGGGCAATTACGATTCGGCTATTGCCAATGCCGACCGTATGGTGGCCATCAGGCCCGACCTTACTTCGTATAGCCGAATATCCTATGTACGCGAAATTTTTGGCGATTACCCCGGTGCCATCGAGGCTATGCGGATGGCCGTAATAGCTGGCGGTGCAGGTGATGAAAATACCGAATGGACAAGGGTACAATTAGGCCAATTGTACGAAAAAACAGGCGACTTTGCCAAAGCCGATACGCTTTACCAAAGCTCATTAAATCTGCGGCCTGATTATCCGTATGCATACGCAGGTTTGGGAAGGGTGGCGATGGCCCGAAAAGACAACGCTGCGGCCATCGCCTACTTTCAAAAAGCCGATGCCCTGCTGGCCGATAATTCAGTAAAAGAAGAATTGGTAGATGCGTACACCAGGGCTGGTCAACAACAAAAGGCCGGCGAAACTACCAGCAAATTAATAGATGCGTTGCAACAAGACGCCCAGGCCGGCAATAGCGATGAAAATATTGGCCACTACAGCGACCGCGAACTTGCCTTTGCCTATCTTAATAAAAACAACACCGACAAAGCGCTGGAGCACGCACTGCTGGAGTACAACCGCCGCCCCGATAATATTGATGTAAACGAAACAGTAGCGTGGGTGCTGTATAAAAAAGGCGATTATGTAAAAGCATTGCCTTATGTAAAAGCAGCGTTAAAAACCAATTCAAAAAACCCTATTCTGCTTAGCAGGGCGGCACTCATTTTTGCCAAATCAGGCAATAAACAGCAAGCGGTTGCACTATTGCAAAATACGCCTGCAAAAAATCCCTACGTTGGCCAAACACTTCAAACCGAAGTAGAAAGCATTCAATTATAGTCCTAAATCTTTAGTGCAACATGACCGGGAAAAAGGTTTCAATTGCAAAAATATTAGTACTGATAGTTTTTATGGTATTGGCAGCCAATAACTTGTTTGCCCATACCATAAACTACGTTTTAGAAAAAGCGCCAACACAGCATGTAGTTTGGTTTTACCTTAAACTTGGGTTTACCCATATTATTCCACAGGGGTTAGACCACATATTGTTTGTAATAGGTTTGTGCCTGCTCAGCAACAAAATAAAGGTGATACTATGGCAGGCTACTGCCTTTACGGTAGCACACAGCATTACACTGGCACTAAGCCTTAAAAGTATTATTGTGGCGCCCAGTGCTGTTGTGGAGCCTATCATCAGCCTCTCCATTTTGTTTATTGCTGTAGAAAACCTGTTATTGAGCGAGTTAAAACCGTGGCGGGTGCTGCTGGTGTTTTTTTTCGGACTTATCCACGGTATGGGGTTTGCCAGTTCGCTTAACGAAATTGGTTTACCACGCAACAAGTTCACAACGTCTATCATATCGTTCAATGCCGGAGTTGAAATTGGGCAGGTAGTTGTTATTACTGTGGTATTTGTTTTATTGGTCATCCCTTTTGGCAAAAAGCCCGGTTATCGTAAAATGGTCGTTTTTCCTGTTTCAATTGCCATAGCTTTTTTGGCAGCCTACTGGACCATTCAGCGCATATTTGAATTTTAATGCAATTTTTTTAAGCCCAACAAATGATATTATTAGGGGGTAGGTAAAAATAAAAATGATGCGTTTTACATGATCTTTTAAAGCAAACTACAAAACGTTGAATTATTCCATTGTCAGGCGGGCTTAGTTATTAAAATATATAAACGCGTTTTTGTACCTGGGCGTAGTATTTCTTATGTGTGTTGCCTTTGTATTGATGGTAAAAAGAAAAAAAGCCACCAAGGCCAAACTTGCGGAGGCGATGCACCAGCTATCCATATTTTCTTTTTAAATTATTACGCCAGGTATTTTACAAATGGTAGAATTGTATTATTTTGTAAACAACTAAATTATATTATATGGTACGGATGCAAGTAATAGGCCACCTTGGCAAAGATTGTGTAACAAATTCGGTCAACGGAAAAAATGTAATCAATTTTACCGTTGCCCATAGTGAAAAATATAAAGACGGTTCAGGAACACAAATCGAAAAGACGGTTTGGGTAGAGTGTTCGTATTGGACCGACCGCACCGCGGTAGCACCTTATCTTAAAAAAGGTACACAGGTGTTTGCCGAAGGGTCGCCCGATATACGCACCTACACTACCGGCGATGGTCGCCAGGGCGCCACCATTACGCTTCGGGTATTGAATGTAGAACTGCTGGGAGCACGCCGCGATGGTGCTGGTGGAGGTGATGATTCATCCGCTAATAACAACTACAATACTGCCACTGCAACAACCAACAACCAGGGCAGTAACGGCAATGTTATGTCAAACGATGCGGGTAGAGGTGAACCAACTGACGATTTGCCGTTTTAAGTTTTATATGTTTTGATTACTATGTTTATATATTACATGGGTGGTTTAGTTTAAACCATCCATTTTTTTATACGATATATTCGTAGTATTCATGAAAATAGGTTTTTCTCTTTCGCTTGCCTTTTTTGCTGCGGTAGTTGTTTCGGCCACCCAGCCAAAAATACAATTGGTTATTTTTGTAAGTTTTTTTATTGGTACCGGCGGCCACGGCCACACTTACCCTGGTGCCAATTTGCCGTATGGTATTTTAAAGGTAGGTCACAGCAATAGCAAAAATGGTTGAAATTATAGCAGTAGTTATCACTACAGCGACAGTTTAATTGCCGGCTTTCGCCATACGCACCTTAGCGTTACCGGCATTGGCAATCTTTGCGATATATTATTATTGCCCGTTTCGGGTGAGGCAAAAGATACCGTATGCAATACCAGTACATTTTGCACAGCCAGGAAAGGGCTTCGCCCGGGTTTTATGGGGTTAAATTAGCTGACTTTAATACGTACGCCTAAATGACCTCTGCCATGCAAAACACGGGGCGTAAACCCGGCAAACGCGCCATCATGCATGACAGAGGTGGTAGTGGCGGGAAATAAGCCGCATTTTGTAGGGACAGGTGGCCACCTGTCCCTACAAACAAAAATTTTTAAACGTAAATAGATGCACGAACACCTCAAACCAAATCGGTTATATGGGTACGATTAACACCTTAACATACCATATTTTTTAACATCATGTATACATGATAGAATTTGTTGTTTTGTTGGGGTAAAAAATGTTAAAATGATTGTAAATGTTTATGGGCAAATAGCAGAACAACAATTTATTTAGCTGGAGCAAAAACATGAATAGGTTGAATTGCATTCGTTTGTTGTTATGCCCAATCATACACACGCCAAAACTGAAATAAATGACCGTGGCGAGGCAATAGAAACAGGTCGCTACCTGTCCCTACCGCCATCAGAAACAAAAATCAAATTATTATCGGAATTGATGGATGCATATAAAACAACATCAGCTAAAAAAATACATTTGGCAGAATTGGATGGGTCACGTCCCGTTACTGCATAACATTTTAATGGCAACGATCATTTTACGACCATATTATACAAAACGAAGAATCGATTTTGCGTATTTCAAATTATATCCACAACAATCCTTCAAATTAAAAGGACGATAAACTTAACGATCGTTAATTAATGGTATGGAAAGGTCGCGACCTGTCCCTACGTTTTATAACGAAAGGTCGCGACCTGTTCCTACCTTCACAATGTTTTTTAAACGCATATTGCCACCATGTCACAAACCTATACCTACCAGCAATTATACCAGTTTGTCCATGCTATTTTTCTGCTAATGGGTTGCAGCCACGACGATGCACATACTGCTACCAAAGTATTGCTTTCGGCCGATGTGCGCGGCATAGACAGCCATGGTATAGCCCGGCTTAGCGGCTATGTCAGGTTGTGGGAGGCCCGGCGCATTATGGCTAAACCCAATATAAAAATCGTTCACCAAACGCCGTCCACAGCTACAGTTGATGGCGGTGCCGGCCTCGGGTTAGTAGTAGCCCCTTATGCTATGAGAATTGCTATTGAAAAGGCAAAGGTGGTAGGGACGGGGTGGGTAAGTGTAGCCAATAGCAATCATTTTGGTATTGCCGGTTATCATGCTATGATGGCCCTTGACCACGATATGATAGGCATTGCCATGACCAACGCCAGTGCGCTGGTAGCCCCCACCTTTAGTAACGAGCGAATGTTAGGTACCAACCCGATTGCCGTGGCCATACCTGCAGGCAGCCAACCGCCGTTTGTAGCCGACTTTGCCACCACTACTGCAGCCAATGGTAAACTGGAAATATTACAACGTAAAAATGAAGAAGCTCCTACAGGCTGGGTACAGGATAAAGAAGGGCAGGCATCAATAGATGCCGGCGAGTTAAAAAAGGGCGGCGCATTACTACCCCTTGGCGGTGATAAGGAACACGGCAGCCATAAAGGTTATGCATTGGGTAGTATTGTAGATATTTTTTCGGCGGTTTTGAGTGGTGGAAGTTATGGCCCATGGGCACCACCATTTCCTGCCTATGTGCCTATGCCGCAAAATATGCCCGGGCAGGGGTTAGGCCATTTTTTTGGTGCCATGCGGATTGACGCTTTTAGGCCTGCAGCCGACTTTAAACATCACATGGACAATTGGATTAAACGTTTTAAAAGAGCAACGCCTATCGATGCCCAACAAAAAGTATTGGTGCCCGGCGATCCTGAACGGGAAATGGAAGCGATACGCATGAACGAGGGTATACCCTTGTTACAAGTGGTTGTAGACGACCTTAAAAAGGTGGGGGATAAGTTTGGAGTACAACTTTGATTGTAGTGATAGCTAGAAATTGATGATAGGTGCTTACGTAGTGTCTAAACTTTATTTAGTCAACGATAATACTTAAAGTATGATAAGAGTTCTCTTTTTGCTATTATTCATATTTCCGATTTTAGTATCCGCTCAAAAAAGGTGTTCTGTTGGTACCATTTTTATTAATACTTTTTCTTCTGATTTCTTTATTCAAAATCCAGTGGTTGATTCTCTTAAGGTTACCGGGTACTCGAATAATTCTGGATGGGTGTCAGTGTCGGTTTATTTAAAAACTTTTTGGCAGGATACTTCTTATCGCTATCGGAGTTTAAATGGCAGTGAAGAATACGATTTTGGTTTTTTAGGAGACAGATACCTGTTTGAGAAAAAATATGGAAAAATTCAACTGTCGAAAGATGATATTCCAGTTTTATTGGGTCAGCAATATATAGCCCCCACTATCCATTTTATAATAAGGCAGGATTCTGTAAGGCACATAATTAAATATTATTGTCCCGACAAAAAGGACGAAAATAAGGAAAAGGTCTTTACAAAAGTTGAAGTTCTTGTGCGGTATAAAAGCGGTATTAAACAGTTACAATACGAAATGGAGAGTGCATTTAAAAAAAACAACCTCAATTAAAATGTTCTCCCCAAGACTCTGTGTTGATTTATCAAATCCTTGTTGATAATAAAGACACTTACTTAAAAAGGATACAACTTATTGAAGGCCGCTATTCGCCTTTCGAAAAAGTTGTTATGGAAGAATTAAAACATTCTTGTTCCTGGCAACCTGCAATGCAGGGTGGACGAGCGGTTATGAGCTATAGAAAAATCTTTATTCGTCTTAATAACGATAAAAGTATATTGTTGGCCTATAAATTTCAGCTATGAATAAATATTTTGGTTAAAGACTTTGAGTCATAGTAACTCTTAATTTGATTCAGAATAAAATAATCTCAACTTTATAATCTTTTCAACTATGAGTAAAACTGTGGGCAATACCTCTGGAGCAATCCGTAATTGAAGGTTTTCAACATCTTCATTATTTAATATAAGAACAGCATAATAAAATAGCTGGTATTTTTCCTGAAGTTCTTTTCTATTTTCAGATTCTTTGAATAACATTAATACTAATTGCGTTTGTTGTTGCACAAGCAGGTTTTCTATAAACCACGATAGATGTTCATATTTACTCTTTGCAATAATGTCGTTTAATTTATTATCAACATTCTGGAACCTCCCATTCCATATTTCTACAATAAATTTAAATTCCATGGTATCCTGGTCAACGTAATTTAAATTAGATTGCTCCAAAAGTTCCAAAGCTTTATTTTTATTATGGTTATTAGAGTAATACAAAAAAGCAAGGTTATTCAAAGCTTCAGTTTTACGTTTTTCTATTGTTGACAAGTTGTACTGCCCGGCTTCAACAAAATCTTTATGCGCTACATTAGCACTAGCGAGGTTGGTCGTAGTTTTAATGTTACCTTTTTTTATTGCTGGCTGGTAATATTGCTCGGCTTCTGCAAATTTATTCTGGTTCAAATAATCAATAGCAAGATTTTCCAAAGCGTAAGTATTGTCTTTTTCTATTGCCAGCAGGTTATACTTCTCTACTTCGGCAAATTTTTTCTGTTGTGCAAAATCACCGGCAAGGTTATTCAACGCATCAATATTTCCTTTTTCAATTGCCAGCAAGTAATACTTTTCGGCTTTAGCAAATTCTTTCTGCTCCAAATAAGTATTAGCAAGGTTGCATATTGCTCGGGAATCACCTCTTTCTATTGCCATCAAATAATATGTCTCTGCTTCAACAAATTTTTTTTGCTCCGCATAAACATTTGCAAGGCTATTTAAAGCGTAGAGGTCGCCTGTTTCTATTGCCAGCAGGTAATACTTTTCTGCTTCATTAAATTTTGTTTCTATTGAAAATAGGTAGCCTTTCATTGTAAATTTTACACCATCATCTTCGTTCTCTATTTCATCAACTATATTATGAGCTCTCTTAATTTTGTTGTCATTAATAGCTTTTTGTATTTCTGCTTTGATGTCGGAATACTTTCGGGGAAGTTCAAACAAATCATTTTTTGTTTTTGCGCCAGCGAACTTACTTGTAAAATCAAGCATCGTGTCTCTAATACTGGTATGGGTATATTTCGACTGGCTTAATGCTTTTGTCATGATAAACGCCTTTTCGTAAGATAAAGAGTTTGATTGTAAATTATCGATATGTTGAATGGCCAAAGTTTTTAGTTGAGCTGCGTCGTACCAGGTTTCTAAAAAGATGGTAAGCCATTTAGCCCTTCTCTTTTGCTCCATGTTGCCTTGCGTAACTAGCAACCACATATTAAAGAACCGCTCCGAAAGGCGATAAAGGTGGTTCTTTTTGTTTGTAGTAATTGTTTCTACCAGGCCATTATTTGTTAGTTGCTTTAATTGCGCAGAGATAAGTTTACTTTCCATTCGGCATCTTTCTGCCAATTGTTTGGTAGAAGCAGCTTCCCAAAAAAAAGCCATCTCCAAGACAATTTTTCGTTGGGGTGCTGGCGAATTATTAAGCCTCTCCTGGTAAAGGGGCGTTACATTATCCATTACTTTTTTTATGTAATCAAATCCATAAAGTGTTGAGTCTTGCAGAAGGATTTGAATAAAAAATTGGAGCGTCCTTGGTAAACCATCGGTAAGTATCCGCAATGCTTCAATTTTTCCTTTATTTGCTTTGCTAAACTCTGCTAGTTGCGGCAGGTTCATTATCTTACTCCAGTAATTTAATAGCAAATGAATTTCTAAGGTAGAAAGTGAACCTAACCGATGTCGACGGAAAAACTCATAAAATGGTTGATCGTATTTCCAAAAATGCTCGTCCATTCGGGTACTTCCACCAATAATTTGAATATTGTTGTGGTTAAGCAGGTTCTCCCTTAACAGATTTCCATCATCGTCAAAATTTTCAACAATGCGGTCTAAATTGTCCAATAACAGGATTACTTTCTTTTTCCCATTACTTAAGATTTTAATTATCTCTTCATACAGATATTTTGTGTATTCATGCCCATCTTTAAAAGATGAATAATCTTCAAGATTTAGTGGTTGGTTAAATCTTATGCTTAGTTCTTTTAATACTTCTATCCACAGATCAAATAAGCGATAAATGCCGGCTTGCTCTTCGGCCAGGTTTATGGCAATATATTTATTGGATAAGTCCTGATTTTCGTCTATCTCAATTTGAATTCGCCTTAAAAGTGTCGATTTCCCGCTCCCCCTTCTTCCAAGAAACAGCTCATGCTGTAAGGGGTCATCTCCTTTTTTATTCAAAAGATCAGCAATTATTAATTCAAACTCCTCTTTTCTTATCACAAAGTTTTTTTTGATCGACTCTGCATTGCTACTTGACGATTGATAGAAGTTCAGTTGGTCAATAAACCAATTGGCGGTGTTCGTTGGATTATTCAACATTGTAGATTGGATTTTCTTTTTTCCAGAATGCCTTTAGGAAAGGTGATAAAAAAATGTACTGATCTCCTTTCTCAATTATATAGCCATCTTTTTCCAGATCGCTTACAAGTTCCATGTAGTCATTGGCTCTGTTATACTTTATTGACAGGTCGTATAGTTTTTGTTGGGAAATAAAACCTCTATGTGCAATATGTTTGAGGACATCGTTTTGCAAATCCGCATCGTTTGGTGACATATAATCAAACAGTCTATTTTTCCAATCTCTAAAATGATCGCTTTCTTTTACAATAATATCAAATGCGTTGTCAATATTTTCGTTAGTTATGTTTGGGTTACTTCCCTTCCTGGCAAGTTTATTTATCTCATCCAGCATGAGGTTGATGAAGTAAGGAATATATTGACCTACTCGAGAAAGCAGATGCTTCTTTAATGTTTCATTGTATTGAACAGTCGCTTCCTCAGTGGCCCAGCCTATGTATTTGTAAGCCTCGTCGCTTGAAAGGGATTCAAAATTAACGTTATTGAAGTCGTTTGTATCGGTAGTCCTTCCTTCAATTGCCTTAACTACATGATGAATTCCAATAGAACCTGCCAGGACAAGACAAAAATTTTTGAATTGATCATCTTGCCTCCATGTTCTAATATTTTTTAAGATGGAAATTGCTTCCTCTTTATTACCAGCTTTATTTAATCGGTGCAGCACTTCAGGTAGCTCATCAATGAATAAAATTATTTTTACTCTTTCTTCATTAAGTTTTGGGAGGATGTGGTTTACAGCATCTAAGTAGTTTATTGTCTTGTCACCCAACTTGATCGACCCGGTAGCGTCAATCTCTTGAATTTTAATCTTTTTGAAAAAATCCACTACCCAGGTAGTTGTGCGTTGTCCTTTACCTAAGCATGACTTTAATAAGGAATAAATTTTCTTATAAAATTCATCTTCACTTTTTATACTCTGTACATTTTCAAAAATACTTTTATATTCTTTTGGCGAATTAAGAGCCATAAACTTCATCACTGATGTCTTGCCTACTCTTCTTGGTGCAGCCAAAAGCACATGATTTCCTTTGGCTACCTGTTCCCAAATCTCAGCCACTATGTTTGGTCTGTGATAGTAATAAGTACCTGTAGCAGTATTACCAATAATAACTTTTGGATTAACCCACATTGACAACAGTTTTATTGTTTAGTAAATTTGACAACAAATATATTGTCAAATGGCCGTAACAACAAATTTGTTGTGAAATATTTTATTAGTTTTGCCTATCAGAAATCTACATTTCTGAATGCTAAATAAAGGATTGCTTTCCCGAAGTAAAAATTGGGGCATGCTGTACCTAACAAGAACGAAATCTTTAATTCATAACTCATAGTTCATAACGCATAACACTTCATTCAACATCTAACATTAAAAATAACCGTTACACCACTACCACACTCACCTCCAAATCTTTGTTTTCTTCTAAATAAGTAATTATTTCATCATTCATGGTAAAGCCTTTTTCCCGGCTGTATAACCCAATTTTCATATTGTTTACGGGATCGAAAATATTAAATTTGAGGGACGACTTGCCGGGGTGGGCTTTTACATTTTTATCAATAAAGTCCACAAACTTTGGGGTGACGGCTTTGGCCGGTAGTTCTAACACCAGTTGTTTGGTAAAAGCGGATTTTGCCGTTTCTAGCAGGTTAATGGAGGTTACTTTAAACTCGTATTGCTCGCTGTTGTAGCGGGTTTTAAACTCACCTTGTACCAGTACTATCTTACCTTTTTCCAGGTAGTTCTGAAATTTTACATAATCATCGCTCCACAACATCAATTCGGTTTTACCAGTAAAGTCTTCAATGCCTAAGGCGCCAAAGTTGCGGCCGGTTTTGGTCATGCGGTGTTGCGCATCTACCACCAGACCTGCCAGTTTAAATGGCTTGTTTTTTTTGGGCGATAGCTGCGGCGCTTCTTTTACTTCGTTAAAGTCGGCTATGTTGGTAAAGCCAAAGTGCTTCATCTCAAACTTGTAGTGATCCAGCGGGTGCCCGCTCATGTATATGCCAGTTACATCTTTTTCATGGTCCAGTTTTTCGGTTAAGTTCCATTCTTCAATTTTAGGCAGGGTAGGGGTTGGAATGTCCAATTGTATCATATCGCCAAACAGGCTGTTGGCGGTGGTTTGTAGTTGCGCCTGGTAACGCTGACCAAACTGAACTATAATGTCAAAACCCGAGGCGGTGCTGTCTTTGGCGGTGCCAAAATATTGAGCACGGTGGTACTCGGGCCAGCAATCAAAGGCGCCACTGTAGGCCAAACTTTCCATCGATTTTTTATTGAGTGCCCGTAGGTTTACCCGTTTAACCAGGTCGAAAACATTGTTAAAAGGACCGCTGTTTTTCCTTTCTTCTAAAATGTTTTCTATTGCATTTTCCCCCACACCCTTCAGACCCATCATGCCAAAGCGTATTTCACCTTTTTTGTTTATAGCAAAGCCCTTTTGGCTTTCGTTTATGTCGGGACCTAACACCGGCAGGTTCATGCGTTTACATTCCTCCATAAAAAAGGTAATCTTGTCAATGGTGCCTGCGTGGTTTAGTACACCCGCCATATACTCGCTGGGGTAGTGGGCTTTTAAATAAGCGGTTTGGTAGGCAACCAACGCGTAGCAGGTGGAGTGCGATTTATTAAAGGCGTATTGGGCAAATGCCTCCCAATCGGTCCATATTTTATCGAGCTTATCTGCAGGATGGCCTTTTGCTGCACCTCCATCTTTAAACTGCGTTTTCATTTTTTGCAGCACCGAAATTTGCTTTTTACCCATAGCCTTGCGCAATACATCGGCCTCGCCGCGACTAAAGCCTGCCAGCTTTTGGCTAAGCAACATTACTTGCTCCTGGTACACGGTAATGCCATAGCTTTCCTGCAGGTATTCAGCCATGTCGGGTACATCATAGGTTACCTGTTGTCTGCCATGCTTTCGTTCAATATAATCAGGAATGTATGCCATGGGCCCCGGACGGTACAATGCGTTCATGGCAATAAGGTCGGCAAACTTATCGGGCTTAAGGTCGCGTAAGTGCTTTTGCATACCGGGGCTTTCAAACTGAAACGTTCCGTTGGTTTCCCCGCTTTGGTACAGCTTATAAGTTTGTTCATCATCCAAAGGCAATTCATCAATTTCTATAACTACCCCATGGTTTTGTTTTATCAGTTCGAGGGCGGTTTTTAAAATAGATAGGGTTTTTAAACCCAAAAAGTCCATTTTAATAACCCCGGCTTCTTCAATAACGTTACCGGCAATTTGGGTAACTAACAGGTTGGAGTCCTTACTCGTTGCCACCGGAATAATATTTTTCAAATCATCCGGCGCAATAATAATCCCGGCGGCGTGTAACCCGGTATTGCGTACCGAACCTTCTAACCGCGCGGCTTCTTTTAATACCTGTGCCTGCAGGTTATCGCCCTTATAAATTTCGCGAAGCTTTTTTACATTTTCTATGTCTTCGCCACCCATATCCTCTTTCTCTTCCAAACTTTTCTCCCCTTCCTTTTTTGTCATGGGCGCAAACAACACCCTGTTTAAATTAGTGCCAGGTTTGTCGGGCACCAGTTTGGCCAGCATGTTGGCTTCGGCCAATGGAAGATCGAGTACACGGGCCACATCTTTAATACTCATTTTGGCGGCCATGGTACCAAAGGTTACTATCTGCGCTACCTGGTTTTTACCGTATTTATCTACCACGTAATCAATTACCTTTTGACGGCCGTCGTCGTCAAAATCGGTATCAATATCGGGCATGCTCTTACGGTCGGGGTTTAAAAAGCGCTCAAATAGTAAGTTGTATTTAATCGGGTCGATATTAGTGATGCCCACACAAAATGCTACCACCGAACCCGCAGCCGAGCCGCGGCCCGGACCAACAAACACCCCCAATTCTCTGCCGGCACGTATAAAGTCGGATACAATTAAAAAGTAACCGGCAAAGCCCATTGTTTTTATGGTAAACAATTCAAAGTCAAGCCGTTCCCGTATCTCTTCGGTTATCTCGCTATATCTTTTTCTGGCGCCCTGGTAGGTTAGGTGGTGCAGGTATTCCCACTGGTTTAGGTTGCCGTCGTCGTGTTGTTGAAACTCCTTTGGCATAGGAAAATTTGGGAGTAGTATGTCTTTTTTTAGGTTTAGCAATTCTATTTTATCAATAATAGCGTTGGTGTTGTCAATAGCTTCAGGAATGTCTTTAAACAGTTCCTTCATCTCGCTGGTCTTCTTAAAATAAAACTGGTCGTTGGGAAACTTAAAGCGGCGGTTTTTTACCTGTGCATCATCGTTTACAAAGTCGTCAAAGCCGGGCGTGCTTTGTTTTTCGCCTGTATTAATGCACAGCAAAATATCGTGTGCATTGTAATCGTCCTGGTCGGTATAGTGGCTGTCGTTGCTGGCAATTACGGGTACGTTGTGTTTTGCAGCAAAGCGAAGCAAAACTTTGTTTACCTTGTTTTGCTGTTCCATGCCATGGCGCTGAATTTCAATATAATAGTTTTCGCCAAACATATCGAGCCACCACTTAAATTCCTTTTCGGCTACCTCCTCTGTTTCTTTTAAAATTAATTGGGGTACGTAGGCACCCAAACAACAAGTGGTAGCTATTAAGCCTTCATGGTATTTTTTTATGAGTTCTTTGTCTATGCGGGGGTATTTGCTATACATGCCCTCCTGGTAGCCCAGCGAGGTTAATTTTAATAAATTGGCATACCCCAGCTTGTTTTTTGCCAGCAATACCTGGTGGTAGCGATTATCTTTTTGCTCTTTGGTAAACTGGCGTTTGTGGCGGTTTTCTACTACATAAAACTCGCAACCAACAACTGGTTTTACTTTTAGCGATCCATCTTCGTTTGTATGCTTATATGCCTCGGCTACAAACTCAAAAGCGCCAAACATGTTACCATGGTCGGTAATGGCCAAGGCCGGCATATCGTCGGCAATAGCTTTTTTATACAGTCCTTTTATTGAGGCAGCCCCGTCTAGCAAGCTAAACTGCGTATGTACGTGTAGGTGTGAAAATTTGGTCATGTGTTGTGTCGTTTGGTCAAATTGTGAAACGCGAAACCTCGATAGTGAAAAGTTGAACGATTTGCTTAGTTATGGTTATTTCATGTCAGCCTTCCTTGTAATTTCAATGCGGGAGAAATCCCTCGCAATTTTTTTTTGTTATCCGCATTTGTTCTTTTTTCATCATAGTTGTGTCACTCCTTTCTACTCTTTGTTTTTTATGCAGCTTTTTTGCTATGAAGGCGCAAATACACTAAGAAACATAAAGACTGACAGGGCTGTCTAACCTGCTTTTGACTTTAATTTATTTTTCTTTGCAGTTTTTCTCTTGCCTCCTATGCGGTATTAAACACAAAGACTACTAAGGCTGCCTACTCTGTTATTAATATTAACTCCTTAAAAAATTAGCGTTTCTTCTCTTTTCCCGTTTTTAAAGTTTTTGCACGTAAGTGCTGTTAACGGACCAACAAATTTCGCCTATCCTTTTTGTACATCAGGCATCACTTTTCCACAAATGTGCTAAGCTTGGGTATCTGTTAAATAGTTTTACCAATGTTTTGGCACTAAGGGTGTCGTGGCGTACTTTGCCGGTCACTTACATATGACTTCAACCCGACTACTACATTTTACGCTGGCAATGTTTTTTTTTACCAGTTGCAGCCAGCTTAAAAGCCTCTCCAGCCGCGATAACTCGGTTGCCAGGGCGCCGGCAAAACCTCAGGATGTTAAAAAAGTCCAGTTCCTTAATAATATTTCTGTAACTCCCGGCGAAGAGGTTTCCAGCCGTCATTCAACCACTGATCCCGGTAATAATCGTCCTGCACGCCGCAAAAACGAACCCTTAATTACAGGTGGTTACCTGCGCGGCGATATTGAAAGGGCTGGTTTTCTACAATTAAAATATGCCATTGCACTGGATGCTACAGTTGAAAAGTTGACCAATATTCAACTTCTGCAACTGATAGACGATTGGTGGGGCACCCGCTATTGTATGGGTGGCAGTACTAAAAATTGTATTGATTGTTCAGCCTTTGTACAGGTTATTATGAGCAATATTTACAATGTGTCAATCCCTCGCACCGCGCAGGAACAGTACGATAACGGCAGTAAAATAGGCATTGAAGAACTAAAGGAAGGCGACCTTGTTTTTTTTCGTACCACAGGCCGCTCCGTTAGCCATGTTGGTGTATACCTGCTTAACAACAAATTTGTACATGCCAGCACCAGTGGTGGCGTAATGGTTAACGACTTAAACGATAGCTATTGGAAAACCAGGTTTAGCGGCGCCGCCCGGGTAGCCGATAACGCAATTGGAAGTCGTTAAAATAAACTTCGATATGATAAAATAATTTAAGCCGTTTTAAGCTTAATTTTTATGTCAGTCTGCTGTTAAATTTTTTTTGCCATTTAATACACGGCTACTGCACTGCTTTTGCTTAAACATTGTGTCGGCGCATTCACTTCTTGTCTCTCTCCCCGGGAGGAGATTTGTCGGAGTGCCAAAGCAATCCTCCTAATAGTCATGAAAACAGAACAACAAGCTGCAACGTCGTTTCACGTTAGTATGCAGCCAATAACCAAATTCCGTAACAAACAAACAAACTTAAAGTGGTAGAACTTACGCACAAAGCTGATACCATTTACCCCACAATTTAAATAGCCGTTAGCCATTAGCCATTAGCTTTTAGCACTCAGCCAAATTCACTTCTCTAAAAAAATAGTATTTAACTAATAACAGCCGATGTGGTAAGTCTAACATGGATCGTTTAAAAACTTTGCCACAACCTCACCGCAGGGTAGGGGGGTAGGGGTGTGAGTCTTCAACGCAATTAACATATACATGTCAAACTCAAAATGTTTTGACGATATATCCTTTCCGGTAAGTTGGCTTACCAAAGCATTTGGATAACGGCAAAAAACAATTTCCGGATAGCTGTCAAATTTTTGGGGGTTTTATATTTCTTTACACTTATGGTACAAATATCTCAAGTATAAATTCATTGTTTAGTTTCTGCCGGTTTATAAATTAATTCGGTTTTCTTAATTATCATTAATCGTAGTTCGGCTGGCTAATTTTTATTACATACTTATCTACATAAAAATGCGTTAGCTGGTCACCCGTCAGTTTTTTAGGGCTCACATTTATTGCTATCGGTGCATGTGCTTTAATTTATTATAATAGTTGTTACGTTGTGTAAATGGTGGCCACAAAACAGAAATATACTTGTTTGCCTTGATAATTTTGGTTGCCATAAAAACAATGAATGATATTTTTTAGGTAACTATTCAGGCCAGTTATCCACATTTTTTATAAAATGTGCGATAATAGTTCTTTGAATTTATAGTATATAAGTTCAAATTACTTATATGATTGACAAGGATTTAATCATACAACTTCAGCAAGAACAGTTACAACA